>CAYRRP010000001.1:0-2450 GCA_964426735.1 uncultured Candidatus Saccharibacteria bacterium
CTGCTTGGTTGGTGACCACGTTTCCGGTGGTGCCGGCGTCGGAGAGCCAGTAGACTCCTCGTTGGTTGTCAACACTACTTGCAATCGAAGGAAAGGTGGTACCCGCGGTGGTAAAGTCGTGGTATCCGGCGCCTTTGAGAAGATGGAGTCCACCGTTTGCTGCTGTGGCGTTTGTCGCTGCGATAGCAAAACGAAGTTCTTCAATAACATATGCAGTACCTGCAGGAATAACTCCAGGAGAAGTGTTGATATTTAACGAAGTGTCACTTGCAATGCTACCTATATGATACCAATTGGTAATTTGTGTCGGATCAGTTGAGCCGAAACCGATACGTGGGCCGAGACCTCCGGCAACACCTGTTGAGGCGGTACCAGCAGCAATCCCTTCATCGACAAATTTTGTACTACTGCCTGTAACGGTACATGAAGCAATAACATATGAAGCACCTGCCGCAATCGCACTTGATGCACCAGATACAGTAATAGAAGTGGTACTCGTAAATGTAATAATCGGATACCAACAGTTGATCTGAGCGACGTTTGTACTTCCAAAACCAATCATCAATCCGATATGAGAAGATGCAAATGTCGTACCTGTTCCCGTAACGACACCAGTGACTGCCATTGCTACAGTTCCTGTGCTGTATACACTCGAAGGTGCTGCAACTGCAACGGTGCCAGTCGTGTGGAGGTATCGGAGTGCACGAAAGCCACGGGTTGTATGTGCAGTTGCAGAACCTAATGTTGCGGTGATAAATCCTTTCCAGTTATATGAGGCATTTGTTTTATTGTATTCGTACAGAAATATACGACGAGTGGCAGATGCAGTGGTACTGTTTTCGACGAGAAAAACCCAGTCAATAGTTGAACTGTATGTGATAGCGTGAGGATACATCATTGCAAGACCTGTTGATTCTTCTACTGGTCGAGCAATCGCTACGGGAAGTGGGCCTACGAAATTGTCTTCAGGATTTGTGCCACTTTTTTGTATCATCAATGTGCCCAAATTTGTTTTGGTTGAGTCGTATGAAGCGATCGGGGTGGTAGCTCCGTTGAAAATATGTTCGACTGCGCGTAGTGCCATAAGGTAAATATTAAACTTCTAAATAATCAACATTGATCTGTACGTTCGTGGTTCCTGATATCACACAATACAATACTTCATCTACACCACCTTCGACATAGTTTGGGTGGTTGTTTGAACCATACAAACCTCCTGTTTTTGGAGAAGAATATTTTTCATAATCCGTACCACCTGAAGTAAATCGAAATGATACAGATGTCGCATCAGCACTTAAAGAAAACCGTGTTGCATAGACGCGTACTTTTTTACCAGACGCTGGAGTGTGTACAGTTCCTGATGAAGAAAGAACAGTTGTTTTCTTGGATACTCCTTGACCAGTGAGAAGCGACTGAAGTGTTGTTTCAGTTGCAGGATTAATGCGTACATTTGATGCATTTTTAATACCTACCACATTTGAAGTAGGAGAACCTCCCGCAATTAACGCATCTGCTTTTTTAGGAAAGAGGGAAGTGGCAAATAATCCAAGTCCTGCTCCACCAAGTACTTTTAAAAATAAACGTTTATCGCTATCGGATATATTTTCCGCCAGTTCTTTGACGTGACGCACATCTTCGGAAGTCGTGTATTGAGAAGACGCATCTTTTTTTAAAGATACCAACGTAAAAGAAAATTTATTTGGCGTACGATAAAACATTTTTAATAATTTTATCACATTCAGTGTGTTTTTTGTATAAAAAATGTGTACAACTATGCTATACGAAATAGTTTTTATTTCATATAATGAAACAAATAAAAGGTGTTACACTTTTTGTTCTAAACAGCACTCGAACACTTACGTGATTCTCGTTTGTTGTAATAAATCTAATGCGCACAAGAAATATTTTCTTACATTTTTCTTTTATATTTTTTTTAGCTTGTGCATTTTTCTTCATCCCTTCTGTTGCAAAAGCTGATTATCAGAGAGCTGCTCTTGGAGAAACAATTCGACTTGGAGAGTTTGTGTTTGATGATGATTATGTCGCCACCACAACTGCAGGTTGTACGATGACGATTCGTGATCCAGGAAATACTCTTAAGGTTAATGCAGCGTCAATGACCGTGAATGCAAACGGTTGGTATTACTATGATTATGCAATTGGACTTTCTGAAACAGAAGGTGTATGGCCTTCTGTTATGGCGTGTGGAACCGCAATTAGTGGTGATTTAATTAAGGTTGATAAGACATTTTTTGTCGGCCCATCTATTGTTTCAAGTAGTACAATTGCGACATCAGTATGGAATGCGCCAACACGAGCGCTTACGTCTTTTGGGACACTCGTATCTGATGTCTGGTCTGCCGCAACCCGAACCCTTACCGGAGCAGGCCTTACCGCAGGCTCTCTTGCCACACTCTCTGATGTCCAAACCGCATCATCATCTCTTGCTG
>CAYRRP010000001.1:2550-33741 GCA_964426735.1 uncultured Candidatus Saccharibacteria bacterium
GAGCTTTGGATCACGAAGTCTCACCACCTTCGGAACATTGGCGTCTGATGTCTGGTCTGCCGCAACCCGAACCCTTACCGGAGCAGGCCTTACTGCAGGCTCTCTTGCCACACTCTCTGATGTCCAAACCGCATCATCATCTCTTGCTGCTGTAGTGAATGCGAATACTGATGCTCAAACCTCCGCTGTTACAACCGCAGTCAACTCAAACACCAACACTGCGGTATTGAACGCATCAACCTCATTGGCCGCAAACATCAATCAGAACACCAACACACAAACTTCTGGTATCGTCAGTGGAGTTAACTCAAACACCAACACACAAGTATCAAATGCATCGACTTCAATTGGAAGTATGATTACCTCACTTCCCGCAACCATCTGGAGCTTTGGATCACGAAGTCTCACCACCTTCGGAACATTGGCGTCTGATGTCTGGGATATAGCAACATCGACATTGATTACAAATGGTTCAATCGGAAATCAAATAGTATCCAATCTTGATACGGCCGTCTCAGCAGTCAACAGTAGTTCTTTGACCGCCGCTGATATTTGGGCATATACAGCAAGAACATTAACAAGTGGAAGTTTGAATACCGGTTCACTTGCGCTATTGTCTGACATCCAGTCAGCATCAAGTTCACTCAACACATCGATTAACACTTCGGTATCTTCTATAAATTCAAATACAAATACATCATTGAATACAGCATCAAGCTCACTCGCATCAGTGATTAATGCAAATACTAATACAGCTATAGCAACCGCTTCATCTTCATTGTTTGCAACAATCCCTGCTTCAGTATGGTCATACAGTGCTCGAACACTCACTTCAATTGCATCACTTGCAAATGATGTATGGAATGCATCAACCCGAACACTTACATCGTTGACATTATCATCTCAAACACCATGGACAGTAGGTATGTCTGATTTTGGAACAATTGCTCAGGGTGAGGTGTATCGATCAACAGTCACAACAGTGTATAACGGTACACTTACTGATTCGATGACCACTCCGACGATTACTATATATGACCCAAATAGAAATGTTGTGGTGAATGCAGCTGCAATGACACGAACATCGACAGGTACGTATGAATACGCATATACCACAAGTGGTAGTGCAACAGCGGGTGTATGGGAGAGTGTTATCTCAGCAACAGTTGAATCAGGCAAAACATTACCAGGTAATGATTATTGGAACGTTACTGCATCACCGCCACAGGTTATTATTCTTGGTATGAATTCTACGGTTACTCCAAATATTAGTGCAGATGTTCGTATTACAAACGAAGGTGATGCACCATATGAATATCAATATGAGTGGTGTGTAGTATCAAGTCTAGCTAACCCATGTGGAGGTAGTGATGATGTGTACTATGGTTCTGCTGCAAAACTGATTAATCCCGGAGATAACTTTGACACTACATTGACTGCAACAGTGCCTACTGCAGGAGCATATTACTTCAGAGTAGTTGTGTACTATGGAACAGAACGATCAGGGTCTTCTCGATCATTTACTGCTACTGCATCAAGCTCAGGTTCGGGTGGATCTGGCGGATCTGGCGGTGGAGGAGGTGGTGGGGGTGGAGGACCTGCTCCAGTATCAAATCCAAATGTAGCAAACGTCATTGCTTCTACAGGAGGGGCGTGTTCGGGAGCAGATTTTAATCGTGATAAAAAAGTTAACTCTATAGACTTTTCTATATTGTTGGCTTTTTGGAAAACAGATTTTCCGTTTTCAAATGCATGTGTTGACGTTAACGGTGACAAGAAAGTTAATTCCGTTGACTTCTCAATCCTTTTGTCTCAATGGGGTATTGTTCGATAAATAACATTTATACTGTATGAATAAACACAAGCTTATACACATAATCATCGCAAGCATCATCTTTTTTGGAGTGTATACACACGCATCTGCACTTACGGTATCACTGGAAAAGCCTACAGGGGTTGTGCAAGTAGGTGATACAGTTCTTGTAAAAGTATTGCTTGATACAGACGAAACAGAAATCAATGTTCTCGAAGGATCTATCGGTGTATCAGGAGATGTTGATATTGATTTTATTCAAACAGGAGGATCAATCTTTACATTATGGCCAACTTCTCCTGTATATAAAAATAATACCATTGCATTTACTGGAGGTACTCCTTCGAGTGTATTTGGCGGTAAGTTGCAGGTTTTCACTCTTGCGGTAACTCCGCGTAAAACAGGGATTGTCACTTTCAGTACATCCAAAATGATAGGCTATGTTGCTGATGGTAATGGCACTGCACTTCAGGCGCCAGCACGTACGTCAATGTCGTTTTCTGTGGCAGAAAAAATCAAAGATACTCGAAATGACATGGAAACACTTCTATCACAGGATACTACTGCTCCACAGCCATTTTCTATTGAGTACGCAAGAGATCTTTCGTTGTATGACGGAAAGGTCTTTTTGAGTTTTTATACAACAGATGCCCAAAGCGGTATAGAAAAATATGAAGTCGTAGAAGAAGGGGAGCATTCGGTGGTAACTGATGGTGTATATGTAGTCAAAAATCAAAATCTAACAGGGAAGATTACCGTAACAGCAGTTGATGTTGCGGGTAATAAAAGATCAGAAAGTATTACATTTGGACTTGGTATGCCACTTTCGTATCGTGTTCTTGGTATAGTGCTCATACTGGTGCTTTGTGGTGTTGCGATATGGTGGTTTAGAAAACAAAGAAATGAAACAGTGTAAATTTATCATTCTTATTGCATTACTTTTTTCTTGGCAGCATCTTTTTGCAGCCGAGATTTTCCTTGGTGCTGATAAAACACAGGTAAATGTAAATGATACGGTTTCTGTTACGACATATATCAATACCGCGGGTGCTCCGGTCAATAGCGCTGAAGGAACAATTGCATTTCCAAATGACATGCTTTCGGTTGAATCGGTCAGTATGTCTGGATCAGTGTTTTCTATTTGGGTTGAGCAACCGTCATTTTCAAATAACGCAGGAGTGATTTCATTTAATGGTGGCGCTCCAAATCCAGGATTTAATGGCAGTCGAGGTGCGGTAGTGCGGGTCACATTTCGAGCAAAACAAAAAGGAACCGCATCCGTAACATTTAATACTGCAAATGTATATGCAAATGATGGGCTCGGGACTGATGTGACGACTGCGCGTAAAGGTATTTCTGTTTCAATTGGTGAGCAAGTTACACCTGTACAGACTACACCCACACCTTCATCTACTCCTACAAACGTACCAAGTGCACCAAGTATAACTTCAGTAGATATGCCTGATCCTGAAAAATGGTATGCAAAAAACCAAGCAGTGTTTAGTTGGAATGTAGGGTCTTCAATCACGTCAACACAGCTATTGCTCGGAATATTCCCATCTTCAGTGCCAACAGTAATATACACACCTCCAATTGGAAATAAAGAAATCACAGGACTCTCAGATGGAGTCTCATATCTCCATGTGCGTTTTGCAAATGCAAATGGATGGGGAGAGACGGCTCACAGAAAAATAAAGGTTGATACTGTACCGCCGACTGAGCTTTCGGTTGCTTCTCGTATTACAGATGATGATTATGTTGAGCTTTCATTGCAAGCGAAAGACAAAACTTCTGGAGTGTACTCATACAATGTTTCGTTTGCAGGAAACCTTGTGGGTGAGACAAATGCGGTGAGTGGATCATCTGATACGGTAACTCGACTTGTAATACCTGCATTACCACCGGGTCAAAGAGAGCTGTTGGTACGTGCATACGATAGAGCAGGCAACTTTACTGACAAAACAATTACGGTAGAAGCTCCGTCGCTTAACGTGCCACAGATTACTGCGTATAGCGAAGTGATTACAAAAGGTGATCAGCTTGAAGTACAAGGAACCACATATCCAAAGGGTGATGTACGAGTCTTTATCCAACCAGAAGATGAGAAAGTACAGAGTTATGTTGTAAAAGCTAATGATGTAGGTGTGTTTGTATTTAAGAGTGATGGTATCGACCATATCGGACTTACTTCAGTGTGGACTGTAGCTACTCGAGGAGATATGGTGCAGAGTGATCCGTCTGCACGGGTGTATACACGAGTAAATAAATCAGTAGTTGTGCGTGCCGGACTCAAAGCGATAGAAGCCTTGTCGGTCATTATTCCACTTTCAGTACTTGTCCTCCTCTTTATGTTTACTACATACTACGGATTCCATAAATTTAGAATGATGAGACGACGACTCGTGCGAGATCTTGAAAAAACAGAAGATGAATCAGAAAAGATCTTTGAGGTAATCAAAGATGATGTGAAAAACAGTATACAGCTCTTCAAGCGCTTAAGTGCACGACGTAAAGTATCTGATGAAGAAAAAGAAATCCTTCAAACACTTGCAAAAGATGTTGAGCAGGCTGAAGAGTATTTTGCAAAACGTATTGAAAAAATAGAGAAAGAGGATTTATAGTAAAACAAAATACATAGCTTTTTGTGGAGCACGCATAAATTTCTGCTGAAATTTTGCTCAGTCTCGGCTACCCGCCTTGCGAAGTCTCCAAAAAAGCTATGTATTTTGTCTAAGTTAAGTGGTAGTGTGTGGGTTTAGGTCAAAAAGAGTTATAATTTTAGTGAGTTTTTAGGTGATACTTGTAGGTTGATACGCGAAAAAAAACTATGTTTAACCTTTCGAAGATGGTGTGAGTTATTTAGCTTTCAAAAAGAGATAAATATCTTCGAGTGCTTTTACTGCGTCACCTGCGGCGATATTGTTTTGATGATAGAGTCCATCAGTACAGTCGCCAGCAGCCCAGATACCAGAAGTTTTGGTCTGCTGTGTACGAGGATCGACAGAGATATAGCCGTTTGGTGTAAGTTCTACTACTTGTTTTGCAAAATCAGTGGTTGGAAGTGCACCGATTTCAACAAAAATTCCAGGAGTGTTGAGTGCAATTTTTTCTTTAGTGATCTGATCTTCGTAAATAATACCTGTTGCAAGTTTGTCACCAATAATTTCTACAGGTACGGCGTTGGTAATGATAGTAAAGTTTGGGTGTTGTCGAAGTTTTTGTACTGTAAGCTCATCTGCACGAAATGTCTCACTTCGATTGAGTAGGGTTACAGATTTTGCATACGCTAAAAGCTGTGAAGCAGACTCAAATGCAGCGTTCCCTCCACCAACAACCACCACGTCTTGTCCGGTAAAAAATGGCCCATCGCATGATGCACAGTAGGTGACACCTCGGTGGTCATAAGTCTCTGCTCCAGGAATATCAAGCTTTCTTCGGTGACTACCGGTGGCGATAAGTACAGTCTTGCTTTGATATGTGCTCGTATCTGTGGTGACAGAAAAACCACCGTCAATTTTCTGTATATCTTTGACGTATTCATTTTTGATATCCACAACATCACCTGCATATGCTCGCAGGTGCTCCTCGAGATCTTTTGCGAGTTTACTTCCTGCTATGTGTGGAGTACCTATCCAGTTCTGAATATCGTCAGATACGATAGACTGACCTCCAAATTCTGGAGAAATAAATAAAGTTTTTAAAAGCTTACGTCCTGCATACACACCCGCAGAAACCCCCGCAGGCCCCCCACCGATAATTGTTAAGTCGTATATTAGATTCATGATTAAGGATTAAAGATTAAGGAATAATGCTTAGGTTATATAAGATTTCGTCTTCCGTATTAGTCCACGTAATAGTTTCTGACTAATAATAATTTGTTCTTTTATTATATCAAAATCATTCTCTCTTATGTATCCCAAATCTTTTGATAAAATAATTTGATTTTTTATTTCACTTAAAGATCCATGAGCTTGGTAGTAAAATTGAACCTTTTCTTTTAAACTTTGCCTTCCAAACCCTTCAACAATATTTGAACTGATTGAAACTCCAGCTCTTTGTATTTGTGAAATCAATCCAAATTTTTCATCGGAAGGGAATTTTTTTGTTGTTTTATATAGTAGTATTACAAGTTTATGAGCTTCTTTCCACGAATCAAGGTCAGTAAATTCTTCAATTCTACCGTTTTTATTCATTAATCTTTAATCCTTAATCTAGTTACTACTTGAGGCGAGAACGTCTCAAGAAAGCGGGCACCGCACCCCACTCATCTTCTTCTTCAGTCACTTCGAGTTTCTTTGGCTCTGGCTCTGGAGCAGGAGCGACAAAT
Organism: uncultured Candidatus Saccharibacteria bacterium; assembly: GCA_964426735.1. Lineage (GTDB taxonomy): Bacteria > Patescibacteriota > Minisyncoccia > Phycocordibacterales > DATDWN01 > UBA910. The sequence goes on from CAYRRP010000001.1 coordinate 8,691, forward strand.
GGCTGAGGTGCAGGTTTAGGGTTTGAAGGAAGTACGTTGTAAATCTTTCCCTCATCTTCTCGATCACCACGGATTATTTCTTTTGCTTCTGTACCAAAAAGAGTTTTGCGTGATTGTGCTTCAGGGAAACTTGATGCAATCACAGTTATTTTCACCTCACCTTTTTTAAGTTTTTCATCTCGAACAGTCCCGAAAATAATGCGAGCATTCTGATCAACTGATTCTGTAATTACCTTTGCCGCATCCTGAATCTCAAACATGGTAAGATCATCGCCTCCTGCAATAGAGAAGAGTACACCTTTTGCCCCGTTGATTGAAACTTCGAGAAGTGGGGAATTGATCGCCATTCGAGCTGCTTCTTCGGCTCGTTTTTCACCAGAAGCATACCCTATACCCATCAAGGCAGGCCCTGCATTGTGCATTACGGCACGAATATCAGCGAAGTCGATATTGATAACTCCTGGGGTAGTAATGAGGTCTGAGATGCCTTCCACAGCCGATTTCAAAATATCATCACACATTGAAAATGCATTTTTTGCGGTAGTTTCTTTGCTGATTGTCGAAAGGAGTCGGTCGTTGGGAATGACAATGATCGCATCAACTGCTTGTTTGAGTTCATCGAGTCCAGTATCCGCAAGCTTCATTCGCTGCTGACCTTCAAAGAAAAATGGTTTGGTAACTACAGCAACCGTAAGAGCACCCATTTCTTTTGCGATACGAGCTACGATAGGAGATGCGCCAGTTCCTGTACCACCACCAAGTCCACCCGCAATAAAAACCATATCAGCACCTTTGATAGCTTCTTGGATTTCTTCTTTTGTCTCTTCAACAGCACGTTTTCCAAGCTCTGGGTTCATACCAGTACCGAGACCTCGAGTGAGGTTTTTACCAATATGAATCTTCTTTTTTGAAAGAGAGTGATGAAGGTCTTGAGCATCTGTGTTTACAGAAATAAAATCCACTCCTTTTACTTTAGAGTTGATCATGTGATTTAAGGCATTTTTTCCTGAACCACCGACTCCAATGACTTTGATTCGAGCGAATGCTTCTACTTCGGGTTTTATTTGCGGCATGTTGGTTTTATGATTAATTGTTTGGAACTTTCATATTTGGGCAATCTCATCGTCCAAAATGAAAAAAGGTTCTCACCGTACACCTAAGTATGGCTCCGAGCCTTTTTTATTTTGTACGCGACCTTGCCTCAAATCTGAAAGTTGTTTGTTGCGTAATATATGAAGGACTATTTGGCTAATTTCCCCAATATAATAGCAGATAAGTGCATAAATAAAAACAGTTGACAATAAAGAGGGTAGTATGATGTAATAAACAGTGGGTGGAATTCTATGTTCTATTGGAGAAAAAATGGGTAATCTGGATCGTAAGTCGGCGCGTCGTTTGATTGACGTGACCAGGATTCGCGGTGTTGTACTCGAACAGGACCCGACACTCAGTTTGGGAGAGGATGTTGAGCCACGCCTCAGCATAATTGATGTTCGGCAGCACATGAGCAAAACACCTCGGGTAGAAGGACTGTTGGCAATGTGCTGCACACCTGTGCAGCAGCTCGCAGTAACTTGGGTAATTTTACACAAGCAGGACCCGAAGGCTGTTGCCCGAGATTTCACTCGTTTGAGTGGGGAGATGGTGCATCCAGACGATGTTGTCATGGCGGCACAGATTGGTCTCGAGAATCTTCGCGCCGCTCACGTCTGCGGCCTCTAGTCAGTTTTTGCAGTAATAAGCGGTATGATATGTAGTAAGGGTCTCATCCTATTTGAGCCGACACGCAGTGTGCCGGCTTTTCTTTTACCTAAAAAATTTCCCTTATCTCGGGGATAGGGGAAAAATTACGGCTTAATCGTAAGTACACGATCGCCCGAACACTGTGTATTCAAAGTGTTTTAAGGGAGGAATTGTTGAAACCACTCAAATATTTTATTGATGAGCGTGTGAGTGTCTCCTTTGAGTCCAATATCGTGTTGAGTGTCTTTAGAAAATCCAACCATACAAAGACCGTATGCTACAGACCAGGTAGAGTCTCCAATACGACTTTTTTCTCCGAGATTTATTTGGGCAATTTTTGAAGGGAGTTTGAGGCTTGCTTTTGCAAAGTCTTCGATAGTACCAATACCACTTCCTCCTCCAGAGATAAAAATACCACCAGGAAGCATACCATTTCTCCCAATCTTTTTTAGATGTGCTTCGATAAGTTCAAACATGTCAGAAAGTCGAGCGTGAACAATCTCGTCGAGTTTTTTGCGAGACACACTTGTTTGAGTGACAGCGCCCATTTTAATACTTTCTGCTTCTTCAATCGGCACTTTGAGACCAAGTGCAATATCATGAGTAATATCAGTAGAACCAATCGGAAATACCTCGAGTGAAATAGGAATATTGTTTTCGTATACCACAATAGAAATAGTTTCTGCACCGATATTTGCAAGTACACAGCCTGCAATCTTTTGTGCTTTAGTAAGGGTAACTACACTCGCAACAATCGGGGATGCGAGCACATCAATCACTTTTATTCCTGCATGATCGACCGCGTGTATCAAGTCAGCAAGATGTGGTTCAAGACAGGTAACAAAAAGCATCTTTGCTTCAAGCTTTGATCCACGCATACCAAGCGGTCTGTTGCCAATCACATTTTTACCATCTATCTTGTATGAAATAGGAATCGGGTGAAGTATGCGGCGGTTTTGTATGAGTGCAGGGGGTATTTCTGCTTCACATGCATCAGCTACCTTTGCAAGATCGAGCTCGGTGATTTCGAGATCTGCGCGACTAATCACAGTCTGTCCTATAGATGTGACTCCAGAAAGTCCAACGCCACCAACTGAAATATAGGCACGTTTAATAGGTATACCTGATGCTTTTTCTGCTTGTGCGATAGCCGCGGTCACACTTTCGGTCACATCTTCGGTGTTAATAATATATCCATGGCGTAACCCTTTTGATTCTGCAATACCAGTGCCTAAAATACGAGGAGTGTTTTTTCCACCATCTTTGATCAGTTCAGTTACTACCACTTTGACTTGGTAGGTTCCGATGTCTATTCCGACTGTTATATTTTTGGCCATTAGATAAGTAGTATGAGCCGGCAAAATCACATAATCTACTTTGTCGCGATGCGAATTTTGTCATTCACCTTACGACAAGTAAGGCTCATTCCAAAATTCTTTCGCTTCGCGTATCTTATGCAATTTTTCCAACTCTAAAAAGTGAGCGAAAGAAAAGAGCTGACAAATAACTGAAATTATTTACACACCAAACTGAGTGCGGATTTTTTCTTCTGCTTTCTCCATTGTACTACCATGATCCATTCCTTTCAAATGGCATAAACCGTGGATAAATAAGAATGCGATGAAGTTTTCGTATGAACGATCAAAACTTTTCATTTCACGTCGTGCACGTACTGGACAGATAAAAATTTCACCAGTTTTTTTGTCGAGAGGAAAGGAGAGTACATTTCCTGATTTGTGTTTGTTTCGGTAGAGAGTATTGAGTTTTTTTGAACGCCGTTCACCAATAAATACCAAAGAAAGCTCATAGTTTTTTCCAAGAGCCACGTCTTTCATCTGAGCAAAAGGCAAGCTCGGAAGCTTGCCTTTTGTAAAGTTGGTTATTGTAAGAAAATTACTTTGCATTTCGATTACCTCGTGAAGTATCCGCCAACTTTCCGAGCTTGATTTGCTCTTGAATATGCTCTCGTCTCTCGATAGCTTTGAGAGTCTTTTTCTGTCGAACGTATGGAGAAAGCTTTCGAGATGCGTAGCGAAGACTTCGTACTCGTGGCAATACACCTGATCCTTGAACACGCTTCGTAAAGCGTCGCAAAATAGCGAGGTTATTTTCGTTGTTATTCTTGATTACTTCTGCATTTATACTCATAGTGTGTGTATACTAACATATCTCTCTATTTCTTTCAATACCTATCGTTTTGAGGCTTTTTTGGCCTTTTCAAGCCCTTTTAAATGCTTCGCCAGCTCTTTTGTATGAATCGTTTCTTGCTCTCGAGTGTCAACTGAACGGACAACAATCGTTTCCTCAATTGCTTCTTTTTGACCCATAATCAAGATATGTGATACACCGAGATATTCCGCTGAAGAGAGTTGACCTGTAATTTTTTCTTTTGTGAGTGAGTGATATACAGGTATGTTTTCTTTACGAAGCAATTCAACAATATTAAGCATGCGGAGCTTTGCATGATTGCCGAGTTGTACCATATAAAATCGAGGTGGAGTAAGTTTTGTATGATCGATTCTCTTGCCACTCGCTTTTTTGTGATAGGTGAGCGTAATACCACATGAAGGAAATTCTTTTTTGTACCCCACTTTCTTTGCTAAATAATTGTAGCGACCACCGTATGCCAACAAGAGGGAATCCTCACCTTTCTTTGTTTGAATACTTTTTCGTATTTCAAACTGGGTATGTGAAGCAGATCCTTTCGGTGGGATAAGGTTGTGTGCAATACGGTAGGGAATATCAAAACTTTCAAGAAATTCAAGCACTTCTTTAAAATGATCTCGACTTACTTCAGAAAGTGCAGAGAGTGATTTTGGTGCATTTGCAACAAAAGATTCCAAATGAGGTTCTTTGTTTTGCACAATAAGAAAAATGTTGTTTTTAAATTTCTGTCTATCGGCAGCAGACAATAGATGCATATTTTTTTTGAAATATGAGGAAAGCTCTCGTTCAAATTTTGCAAAAGATTCCTTGTCTCCAGTTGAGTTGATATCTACATACATATCTTCATGGTCAAGATCGGAAAGGATTGCCCATGTTGTTTTAAGCAGGAGTGCTTCCGCAACAGCTCGAGGGCTGTTTATCACTTCGAGTCCACAAAGTTCAACTGAAGGTTTCTTTTTTTGACCACTTCCAGGAAATGGTTTTTTAAAATACAGAAGCGCAGGTTGAGGTATGGTGCCAAATGAAGATTCGTTAAAAAAACGTAACAGAGCGATGCGTTCCTCGTTTAGGGAAGGGTACGGCATGTCTTCCTTCAGGGCTTTTGCTTTCGTCTTGTCGGCAGGAAGAATCTGTGGAGTCACAATACTGGTAAATCCATAATGATGTGCAATATGTCCGGTAAGGTCAACTTCTTTCTGTATAAACTTAGGTATTGATTCTGTAGGTTTTTTTGCTGTCATAGGTAATATGTGAATTTAATTGTTGAGTGAACCAGGATGTATATCAATCTTTGTAAAAGGATAGAGTCTTAAAAGTGGTGTGCCGATAATATCTTGTTCTGGAAGAGGCCCCCATGCTCTCGAATCATAACTTCCTGCACGATTGTCTCCCATAACAAAGTATTCATTTTGAGATAAGGTGACGGTGAGAGTATCTTGTTTTTGAAATGTAATAAATGGTTCTGTAAGAAGTATGCCTTCAGGATGTTCGGTATTAATGATTGTCACTGCTCCATTTTTGATACGTACCGTTTCTCCTGGGAGTCCGATGATGCGTTTTATAAAATCTCGAGAAGTGTCTTCGGGGAATTTCATAACAATAACATCGTTGCGTTGGGGCTTCTGATATCGATATGAAATTTTATCAATAATCAGATAGTGTCCAGTTTCGAATGTGGGAGACATGGATGCCCCTGATACGATATATGGTTCTGCGACAAACTTTCGAAATGGATAGATAATACAGACAGCAATAAAAGCAAATGTTGCAAGTTCTTTCAATACAGATAATCCATATATCTTTTTGGCAGGTGATACCTGAGGTGCTTGTGTAGAATCCATTTGTACTATTGTAGGCTATAAGGAGTAGTTGACACAAGGTATAACTTTGTTGCGTGTAATAACCAAGAGTGAGAGTATCGAGCCCACGCATAAGTACTTTCCAGAGCTTCCCTCAAACCCCCTGCGGGGTTCTCGGCAGTCCTCAGGCTTGAGTTGTCAAGAACGGGGTGCCTTGACAACACCGGCTCAAGCCTTGCGGGGGCTCCGGAAAGCACTTATGCGCGAGCTCTGACTTCTGTGAATTTGTTTGACAAATACAATATTATTACGTACAATATAAAAAGGAGACTTATATGAATACGAGTGCAAGAGTGTCTGTATCAGCCAAATCTGCAAGTAAACAGTTGGCTACAAAACTCAAACTGGATCCGTCCAGTACCATCAACGGCTTCAACTTCAGTTTTGCGAGTATGTTGCTAGCAAAACTGAAGGTGTTGATTGAGGAAGAAAGACTGTCTCAATGTGAGAGCGGTAGGGAGATTGTATTGACACCAATTAGCGGGGTTGTTGTAAATCGGTTGCTTGAGCAGATCCCTTTTCCGATTGTGTGGGGCGGTCCGGGGTGTGGAATTGAGAGAAGTCAGATTGATATTTTGGTTGAGACTGCAACTGAATTCCTCATGATCTTCGAAGGAAACCTTAAGTAGTTCTTGTTCGTATCGGGGCGGTCCGCTGGACCGCCCTTTTCTGTATGCATTATTCCTTAATCTTTAATCCTTAATCAATTTACGTTATACTACTTTCATGAGTTATCTCATCGTTGGACTTGGAAACCCAGGAAAGGAATACGAACACACACGACACAATGCTGGTGTGATGGTTTTGGAGCAGATACGCAGTGCGTGGGATTTTTCTGATTGGTCAAAAGACTCGATGAGCAACTCTCTCATGTCAAAGGGTATCTGTGATGCAGAGCAGGTGACTTTCATGTTTCCTCAAACTTTTATGAATCTTTCGGGTACTGCAGTGCGACATTATGCAGATGTAGACTACACTCAAAAATTGGTAGTAATTTATGACGACTTGGATATTCCACTTGGTCAGATCAAAATGTCATATGATCGGTCTTCGGGAGGGCACAATGGTGTGCAATCTATTATAGATACACTTGGTGGTGCAGATTTTGCACGTATTCGGATAGGTATCGGACAGAAAGAGGGAGATATTCGTGAGCATGTAGGGGTGCTCGATACCTTTTCAGATGAAGAGAAAAAAGTAATTGAAAGTCAGAGTAAAAAAGTGGCAGAGGTATTGAAAGTATTTTTTGTTCACGGAAAAGAAAAAGCAATGACGGTAGCGAATACAACAGTCCATCAAGCCTAAAGTCCATCAAGTCTGGATGTATTTGTGTTAAACTTTCAACTTTACGGACTTGATGGACTTGTAACTTTTTCTAATGTATAGTTTGAAAGGAGGCTACTCACACATGAGAGCATTTTTTTGTTTCTTTTTTGTTTTTTTCTGGGTTGCATGCGCCCAGGAAGTATCGGAGCCGGATTTTGAAAAGTTCAAAGCTGATTACAACCTCATGAAAAAAGAGATTGGTGATGCGAAAGATGAAATCGTATCAGTCGATTTCAAGTGGGTTGAGGATCATACCGAGTATCTTGTAAAGATGGTGGGTACTCGACAGGCACTCATCGGTTCAAGGTCTGCGGTGACTCGAGAGGCAGCTCGAAATATTGATTTGCAACCACTGATTGATGATATTGTTTCTGTAGGAAAAAGATTGGTGGTTGAGAGAAACATCCAAATGGGGACTCTCGAAGATCTTTCTCCACAACTCAGGCTGCTCTCTCAGGAGATCAATCGTTTCGAACAATCTGGTTTCATCGGGAACTATGAGCTGTATCGCCCTTCGAAAATATTATGGGATCTGAGTATCATTGAGCAAACCCTCGGTAGCTCAGTGTTTGTTTCTCGAGTCTGCAAAGATGTGGAAGAATGTCCAGAGAAGGTTGTTGCGTTGCAGGAGGAAGTCTCTCGCAATCAATCTCGAGCAAGAGAGTGGAAAAAGAAGGCAGAAAGTCTCAACTCTGGGGGCAGCAAAGCACCCGGTGTGAAGTAACATCGGCTTAATGCGCCACAGGAAGGGGACTTCCTGTGGCATTTTGTTACAAAAAAGCACTTGACAAATGTATATATAGTGTGGTAATATATAAGGGTAAAGTTCTTTGATACATACACCACTCAATCATCAATGATGGAGATGCGAAAAGCGCCTAAATAAGCCAAATTTTAGGCATTCCTCGCATCTCCATCTACCTAGACAGGATGGAAGCTGAAGTTCTTCACAGAACTTCACCTCGTTTCGAGAGGATTCCCTGTCTAGGGAAAAAATTAAGGAGACGGAAATGAATAACGTATGGTATTGGAATATGACCGCCACAAAGGCGGTTGTAGGGCGCTTATGCGCCCAGGCGAGCGGGGAGTTTTCTCTGCTCTATCGTGCTCCGTTGTGTAAGAAGGGTATTTACGTCCCGGTGGGGATGACTTCGACTGTACGGGGACGGGGTCATGTAGTATATACCCCTATGGAAACGGCGCGTGATAGGATGCGCGCAGAAATGGAGGATTATGAAAAGGCGGGAGATCTCCCGCCAGTACCAAAAAAGTATTATCATTGAGACGTATGCCGGCAGGTTCCCTTAGGGGATTCCTGCCGGCTTTTTGTTACAAAAAAGTACTTGACAAAAGTATATATAGTGTGGTAATATATAAGGGTAAAGTTCTTTCCTCCCGCTACCCCTCAAGTAGGACAGTTGTTGTTAAATAATAACTCATCGGACTCTCGAATCCAATACACTCTCTCGGTCGGTCATTAAGGAAGGAAAGTATTTCCTGCATTTCTTCCTCACTGACGGTACCAATATCTCTCCTCTTTGGCACAAAACATCGTATTAATCGGTTGGTGTTCTCCACCAATCCCTTTTCCCAAGAATGGTACGGATGTGTAAAATAGATAGGTACCTGCAAGAGAACCTCCAGTTCTCTCCAACAGGTGAATGCAATATCGTTGTCTGTGGTGATGCTCTTCAATTCAACACCATGGAACATGCAGGAAAACGCGGCACGAATAGTGTCGCGTTTTCTGTTAGGTAGTTTGCGTACCCACGTTCTCTTGGTTCTTGTATCAACTGCAACTAGAAATACCCACGCACTCTCTTTAGATACAATGAAATCAAGTTCGATGTGACCCATACCGACTTTCTCTGGTCTCACATCGATGTATTTTCTTCCATCTCTCACTGTCTTCCAGTGTCCTCGTTTCCTGCATGCTTTGTGTTTGTTCCAACCCCAGAACAACAAGTGTTCGAGTCCTCGTGACTCTGCAAACTTGTATATAGCTTTGGCAGAGCAGATGATATCCATCTCTTTTTTCAAATACCCACTGATCTGTTTCGGTGACCATTTCTCCTCGAGTAGCCACTCGACGAACCAGATGAGGAAAGAGTCCATACTAACTTTCAAACATTGTTTCTTCGCTCTCCATCGCACTGTACTCGATTTCTGTATTGCTTTGTTTGCATTGTATATTCCATTAACCATGTTTTTCTTGATCTCACGTGAGACTGTGTTGGGGCTTCGCCCCAACACAGTGGCAATGTATCGAATTGCAACTCCCACAACCCACATCTTTTCAATGACAAATCTTTCTTCTTTCGACAAATGCGAAAATGATTTTTTCATACAGTTAAATTAATTTGTTAATCCATTAATTCTAACTGTCCTAATTCAAAGGTGGCTAGGGGTTTGATACATACACCATCCAATCATCAATGATGGAGATGCGAAAAGCGCCTAAATAAGCCAAATTTTAGGCATTCCTCGCATCTCCATCTACCTAGACAGGATGGAAGCTGAAGTTCTTCACAGAACTTCACCTCGTTTCGAGAGGATTCCCTGTCTAGGGAAAATCCTATAAATCCTCACCTGTAAAAAGGGGGGTAGGGGTAAGGAGAAGGAAATGGAGAAAAAAGTAATCAAGACCTGGGGTGGGCTTAAAATTGGGTATAGAAACTTATATGAGTTAATCTCACATCTAAAACAAAGTGGGCTCGATACCCAGACCCAGTTACTCGTTACCCAGCCGGAGTTCCGGGTTGTACCAACTGAAAGAGAAGTTCGACTGTGTATCACCACAGTTGGAGATCTGGTGGGTGGTGGTACGAAAGATGCCGAAGCAGTGTTTTCGGCAGTTAAAAGAATTGGCGGACAGCTTTGTCCGCCAGAGACAGCATTGTTTTTTTATAACGAATACTCGGGTCGAATACCGAGATCACTGCTATTTTGCATGGAACCGATAAATACTCCGTTCCATGGAGTTTTTGGAGTAGAATATGAACACAAGATCAAAATGGCCTTGGGGGTATCAGCGAGAGGGGAACTTTTTAGTTTCCAGACTCAGGAGTTTTTAAGGCCAACACAGGTCGTGGTGTTCATTCAGAGCGAAGAGGTTGATGATTAAAAAGTGTTTGCCGGCAGGTTCCCTTAGGGGATTCCTGCCGGCTTTTTGTATACAAATTTTACAGTAAAATTCCCCCGAGGTCTGACCTCGGGGGAAAATGCTAGACTATTGTCTGCACGCACATTGGTGATATGGCACAACCATTGTGTGAGGAAGAAATAGTCTCGGTTCAGGATTCTTGCCTGTATTCAGGATGGCCGTTTGTTCGGTCAGTTTTTTCCATACTTGCTGATTGTATGTAAAGAGAAAATTTACAGGCATTGTTCGAAACTGCATGACTGCAGTACAACAAGGTGTTTCTTTTGCGGGCATAGCTCACCTCTGCTTTCATGATACTCCTCTTTAATATAACTATCAAAAACTTCACCGAGGTGTCGCCTAAATGGAAACAAAAAACTCCCTTAAGGGAGTTTTTTGTGGACTATTCTGTAATCATTAATCCAGAATCTTTAATCTATTTTTTCTCTGCTCTTTACTCGGCTTTCTTGCTTGGATCAATAAATGAAAGTGTCATTTTTTGTTCCTTTGGATCAAAGAGAGAGATTTTGAATGTATATCGTTTACCAAGTTCGAGTTTACTTCGGAGAGCTTCTTCTGAACCAAACTCTGAGATGTGTACCAAACCTGCAATACCTTCTTCGATTGATGCGAGTGCACCGTGTTTGTTGAATTTGATAACCACAGCTTCAACAACCTGATCTTTCTTGTATTTGTTTTCTGCACTTGCCCATGGGTTTTCTTTGAGCGCTTTGATAGAAAGTGAGATTTTACCGTCTTTGATTTCGATAATCTTTACTTTAATCTTTTCACCAACTCGGAAGAGGAGTCGTGGGTTTTCTACAAGTGCCCAGTCAATCTCTGAAATATGAACAAGACCTTCGAGTCCGTCTTCGATTTTTACGAATACACCGAAGTCTACCATTCCAGTCACTTCACCAGTAACCACATCATTGAGTTGATACTTACCAATAATATGATCTTTGTTTTTCTCTGTTGGATTTTTCTCTGAGAAGATAAGTTTACCTTCTTTTGGAGATGCACCGATGATAGCAACTCCGATTTTTGTACCGATAAGTTTTCGAAGCTCAGAAAGGATCGCATCTTTGTCTCCGTCTGCTACACGAGGGTAGTGTTCTGTCTTGAGTTGTGATGCAGGAAGAAATCCTGAAATACCTTGCCATGTAAGGATAAGACCTCCCTTGTTTGCGTCTTGCACAGGAATTTCAAATACTTTTTTATCTCGAATCGCATCCTCTGCTTCACTCCAGATCAGCGCCTGTCGAGCTTCTTTGAGTGAGATTTCAATATATCCGTCTTTGTTTGAGATTGAAACCACTTTACCTGCAACTGTGTCACCAATATTGATTTTCTTGATAATATCTCGAGCGCTCATAAACTCGCGTCCAAAGATAATACCTGTACCAAATGGTGGGATATCGATATATACCGCATTTTTGTCGATACCAATAACAGTACCTTCTACAATATCATCGATCGATGGAGGAGTGGCACTTTTATCAAGGAGACTATCCATGATAGTGACTTTTTTAACCACTTCACCTTCCATATCTTCTTTTTTATCAATAATTTCCTCTGTACTTGCTTCTGTTTTTTTTGCCATTGTGTGTAAATGGAGAGGAGGCTTCCAGTATCTGCCAAAGGGGTACCCTAAGGCTGAAGAAATGAAAGTTTAACTCCTTTTATACTCCGTTATTAAAATACTCACGTAGTATACAGAAAAATGGTCTTTTTGCAATGGATACAAACAGTCCGTCAAGTCTCTAAAGTCAAAAAATCCATCAAGTGAGAAGCGAGAGAAAATGCTTGACATTTAGACTATTATAGTGTTGTATAGTTAGTAGGGAGATTGACCTGATGTTCATATCATTGTGGATTCTGAGCACTCTAGTGCTCGTCTGCTTCGTTTTTGTAGGTCTAGCGACCTATTATTACAAAAAAAGCGAATGTCTAGCGATCGAAAACCAGGAGCTTCATGCGAAGCTCGCTGTGCTAGACTCAAAGAGGCCAAGGCGAGACACGTTGCGGGCAGCCGAGGCTTTGTCTCGAGAACTTAAAGTTCTGCTGCAACCGTACCCCGCGTTAGGAATTGAGCGTGTCGACAACGTCAACTTTGTTCTGCTTCACCGGAAAGGAAAGCGGGACTTGGTGCGTCTGGCAGTCAACAATTCGGTGACGGATGGAGGGATGCCTGCCTGCATCGTTCATTTTCTTGATTCGCGAGAATCAGGAAGTGAATGTGTGAAGCCGATTCCTGTCACAGACGTCGCTGATGAACTTGAAAAAAATTTTTTGTCCAAGTTTCAGCGAGTGAGTGCGGCTCATCAGCTGCAAACACTTGCGTATGATAGGTCATAGGGATCCAGTGTGCCCGGGATGTGAAAACATTCCCGGGCATTTTGTATGCTCATGTATTTTTTGATATACTCTTTTCATGATTATCACATACCACGGCGTTGATTTTATTAAGGTGCAGTTTGGAGATACTGTGCTTGCAGTAAATCCTGTCTCAAAAGATTCAAATATAAAAAGCTCTCGGTTTGGAGCAGATATAACCCTCATCTCGTCGAAGGATACGGAGCATAATGGAGCAGATGTGACTTCTCGAGGCGATAAATCTTCTTTTATTATCGATGGTCCTGGTGAATACGAGGTATCAGGTATTTTTATTAAAGGTTTTCTCTCAAAAACTCAGTATGGAGAAGGAGTGGATCATATCAATACTATCTATACTGTAGCTATGGAGGGTATGAACCTTTGTTTCCTTGGTGCATTTTCAGAAAACGCACTTCCTGCGACTGCAAAAGGTGCAAATGAAAATATTGATATTCTTTTTGTACCTATTGGTGGAAATGGAGTACTTGATCCAGCACTTGCACAAAAGATTGCAGTACAGTTTGAACCGAAAATAATCATCCCGACTCATTGGGAAGGTGTTGGACAAAAAGATGCACTTAAAATCTTTTTGAAAGAAGCGGGAGCAGAAGGTGTGAAGCCGGTAGATAAGCTGACGATTAAACGTAAAGATATTGAAAGTAAAGAGAGTGAAGTGGTAGTTTTGGCATCATCTAATTAATACTTTGATTAAAGTAGCAGGATTAAAGATTATGAATAGGAGAATGCTTGATTCTTTAATCCTTAATCATTAATCTAGTTTCCAATCAAATGTTTAATCTCCTTGAAAAAATACGAACACAATCATCTCGCGCTCAACGCACGTTTATTGCGTTTAGTGTTTCTCTTTTGATCACGGGGCTGGTGTTTGTAATGTGGATTGTGAAGGAGAAAGAGGTTAAGATGACAGATGAAGTCGCTCGGCAGGTAAGCACGTATACACCTACTCATACACTCGTAAAGAGTATGCAAGATATGTGGGAAGGTGCGGTAAGTACAATAAAAAATACACAAGAAAATTTGAAACAAGTGGATTTTTCTTCTACAGTTGAGTACACACAACAGTAGAGATTTCATCAAGTCTATAACGTCGAAAGTAAATGCATTTGAAACCCGACGTGATACACTTTATGGACTTGATGGGCTAATTCTTGATATACTACTTTTAAATAATTTATGGCAAAGAAAAAAGATACAGATGTACAGGAGATAGCAGTAGAGGAGCGAATCAATGTGGTATCACGCGAAATTACTACAGAAATGCGTGAGTCATTTATCGACTATGCGATGTCGGTTATCACTGATCGAGCACTTCCAAACGTACGTGATGGGTTGAAGCCGGTACATCGACGTATCTTGTACGCAATGAATTCTATGGGTTTGACAGCGGGTGCAAAGGCACGTAAGTCTGCGGCAGTGGTGGGAGAGGTGCTTGGTAATTACCACCCTCACGGCGATGTGGCAGTGTATGACTCTATGGTGGGTATGGCGCAGGATTTCAAGATGCGCTACCCGCATATTATTGGTCAAGGTAACTTCGGTTCTATCGACGGAGATGGAGCTGCGGCAATGCGTTATACCGAGGCAAAAATGACAAAATTTGCATCTGAAATGATGCGGGATATCGAGAAAGAAACAGTAAATTTTGTGCCAAACTACGACGGTACAAAGAAAGAACCATCAGTGCTTCCGACAGCTGTTCCAAACCTTCTTCTCAATGGAACACTTGGTATTGCAGTGGGAATGGCAACAAATATTCCGCCACACAACCTCAACGAGCTCTCTGATGCGGTAATTCATTTGGTAGATAATAAAGATGCAACAACAGAAGATTTGCTCGAATTTGTAAAAGGGCCAGATTTCCCGACAGGAGGGGTTGCATTCAACCAGAAAGATATTGCGCACGCATACGCAACCGGAAAAGGTGGTGTTGTGGTACGTGGTGTTGCTGAAATTTCAGAAAATAAAGCTGGTCAATATCAGATTATTATTACTTCTATACCTTACCGTGTAAACAAATCTGACCTTTTGATCAAGATTGCTGATTTGTGGCGTGATAAGAAGATAGAGGGTATCAAGGCAGTGCGAGATGAATCTGCAAAAGATATTCGAGTAGTTATCGAGCTTAAAGGAGGTTCTCATCCTCAAAATATTTTAAATCAGCTGTATAAACACACTCAGCTTGAGGATACATTCCATTTCAATATGGTTGCACTTGTTGATGGTATTCCGCAAACACTTTCATTGAAAGGTATTCTACAGGAGTTTGTTTCTCATCGAGTAGAAGTGATCACACGTCGGACAGAGTATGACTTGAAAAAAGCACTCGAGCGTGAGCATATTTTGCTTGGATTGAAAAAAGCACTCGATCATATTGATCAAATTATCAAAATTATTCGTGCTTCAAAAGATGTACCAAGTGCTCATACTGAGCTCATGAAAACATTTAAGTTTTCAGCTATACAAGCATCTGCGATTTTGGAAATGAAGCTGTCACGTCTTGCAGGTCTCGAACGAAAGAAAATCGAAGATGAATTGAAATCAATCCAAGACCTTATTGAGTCACTTAAGGCTATTTTGGCAAACCCAAAGAAAATCCTCGGTATTATTAAGGATGAGATGAAAGAAATTAAGGAGAAGTTTGGTGATGAGCGTCGTACACGAATCATGAAGGGTGGTGTGCAGGTGCTTTCTGTTGAAGATCTTATTCCTGATGAAGAAAATGCACTGGTACTTACTTCAGGTGGATATATCAAACGAACCAATCCTGATGAGTTTAGACGACAAAAACGAGGTGGAGTCGGTGTTGTTGATTTGGATACAAAAGATGAAGATTTTGTAACAACATTGTTGATTACTTCAACACATTCAGACCTATTGTTCTTTACCAATAAAGGTAAAGCATATCAGACAAAAATGTATGATATTCCAGAGGGTCGTCGTGCAACAAAAGGGAAGTCTGTGATGAATTTCCTTCCTCTCGTTGAAGGTGAGAAAATCACTTCTATTTTGCCAATGCCAAAAGAGGCTAAAAAAGTTGAAGGGTCGCTCCTTATGGTTACCAAACATGGTATTGCCAAGAAAGTTTCTGCTGCAAGTTTCCATGATGTACGTATTTCAGGAATTATTGCAATTAAACTCGATAACGGTGATGAACTGATTTCAGCATCTCTGACACATGCGGGAGATAGTGCTATCCTTGTAACTTCAAAAGGACAATCAATTCGATTCTTTGAAAAAGATATTCGTGAAATGGGACGAACTGCTATGGGTGTACGAGGTATGAAACTTGGTAAAGGTGACGAGATAATCTCAGCACAAGTGATCGGTAAGGATGCTGATGATTCGACACTTATGGTTATTTCTGCAAATGGATACGGTAAGCGAACTGATATTGATGAATATAAGATTCAAAACCGTGGTGGATCAGGTATTAAGACTGCAAATGTGACTGCAAAGACTGGAAATATTATTGCTGCACAGATGTTCACCAAAGAAACTGAAGAAATCGTGGCTATGTCAAAGAAGAGTCAGGTGATCCGTACCGATGCAAATGAAATCCCAGTACTCGGCCGTCAGACTCAGGGTGTGAGAATCATGAAGCTTCGAGAAGGAGATTCGATTGCCTCATTAATTTGTTTATAAGAGTCCCTAAAGTCCATAAAGTATGGACTTTTGACTTGTTTGTTTATAACTCTGTATACAAGAGAACATATTCTCCGTATAATGTGTACATGGTTTCTTTCTCCGATCCTCAAAAAAATATAGATCAGTGTGAGATTACTTCAGGGATGACCATTGCAGATTTGGGTGCTGGGTCAGGTTTTTACACACTAGAAGTTGCGCGAGCACTTCATTCATCGGGCAAAGTTTATGCGGTTGATGTACAAAAAGATTTGCTCGTTCGCTTGAAAAATACCGCTCAGAAACAAGGGTTGCATAATGTAGAGGTGATTTTAGGTGATTTGGAAGTTCCAGGAGGTACACATATCAAAGATAATTCAGTTGATCTTGTGATGGTATGCAATATCATGTTTCAGCTGGTAAATAAAAAAGCGGCTATTACGGAGATAAAGCGCATCCTTGCGTCAGGAGGAAAGGTGCTTGTGGTGGATTGGAAGGATTCTTTTGGTGGTATAGGTCCACGCAAAGATCATATTTTTTCACCTACTGATGCTGAAAATCTATTTGAAGCACAAGGTTTTTCTCTCTATAAAGAGATACAGGCGGGGAGCCATCATTATGGTTTTCTGTATAAAAAATTATAACACATATGAGCACATTTAAAATCGTATTACTGACAGTATTTGGTTTCGGAGCACTTCTTGGTGTGATTGTGTTTGCAACGTATCGAGGGTCTGATGGCCAAGCGACTGGACCTGTCGTGATGTGGGGTTTTATACCGAAAGAATACATGGATTTGTATGCAAAAGAAATGGGTTTTGAAAACAATAAACAGTTTACATTTACCTATGTTGAAAAAACAAAAGAGACATTTGAAAATGATTTTGTAAAAGCACTTGCGGATGGAAATAGTCCCGATATTGTCATGCTTCGGGAAGATATGCTTGCGTCGCAAAAAGGACGACTTCTAGTGATACCGTTTGCCTCGTATAAAGAACGAGATTTCAAAAATAATTTCATAGAATCAACTGAGTACCTCATAGGAAAGGATGGTTTTTATGGTTTTCCTTTGTATGCTGATCCGCTTGTTATGTATTGGAACCGTACACTCTTTACCAATGCATCAGTTCCACTTCCTCCAAAATACTGGGATGAATTTCTCCTCCTTCCAAGTAAGCTCACTAAAAAGGATTCTACGGGAACCATTGCAGCAAGTGCGGTGGCACTCGGTGAGTGGAGGAATATCACTCATGCAAAAGAGATATTAGGCAATCTGTTGTTGCAAGGTGGCACAACTATCATCACAACACCTCGAGTAGACAAGCCGTACAGTACACTTATGTATGAATACGACCAGGTTTCTCCTGCCTACAATGTAATCAATTTTTATACACAATTTGCAAACCCGGTCACCACACAGTATTCGTGGAACCGATCGCTTCCACAATCACAAAATTATTTCTTGTTGGGTAATTTGGCGACATATTTTGGTTTTGCATCAGAGCTTCCTGTATTGCGTGCAAAGAATCCAAATTTAAATTTTGATGTTGCACTTGCACCACAGCCACGACAAGCAAACAAAGTTGTCGTCTTCAATCATATATATAGCCTTTCAATACCAAAACAAGCTAAAAATGTTACCGGTGCATTTGCGGTGATGTCTCTGATGTCCGCAGAAGCAGGAGCAAAAATCCTTGAAAGTTATACTAATCTTCCATCAACACGAAGAGGGTTGCTTGTGGATACACCAAATGATCCGTATAAAGCAATTTTCTATCAAAGTGCAATTCAGTCAGCTACATGGGTAGATCCGGATAGAGTGTCCACAAACACAACATTTCAGACTATGGTAGAATCTATTACATCAGGTAGGTCACGTATTACTGATGCATTGCGAAAGGCAGATGAAGAGCTTAAGGTGCTTATTGGTCAATAATATATGAAACAATTTGTAACATGCGTCATATCGATGGTTCTACTTATGTTCTTTTTTGTGCCGACGTATGCTGGTGCAGTAGACGGGCAGTCACTTAAGCTTTTCCCATGTGATGGACCTTCGTGTACGTTTAATGATGCGATCAGTGTGGTGAATGCTCTTGTAAAAACACTGTTTGTTGCTGTTTTGATTATCACACCTTTATTGATTGCAAAAGCTGGATATCATTTTATTATCGGAGGAAATAAACCTGCAGAACGAGACAAGGGTAGAAATCAGCTTAAAAATATTGCAGTTGGACTCTTGATTATTGCGTGTTCGTATGCGGTAGTAAAAATTGTGCTTTCTGTATTGATTAAATCAACAACAATTAACGTAGCTTTTTAATATGAAAAAAATTATTTTTATTTTCTTGATGATGTGTGCAATGGTACCAGTGGTTACAATGGCACAACAAACAGGAAGTGTGACGGGAAATAATGGAAATGTTGGTTCTGGCAGTGTTACTGGGTCAAATGGAAATACAGGAACCGGAGGAAACCCAAACAGAATCACCTGGAATATCACCAATCCACTCAGTGTAGGAAGTGATATATCTTCTATTGTCACTGCAGTGATGAAAAATATCATCATGCCTCTAGCATCAGTGCTTGTGGTACTTGCGGTGTTATACTCTGGTTTCAAATTTGTGATAGCTCAAGGTAATCCAAAAGAACTCGAAGATGCTCGTAATGGTTTTATATGGGTATTGGTTGGTTCAGCGGTACTCCTCGGTGCATATGGTATCACTGAAGTACTTAAAACAACGATCGAGCAGATAGCTCCAATAAAATAATATGAAAAAAATATTTCTATTGAGTGTTGTAATGTGCCCCTATATCGCTTTAGCGTATGCTTTTCCTGATTTACGAGGTTTTTCTCGAGATGTTGTTGAAGTTCTTGATATTATTCTCAATATTCTTATCAGCGTTGCATTTATTACATTTTTTTGGGGTGTGGCAAAGTTTATTCTTCATTCGGGGGGAGATAAAGAGATTGCTGATGGTAAAAAATTTATGATATATGGAATTTTTGCACTTTTTGCATTATGGACATTCAAAGCAATTATTCTTTTCTTTAGTGGGCAGTTTGATTTTGGTACAACGTTAAGGGATCCAATTAATTTTTTACCATAGTATATGTTTTATAACACCAATATGAATACAAAAACAAAAATATATTACAGTCTAGTGATTCTTGTCTTTCTTGTGCCACAAGTATCTTTTGCTGCTTTTGATAAAATAAAAGGGCTCTTGAAAGATTTCAAAAGTTTACTCGATTTGATCATTCCGATTACCTTTGCCCTTGCCCTCATTTTCTTTTTCTGGGGCCTCGCACAGTTTATTCGTAGTGTGAGTGATAAAACGATAGAGGAAGGTAAAAACAGGATGAAGTGGGGTATTGTCGCTTTGTTTGTTATGGTCTCTATTTGGGGGATTATCAAATACATCGGAGATTCAGTAGGAATTGAAACTGGGGTAAAAAGCAGTGTAACTTCTCCTGGGAATGGATCTGTTGATTGCTCGTATACGATAGAAGGATGTTAGTATTATCCACAGAACCCTTGATGTTTACCTTCTATCCTTGTATTATATAGCTATAGGTCATTTAATTAATCATTAATCAGTTTATATATACGTTATGAATAAAATTATTTACGGTGCGATGAGTTTGTTTCCAGTACTTGCGTTGGCTCAAAACACAGGTGCGGGCGGTACACTTTCAAACCTTAGAGGGTTTGTAGATCAAGCTAAGGTTATTATCGACCTCTTGATTCCAATGTCATTTGCTGTTGCAATTATTTACTTCTTCTGGGGTGTTGCACAATATATTAGTTCAGCAGGTAGTCCAGAAGCAGCAGCTAAAGGTAAGTCAATTATGATTTATGGTGTGATCGCTATTGCAGTGATGGCATCTTTGTACGGAATCATTGCATACCTACAAAATACTGTCGGTATAACTCCAGGTAGTACGATTACCGTTCCAAAGCTTAACTAATAAACAAGTTTAGCTTTCTATGAACAATACGGTTACAATAATACCTTTTCTAACAAAAGTAAGCGCCTATATACTCAATCCACTCATCCTAATCTTGTTCTCAGTTGCATTTATCTATTTTGCATGGGGAGTGATCAATCTTATCACTGCAGAAGCAGGTAAAAAAGAAAGTGCAAAAGATGCAGTGGTGTGGGGTTTAGTGGGAATGTTTATTATGTTTTCGACATATGGCATTATTGCGCTGATACTGGATACATTTGATATAAAAAAACAAGATGTTCCGTATATCAATACGAAGCTCTAGTCTTCTTTGAAACAAAAGCCATCTCCTCGAGGTGGTTTTTGTTTGTATAAAAGAAAACACGCGCTACCCTGGTTAGGGCGCGCGTGTTGCAAAGAACTTCAGAAAGAACTAGAACTGGTATATAACATTCACCAGTGTTTTTTGGTTACCTTTTGACTTCATTTTGTATGTCTTAAGGTTGTTATTCTCCAACTCCTCGTTGGTCCCAGGAGCACCTTCTATAGTTTGTTCTCCGAAATCCAGGATGACTGGATTCCGGTAGACTATCCTGTAAACAAAAGGTCTCTTTTTTGGGTTAACGTACGGAAGTTTGAAGGTGTTGGACCACTCTTCAGTGACCTCCACTTCAAACTCAAACACTTCTCCCTCTTTCGGGTTCCAGGGGGTTAACCCCTGTTTTTCATAGAGGATTTTTGCGTACTGCAGGTTATCCTCCAATTTGTTTTTGTCCAGACCGAGCCTTTTGAGCTCTGCGTCATGGACGGAATTAATCTGGCAAATGCCGACGTCAGTTGTCCCATCGTTATTTTTTTTGTTGGTGACAACACTACCGTCTGGATTGAATTGTTTCAATCCACCAGACTCTCGGAAGCATGCTGCAAGAAGATCCCATTGACCTGCGAGGATCTTCTCAGCAACATCTTTGTCGTGCCAGCTTTCACCTCTCGGATACTTACTGGAGCTTGATTTGAGCTTAAGAGAGGAAAGACTTGTTGGTTTGGTGGTCGCAGCTTGAGCAGAACCATTTCCTTGGGTAAAACTGGTAACTTTGTCCTCAATATCCCATCCACCGAGGTGGACGATGAAGGTTGCTGCCAGAAGATAAACTGCTACCGTGCTAAACTTGTATTTAGCAGGGTTTGTTTTGTCTTCAGGTAAGATGCTTGCCGCGATGCCAATGGCGATCTGGATACCCCAGAACCATCGCATCGATGACCAGTCTCCCCAAGCCTGAGACACCCAGAATTTTGGCGCCAACTTGTAGATCGACATATGGATCAGTGCAAAACATGCCAGGATTGGCAGGAGACGACCTTTAATCCACCAATTGTTCCACCAATCTGAAACTTTTTTCTTTATCTTTTTACTGTAGGATTCGGCTTCTTTTTGGGGAGTTGAATCTTCAGGTGTCTCAACTTTTTCTTTTTTACGGAACAGTAAGACAAGAATAAGAATTGCAAGTGACAAGACAGGTGGAAGAGCGATGAGATACCAAGGGATCTCTATTTTGAAAACATTTTCGCTCAGTGATAGGACGATATAGAGGAGCATGATTCCTGTCGCCCACATGCTCCACTTGAGGAGCTTTTTAAAGACCCTCCAGAGATGGATTACAGACAAAATGAAGTCCTCCAGCAGTAAGGATATTTCTCTCCCCAATGCCGGACTCATTTCAATAATGAATTTCAAGAGACGGAAGAGCCACCACGGCATCTTCCATGAAGGAGTGCTGCGAGGCGGAGGGTTCTGGTTTTCACCAGAATCACTATTTACCTCGGCAACACTTCTAATATTTTTCACTTCTTTTTTAGCAAGCTCAGTCATTACTGTCCCTTTCGTCCACCGAGTGGTAGTGTTGGTTGTACAGCGTTGCCGTTTTCAACATAGGTACCTGGCAACTTGCCGATAGCATCCCATTTGAATTCACGGGAGATTTGCTCGTCAGCTTTTTCAGCAGCGGTTCGTCCATCGAACCCCATCCGAGTGTATGTAGCGATGAGTTCTGTGTAGCGTTTCGCTTTCGCTTTCGCTATAACTTCAATCGCCGCCGCATCACCTTCGCCTTCAAGAATCCGCCTCTTTTTTTCACCTTCGGCTTTTAGAATGGTTGCGTCTCTTTCTGCTTTTGCTGCTCTTATCTTACCTTTACCTTTTTCCGTTTCGATTTTTTCTTCTTCAACGGCGTCTTGCAATCGTTTGCTTGATAGGCTAATTCCAAAATCTTCAATCTCAAGTATCCTGTCACAGGTCCCGGTTACTTCGAGACGCTTTTCAAGCTCTTGAAGATTAAAGAGAGAAGAAATCTGCCCCTTTACTGTATCTTTTGGACCTTTTTTGTATTCTTCCCATGAAAGTCCCTTCATAAGGTCGCCGACATAGGAAGCATTGAGTGAAGTGATGGTTCTGAGGAAGTCCAACTTCAATTCAAAGAAGGCAGGATAAGGATCATATACTTCTACCATAGCTGTGAAGCGAAAGTCTATTTTGAATCCATCCATTGTATCCACTTCCTTCATCTCGAAAGGTCGAGGAAAGGTGGCGTAGAGTTCGTATTTGGTAACTACTTTAGATACCAGTCGACCAAGCACACCATTGAGGTCTTCTTGGTTTGGTTTCAAGACTACACGATCAACAGGAAGAGGTTGTACTTGCCGTAAAAACGGTACTCCAACCCACCATAGACCCAAATGCTTAATAAAAATTTTTTCCCACCATGTGAATTTCGGCAGGTTTTCTTCTTCAATAAGTTCTATTTTTTTGAGTTTTTTATCAGACTGATCGATCGCTTTACCTTTTACGTTACTGATAAAGCGTACAAGTCTTCCGTTTGTAACGATAGCTTTGATGCTATTTTCAGGGAGACTTGTAAAGAACAGTCCCCCTGTCAAATAGTACACCGCTATAAGAATAATCATGAAGCTACTCAAGAGAGACAGTATCAGTAGAGATAACATTTTTCGTTTCCTTTCGATATGTTGTTGTCAATGAGCAAACGATCAAGAGGGGGACTAACGTCGCCCATTGACCTACCACAATATTATACCACCTTTGATATATCTTGTCAAATTTAAAACAACCAAAAAATGGCTTTGTAAAGCCTCAAAAAAGCAGGAAAAACTTCATTTGACGGATTGAATGAAATACAAAAAAACGACTCATTGGCCGATTTTTTGTATTTCATTCAAGTGTCTATTATGCTGTAGGTTCTACTAAAATATTCCAAGGTAGTCTTGGACAATACCTGAGAGTAAAAGCAACAAAAAAGCCAGTTGTTTGGTACAACTGGCAAAACCTTGATTGTGCTGATGAGTGGTTAGTTGATGACGTAGTACGGCATTCGTCCGGGCAAGTAACTCCACATCTCGCGCGGCATCAGGCATTCCACCTTGCCGACACCGATGCCGAGCTGAAAGAGCTGCTCCATCCGCAGATGGAGGCCTGTCCACTGCTTACCATGCTTGTCGTTGCAGGCGTTGAGGAACGACATACCGCCGCCGCCCGACCTCTTGAACTCGTCGGGCAGCTCATCCAGCAACGCTACGATTTCCTCCTTGTGGTTGGTGAGCCGCTCGGGGTGGAATCCGACGTTGCGCACAACACCTTCCGCCTTTACGTGTTTGCTGGTGTCCTCGCCTTCCTTGAAGAGGCAGTCGAGGAAGATTGCTTCCACCCGCTGGGGGTCGAGCTTTGTTGCTGTGTCAGTGTTCATCGCTTTTCCTTTCTTTGTTGTCAACCACGATCACGATACCATCGTGTAGGGATTTCTAATCTAGCTGTAGATTAGCATACTATTATGGATATGTCAAGGTCTTAGTGTAGCGAGTAAGTTTCAGTCCATCCCGATGTGTATAAGGAGGTTGAGTAAATCTTACACTCGTCTATGATTTACTATATGGACACTAAAGGCAAAGAAGTCATCGAGTGGGCAAAAACCAACCTCAACTGGTTGGTTTTTACTGAGCGCTGGATTGTCAACAAACACTACTGCGTTCGTGAGCCAATAATCCGTTCTCGTCTCTCGTGTAAAGCTTCGCTTTGCTCTTGTGGTAACTCGGATGGCTTTCCGAACTAATTAAATATATTGAACCAATAAAGGAAAGCACGAAAGGTTTGGAAATGGTGTTAAAATAATTTATATATAAACAGAAGCCCGCCATGCGACGGGTCTGTTGTTGGCGGGTGAGATTGTCAGTTTTGATTTTTCTAACTAACCTTTTTCATATCCTTGAGTTCGCACCACCCTTTTTCAGGTGTGATGCAATCGCACAAACATTCAAACAAACTTTCATCATCAGATCTGAAGAAAAAAGTCGTTATGTTGTCAGTAGGCCTTGCTAGGCGTACGTTGAACGTTTGAACAGTCCATGTGCATCCAGGATATATCTCTATTGTACATTGTTTACCGACTTCTGGACGTTCAAACCAATAGTCGATGTTTTTGGTGAATCCTACATCGCAACAGTACACAACTGCGCGAATCATATCTTGTATAGCCATTAGTAGTTCCCTCTGATAAGAATACTACTTAATTTTGAGATAAAAACAACTCAAGTTCATAAAAAAAGTCCGTCTCATTCAAAATAGATTTGAAAATATGTGATAAATATGATTATAAAAATCTGTGGGCAAGGAGGGACTCGAACCCTCAATCCTTACGGAACCAGTTCCTAAGACTGGCGCGTATACCAATTCCGCCACTTGCCCAATGATTAGCAGTCTAACATATTGAGGGGGGATTTTCTACTTTGGGATTTTTGATGCACTTCAGATAATTTCTTCGTCGTCACTCAGAAATTTCC
>CAYRRP010000001.1:33841-233721 GCA_964426735.1 uncultured Candidatus Saccharibacteria bacterium
TCCGGCCCACGACTCGCTTGTTTTTGTTGGTACAAAAACATATCTCCGTCGTGCATAGAATCACATACCTGTGCACTTCGGATAATTTCTTCGTCGTCACTCAGAAATTTCCTCCGGCCCACGACTCGCTTGTTTTTGTTGGTACAAAAACATATCTCCGTCGTGCACTAGTGTCAAAAATCCCCGAACTGACGGGGATTTTTTACCTAGTGCACCCAGCAGGGATCGAACCTGCGACCATCCGATTAAGAGTCGAGTGCTCTACCAGCTGAGCTATGGGTGCAACTAATAAGCCTTCTACATACGCTTATTATCTTTCAATTTATACCATTTTCTCTCTACTAATTCAACTTCGACTTTGGTGTCTTTTAGGACAGCATTAATCCACCCAAAAACACGATGTCTATAATCAGTACCCTTCTCAACCCTTACTTTTATTGTTCCATAGTAAAGAGTATTTTTTTTGTAATTTTTATTGATTGGCTTAACAAAACTCTTACCAAATTTGTTTAAGGGAATACTTGTAATATCCGACCAAAATTTTTTTAACTCAAGATCATTTTGTTGAGGATAAATGTTTAAATGTGCTTTAAGATTTTCAGGTTTAACTTGAAATGTTTTGCAGAACCATTTAGTCATGAATGATATAAGGAGAGGATCAGAGTTAGTAATAGTAAAGTCACTTACCTTGTTTCCTTCTGCCCAGTACAAGGCAGCTCCGAAGAGTTTAAATGCACTGTCATCAAGAGGGAATTTGATTTCCTTTACAGACTCTGTGTTTATTTTTTCCAACTCCTTTATTCTTCTTTGGTGGCTACTATAAGGTCCTTTTGTAAGGAGTTCAAGTGTCTTGGTATAAATACGATCTTGGTGTTCCTGACTCAATACAATATCTTTACACCAAAAACGAGCAGTACTTTTTCCTATACCTAGTTCTTTAGCTATTTGATTATATGTCTTACCTTTATTCCTGAGAGTTCTTGCTTGCTTTTTTAATTTTGGATCATGAGGAATCATTGCGCTACCAACTATATCCTACATGACTACTGCTCCTAAAGGGAGTTTTCAACATTTGTGCCTGGGATGGGAGTCGAACCCATATCTCTTGCGAGACAACATTTTAAGTGTTGCGCGTATACCAATTCCGCCACCCAGGCATGCCACTAAAACCATTTTTACTACCGGGAGGCCATGGTGGGATTTGCACCCACGAATCGCAGTTTTGCAGACCGCTGTGTTAGCTACTTCACCACATGGCCGTAATTGTGAACTTTTATTATTCTTTTTATTTTTATACTACTCCTTATTGGCCTCAATTTAAAGTATTCTTTAAATTTATTGAATTTTCGCATAAAAAATGAATCTTTACCAGCCTTTGAATACATCGCTATAAAAAGCGATATTGAATCTTGTGTTGGATACACAAGTTGATATGCACGTCGACTTTTATATATTTTT
This sequence comes from uncultured Candidatus Saccharibacteria bacterium, assembly GCA_964426735.1. GTDB lineage: Bacteria > Patescibacteriota > Minisyncoccia > Phycocordibacterales > DATDWN01 > UBA910. Next base: position 35,300 of record CAYRRP010000001.1, read on the forward strand.
CCTTTTTCTAAGCCGATATTTTTTAAACTTTCATTCATTTTAACTAAATACTCTTTGCATCCACTGGTAAAGATAGTTCGCAATCTTTTTATAATAGTTTGTTTCTGAACACCTAGGCTTTTTTCAAAATAAATACATCCATCTCCGTCAAAATATCCTCTCACAAAATCCGTTAGGTATTTTTGAGGGACTGCAGGAAAAGATATGGTAAGAGACTTGTTTGGGTATAGTCCTAATTTCACTAGGTCATTGTATATTTTATGGCTTCCAATTTTCAGGCCATATTGAGTTTTGCCTTTTTCTCGTGTAATTTTTCTATTAAAAATGACATGTTCAGAATCTAGGTATCTTTTTAGTCTTTCCATTGAACCTTGGTCTACACTTGTTATTGTGATGTATTTTCCTCGCATGTAATCCGCATTAATTAAAGTTCCATCAGCATAGATATAACCTAGAACATAAGCCATGTTAGGACTCCATTTTTCAAAAAACTTTTCGTTTACCTTGTGTTTTATTCCCACTCTTTAATTATAAGTGGTAATAATGTCTACTGCAACAGAGCTATGCTTGATTCGAAAGCTCGTCAATTCGTTGACGATTTCGTTCTCCTAAATCGATTTCAAAATCGATATGGGGAATTCGAGGGATACGAGATTTATCACGAAGAAATTGTTTAAAGTCGCTTCGTTTTCGTTTGGCAAAATCAAGAGCAGTCTTCTCAAAAGTGTCAGGGAAAGTGGTAAATAAAATAGTAGCGTGTTTTTGATCACCTGAAAGTCTCACATCAGTCACTGTCAAAAGAGACGAGCCATTTCCTGCTCCTTCGAGAAATTGCGCACCGAGTGCTTTAAGCTCATCCTTTAGTCGTTGTTTGCGTACTTCACTCATAATTACTGTTTTGAAATGATAAATGTCTGTAGTCGATCACCGGGTACTATCTCTATTTTTGCTTCGACAAGCATACCACATTCTTTACCAGTAGAAACCTCGTCAGATTTTATTTTTTGTGCCTGGAGCTCTTTTATTTTTCCAGTACCAATTTCTGCATCTCGACGCATGATTTTAATTTGAGAACCGTTTTTTATGCTCCCTGTTTCTACAAGCCCTCCAAGAATTTGCTTATCTTTTACTTTGCTGAATATTTTAAGTACTTTAAGTGTTCCTGTCACTTCTTCTACATCAATAGAAGGAGTCTCTAGAACAAGTTTTTCGGCAAGCCATTCTGAAAGCTTGTAGATAATATCAAATGTATGTATTTCGATATTGTTACGTTCTGCAATAGTTTTTGCGAGACCATCGACTTTTACTGTAAAGCCGATAACCAATGCTTTCTCTCCACCACTTGCAACCTTCAGATCATTTTCAGATATGGTACCGATACCAAAATGAATCACTTTCGTGTGAATTCTGTCAGTATCAAGCTTCTTGATTTCAGTAAGTACTGCTTCGAGACTTCCTCCTGCATCTGCTTTGACGATAAGAGGGAGTACACGTCCAGTAAATGAAGATTCTGCGTCTGTATTGTTTTTCTGTTGTTGATGTGTGTGGATGTGTGTAAGCGCATCTTTTTTATCTTCATATACCATACACATATCGCCAATTGCTGGGAGGTTGTCCCAGCCGATTATTTTTACTGCTTGTCCTGCGTATGCACGATCAACTTGTTTACCTGTGTAGTCTTCTATAATGCGAAGAGGTGCAGTACTTGTACTTGATGCGATATATAATCCTTTCTGTAGGATTCCATCAGTGAGGATGCAGGTAGCACTCACACCTTTTTTTACATCAAGGTTGCTTTCGAGGATATATCCAGTCGCTTTTTTTTCTGAATCAAACTTTTTTTGTTCAAGTTCGGCAGTCAGGGCAATCATATCGAGGAGATCAGAAACACCTTCTCCTGTTTTTGAAGAAAGTGGAATAGCGGAAATAGTACCTCCGTATCCTTCGACATATATTTCGTTTTCAGCAAGAGAAAGTTTTGTTCGTTCAATGTTTGCATCTGGTTTATCTATCTTTGTGATTGCGATAATAAACGGAGTGTTTGATTCTTTAATAGATCGTAATGCTTCAAGAGTCTGAGGTTTTACACCGTCTTCGGCGGACACAACAAGGATTGCAATATCTGCAACATTTGCACCACGACGTCGAATACCAGAAAATGCTGCATGTCCTGGAGTATCGAGAAAGGTAAGTTTTTGAACGCCTGTTGGTGTTATGTGGTCTACTTCATATGCAGAAATATGCTGTGTGATACCACCTGCTTCCCTAAGTTCAGGCAAAGCCTGAGTCGGGCGATTATCTGCCACTGCAGATGATTGAGCTTTAGCTATATTGTTGCGAATATACGAAAGAAGCGTCGACTTTCCGTGGTCGATATGTCCCATGATCGCTATAACCGGAATTTTAAGTTGAAGGCTGGGCATGTGAGTTGTTTGGGAGTTGCATATTTGGCAAATTTCTTTGTCAGGCTTTAAAAAATAATTTTCACCGTACGTCCAGTACGTCTCAAATTATTTTTCTTGCCCTTCGCGAAATTTACTCAAATCTGCAACTCCGTGGTTAATTTTTTTGTTGAAGATTCGTTTTTGATTTTGAGACAACCGACCGCTCTTCTTCGGTTAAGTCAAATGTACTTTCGAACGTATGGAGTGGTTTAGAGAATACACTGACTCGTTCACGAGAATAGAGACTCGAGATCACGACCCCATCTCCTTTTTCGCTCACAAACGCGGTTGCAAAACTCTGGTTACCTCCTTCACCAGTACCTTTAAATGGATTGAACCGTGTTGTCTCTACAGACTGGATGCTTCTACTCAAACGATCTTCAACCACAGTAAAATAGTGAAGAGAATCTTTCTTAAATGCTTTCAAATCCTCAATATCTTTTTTTGCGTGTACAATCGACTCTTCGAGCGAATGAGCTGTTGCACCTCCAAGCAATCGCCTTAGTTTTATTTCAAGACGAATGAGTAATCCGATAAGGATTAGACTGATTCCGATAAGAATGTATACAAGGAGATTCAGGTCAATGTGCATTTCGTGATTATACAGTATTTTCTAAATTTTGCAAAAAATGATAGGCTCTATATATGAATATCAGAAACTTTTTTAAACCAGCAAAAAAACGTGTGTTTTTGGACTATGCGTCAGCGACGCCAATACGCAAAGAAGTGAGGGAGGTATTGCGTGTATCTGCTGATACATCTTTTGCAAATCCAAGTGCATTGTATCTCGAAGCACGCAATGCAAAAGAGTTACTTTCTCGTGCACGTAAAGAGGTAGCCTCGGCATTAAATACCACTGCAAGTCAGATTGTATTTACAAGTGGAGGAACCGAAGCAAACAATACTGCGCTATTGGGTGTATGTAAAAGCGCTCAAGAGCAAGGGGTGGATAATCCTCATATTATATCTGTCGTTACAGAACATCCTGCGGTCAGAGAGGTACTTTTAGAAATCGAACGAAGGGGAGGTACTGTAACACTCTTGACTCCAGATGCTGATGGTTTGATAACTCCATCTCAGGTAGTGAGTGCGCTCACGGATCATACGGTTCTTGTCTCAATCATGTATGTAAATAATGAGATTGGTGTTGTTCAGCCGATTAAAGAGATTGCACAAGCAATCAAACTAAAAACTAAAGACTCTAGACTAAAAACTCTTTTCCATACTGACGCATGTCAGGTACCATTGTGGTACGGTATCGATGTCTCGACACTTGGAGTAGATCTACTTTCACTTGATGGGTTGAAAATCGGTGGGCCACGAGGAATCGGGTGTTTGTATGTAAAAGGTGGTACAGCTATTTCTCCACTTATGTTTGGAGGTGGACAAGAGGGAGGTCTTCGATCTGGTACTGAGCACGTAGGGGCATGTCTTGGGTTTGCTAAAGCATTGGTACTTGCAAAACAAGAAAAAAAAGAATTATCGGAAAGAGTCGGGGCACTTCGTGATGATTTGTGGAAAAAGATATATACAGTATTTCCGGATGCAATCGTCAATGGTTCTCTAAAATATCGAGCACCAAACAATCTCAATGTATGTTTTCCAGGCATCGATGCAGAATATCTCACGGTGGCACTTGATACGTATGGTGTGTGTGTTTCGTACTCGTCTTCTTGTCGAACTCTCAAAGAAGATTCTACTTCATATGTTGTTGAAGCGTTAAAACCTGAATGCAAAGGTTCAAGTATTCGGTTTACACTCGGGAAAGATACTACTCAATCAGATATTGATTATGCAGTTGAAGCACTTAAGAAAGCAGTGAGACAAGTGAGACAGTCTGTAAGGTCGTAAAGTCTATTTTACGGACTTTGGACTCTGAGTCTCTTTTGATATACTAAATCTATATGGAAGATCTTAACAAAAACCAACTTATACTTCTCGTGCTCCTCGTATCATTTGTGACATCTATTGGTACAGGTATCATGACGGTATCTTTGCTCATGGAGGCTCCGGTTGCAGTCACAAATACGATCAATCGTGTTGTTGAAAAAACTATTGAGTCAGTGGGGCCCGTACAAACTATTGTGACAGGTGGATCAAAAGAAAAAGAAATTCAGACAGTTGTTGTAAAAGAAGAGGATCAGGTTATTAGTGCGATTGAAAAAAATACAAAAAGTATTGTACGTATTCGAGAAGTAAATACTTCAGTGGGTGTCGACAATCTCTACGGTCTCGGAGTTGTTGTGTCAAAAGATGGTATCATTGCAACTGATAAGAAGATTATTTCAGAGGCTATGGAGTATGTGGCTGTCATGTCTGATGGTACACAAATCCCGCTCGTATCTGTCTATGCAGATAAAAAGTCAGATATTGGATTTTTCAAAGCAAAACCAACAAATCCATACACATTTTCTCCAATTTCATTTGCAACTGGTGAATTAAAGCTTGGACAGAGTGCTGTGGTAATCGGAGGGGATACGACGAATGCGATTTCTGTGGGTCGTGTGACTGTACTTTCTACAAAAGACATCGATCCTGTCGCAGGAACAAAATACATCGCATCTTTTACGGCAGATGTTTCTCCTGTTGATACAGTGTACGGCGGACCAGTATTTTCTCTTTCTGGTGATCTGATAGGGCTCTCTATCTCTGTATTTCCATCTTCAAAAATATATATTCCTGCAGCGTTGGTAAAGAGGGAAGCACTTCTTCTCGAAGCTCCTAAAAACTCCATCTAAAAACAAATAAAATTACCTCATTTACGTTGTTGCAATTCAATTTTGCGCACTCACTGTACGACAAGTACAGCTCGTTTACAAAATCTCTTGCGCCTAGTAACTGAGGCAATTTTCTTTGTTTCTTACTAAACTTGACCACTCAGAAGCGAGGCGATATAGTTAACATGTAAACAATCAAATATATGCCACCATTCAATCATTTCACTACAAAAGCAAAAGAGGCAATACGAAAAGCTCATGAGTTGGCTATTGAACGTGGTCAAAATCATGTAAATCCGCTTCATTTATTAACAGCGCTTGTATTACAAGAAGAAAGTGTTGTGACATCAGTACTCGATAAGCTTGAGGTTGATACTATATTACTTACGGATTCATTGATCGAAGCGATTGAGGGTGTGGAAAGTGGACAAACGATGGCACCATCATATCAGGTATATCTTACTCCTGAACTTGCTGCACTTATTGAACATTCTGCAAAAGTGGCAATGGAACTCAAAGATGAATTTGTTTCAACGGAACATCTTTTTATTGCTGCACTTGAAGTGGCAGGACCTGCACGCGAATTGTTGCAAAAATTTAAACTCACAAAAGAACAAGTTATTGATGTGCTTGAAGAGGTGCGAGCAGGTGATACAGAAGATGCACCAATGCAGAAGAAATTTAAATCACTGACCAAATATACTCGAAGTCTGACAAAACTCGCTCAGGCAAATAAGCTCGATCCAGTGATCGGTCGTGATGAAGAAATTTCACGCATCATCCAAATACTTTCTCGTCGTACAAAGAATAACCCAATACTGATTGGTGAAGCTGGTGTGGGGAAAACAGCAATTGCTGAAGGTTTGGCTGTGCGTATGGCATCTGGCGATGTACCAGAGTCACTCAAGGATAAAGAGCTCGTGTCCCTTGATCTTGGACTTTTAATTGCAGGTACAAAATATCGAGGAGAGTTTGAAGAACGTCTCAAAAATATTTTGAAAGAAATTGAAAAGTCAGATGGTAAGATCATTCTTTTTATCGATGAAATCCATACGCTTGTTGGTGCAGGTGCAGCTGAGGGTTCGATGGATGCATCAAATATGCTGAAGCCTGCGCTTGCGCGTGGTGAGCTTCGAGCAATTGGCGCAACCACACTGCGTGAGTATCAAAAGTATATCGAAAAAGACCCAGCGCTTACTCGTCGATTCCAGCCAGTACATGTAAATGAACCATCTGTTGCTGATGCGATTACGATTATGCGAGGACTTAAAGAAAAATATGAGCTCTATCATGGAGTACGTATCACCGATGAAGCTATCGTGGCTTCTGTACACCTTTCTTCTCGATACATCACTGACCGATTCTTGCCAGATAAAGCAGTGGATTTGATCGATGAATCAGCTTCATATTTGAAAATTGCGTTAGAAAATATGCCTCCAGTACTGCAAGATGCGCATTCAAAGACGATTAAACTTGAAATTGAGCGAGAGGCGCTCAAGAAAGAGACAGATCAAAAGTCAAAAACTCGTGTAAAAGAAATCGAGCAAGAGCTTGCTGATTTGAAAGAAAAAACAGGTGAAATTGAGCTTAAATGGAAAAATGAAAAAGAGACAGTGTCTGCTATTAAAGAGTTGAAAAAAGAACTTGAAGAATTACGCTTGGAGGCAGATAGTGCTGAAGCACGAGCAGATCTCTCAAAAGCTGCAGAAATTCGCTACGGGCTTATTCCTGAGGCAGAACGAGAGCTTGAAACAAAAAGTAAGCGTTTGAAAAAACTACAGAGCTCACGTCGAATTCTTAAAGAAGAAATTACAGAAAATGACATTGCAATGATTGTGTCGAAGTGGACAGGTATCCCAGTATCTCGCATGCTCGAAGAGGAAGCAGAAAAGCTTGTACGTATGGAAGAGGTGTTGAGACGACGTATTGTCGGACAATCTGAAGCAGTGCAGAAAATATCAGACACGATCAAGCGTTCGCGTGCAGGTATTGCTGATCCAAACCGACCTATTGGTTCATTCTTGTTCTTAGGACCTACAGGAGTGGGTAAAACAGAGCTCACCAAGAGTCTGGCAGAATTCATGTTTGATGATGAGAAAGCGTTGATTCGAGTGGATATGTCCGAATTTATGGAACGTCACAGCGTAGCGAAGCTTATCGGAGCTCCTGCGGGGTATGTGGGATACGAAGAGGGAGGAAATCTCACTGAGCAGGTACGACATCGACCATATGCAGTAATTCTCTTTGATGAAATAGAAAAAGCTCATCCAGAAGTGTTCAATATTCTCTTGCAAGTGCTTGATAATGGAAAACTTACTGATGCAAAAGGACGTTCAGTAAACTTCAGAAATACAGTAATCATCCTTACTTCAAATATTGGTGCACAGTATATTGATCGAATGCAAAAACTTGGTTTTGCGTCGGATACAAGTGAAAAGTCAGATTATAATGATGCGAAAGCTAAAGTGAATGCATCACTTAAAGACTATTTCCGACCAGAATTCCTGAATCGTCTCGATGAAATCATCACCTTCGATATCTTGAGTAAAGAAGCAGTACGGGAGATTGTAGGTATCCAGGTAGGTATCGTCACAAAACGTCTTGCTGAAAAAGAGATTCGACTTGAAATTACTCCTGCAGTGTATGATATTCTCGCAGAAGAAGGGTATAATCCACAGTACGGAGCGCGACCACTGAAACGTCTTATCCAACAGAAGATTCTCAACCCAATCGCATCACTGATGATTGGTAAGGGAGTAACAAAAGGAGGCGTGATTACTGTGGGAGTGAAAAACAAAGAATTTACGTTTGATATAAAGAAACCACGAAAAGTGTCACTCGCAGATAGTTTTGTAGTGAGTGATAGTATGACCGTCTAGTAAACAAAAATACCCGAAAGGGTATTTTTTGTATGTGGATAAACAATATTGTGACAGGTGTGTGTATTATTATAATTAAGCATATGACACCACCACCAGCATTATCAAAAGATAAGTTATCGCTTGTAAAAGATTTGTATCTTAATAAAAAGTTATGCGTGAGAGAAGTTGCACAAAAACTTCACGTCTCTTCCGATGCGGTTACAGCTTTTATAAGGAGACATGATATCCCTAGAAGAAGTTTTAGTGACGCTCAAAAAGTTTTATTTGAAAAGAAAAAACCTTCTTTCGTTAAAAGAAAAATAAATACAGTGACATTGAAGGAATTGTCTGCTATTGGCACAATGTTATATTGGGCGGAAGGATACAAAGGTGATGAAACAACAGCAACTGTTGATTTTGCAAACAGTGACGCATCAATGATTAAATTATTTCTTTTATTTTTAAGAAAAGTATTTATAGTTGATGAGCATAAGTTTAGAATATATTTGTATTGCTATTCTGATCAAGATATTGATTCACTTAAGGTATATTGGAGCAAACAAACAGGTGTACCACTTACTCAATTTTCAAAACCATACATACGGACTGATTTTAGGGAAAATGGTAGAAAAATGAAGTACGGAATGATACATGTGCGATACCATGATAAAAAGCTTTTACTTGAGATAAAAAATATGATACAGTCTATTGTGTCCAGATATTTGCGTCGATGACAGAGTGGTCAAATGTAGCGCACTGTAAATGCGCCGCCTCCGGGCTACGTAGGTTCGAATCCTACTCGGCGCACAAATGAAAAACCCCGAAAGGGGCTTTTTCATTTGTGCGCCGAGAGTAAACCTCTGGGAGAGGTTTACGTGAAGGATTCGAACGGAACTCCGGTCACGCTCGCAGTAGCGAGTGTCGGAGTTCCGGCGACTAGGTTTTTTCTGAGCGACGGCGAAGAAAAAATGTAGTCGAAACTCCTTCCCGGCTTCCAAATGAAAAACTGCTGAAAGGCAGTTTTTTCATTTGGAAGCCGGGAGTAAACCTCTGGGAGCCTGTTACGTAAGGCTTCGAATAGAAAAAAATTTGCCTTTCTATAGTGTGTTACGGTAAATTTTCTCAACAAAAAAGCCGTCAATATTGACGGCTCGCGTTGTGAGCAAGGTGAAGTTCTTGTTTCGATTGTCTCGGTTCTTTAGAGTAAAATATTTTATACTATAATTATCTTACCTTTGTTTCCCAAGAAAGAGCGAATCATATATGGTTTGTGTCCCTGTCAGATACCAAAAGGTATTGACTTCGTCTCAGATGCGACACTGTGGGTTTTAAACCGGAGGGTGCCTTCAGGGTGGCCCTCTGTACACTGGTAGAAGTTTCCGCTTTGCAGCTGTTGGGGGAAACAGCTATACATGCTACAACTGACCTCCGTGTACACCATGATATGAACTTGAGTTCTTTCCTTCACTCACTGCCTCCCTCACGAGGTCTTTTAGAATCAGGATTCCCGTGATGTTCAAATGAACACCCAAGTGTGTTCGCATAATCTGCGTACAAGATTCTAGTTTCTTTGTAACTTATTTTTATAGGATAGTCAACCATTTGCCTTTTTGGTCATTTTTGTGTATAGTAGTCTCACTAAACGAATATATTTATGTCATCACAAGATCGATTAATTCCATTGAGAAACAAAGAGAGCGGTGAAGTATACTGGACTTCTAAAAACAAGAAGGGAGTAGAACGAAAAATCGAACTCAAAAAGTACAGTAAAAAACTCCGAAAACGAGTTACCTTTAAAGAGACTAAAAAATAAAAAGGTTTGCAAAAATTCGCCAAAAAGGCGAATTTTTGTTATTCTGTATTTTATTGGGCGGTTAGTTAAGTGGTATAACAGAGCACTCCAAACGCTCTGTCGGGAGTTCGATTCTTCCACCGCCCGCAGTAGGTGAGTAAAAGCTTGTTAAGCTTTTACGTGAAGAATTGAAAGACGGAGCGGGTACCAGTCGAGCACGACTGGTCGCGAGTCCGGGTAGGGAAAATTTTTGAGTGTCGACGAAAAAATTATTCCTAACCGATTCTTCCACCGCCCGCAGTATTTCATAATATTATACAAAACAAATCCGCCTCCTCAGAAGCAATTCCAGTGGAGGTGGATTTGTTTCTTTGGGGCGGGGTTAGGTGGTCGGTGCTGCTTGGTTTACTTGATCTGTGTTGTACACAAAATCAAGTCGGAATTGTATTTCCTGTACTGTTCTGCAGAATGAACAGATTCCGTCTGCGCCGTCAACGATACCACGGTCACAGTTTGGACAGTCTTTGGGCGTGTTATGGTTAGCCATCCTCATTTATTAAATCACATATCAAGTATTTTCTCCACCTGTATTCCTCGAGATCCTTTCAGTAAAAATGTAAAACCTTCAAATGATTGAGTGTTAAACCAAACCTTTGCTTCTTCACTAGTCTTAAACCATATATAATTACCCCCGACACCATCAAGGGCTTTTTTAAATAAATTGCCGATAAATACACAAGTGGTAAGGGGAGTTGCCAGTACGTATTCAACCACTTTTTTATGTTCCTCGTCTGCATAGTCTCCAAGTTCAAGCATATCTCCGAGTATGACTCCTTTTTTTGCAAATGGTGATGTAAGGAAACTATCGAGAGAAAGTTGCATACTTGTTGGGTTCGCATTGTAACAATCAATTACAAAATCATTTGTTTCTGTATGAAGAAACTGAGAGCGTTTTGAGCCTGGTATGTATTGACCGACAGCGTTACATGCTTTTTCTCTATCTACTTCAAAATACTCAGCAATAGAAACTGCGAGCTCTATATTTTCTTTGTTGTAGTCGCCGACCATTTGTGTTTTATAAAAAACATTATCATATGTAAAAGAAAGAGGGGTTGTGTGGGCAAGTTTAAATTCATGGTTTGGGTAGGGTAGTCGAGACGTGTTTGCTGAGTCTTCTAGTAAGTCAGCGTGTTCTTTGTGAACAAAAACTTTGGCAGTATTCTCTTTGGCCCAATCATATATTTCTTTATTTGCTGCCCGACTTCCTTCAGGTGACCCAAAGCCTTCCAAGTGATCCATTCCGTTATTGGTTACGACTACATGAGTAGGTTTGAGTATTTCTAAAAGTTCTAGGTGTTCATGTGGATGATTTGCTCCGATTTCAAAAATACCGATTTCAGTATCACGAGGCATTGAGAAGAGTGAAAGAGGAACACCGATATGGTTATTAAGACTTCCTACGGTTGCGTGGACTTTATATTTCTGCTCCAAAGTTTTTTTAAGAAGTTCTTTGCTTGTAGTTTTGCCATTAGATCCACCAAGGGCAATGATAGGGATAGTAAATAGATTTCTATAGGTGGTAGAGAGTTTCTGAAGGCTCTGGAGTACATTTTCTACTATATATACATTTTCTCCAGTTTTGCTCTTATCTTCTGTCACAACAGCAACAGCACCTTTTTGGAGTGCGTCTGCTACAAAAGCACCCCCATCAAAATTATCTCCCTTGAGTGCAAAAAACACTGACCCTTTTAAATCTTTGCGAGTGTCAGTAGAAACGTTGAAGTTGCAGGTTTCGAGTGTTTTTAAGATAAGGTTGTGTGTATCCATGAGTATAGTTCTTTACTTTGTGTTGGCTCAAACCATTTGATTCTAGCATCTCTTTTGAACCATTGCATTTGGCGGCGGGCGTATTGACCGATTTCAATATCAAGCTTTTCTAGCATTTCTTGTTTGGTTATTTTCTTTTGGAGATATAATGCGAGATATCGATATTCAAGCCCAAGTGCTTCCATGCGTTTATATGAGAGTCCTTGTGCATGAAGTTTCTTTGCTTCAGCAAGCATTCCTTTTTTCATACGAGAGAGGAGTCGTGTGTGGATTTTTTTGCGCAGGATTTCGAGGGGGAGTGTGAGACCTATTTGGATAAATTCATAGTCACTTTTTACTTTTTTTGCTTTAGGAATATTGCCAAGCACGGTTGCTATTTCAATAGCACGGATCAGGCGTACTGGATTTTTCGCATCAATATTTCGAGCGCGTTTTGGATCAAGCTTTTTGAGTAATGCAAAAAGTTCGTCTGTACTTTTAAGGGAAAGTTCTTTTCGTAGTTTTGTATTTGCAGGAACATCAGGAAGGGTAATATTGTCGACAATCGATTGTATGTAAAAACCCGTACCACCACAGATGATCGGTAACTTTCCTCGAGAAATAATATCTTTAATTGCTTTTTCGGTATGTTTCTTCCAAAGCTCAACACTGAAAACCTTTTTAGGGTTCATCACGTCGAGCAGGTGATGAGGAACACCCTTCATTTCTTTTTTTGTAATTTTCCCAGTGCCAATATCAAGTTCCGTATAGACCTGACGTGAGTCAGCAGAAATAACCTCGCCTAAAACAGGCGATTTTGAAGTAGATTCGCCTGTTCGGCCGAACGTGGGAATACCACGTTTTAGGCCCGTTATATTGAGAGCCATTTCAACCGCAAGATCAGACTTGCCGACTGCGGTTGGTCCGAGAATCACTAAAACTTTTGGTTTAGCCATTTGAGTGTAAAAAAACCGCCTCATGTGCAGGGTAGTACTTCAAGGAATTCGCTCGCCACTACTATCCTTTTACCCTGCACATTTATCGGTGGCCTCGTTCAGATGGAGGTTGCCACGCCTCCAAAACGTACTTTATATGTTAGCGCAAAATTGATTTTTTGTCTAAATTGCAGTATTGTTTTAGGTATTGCCGGGGTGATGAAATTGGTAACCATGCAGCACTCAAAATGCTGTGAGCGCAAGCTCTTGAGAGTTCGAGTCTCTCCCTCGGCACAAAGAAAAAACTTCCGAAAGGGAGTTTTTTCGTGCCGGAGAGCAACAGTGTGATAAATTAACTTTTTAGTATATAGTGTTACCATAGTAGTTAATTTTATAAATTTTATGTTGACAGGACTAACTCGCGGCGATGCTTTGTACATACTCTTTTTCATAATTGGTATTCCTTTAATTTTTTTAGTTTTAGTTTTTCTTGGAATACATAAGCTGTTGAGCCGATGGATAATACATAAAGTAATTAGACTGAGTGTAGGCTTATTTTTAGCTATAGTTGCTACTGTTTGTGTATACCCATTTATGCTTCCATTGATGGAAATGGTAACAGATTTAATTAGACATGGTTATATAAGCAACTACTAGATTTGTTTGGGTAAAAATTTGTCCCTCACATTCTTTCTTGGTATCATATATGCATTAGAATTCATTCGTAACCATTCGTGTTTTAATTTCCTATATTCGTATGAGCCAATTTTACCAAGACTCAATTTTTTGGATCGATGTAGATAAGATCAAACCAAACCCTTTTCAACCTCGAAAAGAGTTTGATGAGTTACAGCTCAAAAGTCTCGCGGATTCTATTCGTCAGTATGGTGTACTTCAAGCGCTTGTGGTCACTCGTAAAGAAGTAGAAAAAGAAGATGGTGGTATCGCTGTAGAGTATGAACTCATCGCAGGTGAACGACGTCTCCGTGCATCAAAGCTTGCAGGACTTCTTCAGGTACCCGTGCTCATCAAAACAGGTGAAGAAAATGATTTGATGAAGCTTGAGCTTGCAATCATCGAAAACCTCCAGCGAGAAGATTTGAACCCTGTTGACCGTGCGCTTGCGTTTAAAAAACTGGTAGATGAGTTTGGTTTTAAACATGTCACTATCGGTGAGAAAATGGGTAAAAGTCGAGAATACGTGACCAACTCACTTCGTCTTTTAGCACTTCCCGAAGACATGCTTGAAGCAGTAAAAACAGGAAAAATTACAGAAGGACATACAAGACCACTTCTAATGCTCGGAGATCGCCCAGAAGAGCAGAATACACTGTTTAAGGAAATTATACTTCGTCGTATGACAGTGCGTGAAGCGGAACGTATAGCTCGTCATATCGCACTTGAAAAAGCACGTATCAAAGGAGATCTTCTTGATCCGATTACAAAAGAAGCAGAAGAAAAACTCGGACGCACACTTCAGACTCGTGTATTTATCGAAAAGAAAAATGAAGGACCTGGTGGACGTATCACGATCGCATATTTTTCAGATGAGGAGCTTAAAAAGATTTTGGATATTATCAATACAAAAGCAGCAGAGTCACCGATAAAAGGAGTGCAAGGTATTGAGCCAGAGCCAATTGCACAAACAATCAATACTGTAGTATCAGAAGGAGAAAGCAAAGCAGACCCTGTCGCAGAGCTTGAAGGTGATACAGTAGCGATTCTCGATGATCGATCAGTTGATGAAGTAGCAAAAGCGGAAGAGGTGGAGAGTGATGAGGAGCTTTACTCTATAAAGAATTTCTCAATTTAACCTCTATAGCTGGTGAATTTCTTTTTGGATTACTTCTTCTTTTCTTCCAAACTTGAACGAATATGTTTTTTGGCGATAGTTGTTTTTACTACTTCTAGCCATTTACGAGACGGCTTTGCATTTGGTCGTGTCTCTACTTGAACAAGATCTCCATTTTTCAGTGTAGTAGTGATGGCAACAAATTTTCCATTGATTTTTGCACCAGAAATATGATTACCTACATCAGAGTGAATATTGTACGCAAAGTCGATAGCGGTAGAATCTTTCGGTAGGTCGATCACATCACCTTTGGGAGTAAACACAAAGATACGTTCTTCGAAAAAGTCTGATTTGATTTCATCGATTACTTTGTCTGTCACAGCTTCATCTTTTTGATATTCGACAAGCTCCTTGACCCATTTTGGTACATCTTCAAAATTTATTTTCTTTGATTCGAGATTCTGGTTTCCTTCAAGGTTTTCAGAAAAAGGAAGTATTTTTTTAACCCACAACAGATTTGGATTTGTTGTTTTCTTTTTTGAACCACCTGATTGCTTGTATGAAATATGAGAAGCAATACCGTATTCTGCTTCTTGCTGCATTTCATTCGTCTTGATCTGTACCTCTACAATACCTCCTACGCCATTGAAAATAGTGGTGTGGATCGCTTGATAGCCATTGGGTTTTGGAAAGGCTATGTAATCTTTTATACGGCCTGGGAGTGGTCTCCATGCACTATGAATGATCCCAAGTACTTTGTAGCAGTCAGCAACAGTCGGTACCATTACACGGAGAGCGAGAAGATCATGAACTTTTTCGACGTCCATTTCTTTTCGTTTGAGTTTTTTGTAGAGAGAGTAGAGACCTTTAACACGATGGTCAATATGAAAACTCGTCACGTCATTTTTTGCAAGTTCTTTTTTCAATGACTTATTAAATTTTTCGAGCATTTCCTCTTCTTCACTTCGTTTGTTTTTGAGAAGCTTTAATGTTTTTTCGTATTCTTCTGGAAGTGCGTATTGGAATGCATGGTCTTCAAGCTCACGATTGAGCTTTCTGATGCCGAGGCGGTAGGCAAGAGGTGCATAGATTTCAAGTGTTTCTTTTGCAATACGAAGTTGTTTTTCTTTGGGTACAAAATGTAGCGTTTGAATATTATGAAGTCGGTCTGCGAGCTTGATGATAAGAACACGAATATCCTGAGACATTGCTACAAAAAGTTTGCGGAGGGATTCATTGTATCGCTCTGTGCCTCTATATTTAAGTTGTCCAAGTTTTGTCACACCTTCGACAAGAAAGCGGATTTCTTTACCAAATTCTTTTTCAATTTCTTCACCAGTGACACCTACATCTTCTACAGCATCATGAAGTAGTCCTGCGGAAATGGTTGTAGCTCCCATGTGAAGCTCTGCGAGATTTTTGGCAGTAGCAAAAAGATGGTTGAAATATGGTTCACCACTTTTTCGCACTTGGTCTTTGTGTGCTTCTTTTGCAAAGTCGTAGGCTTTTCTGACCAGAGCTATATCTGCTGGTCTAGGAGAGGGGATGAGACTAATAATGTCTTGTATATCGTTCATGTATCCATTGTAGTGATATTTTTTGAAAAAGAAAGTGCCACCAAAGCCCTAAGGCTCAGGTGGCGTTTTTTCCCGTGGTGGCGGGGTGTATCGGGGACTTTGTCCTGTCACCCAACGAAAGAACGTGGCAGGGATACTTATGAGTGAAAACCATCCCACATAGAGGCATGTGAACCCAAGGATGATCGTGGAGATCCAGCCGATCTGTTCGGCGGTCTGATTGAGAGTGTGCTCATTGATTTTAATGAGCAGAAAAAGAACAGGGAGTCGTTTGCTAAAATATAAAACACGATCTCGTGTTCCTGTCTCTACAGTAATCATTAGAATAACCTCTTTCTTATATTACTGTATCATGTTGTATTAAAAGTGAAAGGTCGCCGGATTTCTCCGGCGACCTGGTTAGGCGAGTATGTTGATGACAAGTTTGTAGTGTGGGACACCGTTTGATTCGATACAGTGGATCACACCCTCCTCGGCGTACAACTCGAGTACATGTCGTAATGTGGGCATATCATCAGGACATAGTTCGAGGTGGCAGAAGAGCCATTCGAATGTGACGAACTGGTCAGAGGGAAGAGTGTGTTTCAGACAATTCTCAATAACCTCTCGGTCTTTTGGCTTTGAGGCTGCTGCCATCGCAAAAAGACCTCCTACTATAGCTCCCAAAATCGCCCCTCCGCAAAAAGCAAGAAACAAGTCAAACATAGTACGGTATTCCTCCGTAAAGTACGGTAACAGTATTATAAAAATATGTCAACTACTTCTGTATACTACTTCGCTTTCTTTTTAAACCCACGTTTTTTCTTTTCCTCAGAAAGTATTTCAAGAGCACGAGGAAGTTTGATCGTGTACACATCGTCTGTTTTTAAAGATCGGAAGTCACCGTCATGCATAACATATGGTCCAAAGCGTCCATTGTTTGCAATAATCTCTTTTCCAGTTACTGGGTGAACTCCGAGTGTTCGTGGAAGTGAAAGGTACACCAAAGCATCTTTGAGAGTCACTGTACTGAGATCCTTATTTTTTGGAATACTCGACATTTTTGGTTTTGGAGCTTTCTTTGATCCTTTACCTTTTACGCGTTCGCCCATCTGTACGTATGGTCCGAAGCGTCCAGTGAGTACAAAGATAGGAAGCCCTGTTTCTGGGTCTGTACCGATCGGCTCATCTTTTTTAATCTCTATTCCTTCGAGGGTGAGTGCTCCTTCGCAGTCTGGATATCGAGAACAAGAAAGAAACTTTCCACCTTTACCGAGTTTGATAACCATTCCTGCCTGACATATCGGGCATTTAAATTTTGAATCAGCATCGCCGAGTGTAGTTGCTTTATCGAGCTTGTCTTTTGCTTTGAGGTGAGCGAGAAATGGTTTATAGAATTGAGAGAGGGTATCTATATATGTATGTCTTCCTTCTGCAATCAAGTCGAGCTTGTCTTCCATTTCTGCAGTGAAGTCGTCATTGATGTACTCCATGAAGTTGTCTTCAAGGAACGAAGATACTACATCACCAGTATCTGTAGGGACAAGTGCTTTGTTAACTTTCTCGACATACCCTCGCTCCTCGATAGTTTTGATGATTGATGCATATGTCGACGGTCGTCCGATACCTCTTTTCTCAAGCTCTTTGACGAGACCTGCTTCAGAGTAGCGGTTTGGTGGCTCGGTATTTTTTTCTTCAGTATGAATTTCAACCAAGTTGAGTTTTTCATTTGGTTCGACTTCTGGTACTTGTATATCTTCACCGCGACTCGCAGGATCTGCTTTCATCCAGCCGTCATAGGTGATACGAGAACCATTTACAGAAAAATCAGGAGATTTACCTCCACCGACTTCTACAGTGATTTTGGTACGGAGTGTTTGTGCATCTTTCATCTGACTTGCGACTGTGCGAGCCCAAATAAGGTTGTAGAGTTTTTCCTCATCGCTATTTTTGCCAGCTTTTTTGTGGTCGATGTGTGTAGGGCGTATCGCTTCATGTGCTTCCTGTGCATTTTTTGATTTGCTTGCAAAAGTACGGAATTGCAAATATTCTTTTCCATATTCTTTTTCTACAACTGTGGCGATTTGAGCAAGTGCTACTTTAGAAAGGGTAGTCGAGTCTGTACGCATATAGGTGATATGTCCTTCTTCGTAGAGTTTTTGAGCGAGACTCATAGTGCGCGATGGTGCAAAGCCGAGACGTGTCGATGCTGCTTGTTGTAACGTTGAAGTAATGAATGGTGGACGAGGTGCTTTTTTTACATCACTTTCTTTTATATCTTTTACAATCCACTCTGAAGAGTTTCCAATCGAAAGGATGTGCTCCATTTCTTTTTTGTCTGTTGGCTCTACTTCACATGTCAGTGTAAATTGCCCACCTTTTTTGTTTTTTACATCCGCGGTGATGACCCAAAAAACATGTGACACGAAAGCGCGGATTTCACGTTCACGTTCCATGACGATACGAAGTGCGGGGGATTGTACACGACCAGCAGAAAGACCGTAGCGTACTTTTTTCCAGATAATACCCGAGAGGTCGTATCCCACAAGTCGATCGAGCACACGGCGCGCTTCCTGGGCTTCTTTGAGATTTTCATCAATATCTCGAGGATGCTTCACTGCTTCTACTACAGCATCTTTTGTGATTTCGTGAAAAACAACTCGTCGAGGTTTTTTAATTCCTACCGCTTGGGCAATGTGCCAGGCGATCGCTTCCCCTTCTCGGTCGGGGTCGGTAGCAAGGAGAATCTCACTTGCATTTTTTGCAAGTTTTTTTATATCAGCTACAACCTTTTCTTTTCCTTTTGAGATTTCGTAATGCGGAGTAAAGCCGTGTTCAATATCAATCGCTTTTTTATTTGACTTAGGAAGGTCACGAATATGTCCCACAGATGCAACCACTGTGTACTCACCATCTAAATATTTTGAAATAGTCTTTGCTTTGGCAGGAGACTCTACGATAAGTAACTTCATCGTCTTAGTATTACCGTAAAATATATTTTTTGCAAATGTGGGTAAATGTGTACAAGAAATATTTGACAAATAGAGGTAGAGGGTGTTCAATTAAATTCAGATGTTAAATTTTTAACCTCTCTGCTTTGCGGAGAGGTGGAGGAAATACCGTGGCTAACACTGCAGAAAAAAAGACGTCCCAAATAGGGATTCTTGAATTGCCTTTGGGTACAAAACTAAAGATTGTCAGAAGGGACAAGAACGGCAACCTTATTGACAACAGTACGATCCTTACGAAAGGATCGAACCGGATAGTGAGCTATGTCAATCCGCTCACGGGCATCACGGTAAACGGCACGCTCACTGGCACAGAGGAGTTCGTTCTGGTCGAACAGAAAGAAGAAGAAGCACCCAAGTTGGCGCTCGTGGCGCGCGCCACGGCATAATACGGTTGCATCGATCCACTCTTGGATCACAAAAGGCCTCCCTGCTATCGGAGGCCTTTCACTTACCCAAAAATTACACCACACTTTTTAAAAAAAGAAGGGCACCTTCCTTAACCTTCCTCAATTTGCTGGGTTGTTCGATGTTTGGATTAGGTAAGGTGTATTTCTCCCAAGGTCTCTTCAATGAGACCTTTTATTTCCATAATTGCGAGAATTGTTTGTGACACGTGTATTGGCTTATCAAGCATTCGTATCACTTCGTCGCGACTTCGTGCTTCCGAAAGTATCTCGACCACTTCAAGCTCATCTGCAGAACAGTCCGAATAATCTCTTTTTTCAAATAATGTTTCAGTTTGTTTGAGTCCGAGTCCTGCGATGATATCTGCGCTTGATGTGATCGGCGTTGCACCGAGACGCAAAAGCATGTGAGGACCTTCAGATGTTTTAGAAAATATAGAATGTGGAATTGTAAACACATCACGATTGAAATCAATTGCGTATTTAGATGTGATGAGTGTGCCTGATTTGAGTTCTGCTTCCACCACAAAAGTGGCATGTGAAAGTCCTGCCATCAGTCTGTTGCGCTGCGGAAAGCTCCAGAGTGTTGCTCTGAAGTCATCTTCAAATTCAGACAAAAGACAACCACCGTGTTCTAAAATGGAGTCTCGTAGTCCACGGTGTGTAGAAGGGTACAAAACTTTTTCGCCCAAACCTGATCCAGGAATAGCAATAGTCGCAAGTCCTGCTTTGAGCGCCGCCCTGTGTGCAATACCATCGATGCCAAGTGCGAGCCCAGAGACGATACAGACTGACTGACCACGTAATCCTTCTATGAGTTGCTCGCATACTGCTTTTCCGTACTCACTATATTTTCGAGAACCCACAACAGCGAGGTATTTTTCTCGCACTGGGAACTCTCCTTGTATTCGAAGCGTCTCCGGGCACTCAGGTATTTGAAGGAGAAGCTTGGAAATGTCTTTTGTTTTTATAGTGGAGATAGGGAAGTGCATATATATAGTATATAAGACTTTTCTTTTCATACATATATATATTTGCTACACTGAAAGTACTATGTTAGATATCAAATTTATACGAGAAAACAAGGAGCTGGTGGCTCTCGGGGCAAAAAAGAAGCACATCGACTTTGATGTAGATGCATTGATTGCGCTCGATGATAAACGTCGTGAGCTTTTGACTTCTGTTGAAGCAAAACGTGCAGAACAAAATATGGTGAGTGAGAAAATTCTCACTGCATCTCCTGCAGAAAAAGTGACAATAATTGCAGACATGAAAGTGCTCAAAGACACACTTCAATCGCAAGAAGAAGAACTCAAAGAGGTTATGAAACAATGGCAACTGCTCATGGTTGCAGTACCAAACATTCCTGACATGTCAGTGCCGGACGGAAAGGATGATGCTGATAATATGGAGCTCCGTACGTGGGGAGATATTCCAAAGTTTTCATTTGAACCGAAGAGTCATATAGACCTGATGCTCGAGCATGATATGGTGGACTTTGACCGTGGTACAAAAGTTGCTGGATTCCGAGGTTACTTTTTGAAAAATGATGGAGCGCGATTGCAGTTTGCAATGTGGAATTTTGTACAAGACTTTTTTGCTAAGAAAGGAGGTTTTGTTCCGATGGTTGTTCCATCACTCGTTCGCCGAGAGCCTTTCATGGGTACTGGATATCTTCCTCAAAGTGAAGAAGATTTGTACAAGACTCAAGATGGTGAATATCTTTCAGGGACTGCAGAAGTGGCGACGATGGCATACTACATGGACGAAGTGCTTGATAAAGCGCAACTCCCGATAAAAATGCTTGCATTTTCTCCTGCATTTCGACGCGAAGCAGGAAGTCACGGTAAAGACACGAAAGGTTTGATCCGTGTACATGAATTCTATAAGCTCGAGCAGGTGGTACTCTGTGAAGCGTCCCATACAGAGTCTGTAAAATATCACGAAGAAGTGACATTAAATGCTGAAGAAATTATGCAAGCACTCGGTATTCCATATCATGTGGTTGTAAACTGTGGTGGTGACCTCGGACTTGGTCAAGTAAAGAAATATGATATTGAAGCATGGGTACCTGCGGAAAAAAAATACCGAGAGACTCATTCAGCATCATACTTTCATGATTTCCAAACACGACGACTCAATATCAGATACAAAGATGAAGATGGTAAAATGAAGTTTGTTCACTCGCTCAACAATACAGCACTTTCAGGTCGTCCGATGATTGCGTTGATTGAAAATTTTCAACAAGCAGATGGATCAATCAAGATTCCTGATGTTCTTGTACCATACATGGGTGGACAAACATTCATAAAAAAACAGTCATAAATATGGTGTACGATCTTCGCACCACAGAAGAAAAGAAACAAAAAAAGAAAATACTCATTATTCGACTGAGTATTTTCTTTTGTGTATGTGCTTTGTGTTTCGGTGGTGCTGTATGGGCAAGTAGAATACAGCGCATTCAGATTGATACGATAGAGATTTCTGGTGCAACAGTGCTTTCTACACAAACAATTACCGATGAAATATCAAAGGTGTTGCACGGAAGATACTTATGGGTTTTTCCTCGTACAAATGTTTTCTTCTATCCTCGTAAAAATATTGAAAACATTTTATTGCATAAATTTCCACGTATCAAAGAGGTTGCATTTACGCTTCTCGACAATCATATTCTTCAGGTGACACTCAAAGAGCGAGAACCTTTTGGATTGTGGTGTGATGTGGTATCAAGTGAATCAGTAGTATCTCAATGTTATTTTCTTGATTCTGATGGGTTTGTGTTTGATCACGCTCCACAGTTTTCAGGAAGCGCGTATTTTAAATATTATGGTTTTCTTCCATATGAAGCACCGATTGGTTCCTACTATTTATCTTCAACCAGTCAATTTCACCAGCTTTCCGAGTTTGTGGATGTCAGTAAAAAGCTTGATATCACTCCGCTTTATATAAACGCAAAAGATACTGACAGTTTTGAACTTGTGGTTTTTGGTGGAGGAAAGATTTTGTTTGATACACGAGAGAGTTTGGTAAAAGTTTCTGAGCGCTTGTCGGCATTATTGAAAACTCCAAACCTCGTGCCAAGGAAAGGAGGGGAGTTGTTGGTGGACTATATAGATTTGAGATTTGGCAACAAAATGTTCTTCAAGCCAAAAACTCCATAGCTGGCAAATTTCTTTGTTGGACTTCAAAAAATATTTCTCACCTGCACATTCAGGCAGGCTCGCAATATTTTTCTTGTCCGCCTCGAACTCTGCTCAACTCTGAAGTTTTTGGGAAAGTTTTTGGAAGATGAGTATATTTGCAATGTTTTTAATTCCCCGTATGATTCCTTAATCATTAATCCATAATCCTTTAATCTACATATTCATGAATTTTTGGCAGAAACTTAAAAAAGAAAAAGGAGGTCCAATCATGGTCCTCGCTCCTATGGCGGATGTGACTGATGCGGCTTTTCGACATATCATTGCAAAGTATGGCAGACCTGATGCGACATGGACTGAGTTTGTTTCAGCAGACGGACTTTTTAAAGGTGGGTATGATGCATTGATCAATGATCTTCGATTTAGTGACATAGAACGACCAGTGATCGCTCAATTTTTTACGAGTAGTCCGGAGATGATGGAAAAGGCTGCCCGACTTGCACTTGAGCTCGGTTTTGATGGGGTGGATATCAACATGGGTTGTCCTGATAAGTCAGTGGAGAAGCAGGGAGCAGGTGCAGGGTTGATTAAAAATCCAAAACTTGCTCAGGAAATAATCTGTGCTGCTCAGCGTGGAGCAAGTAGTGAAGAGAAAACTATTCCAGTCTCAGTAAAGACACGTATCGGATACAACAAAAATGAACTTGAGACGTGGTTACCTGCAATCTTGGAAACCAAACCAGCACTTGTGACTATTCACGCACGTACGCGAAAAGAAATGTCACTCGTGCCTGCACGTTGGGAACACGTGAAGCGAGCAGTTGAAATCCGCAATGAACTTTCTCCTGACACTCTCATTTTCGGAAATGGAGATGTAAAAGATGTTGCTCATGGCCATGAGCTTTGTAAGGAAACAGGTGCAGATGGTGCTATGCTTGGTCGCGCTATCTTCGGAAATCCATGGTTGTTCGCCAATTTGTCTTATGCGGAGCATCGTGGACAAATTGAGCGTCTCGCCGAAACTTCAGCGAAGGCGGATATTCCTACTACAGAAAAACTCCGCGTCATGGTAGAACACACCAAACTCTTTGAGGAAATTGTTGGACCCAAACCTCCTGTTGGGTGTGGAAAGAGTTTTGCGGTGATGAAAAAGCACTATAAAGCATATGTAAATGGTTTTGATGGAGCAAAGGAGCTTCGTATGGAACTTATGGAAGCAGAAGATGCGACAAGGGTGGGGGAAATTATCGAAGCCTTCTTAAAAACCTTTTAATATTAGCCATATTTTAAATACTCAAAAAAGATTATTAAAAAGTGCTTGACAATTTTTTATATAATGCTATTATTATTTCCAGAATGGCACACTACAAAGGTGCAGAAAGGAAGCTGGCAATCTACACCAGCTGAAGCGAGAGATCGCCCGGCAGCATGGCCGACGTACCCAGGAAAAAGCTGTAAACCGACCCTGGGCCGCCCAAGCTGCCTACATAGCAAGGTGTGTAATCCTTGCATCCAAAATATAGCCGATACATCTCGGCTATGGGAAACGGGCGCGCAACGCACGAGCAAGTCTCAAGCAACGCGCCCAACCCACACAAACCCACCCTGCGGTGGTGTTTTCTTTTTCAAAAAACGAAACGCTTGACAAGTTTTTTGGTTGTGCTAGAAATATACGCAGAAATGGCAAAGCATCTAGCGTTTATTCAGCAGATGCTGGTAAATATCACCAGCTGAAGTCGTCCTTACGGACAGTCTGTTGAATATCATTTTTCTGGCAACCTTTCTGGTTGCGCGCAGTTACTGTGTCACGGAGGACTATGCTTAAGCAGCTCTGTTTCCGGGCACCTCGTGATGATCATCTGAGGTGACCCAAAATCATGTTGGTGCCGGCCCCACAGACCGGCGTTGTGTTTTTTTCTAACATATAATCTGGCTTTCGCCCGCCGGTGCGCAACCTCTTGTTGCCATCGGCGGGCTGCATTAATCAAAGCTAGTTCAGTAGTGGCACCCAGGTTTGGGTGCTTTTTCTTTTATATTTTTTTCTTTGAACCTTATGGACTTGATAGACTTTAGACTCGCAATACTACCTATGGTATTATTGCTTCATGTCAGAAGTACTCTATCGAAAATATCGCCCTCAAACATTTGCAGATGTCGTGGGACAAGACCAGGTAGTCAAAACGCTCAGTGCTCAAGTGGCACTCGGCACTATTGGTCATGCATACCTTTTTGCCGGTTCTCGAGGAACAGGGAAGACATCGATTGCTCGAATACTTGCTCGTGAACTTGGAACAAGTGCAAATGATTTGTATGAAATTGATGCAGCGTCAAATACGTCAGTTGATGATATTCGTGAGCTCAATGAATCAGTCCACACATTACCGTTTGATTCAAAATACAAAATCTATATTTTAGATGAGGTGCATATGCTCTCAAAGTCCGCATCAAATGCTCTCCTTAAGACGCTCGAAGAACCACCTGCTCATGTGATCTTTATTCTCGCAACCACCGAGACTCATAAAATCCTAGAAACGATTCTTTCTCGTTGCCAAGTGTATACATTTAAGACGCCAAATCAAGCAGTACTCAAAACAGCAGTAAAAAATGTTGCAAAAAAAGAGGGGTTTGTGCTTGCAGACTCATCTGCAGACTTGATTGCACTTTTGGGAGACGGCTCATTCCGTGACTCATATGGCGTGCTCCAGAAAGTACTCTCGTCGTCAAAGGACAAAAAAATTACCGAAGATGAAGTGCTTTTGGTGACTGGTGCTCCACAAACAATACTCATCAATGAGCTTGTGTCTGCAATAGTGTATAAAAGACTCGGAGATGCACTTGAAATAGTAAAAAAGATTTCAGATCAAAATGTAGACATGCTTGTGCTTCTCAAACTGTTGCTTGCAAAGATGCGCGCTATACTTTTGGTTCGTTTTGGCAGTACAGCACTTGTGCAAGACTCGCTTTCAGACGAAGATTTTTCATTCATCGAAACTATTTCAAAAGACAAAACAGCAGAAGTATCATCGGCGACTATCATAGCACTTCTCGATGCATACACAGCGACAGGGAAGGCATATATATCTTCACTTCCTCTCGAACTTGCATTAGTTACTATCGCAGGAGAAAAAGCTCAAAGCTAATAGGTAAAACCGCTAGCTCCTCCAAGGAGGCGCTAGCGGGGTGAAACTGAGTGCGATGATGAGGGCGAGGTAGAAAAAACCTACGCCAGCCCAATATATTTTCGGCGAGGAGGGAAGTGTACCCTCCATGTGCTGGTTTATAAAACCTCTCAGGCACCACAGAATGATGCAAATCATGCAGGAGGCAAAAGTGACTGTAAATGCAATGGTTGCACAAAGTGGCATTCTGGATAATAGACTAGGGTATTTGAATAGAGGTGTCAAACACATCTCATAATTATCAACAGGTAATCGAACACCATTTATGGTATTATTTATACATAAATGGTGTTAGATTTTTTAATAAAAGAAAAAGCAGTTTCATTAAGGAAGCAAGGGAAGACATACACTGAAATTTTAAAAGAAATTCCAGTAGCGAAGTCTACTCTCTCTGAGTGGTTTCGTGATGTAAGATTATCAAAACCTCAAATTCAAAAACTAACACTTAAAAAGTTGCAAGCCGCTCGACGTGGCGGTGAAGCAAAGCGAGCACAAAGAATACAGAAACAAAGAAGTATTTTTGAACAAGCATATAAAGATATAACTCATATAACTAAAAGAGAGCTTTGGCTTATTGGTATTGCATTATATTGGGCAGAAGGTTCAAAAGAGAAAGAATATTATCCTGGTAGTGGTATACAGTTTGGTAACTCGGACCCTCGAATGATTCAAGTCTTTCTTAAATGGTTATTTGAAGTTATTGAAGTGCCTCCTTCAGAAGTAAAGTTTGAAATATATATTCATGAAAATAGCAAAAATGATGTAAATATGGTAAAAAGATATTGGTCTAAAGTAACATCTTTTCCAGAAAGTACTTTTTCTCGAATTTACTTTAAAAAACATAATATAAAGACAAAACGAAGAAATATAGGGGATTTGTATTTTGGAGGATTGCGTATTACAGTAAAGACCAGTTCAACCTTAGTTCGAAAGATTACAGGTTGGACAGAAGCAATTGTAAGAAATGTGTAAATATTGGGAGATCGTCTAACGGCAGGACAGGAGCCTTTGAAGCTCTCAATCTAGGTTCGATTCCTAGTCTCCCAGCCAAGTCGAGCGACGCTCGAGTCGCGTCCATGTGATACTTCTGTAAAGAAGTAAAGCAGTGGACACAGAGCGTACGCGACTAACTATTCCGTCACCGCATACCTGCTGAGAGCAGTATTCAAGACAAAAAATCACCGATACAAATCGGTGATTTTTTGCTAGAATATTAAAGACTATTTTTTTCCGGTTCACAGTAATAAAATGGGCAGAAATTATGAAATTTATTAATGTTCAAAGAATAATAAAGTTCCCTGTTGTGCTAGTGGTTTTTACTGTACTTATTTTCGGTATATCGTGTTTTGGACTAGGAATGGATACGAATATCCTTATAGTAAATTGTCCACTAGGTAGCCATTCAATGTCTATTTGTAAGATGAACCCAATGGAACATATTCAGGAATGGCAAAGTATGTTCACAACGCTTCCTGCAAAAGACATTTTAACACTACTTTCTTTGCTTCTCGCCTTGTTTGCATTGCTCAAATTACGGCAAGTATTTTCTGTACCAAAAATCCCTAAAGTAGATTCATATATAAATCTTTTCTATATCCGCCGGCCTCCAATTTCCAATTTTCTTCAAGAGGCATTTTCAAGTGGTATACTGAATCCAAAAATCTTCTAGCGACTCACTAGAACGTCACATCAGCTTTGTCTGATGTCTGCTTTATTAACGTAATTTTATTTCGCTATGGAAGAAAATAATCAACAAACACAAAAAAATACACTGGCAACACCCATAGCTGTAGTGATTGCCGGAGCTCTTATTGCCGGTGCAGTAATCTACAGTAGTGGTAAAGAATCCACGACTGGTACTGTAAACCAACTGCAACAACAGCAAGTGGAACAGCAAACAGGTGATCTTGAACAGATGATACCAGTCACTTCAAAAGATCATATTCGTGGTGACGCAAACGCTCCTGTCAAAATAGTCGAGTACTCAGATACAGAATGTCCGTTCTGTAAGAGGTTCCAGGATACGATGAATGAACTCATGGATACCTACGGCAAAGATGGGAAGGTGGCGTGGATATACAGACATTTTCCAATTGATCAGCTTCATTCTAAAGCACGAAAAGAGGCTGTCGCACTTGAGTGTGCAAATGAACAGGGAGGAAACGATAAATTCTGGGAATATGCCGATCGTCTCTACGAAATCACTCCTGCAAATAACGGACTCGATCCGCTCGAACTTCCAAAGATCGCACAGTATGTGGGCTTAGACACGACAAAATTCAACACGTGTCTTGGAAGCACGAAATACGATAAGCATATCCAAGATGAAGTTGAAAATGCTCAAGCAACGGGCGGTAACGGCACTCCTTGGAGCATTGTGGTCGGTAAAGATGGTAAGAAGTATCCATTATCAGGAGCGCAACCGATATCAGCTATAAAGCAACTCATTGATCTTGCCTCACAGAATAAATAATTTGAATTATGATTTTTGATGCCTTACAAAAAGTATTCCGGAAACCAGGTCTTGCGGTTCTTGCATTTCTTGTGAGTGCGTTGGTATTTGTGTTTGCCGTATGGCTTCCAAATATCCGACTGGTTGCGGGCGTAGTCAGATCACCGGATGTACCTTTTGTAAGTAAGATCCAATTACCACTTAGTCTCCTAGATTCGATAAGAACTAACTTCACACCACTCTCTGCTGCTTACACGATTGTGATTGCTATTTTCTTTGGAGTATACATCGCAATGATCACATACTTCTTAAAGCGTCGAATCAAGGAAGTTGGGCAGAGCGGAGTTGCGACCGGATTTCTGGGTATCGCAAGTGGAGTCTTGGGAGTAGGGTGTGCTGCCTGCGGTTCATTTCTTCTCACGAGCCTGACGCTTGTCGGCGCAGGAGGAGTATTAACATTCCTACCACTTGGAGGCAGTGAGTTTGGAATCATCGGAGTAATTTTGCTTGCTGTGGCAATCTACATTACTGCTAAAAAAATTACTGATCCTCAAATATGCAAAATCTAGAATTAAAATTATGAAAAAATTAATCAATAAAATATCAGTCGAAACACTTCACTACGCAATCTTGCTTCAGGCAGGAGTTGCAATGGCAGGAAGTCTCTTCTTCAGCGAAGTGATGAATCTGCCACCATGTGTATTGTGTTGGTATCAGCGCATTGCCATGTACCCAATAGTGATACTTGTGGCAATCGGAATCATTCGAAATGATCAAAAGACGTATATCTCAGTTCTCGCACTTGCTCTCCCTGGTCTCGTGATATCGATCTACCACAATCTACTCTATTGGAAGATACTTCCCGAAAGCATTGCGCCATGCATGCTCGGAGTATCATGCACCACAAAGTTCTTTGAGTGGTTTGGCTTTATTACCATCCCATTTATGGGGCTTATAGCGTTTATTATTATTAACATGCTTGCATTTGCGAGCTTAAAGAAAAATACATATGAAAAATCTTAAAATAATTATTGGAATCAGCGCTCTGATTGTAGTTGTTTTTCTTCTGGCAAAAGGAGGATATAAAAAGACAGAGAATAAGGTTGAGACAAATAACACTAGTCAGGCTTCAACACTTGAAATCAAAGCAAATGACTGGGTTTCAGGAACCAGCACTGCAAAAGTAACTCTTGTGGAATACCTCGACTTCGAATGTGAAGCTTGTGGAGCATATTATCCAATAGTTACTCAACTTAAACAGGAATACAAAGATGACATGCGATTAGTAGTTCGATATTTCCCATTACCGGGTCATAAAAATTCCAGAACGGCAGCACATGCTGTTGAAGCGGCAGGAAAACAAGGAAAGTTCTGGGAAATGTACAGCATTCTTTTTACTAAGCAGTCTGAATGGGGCGAACAGCAGATGGCAAATCAGAATCAATTTGAGAAATACGCTATTCAGGCAGGTGTGACGGATATCGAGCAATGGAAAAAAGATGTTGTAAGTGATGAAGTAAAAAAGCGAGTTGAAGATAGTTATAAAGAAGCAGTTAGTCTCAATCTCCAAGGCACGCCGTCATTCTTTCTTGATGGCAAAAGGATAGAAAATCCAAAAGGATTTGAATCATTCAAACTTCTTATTGAAAATGCAAAAAATAATTAATCACACGGCTACACTTTTCGGGAAAAAGAATATCTTATTGAAAACATTGCCCTTTGTCATCGGCATAGTGGTTCTTAAGTATGTTGTTCACATGTTTGGTTTGGAGTTTATGGAGCTCAATGCGCTCTTCACGTCCTTTGTGGCGGCCAATGTATTCCTCCTTGGATTCCTTATGGCTGGCGTACTTACGGACTTCAAGGAAAGCGAAAAACTACCCGGGGAATTGTCCGTAAGTTTGGAGTCGATAGCCGATGAGGCGCATTCGCTATACAAAACCAAAAAGTTGAAAGAGGCAATGGAGTGCGTGGAGCATGTACGCTCGCTCATTGCGTGCCTCAAGAAATGGTTCCACAAAGATGAACGCACGCGTGAGGTGTTCAAACATCTTACCGAGCTCAACCCGTTCTTTAGCGCTTTCGAGCCACATACCCAAGCAAACTTCATTGTTCGGCTCAAACAGGAGCAGGCAAACATCCGGCGTATCGTGACGAGGATTGATGCGATACGGGACACATCGTTCATTGCCTCGGGGTACCGTATCGCGGAGGTCAATTCGATCCTGCTCATTATCGGTCTTATCGCGCTCAAGCTTGACCCGTTCGCGAACGCGCTATTCCTTGCCGGATCAGTGTCGCTGTTGTTTCTCTACATGATGTTTCTCATTAAGGACCTTGACGATCCATTCGGGTTCCACAGAACAGATTCGTTTGAGAATGTGTCCATCAAGGCGATAGAGGATGTGGAGGAGCGATTACAAAATTATAATTAATCATTAAATAACTATGGAAAATACAACACCAGAAAACAAAAATGTTCAAGATGAAATTAAGGCAAGCTACGTCAATTTGAAATTCAGGAAACCTAAGCCACTCGTAATTGCAATTGGAGTGGCGGTAATTCTCATTATTGTCGCTTTATTCTTTACCAAAGGAATCTTTGTGGTCGCAACAGTGAACGGCAGTCCGATCAGTCGATTGTCCGTCATTTCGGAACTTGAGAAGCAGGGCGGTAAACAAGCACTTGAAGCGATCATTAATAAGAAGCTTATTGAGACTGAGCTGGATAAACAAAAAGTAGTCGCAACAAAAGAGCAAATTGACGCAGAAATTGATAAAATAAAGGCTCAAGTCACCGCACAGGGCGGAACGCTTGAGATGGCTCTTGCACAGCAAGGCTTGACTGAGGAGAAGCTCCGTGAGCAGATCACCATTCAGAAGAAACTAGAGAAGTTGCTTGCAGACAAAGTAATAGTTACTGATGTGGAGGTAGATGCTTACATCAAAGACAGTAAAACTACTCCTCATGATAAAGAAACAATGGAGGATTTCAAAAAAGAAACATCAGAACAGCTCAAACAGCAAAAATTCCAGCAAGAAGCACAAAAGTGGGTAGCTGACCTAACGGCGAGTGCAAAGATTAAGTACTACGTTAATTATTAACTAATAAATTTAATTTCATGAATATTCAACTCATACTAAAAGCATTAAAAGATCACGCAAAAGAGGAAGTTCGTATCCACGAAGAAGTATTTAGCGAAGCCGGTGGAGACATAAAAGACCTCGTGAAAAAGCACTTAAGCGATACGATGTCGATACACAAAGCATTTTGGACGAAACTGAAAAAATCCGCGAAAAGTAAATAACTAAAATGCATGATCCAAAAAGTAAATCATTGCTTAAAAAAATAACAGGGGTTCTGCTGATTATTGTTGGTATTTTGGCTTTGGTTACACCTTTTACTCCTGGCTCTTGGCTGATTTTTATCGGTCTGGAACTTTTTGGAATTCGAGTATTGTTTTGGGATAAAATAAAAGCTAGATTTCAAAAAGATAAATCTAAAAAAACAGAATAAAATGCACAATCACTCTGAAAAAATAGAACCAAAAAAACTTGCTATAACAATAGTATTCGCGATTTTGCTTTTTGGTTATGCATACATCACTAGAAATGAAAGAGCTAAAGATACTGGAAAAAATCCACCAGCAACAAGTACATCAATTGTCAATCAATAAAAATACGAATCCTTGTTAAGTTATTTTGCTATTCACAATGGAATTAAGTTATACAAGCATCACCCCATATTTTGTGATTATGACTCTAGTCGTTGTACTAGCGGCATTTCTTGTAAGAAAAATCTCGTTTTATCGCAAAATTGTAGAAGCAGAATCTTCTGAACGTTATGAAGCCCTTGATGGTCTGAGAGGGTTTCTGGCTATCGGGGTATTTTTTCAGCATGCGGTACAGAACTATTCTTTTTTTCAGACCGGAATATGGCAAATTACAGATGTGCGGTTCTATAGATTCTTGGGTGGAGAAGCAGTTATTTTGTTTTTTATAACTACCAGTTTTCTTTATTGGACAAAAGTGATTGATAGCAATGGTGGGATTGATATGTTTCGGTTATATAGAAGCCGTTTATTGCGACTTGCACCCCTCTATCTTTTTTCAGGACTCCTAGTTGGAATCATCGCTCTATACAACACGAATTTTGAAATTGCAGGAGTGGGTGCATTTTTCAGAGACATATTTTACTGGCTCACTTTGGGCCTCCACACAATCACAAGTTTTAACGGATACGATATTATTCCAATAAATGCAGGAATACACTGGACACTGCGATACGAGTGGGCATTTTACCTCCTCCTTCCACTTTTGGCGCTTATTCCTAGAAATATATACGGAAAGATTGCGTCAGTTTTGATTTTGTCAGGAGTATTTCTTCTGCCCGATAGAGGATATTGGGCGATATTTTTGTTTGGTATTATCGCTGCGCACATAGTCCACCGATATCCTGTAGTATCATGGTTCAAAAAAGTCTCTTGGTCTGGGATGATTCCTGTTCTCGGATTGCTTCTAGTGTATTCCATTAACTACAAGCCATACTCGTATGTCCAATATCTCATAACGCTTGTCGTGTTTCTGTGTTTTGTATATGGCAACAATCTGTTTGGGCTTTTGAAAATACCAGCCGCAAAGTTCTTGAGCACTATCAGTTACAGCGTGTATCTACTTCATGGCATAGTGTTGTATTTTGTTTTGCGTATAGTCAATGCGGTAGAACCAGTTGCCTCTCTCAGTCCATTTGTGTTTTGGTCAGTTATTTTTGTTGCGGGAGTGATTACTATTATGATTTCGACCGTGACATACAGATTTATTGAACACCCGTTTATTGAAAGGATTAAACCAAAGAAAAAAGAGCCTATGCCAGTCACTGTAATCGACAGAGTAATTTGAGGTCAGCATAAGAGTTCTAGTACACTAGATACGAAATATATAGTATGCAACATCACCATCATAAAAAAAGATACAACAAGACAAAAATTTTACTAGGAGTTTTTCTTCTAGGTATTGTAGCGATACTTGTGATCAAATATGCATACACACCTTCTGCGCCTGTGGTAAATACTCCAGTTGCGACTAGTACTCCGGTAGTTTCCAAACCAAAACCTATACAAAAACCAACAGGTGAGCTTAGTATTTCTGTGTGGCCTACTTCAGTACAGCAAGGAGAGCCTGCAATCATAACCGTAGAAGGACTCGCGTCTACTTCAAGTGTGAAATCATTTACTTTCAACAATCGTCCGCTTATCACTTTTCTATACGATGGTCAGGTGACAGCTTTTCTTGGTGTGGATTTGTACGCAGCTCCTGGCACGTTTCCTCTCATCCTTACTCTTACTGACGGAAAGGAGGTACGAGGGGAATTTGTAATTTATCCGCGCGCGGAAGTGATAAGGCCATTTGATATTCCTGAAAAACTTGGCGGCAACACAGCTGAAAGCATCAAAACACTCATCTCCACTCTCGCCGCAGAGGGTAAGATCATCAATGCGGTTCCGACAGGTTACCAGAGACTCTGGACTGAAAAGTTTCGAGCTCCACTTAACGGTAATCCTATTGTGGAGGATCCTTACGGTTATACTCGAGTAATAAATAACTTCACTATGCCTCATAAAGGTACTGACATAGAAGCACCACTAGGTACTCCTATCTATGCTATGAACCAAGGCTTTATCAGATTTACAGATGATCTTCGTAATTATGGAAAGACCATAGTTATAGATCACGGACTTGGATTACAAACCGTTTACATGCATTTATCGGAAATAATCGTAACTAACGGTCAAAAGGTAGAGAAGGGAGATCTTATAGGAAAAAGTGGAGATACGGGTTATGTTCTTGGTCCTCATCTCCACCTAACCGTAAGAATATGGGATGTGTCCATAGATCCAATTAAATTCTTGGAACTTTTTGGTTCAGAAAATTAAAAATAATTATATGTCTTACTTACAATCTATTCCCATTGCATTCCTAAGCGGATTATTGCCAGCGATAATATGGTTGTTTTTCTGGTTGAAGGAAGATGATCTGCATCCAGAACCTAAGAAAATAATCCTCCTTTGTTTTATTTCGGGGATGCTGGTTGTACCAATTGTGTTGCCAATCCAAAAATATGTAAATGATATTTTTGTCAGCACAACTATTCTCTTTATTCTATGGGCATTCATAGAGGAGTTTCTAAAGTACGTCGCAGCATATCTCACAGGAGTATCACGAAAATGTGATGACGAGCCAGTGGATAACATTATTTATCTTATCTCTGTTGCACTAGGTTTTGCTGCTTTAGAGAACACACTTTTCCTTATTGATTTGATCTCTTCAGGGCAGATCACGACTGCTCTTATCACTGGAAGTATGAGGTTTGTCGGATCAACGCTTCTTCATGTAGTATCCTCTGCCACAGTAGGTATATTTGTTGCCTTTGCTTTTTATCATTCGAGAAAATATAAAATAATATTTACTCTGCTTGGTCTAGTCTTTGCTACTGTTGTCCACACCATGTTTAATTTGTTGATTATAAACACATCAGGACCAAGCATCTTCCTTGCTTTTGGTTTTGTCTGGTTTATGGTTGTATCGGTCTTACTTTTCTTTGAAAAAGTAAAGAAAATTCAAAATCCTTTAATTAAAATAAAATGATATTATATTTATACACTATTACATTTGGTCTGTGTGTTTCTTACTTTATTCTTTTTTTCTTATTTCCATATTTTTTTAATGGTGTAAGAGGAGCAAGGCTGTCTTATAAGTCTTTGCTTTCGATTGTCATCATCTGCTTGATTAGTTTTGTGAGTTGCTATATAGCCCTTAGGATACACGATAAAGAAATAGGTAATCGAATCCTCCATATTTTTGGGGGTGGCTTCACGGCATTTCTTGTATGTTTCTTGGCTGCTAGAGATAGTGGAATTAGACTTAAAAAATTTCAATTTTTTCTATTCAGCTTCCTTGTAGTGATTGCTTTAGGAGTACTGAATGAAGTAATTGAATTTTTACTGCAATATTGTTTTGACATTATTTCTGCAAAAACACCAGTTGACACTTGGCTTGATCTAAACAGTAATATTGTCGGCATTCTTATTGCAAGTGTCTGCTTTGTTCCTTTTATCTCGAGAAAGGATAGCAGCAATACGAGCATTTAGTTTAATGATAAAATACATAACATAAATAATTATGAATGACTCTATTAAAAATAATAATTCTTGTGATAATTGTGAGCCTGAAACAAAGCCTCTAGTTACTACTGTAAACATCAACTGGAAAAAGACATTTACCTCCATCGCGGGAGTTTCAGTAATTCTCAGCTTTATTTTGAGCTTTCTTCCTGTCTCCTCTATGCTAGTTACGGCGATTTATTATCTTGCAATATGTTCAGGCGGTATTTATGTGGTTAAAGGTGCATGGAGAGGTCTTACAAAACAGAGATTTCTTAATATCGATTTTCTTGTTGTTATCGCCTCTGTCGGTGCAATCTACCTCGGTGAACTTCCAGAGGCCGCCGCTGTTATCTTTTTCTTTTCTCTTGCCGAAGCATTTGAAGAGTATGGGATTAATCGTTCTCGCAGAGCCTTACAAGCACTTCTTCATAAATCACCACAGACAGCAACCCTTCTTGATGATACTAAAGTTGCTGTGGCAGAAGTGAAGGTTGGGCAGAAAGTAGGAGTCAGGCCGGGAGAACTCATACCTCTTGATGGAAAAGTTCTGAAGGGGTTGTCAGTAGTCAATGAGGCGACGATTACCGGTGAATCTATTCCGAAAGACAAACGAGAGGGTGATACTGTCTTTGCTGGAACACTTAATGAGAATGGATATCTTGAAATCGAAGTGACGAAAGAAAGCAAAGATTCCACATTCGCAAAAATCATTGCTCTCGTAGAGCAGGCTCAAAAAGCAAAAGCTCCTACCCAAGAGTTTATTGATAGATTTGCAAAATATTATACGCCGTCTGTAGTTGCGATTGCCTTTTTAATTGCCACCCTTGCCCCGTTATTAATCGGAGATCCATTTTCTGTCTGGCTTACGAGAGCAATCATCCTTCTTGTCATCGCATGCCCTTGTGCCCTCGTCATTTCAACACCGGTCGCTATTACTTCAGCTATTGGCGGCGCATCACGTAGGGGCGTTCTCATTAAAGGTGGTAAACATCTTGAGGAATTGAAGAAAGTTAAAGCTATTGCATTTGATAAGACAGGGACGCTCACTCTTGGAGAACCCTACATTTCTAATGTCATCGCATTTAATGGCTTTACGGAGGAGCAAGTTCTTGAAGATGCGGCAGGGCTTGAACAATTTTCATCCCATCCGCTCGCAAAAAGTATTTTGAATTTTGCTAAGGAAAAAGGTATCAGCCCACACAGTATGGAAAACTATCAGAACATTGCCGGAAAAGGCGGAAAGGCGACCTGTATGGTCTGTGACGATCTGGAACACTGTGTTGGAAATTTGAAGCTCATGGACGCACATGGCATTTCTACTAAGGAGATACTTGAAAAGACAGAGGGGCTTGAGCAGGAAGGTAAGACGGTAGTTCTCGTAAGCGAAGGCAATAAGATCATGGGAGCTTTGGCTATTGCCGATCGGATTCGTGATGAAGCAAAAACGACAATCGAAAGACTTAATAAGTTAGGGGTAGAGACTATTATGCTTACCGGCGACAATCAGCATACTGCGACATACGTAGCCAAGAGTCTTGGGATAAAAGAAGCGTTTGGCTCCCTTTTGCCTGATGAAAAAGTAAAGAAAATTCAAGAGCTTAAAGATAAGTACGGATCGGTAGCTATGATTGGAGATGGAGTCAATGATGCCCCATCACTTGCACTTTCAAATGTTGGTATTGCGATGGGAGCTCGTGGCTCTGATGTCGCTATTGAAACAGCCGATATTGCGCTTATGAATGATAATATCTTGAATATTCCTCAAACAGTCGAATTAAGTAAAAAAACATTGAGAACAATACAACAAAATGTTTCAGCTGCGCTTCTTGCTAAAATTGTGTTTGTGGTTCTTGGGGTTTTTGGAATATCTAATCTTGGTATCGCCATAGCTGCTGATACGGGGGTGGCAATACTGGTAATTTTGAACGGATTAAGGCTCTTTAAGTAAAATTACACCTCCTAAATTTCCCATTTATAGACCTAGAAATAAGGCTCGTTTTTGGGTTGAAAAAGTGACCTATTTCTGCTAGGATTATTAGTTCATGGAGAAAATAATTTCCCTGGTCGTCGGAGGTATTCTGCTCGTAACTGCACCCTTCGTTGGATCAAAAAATGACACAAATCAAGACATTTCCTCACAACAAATTGCAAACAGAGAGGTTGTGGAGTATGTAATACAGTCAGGTGATACGTTTACGAAGGTTCTAGGATCTTTTGACGTATCCTACGATCAAGCTATAACTATTCTCAGTTCTTCAAAAGAGGTGTTTGATTTTACTAAAATCCAAACTGGAAAGGTTCTTAGACTAATCTTTGTGAAGAAAGCACTTGCTTCTATTGAGTATCCACTCTCAAGCGACACCGTTCTTATTATCCAAAAAGATGATAATACCTTTAAAGCTATCGAGAAACCTATTGAGTATGATGTAAAGATTGTTACTGCGAAAGGAATAATTACAGACTCACTATTTCTTACTGCTCAAGAAACTGGAATTGAAGATAAGGCTACGATGGAGCTTGCCAGTATCTTTTCAAGTGATATTGATTTTGCTACCGATATTCGTGAAGGCGATTCTTTCTCTCTCGTTTATGAAAAAAGAACTCTTGATGGAAAACCTGCAGGTGCTGGAAAAGTTTTAGCTGCGAAGTTTACTAATGATGGTACAACACATATAGCATTTCGTTATAATGATAAATTTTATACTGAGAACGGAGAGTCTCTTGCTCGTCAGTTTTTGAAATCACCACTTAACTACGCTCAGATAAGTTCAGGTTACAGTTATAGTCGCAAAAATCCTGTGACAAAACAGGTTACTGCGCATCGTGCAATTGATTACGCAGCAAATACAGGAACTCCTGTCATTGCTACCGCGGATGGAAAAGTTACAACTGCTGGATCAAAAGGAGGTCTAGGTATTACTGTGGAATTAAAACATGGAGGTTATCTTACCCAATATGCCCATCTTTCAAGTATTGCTAAGGGTGTTAAAAATGGAGCAAGTGTTACTCAAGGAGATATTATAGGATATGTTGGATCAACAGGTATTTCAACAGGACCTCATCTACAATACGCTATGTTTGAAAATGGTACACCCATCAATCCTTTAACTAGTGAATTCAAGCGAGAAGGGTCATTACCTGACTCCGAAAAAGAATCTTTTATAGTTTTTGTAAATAAATTTAAAAACTTGTTGAAGTAATTTGATTGGTAATCTGGGTACTTACTTTTTTGTTTTTTATAAAAATTTTACTTTGTAGACAGCCAAGGAGTTCTCTCTTCTCTCCGTCAGTTCCATTTCTTAAGATGTATTTACAGTAATTCCGGATATCAATATCTCCAACTTCTACCTTATCTTTCGAGTTCAGTACTATCTGATTAAACCTCTTAAATCTTTGTACCTCATTTTTAATTTTCTCTTTTATCCCTATCTCATCTATGTTGATAGTTTCCATTAACTCTTCAAATTGTTTAATTAAGTCTATTTCATTTATATATCCACCCTTACAATCTCTATCTTTAGATCCATTACAACCATAGTAGACATGTCTGTGAACACTACCGTCTTTTTGCTTCTTAAACTTTTCATCTGGAGTAATACCAGAAGAACATAGTCCACAAGTCATTAGTTTGGTAAAAGCAAACTCTTTATTCTCTGTCCGTATTACAGATCTAGTCATCTGCTCCTGAACTTGGTCAAATAATTCTTTTGAAATTAAGGGTTCATGCTTTCCTCGGTACCAGTTTCCTGAATCTTTTGGGTATTCAAAAGTCCCATAGTAGAAGTGGTTTTGTAGTATCATATACACATTACTTAGAGTGAGGTTCTTATTTCCACTAGATGTTTTTAAATTCAAATCAAACTTTAGCCAGTTGTACAACTTCCTCCCACTCCATTTTTCATATGCCACTTTCTCAAACATTTTCCTAATAATTGGGGCTCTTTGTTTGTCGGTATATATCACTCCTTTCTCTCCAACATTTTTACTATTTAAATACCCAGTGGGAGCTACTGACGGCCATAATCCCATTTCTACTCTGGTTTTCAAACCTCTCTTTACGTTTATACTCTTATTATCATTTTCCAACTTAGCTTGAGAGCATAGAATCATTAATAAAAACTTTTCATTCGGTGAATTGTGAAAATGTTGTCCGTAAGTACGGATCTCAAGTAACTGTTTTTCATCCATTAAATCTACAAGTGATCCCAAGTCTCCAGCATTCCTGCTCAACCTGTCAGGTGCCCAAGTTAGTATTCCATTAAATCTTTTTCGTCTAATATCTTCCAGCAACTCTTTGAAAACAGGTCTTTGACCTGAATCCTTAGCAGAATGCGATTCACGACGAATATCAATTATTTCTAAATTTTCTCTTTCGGCTATATTGAGCATTTCTTTTACCTGACTATCTATACTCAAAGCTTGCTTCTCATCTGATTCGGTAGATTTTCTGGCATACAAACAATACTTAATTTTTATCGTTGGCAAAACTACTTCTTTGCCTATTAACCCTGTCGATTGTATATGTGTTTCCATACATATATTAATGACAGAACCACCACCCCTGCATAGCTATGCAGAACTACGGATTCGTCGCATGGTCGCTCCTACTCTTAGCAAAACAAGTGATCTGCGATAGGGTTGGAATAGAGAGGAAAATGGAATATAATGTTCATTAACAATTAAATAGCAAAGCATGCCTAAACCAGAGAGAAATCACTGGCATGGCATCAAATCGTCGTAAACAGAAAACCTATCATTAGGCTCGTTTACGACGTCATATCGGGAAACCGGTATGGGCCTTCGGGCCACCTAGTGGTAGGTTTTTTGTCTACCACTAGATTATTAACTAACATAAATCTAGATGGAAAATCAGCCTAAGAAAAAGTTCTATAAAAAGTGGTGGTTCTGGGGTATCGTCGTAATAGTCATATTATCAATAATAGGTTCGGATAGTAGTAGTCCTCAAAAAGTTGGAGAAACAAGTGTAAGTAATAGTGTAAATAATACAGTCGAAAAAACCACAACATTTAAAGTTGGTGATCAGATTAAATTAGGTAACTCAATTGTGACAGTTAACAAAGTTGAGTACTCACAAGGCGGTCAATATACTAAACCTGCAGATGGTAACGAATGGGTTAATTTAAATGTAACAATAGAAAATACAGGATCATCACAACAATATGTGACAACTCTAGGGCAGATGTATATTAGAGACGGAGAGAAAAATAGTTACCAAGTTGCTGTAACAAATAAAGCGATGGAAAATCCTGGCTTTGGTTTAGATGGAACAGTCATTGCTCAAAGCAAACGAACAGGTTGGGTGGGTTTTGAGATAAAGAAAGGTGCTACTAGATTGCAATTCCAATACAATGGAAGTATGTTTGGCGGAAAGTCAGCTCTTGTTGATCTAGGAAGATAATCAAATCGCGTCAAACTTTGGAGCATTCCGTATAGAGTTCCTTTTCTCGATGATTCCTAGTTTCTCTCTACTACTTAAGTGATTGAGATCACGGTCATCTCTTGGTGGAAATACACCAAATGATACCGACCTATGATTATTCTCAATAACTTTAGAAAGTAATATGGAAAAAGCATCAGCTAAGTCATCGTGTCTTTCCGAACCAAAACCAGTTAGTTGATTAATAAGTTGCTCTACTCCACTTTTAGGAAACAACACTTGACCACTTTCTATAAGAAAACTAACAGCACTCAATCTGTCATATTTGTCTCCCACAGAACGCACACCTACTACATTACAATTTTCTTTTTTGAGATGTTCAATAATCGAAGCTTGATATCCGTTAGTTTCAACAAAGAGCTTGGGTCTATTAAGTACAGATGATATCATCTTAGCTTGCTCAATAGTTTCAAGAGAAGTCAGTCGTTTGTTAACGATATTTGGTAGGATATATATTCTCAAGTTCTGTCCTCTACCTTGAACGATAGCAGGTATCATAGCAGTGTAGTCTGCACTATCTTTCAGTGATATAGCTAAATCAATACCAACTGCTCTATATGTATGGAAGTTATCAGGTGGAAGTACATCATATGATTGTATCCACCCTCTTTGAATAACCTGATCTTCTCTCTCAACAATTTGGAGTAGATATTCTCTCTGCCAAGCTAAAAGATTAAAGCATTTTGCTTTTTCCATTTGTATATCGTCATCATTTTGAAACTTGCCAGACCATAGAGGTATATTATTCTCATCAACAATAGGATATTCTCTAAAAATACTTTTTGAATTGTTATTTTCAAAGATACCCTTAAGTCTCATGAGTAGAGAATCTTGGTGCAGTGGTGTACCAATGAAAATCATCCTTGTGTCTTTATCGCCAGCAGGTAACACATCACCCGTCAGCCACTCAAACAGTTTATCTCTACTCTCTTGTGTTTTAACTGATTCAGAATCCTCTAGGTCGTCGCAAACAATTACATCGGGTCTATGTTGGTTGTGTCGTATACCTCTCACACTTTGTTCTACTGACCCAATTGAGATTCTTGCTCCGTATTGAAGCAAGATGAGTGATTGAGCACCCCATTGGTTGTTCTCTTCCTTAAACGGACCAAGATCACGACGTAGTTCATCGTTTTGCTCCAGTTCTTTCTTAATATTCATCAAGTGATTTTGAGCTTTACTCTGTGTCTTTCCGAGAATTAAGGGAAACTTCTTTTGTTGTTCTCCAAGTATAGACCAAATAACATATGACATAGTCACAATGGTACTCTTAGCACTTCCTCTAAAGGCAGTAATGACAAGATTTTGTATATCCATATCTTCCGTTAACTGAAATATTTCTCTTTGAAAATCAGCAGTTCTGTATTTAACATAGTGTCTACCAAAGTAGTAGTGGAAAAACCAATAATGGCTTTTGCGAACCATTGCTACTCGAAAGGCTTTATCCTTTATCATTCTCTCTATTATCTTCTCCTCATCAGGATTTAGATTTGTCATGGTTTTGTGGAGGCATAGCCAAAAGCAGAGCTTTCTTAATTAAGTCCTCTTGCTCTGGAGAGAGTGGTGCGTTCTGATTTTCCAGTTTTACTGTAGCTTCGACCTTTTCTCTGAATTTAGGATTTCTGTGTCTTAACCAAAAACTGATAGCGTTCCAGTTTCTATCCTTAATGAGAGATAGAAGTTGATTCTCACTCATGTCATTAACCAAGGCTTCACCTTCAGACAAGGCAAGTTCCATTTCGTCTAGAAACTTTGGATCTTCCTTACGCCAACGGTAGATACTGTTTCTAGAGATATTTGTTTTCTCACATGCTACCTGAACTATGGGGATTTTACGGAGTTGTTCGAGGAAAGTATTCTTGATTTTATTCTTCTTCATATTTGTGAATTATCTTAGCTTTCTTTCCTGTAAGTAACTCAAATCGTTTGATAGCTAAATCACAAAATCGTGGTTCAAGTTCCACTGCATATACTCGTCGCTTTAACTGTTCCGCACATATCATAGTGCTAGATGATCCAGCAAAGGAATCAAGAATGATGTCGCCAGGTTTAGTACACCGTCTAATCGCTTTCTCATGGAGCTTAGGGGGTTTACTCGTCGCATGCTCGTATTCTTTACCAGACAGTCGTTTTACAAACCACAAGTCCAAATGATCCAATGCTTCAGTTAGAAGATTGTTTCCAGTTGTGATTTCTTTGTTCATTACCTCATTAAGGTTCTGAATGTTTTTAGTAATGTATGGTTTGCCACGAACTCCGTATGTACATGGCTCGTAGCATTTGTTGAATGCCACAGTCGGTACTGGGTTCTGTGAGTTTTTGACCCACAAACAGACTCGTTTGTTTTCAATACCAAGTTCACGGTATATATCTTGGACGAATCCAATATATATTTGGTCCGACCAATAGAAGATATGAGTATCTGGTTTAGATACAGACAGAGCATTAACCATGCTTTTTCTCAAGAACTCTTTGTATTCGACGTCTGTTCTGTTGTCGTTTACATTTCCACCATAATTTTGTTTACCACCAATACCTCCGTTGTAATTGATTTTGATATTGTATACAGGATCGCTGTAAATCATTGACGCTTTCTCTTTGCCGAATAATTTCTTGAGAGAAGTTTGGTCTAATGAATCACCACAATAAAGCTTGTGACCTCCCATGAAAATCATATCTCCAAGTTTAGTTTTTGGTTTGGTGATTTTCTTGAGTTCAGCATCAACATCAAACTGATCATCTTCTGCTTCAAGGTTCTCCGACCAGATATCTTGGAGTTCATTCTTATCAAATCCAATATCAGTGAGTGTATCCATATCAAAGGATTTTAGTCCTTCAAAATCCCACTCACCATCGTTAGTGTTACTTTCGAGAGCGATTTTGTTTCTCTCGTCTTTGGTTAACTTGCGATTAGGAATGAGAACAGTAACTTCTTGTATACCAAGTTCAGTTAATGCTTTCTTTCTCTGGTTTCCCGAAAGTACTGTCCCATCTGTATCAATTTTGATGACATCATGGAAACCACGTTGTTTGATACGATCCTTCAATTTCTCAAATGCTTCTTTAGTAATTTTCCTCGGATTGTTTCTCCAAGCTTTTAGAGACTTAACGCTCCGTTTTTCGGAACGCCATATTAATTTAGTCATGTTGTTTTAAGTTAGAACTGTTAAAACAATTTAGGTCTCAGTTTAGGTGCAAACAAAAAACGGCACGAAATAGCGAGTTTAGATCAAATCTCGACCGATCTAAAACTCACACAATTTAGGTACCGTTTAGTTCCAGTTAGTTTCTTGCTATTACAAGTACCTGTAGTATAGCTCTATGTGGGGAGGGGTCAAGTGGATAACTTTTATTAAATAGACCATTTCGTTATACAAGTCTTTAAAATGGTAAAATAGGCTTATGTCGTCATTAGGACCAACGATCATTTTCGATAAGTCAGTACTTCAATCACTTAGTGAAGATGAGTCTGTTTGGCTTGATGCTTTTTATCATTCAATAATTACACCCCTATTTTATGTGGAAACTCTAGC
The DNA here is from genome assembly GCA_964426735.1 of uncultured Candidatus Saccharibacteria bacterium. Lineage (GTDB taxonomy): Bacteria > Patescibacteriota > Minisyncoccia > Phycocordibacterales > DATDWN01 > UBA910. The sequence goes on from CAYRRP010000001.1 coordinate 79,543, forward strand.
CGATTTGGCTAAGAAATCTGAATTAAGACCTGCGGAAGATACTGTTCGCATGATTGCAAACAAAGTACCTGAAATGGGTTCTAGCCCAAATACTCATCACAGAGAACTGGTAGTCGGTAATCTGTTGGGATATGAAGTTAGTAATTCTAGAAGACCAATTCTTAGCGGAGGTAAGAGATATACCATGAATAATAAGATCGGTGTCGTTTTTGATGAACCTCCAGAAACTAAAGCTTTTCAACGCTGGCAAAAACAAGAGTTTAATGAACTTGAAAGAGAGATTGCTTCACTATGGAGGCAAGCTCTTGCAGAATTTGACTATGATTATTATTTTAATTTAATCAGAGAAATTACTGGTTCAACATTTACAAAACCAAAAAATATTGAGGAAGCATACGATATGGCTTCAAAGATAGTTCGTGGAGAAGGTGACAGGTATAAATTATTGATAATGGCTAGAAATTTATTCAACATAAGCGATGCAGGTTTCAGAGAAATATTGAAAGGATGGAATAAAAGTGGAATGCTTTCTATAAGCCAATTCGCTCCATATGCGAGTCATGTATTAAAAGTTGATATCTTTTTTATATTATGTACTAGTTCAAGTCTCATTTCTAGAGATAGAAAAAGTAACAGAGCAGATATGGCTTATTTGTATTATCTACCATTCGCCAATATTTTTACTTCAAGCGACAATTTACACAAAAGAGTCACACCGTTATTTTTAGAATCAGATCAAAGATTTATTTATGGTCCTGATTTAAAAAAGGATTTATCAGAATTAGATGAGCACTTTTTTAAATTAAAAACCGATGATGAAAAAAGAGGTGGGGTTTTTGGTTTTGCCTGGTATCCTCCAGACAACAGTAGATTTTTAACTACTCAGATGTGGGACAACATGAGACCTAACTGGAGATTGAGTGATAATCCAATGAGACAAGAAAAAATAAAGCCTAAAAATCAAAAGGTTCCAGATGGATTAAAGGAGCACATTAAGAATGCTTATGAACAAATAAAGGCACAAAAAGGGACTCCAGTCTCTCCAGAGTTTGACCTTGAGGAAGCAAATGATGTAATTGTAAAAAGGACGGTTAGGGGGAGAAAAGGTAAATGGCAACTATTTTCAGATGAGATGATGAACTCTAAAGAGAGACTAATGGATGATGATGCAGATTAGTTATTTGCGTTAGTCTATTTTTTCACTAATATACAAATATAACGATGAAAAAGTATGAAGATATATTTGTGTCCACACCTAAACCCTTTCAAGAAATTGGGAGTAATTTTGTTATTTCTGGATTAGTTCCAGTCTCTTGGTTAAAAGATGAGTTTGGAACTTTTGATAATCGGTTATTTTTAGATCTAATTGATATTGATGGTATAGCTTTTAGTTGTGACACAATCTTTCTTCCGAGAATTAACTGGTTATGGAGATTATTAAGGAAAGTACCGTTTGATGCTAATGTCCAGTTTAACCAATTTAACCTCGGCTTCTTAGAAAAATCTCAAGGAAGAGTTACTATTAAAATTTCAGCAAAGATGGAGGATGATAAATCTGTTTATATACCACTAATCATTAAGGAGTTAGAGCCAGAAAATGGAGTAGATCTTGAAGTACTAGAAAAACATAAAACTGTCGGTAGTAGGATAAAGCAGTATAAACAAGATTTAAAAGATTATTACAGACAACTTGAAGAAATCAGAAAAAGACGTGAAGTTAAAGATAATATTTTTGATGATGCAGAATCAAATAAATTTTCATACTCAGGAGACCTAAATTTTGCTCATGAAATTTTGAACATTTTAAATCAATCAGAAGAAAATTTCGAAGAGTATCTTTATAGTGAGGAGGACAAAGAAGAACAAAAGTTAGAGGAGAAATATAAAGATGCAATTGCGTGGAGGGGACCACTTTTTCGTGGACTGGTTGCAAAATTTGGTCCATTTGAAATGAGAGTCTATAGTAATGACCATGATAAACATTTCCATGTAATACATAAAAGTAAGGGCGTGAACGCAAGATTTTCTTTTCCTCAAATTGAACTGATGAACTATAAAAAATCTAGAAATACCATTGGAAGTAAAGAATTAAAAAAAATTTGTGAGTTTTGTAAACGACCAGAAATTTTTGAAAGATTAGAAAAAGAATTCAGTAAGAGACAATAACGAGATTTATAAGTAAAGTGAAGTGATGATTGTCTGTACTACCAACTTCTATTCCACCATGATCCGAATTTTCCAAAAAGAAGTAGGAAGAATCCCAGTATACTAATAGAAAGACCCATGCCAGTCTTTGGATCACTAAACCCTAAAACTGAAAGCCATGCTAGAAAGTAATATCCTCCACCTATGAACATGAGCCAACCAAGAGCTATAGTGACTTTCCACTTTTTTGATACTGTCTGAGCGCCGTCTACTCTAACAGTTGTTTTTGAATTACCAATTCCAAACAATGATAAAATCCATCCAGAGATGACTGCTATCACAATTCCACTAAGTATCTGATTCATAATAAGCAAAGAATACCGAGAGGGTGGTAAAAAGTAAAGTGACAGTCAGAAGTCTCTTTCAAGTGTCACTTTTGTCACTATTTGAAAAAATCAGTGTGCTCAAGACCCGTCGATATGATATTGTTAAATTAGCTAAATCCACCAATCTGGGCTTGACCGACCACGGTTCTAGCTCGAGTCGGCCAGCCAAGTCGAGCACAGCACGAGTTGTGTTATTTGTCAACAGCACTCGAGCGCTCAAGTTGCGTCGTCAATTTAATTTTTATTGAACTTTATGGAATCACTAAATAAAGCAATTGAGAACCTAAAGCTAAATAACGATGTAGACGCAGTTTTTCTCACAGGTTCGAACGCTATAAACCAATCAAAATCATACAGTGATATTGATTTGGTGGTTATTCTGAAAGAAAACAAAAATAGTCTATATTCTCTATACAAATGGATTGATGGTATTTTTGCTGAAATTTTCTTTTTTGATTTGTCAGATATGCAAAGAATTGCTTCAGCAACAAACATTGATTCTGATAATTTCGATGCAATATTGTTTGATTGGATAAAAAAATCAAATATATATTTTGATAAATCTGGATTGGTTACAAATTTGAAATTGAAAGCTTTAGAAGTTGATACTTCACATGTTTCTGAAAAATCCAAAAAAGGTTATTGGCAAAGAATAAATCACAATTATATTGCTGATAAAAGATATTTTGATTCTGGAGATCAAATTTACCATGAAGCTCTGGAAATGAAATTATTCTATAGCATGGAACAAGTTACCTGTGCTTATTTTACTCTACGAGATATACCGTGGAGAGGAGAGAAAAACGCTATTTTGTATATGAAAGAAAATGCAAAAGATTTTTACGAATTGTTTCAAAGCTATACTTCTGCAGTAACTCTACATGAAAGATTTAAGGCATATTCAGAAATGGTTGATTTGGTTTTTACCGATGAATATAAAAAATGGACAAAGGAGAATGAAATAATTCTTAAAAAAGATTTTTCTGTTGCAGAAAAGGATGATCTTGTTTCTATTTATGTAAAATCATTATTTTAAAAAATAACATGCAAATAAAATCACAATTCACTGATAATGGGAATATAGCACAAGTGGTATATGAGGATTGTGACTCTTTTAACCATCTTTTATCAAAAAAAGTGACACAAGTATACGCTATCTGTTTCCTAGATGACAAAATGCTAGTTGTTCACAATAAACATGCATGGGGTTTAGTTGGTGGTGGTCTTGAACCAAACGAAACATATGAAGAATGTTTGAAAAGAGAAATAAAAGAAGAATCAAATATGAGAGTTCTTTCTTTTGCACCTGTAGGTGCCCAAGAAGTTCAATTTGATGGCAAAATAATCTACCAACTTCGTTATGCTTGCATCATTCATCCATATGGTGATTTTGTCTCTGACCCAGACGGAGATGTATCTGAAATTAAACTAATTGATTCAAAAGATTATAAAGAATATTTTGACTGGGGTGAAATTGGAGAAAGAATCATAGAAAGAGCACTCGAACTTAAGAATAAATTAGCTTAACAAAATCATGGAAATAAAATCACAATTTAAATCACGTAATGGAGAAATGGTTGATTACGTGTTCAGAGAAGGATTTGATCCGATGGGGGGATTAGATGGAAAAGTTCTGCAGGCTGTCCATGGTTTTTGTTTTTATGGTGACAAATTGGTAGTAGTATACGCAAATGATAAGGGGTATTGGACATTTCCAGGCGGTAGTATAGAACCCGGAGAAACATGGCAAGAAGCTACTACCCGAGAGATAAAAGAAGAATCAAATATGAAAGTGTTACATCAGGAATTGATTGGATATATCGATGTATATGAAAAAGACCGCACTATTCGACAAACCAGATCGTTTTGTATAGTTGAACCATACGGTGATTTCGTTTCTGATCCGGATGGAGATATTTCAGAAATAAAGTTGATTGACCCAAAAGACTACGGACAGTATGTAAAATGGGGAGAAATTGGTGATCACATTGTGAAGCGAGCGATGGAAATGTTTGGAAAATATAAATAAAATTATGAAAGAAATTGAGAATAATCTTATTTCAGCCCGTCAAAATATTTTGGATAAATTATTGAATTTCTTTCAAAATAAGGCTACTGAATGTCATGTTTTCGGATCCATAGCTAGAGGTGATACTGATGCATATAGCGATATGGATATTTTTTATGCTTCTTGGTTTTACATTCTCATTCACAACTCATAAAATCACTCATCCTATACACAGGATTATTGCTGGTATAGCGGTCATTTTGTTTTTTACTTTTGTGTGGGTGATGCTGGCGACAGGATAATTGGACAGTCCATTTCTGACACCACCGTCAGGTGGTGTATAGTAAAGTAGTCTACATATGAAATCAAAAATTTTAGAACTTGCATCATTGATTCTTGACTTTGGAAAAGTAGATCGAAAGACATCTCACCAAGATGGTGTTTATCCTGAATCTGATACGGACCATACTGTCATGCTTGGTATATTGGCACCATCTATTGCCGAGCGTTTATATCCAGATCTTGATCGAGGGCTTTTGGTGCAGTTTGCACTGATTCATGACCTGGTTGAAGTGCATACGGGAGACACACCAACACTTATCGGTGTAAGTGATGCATTTTTTGCAGATAAAGAAGCTCGAGAATATGACTCACTAAAGCGTATTGAAGAAATGTTTGGACCTGTATTTCCGTGGGTACATACTACGATAGAGCATTATGAACGCTTGGATACAAAAGAAGCTCGGTTTATAAAAACACTTGATAAAATTTTGCCGAAGCTTACTGTGATATTAAACCAGGGTGCTGGGCTCAAACGTCACGGACATATTACTAAAGATGAAGTAAAAAAGACTTTTGTTATCCAGAAGAAGAAGTTGGAGGGTATTGCTCATGATATGCCAGAACTACTTGAGCTCTGGCAACACTTTATGGATAAAGAGCTCGAATTTTTGGAATGATACAAGTAATATATTTCTGGTATACTTTTCTCATATGCAAAAAATTAAAATCGAAACAATAATCAATGCTCCAGTAGCAAAAGTTTGGGAACACTGGAATAGTCCAGAAAGCATTAAAGGGTGGGCTTTTGCCAGTGATACGTGGGAATGTCCGTATGCGGAAAATGATGTAAAAGTGGGAGGTAGATTTTTGACTCGAATGTCCGCAAAAGACGGGAGCGCTTCTTTTGATTTTACCGGTACGTACACAGAAGTTGTTCCGTTTGAAAAAATCACATACATAATGGATAAAGCTGATACTGAAGCAGAGCATAGAGAATGCGATATTATTTTTACTGATCTTGGAGACGGTACTACAAAAATAGAAGAAGAATTTTCTCCCGAAGAAGTAAATAGTGAAGATATACAAAGAGCCGGATGGTCTGCAATACTTGAAAACTTTAAAAAGTTTGTAGAAAACAAAGCATAACGTATTTGATAATATAGTTTGCTATACTATGAGTATGGAAGAATTGCCTCAAAATAAAATAGAATTAGCAAGAGAGTTTGCTGACAGAAAATTTAGAGAAACAGGAATAGGAAATCATTTTTTGGAAGTATGTCATATTTTACAAAATGATTTTGGAATTGATGATATAGATATCTTAACTGCAGGTCTCCTTCATGATACGTTAGAGGATACGAGCGCTACATACGAAGAAATAGAAAGTATTTTTGGGAAAAATGTAGCTGATATGGTAGAAGAAGTAAGTCATCCAAAAAACTACACCGCTGAACAAAAAGTAGAATATTACGAAAAACTCAAACATATTTCATGGGGTGGAAAAATGATTAAGTTGGCAGATTTTAAATCCCACCTTAAGAGATTTATCGGAGCATTTACAGGAGAGAATAACTTAAAGAAATTTACATATAATGAATATTGTCTGTATATTCGTGGTTTTCTAGAGAGTTGTGATGATTCTTCTGCTAAAGAAGAAGTAACTAATTTAAATGACAAGTTAGAAAGTTATATTATGGGGATAAACAAATAAAATGATCAAGTATTTTTCATATAAATAATTTATGAAAATTCTTAGAACCATCAGAGATGTAGATATAGGAAGTGGGCTTCAAGAGCCAGAGACTTTTCGTGAACGAAAAGCAAGTCGAGGAGTTATTTTTGATAAAGAAAATAAGGTTGCTCTCGTGTATTCTGCAAAGAATCAATATCATAAATTGCCAGGAGGGGGAGTAGGTGAGGGAGAAGATTTGGAAGTGGCTTTGCAACGAGAATTGATTGAAGAAGTTGGATGTAAAGTCGAGAGTATTGAGGAACTTGGAATTGTAGAGGAATATAGAAACAAAATTGGTTTGCATCAGATTTCATATGGTTATATAGCTCGGGTAGTCGAAAAAGGTACAGCTCAGTTAGAAGCAAATGAGGTTGAGGAAAAATATATCACAAAATGGTTTGATTTAGATGTTGCAATTGAAACTTTGGAAGCTGAATCAATCACGGATCATTATGATGGTAAGTTTATGTGGATGCGTGACATAACTTTTCTTAAGGAGGCAAGACAAACAAAGTGCAACTAATTCAGGTATAATTTAAATATGGAAGAATTTATATCACCAGAACAAATTAAATTTCCTGAAATAGCTCAAGAAATTAATGAAATGGCTGAGGTTGACCAGAATATGCGACAAAGAGAAATCGATGAGCCTGATTTTTGGGATGATTCAGTTGATAAGAAGAATACAGAGAGAATGAAAGAAATAGTTGGGGAAATAGGTTGGCCTTCAGTTTCAAGAGTTGGAAAGGAGGCTTCAATTGATGCGTGGTTATTGGTTCAGCATGCGGATCATGATGTGGAGTTTCAATCGTATTGTCTGTCTCTCATAAATGAATTACCTACGGGTGAAGTCCGTGCTGAAGATATTGCACTTCTTACAGATAGGGTGCGAGTTAATTCAGGTCAACCGCAGGTTTACGGGACTCAATTTAGACAAGTGGATGGAAAACATATTCCAAAGGATATTGAGGATATTGAAAATGTAAATGAAAGACGAAAAGCGGTAGGGTTAGATTCTTTAGAAGAGAATATCGAAAGAATGTATAAAAAGTATCCTTTAAAATAGGATTAAAGAAGTCAGGAGCTATTGTCACGGAGCAGAAAGTGGATTGGTTGTTATGTGCACAACCTCCTTTATTAATTGGTATACTTACACTATGAAAATATTTTTAGTGAGACACGGGGAAACCGAAGAAAACGTTGCAGGTCTTTTGATGGGGCAACATCAAGGAGTGTTGACTGAAAAAGGGAAAACTCAAGCAAGTGAGACTGCTGGTATGTTGAAGGATTATACATTTGCACACATCTATTCTTCCGATTTGAATCGGTGCGTAGATACTGCTGAAATTATTAAAGAGTTTCATCCTGATACACCTCTGACATTTACTAAAGATCTGAGGGAACGACATCTTGGGATTTTCCAGGGACAACCTCACATATCTGTAGACTGGGAAGCGTTACCGGGTACTTGGGATGATAAGAAACCGGAAAATGGTGAGTCTGTGGCTGAGTTGAAAAAGCGAGCGCTAGATTTTATTGAATACCTCTACACAATTCATCCGAGCGAAAGTATATTGCTTATTTCTCATAATGGATGGATAAAACAAATTATTTCACATTTTTCTGGTGTGCCATCTAAGGAAGTGGGTAAGGTAGAAAATGCTCAGGTTATTGAAGTTGAAGTGGGTGAAAATCTAGAAGGGAAAATTTTGAACTAGTATATATGCAAATCGTATCAACTATCACTAATAAACAAGGAGAGACTTTTAAATCTATCTATCATGAAGGTGAAAATCCTAATGAAAATTTAGATGGAGTTATTTTGCCTGGCTCAGGCGGACATTGTTTTTGTGGTGACAAGTTGGTAATTGTAAAATCCGGTAATGATTGGGGTTTTCCAGGGGGTGGAATTGAAAAAGGAGAGACATGGCAGGATGCTGTCGCACGGGAGGTAAAAGAAGAAGCAAATATGAAAGTGGTACACCACGAGCTTATTGGCTACCAAGACTTTTTTATGAAAAAACACACATTGCGCCATGTGCACTCTCTCTGTATTGTCGAGCCGTATGGAGACTTTGAATCTGATCCAGATAACGATATTACGGAGATAAAACTCATTGATCCGAAAGATTTTAAAGAATACATCAACTGGGGTGAAGTTGGTGATTATCTAATGAAACAAGCTTTGGAAATGAAAGATTTGATAAAATGATTTGATTACTAAGAACCCATCATTAGGTTTGTTTACTTAAATTTGTTGTCCAACAGAAAAATAATAGAAGTAAGAAAACGCTTGTGTTTTTAATAAAAAATGGTATTGTAAATTTTGAGGTGCTCTGATGTTATATTACGAAAGTGCAGTACAATGTCCGCAAGAAGGAAGCTTGGGTGAATCTCTAGTTCAGGTTGTCTCAGAAGAAGACGGAGTCTATCTTATTGTTCTTCCGGACGGAGTCACTCCTGGGAGACGAGAAGCTGCAGAGAAGTTTGCAGAGGCAGTTGCGAACCTTCGTGCAAGAGCTCCTGGTTGTTCATTTTCTTTCACTCCGTTTGATTATGAGTCATCTAAGGAATCTAGCGGCGTCACATCGTGGCTAGCAGTTCGAGGACGTGTTTTGCCACGACGATTGAGTTTGATGGATAGGATGCTGAGAGTACTTGCTCTACCGTCAGTGAGATATTAACTTAACCGCCCGCGAGAGCCAAACGCTTTCGCGGGCGGCTTTCATTTATACGTAAAATATAACTTTGTTATAGGTTGCGATTGTAATTTTAAATAAAATACTGTAGAAATATACCTAGAAAGGGAAACATCCATGGGTAGTAATTATTATGCTAAAAGATTCGGCAAAGTGGTGTCTGCCACTGAAGATCAGGTGACTGAGATACTGCAGGTCAACACGAAAGCAGCTGCAGCAAAAGAGTATGTTCTCCAGTGCATGCCGGAGGTCAGAATCAACAGAAATGAAGAAGTTTATTGCCCTTACGCAGCATGTGGAGCCCAACAATCTTCGCTCACGATCGGAATTCATACGTGTCGAAACAGCAAGTGTGGCAGAATGTTTAGGGTGCCGGACACTGCCACCAATCGGCGGATCAGAAAAGAACTCCAACACGATAGGTTTTGACATCCTTTATTGTTGGCTCAAAGGTGGCTTTAATCGGAGTTGTTTTGCAACAACTCCGATTTTTTGTATTCGATATTTGCTACCCTCTATTTTCTCAAACTTTGGTATTTTTTATAAATTCAAATCTAAACAAATAGTTTGCTATACTAACACCATGAAAAAACAAGTTGTTGTTATCCATGGTGGAGATACATTTGAAAATTATGAGGCGTATGTCGATTTTCTAAAAAATTTTGAAATTGATCTTGAGAGATATAAGACAAGTAAAAATGATTGGAAGCCGTGGCTCAGGCAAAAACTCGGAGAGGAGTATGAGGTTATATTGCCTACAATGCCAAACAAGACAAATGCACAGTTTGGAGAGTGGAAACTCTGGTTTGAGAAAATAATTCCACTGTTAAATGATCAGGTTGTATTGGTAGGGCATTCTCTCGGAGCGTCTTTTTTGGTTAAATATTTATCGGAAAATATATTTCCAAAAAAGATACAAGGTGTATTTCTCGTAAGCGGGGTTTTTGATACAGATTCGGAAGGGTATTTGTTGTGGAGTTTTGCATTACCAGAAAAGCTCGACTTGCAGACAGAACATATATACCTCTATCACAGCAAAGATGATCCTGTTGTACCATTTTCTGCTCTTGGGGATTTTATGAATGTGTTACCTGGTGCTCATGCGAGAGTGTTTGAAGACAGGAGACATATAAACCAAGAAGAATTTCCAGAACTCGCCGAAGATATTTTAAGTGTGGAATAACATATATGTAATATATGAAAGATTTCAAACCAAAACATACTCCTTTTGTTGTGTTGGGTATACTGTCTCTCGTATGCTCGCGTATATTATTTTCATTGTTTAATGACCCTGAGGGTGCAAATCTACTTGTGGTTGTAGTAATGGCATTGATTATGTATTTCTTGTCGCTGACTCCGTATATACTTGTGGCTTCACTCAATAGTCAGAGTAAATTTTTAGGTGGGATTTTGATTCAAATAGTATCACTTGTCACTTTCTGGGTGTATTTAAAATAGGTTACGTATAGTATATAGAAGTGAGATAAGGTATTCCTATAAAATTAATATAACTTTGGTATACTTAAATTCATGTTCGTTATTCCTAAGAAAAAAAGTATACAAGTTGCTAGCATACTTTCTGTGGTAGTGTTTTTTTACCTGGTTATCGTAGTAGATGTATTTCATATTATCGGTACAGCTGAGCAGTCCCAAGTGGGTACAGTGGCACTTTCTACTACACAACAAAGCGTGCCTCCAAGTGAACAAGATTTGCTTGGTAAGGCAGAATTGAGTTATGCAGGAGGGACGATAGGGAGAAATAAAAATATTGAACTAGGTGCATCTTTGATTGACGGTACAGTTGTTTTTCCTGGAGAGGAATTTTCGTTTATTAAAGCGTTGGGAGAGGTTACTGAAGAAGGTGGTTTTAGTAATGAAAAAGTCTTTCTCAATGGTGAAGTAACAAAGGGGATTGGTGGCGGACTTTGTCAGGTATCAACAACTCTTTTCAGAGGCATACTTGAAGCTGGTTTTCCTGTAACCGAGCGGCACAATCATAGCTATACTGTTTCTCGATACGATGCTGGTCTCGATGCAACATATTCAGATCCTGGTGTTGATTTGAAATTTTTAAACGATATGAAGTATCCAGTGGTAGTGCGTGCAAAAACAGAAGAACAAAAAGTGGTTATTGAACTTCGTGGTATTTCTGACGGAAGAGTTGCGAGTACAACAGAACCAGAAATTATACATATCGTTGACGTACCACCTCCACGTATTGTTGCTACCACCACCGTCTTTAAAAAAGGACAAGAATGTGTAAATAGTCCACAGATTGGCTATACCGCAAAGGTAGAATATAGTATTTTTTATCCAGACAATACAGTAAAAGAGCAAATCTTTTCTTCTACATATAAACCATTGCAAAGAATATGTTACGTGATGGCGACAAGTACGCAATAATATAGACAATACTATGATTAAAAAAATACTACGAGTGGTGATTGTTGTTTGTGTAGGGGTTGTTGTGTGGTGTGTATTTTTGAAACCAGTGCCACTTACAGGGGATTGGCAAGAGCATCTCAAAATAGCTTCAACTGCAGAATTTAATGGTGATACTGTTACCGTTAAGAATGTAAGAAATTTTAGGTATTACCCTCAGGAGAAAGATATGCATCCTGGATATTATGATCGTACCTACAATCTCAATGAAGTAACACAAGTGTGGTATGTAGCAGAACCATTTAATGAAAATGAATCAGCAGCACATACATTTGTTTCTTTTGAATTTAAAAATGGCGATTTTCTTTCTATTAGTATAGAGGCACGAAAAACAAAAGAACAAACATACAGTATTTGGAAAGGTTTTTTGCGTACGTATCCGCTTATCTATATTGCTGCCGATGAACGAGACGTGATACTTCTTCGTGCAAATCTTCGAAAAGACAAGGTGTATGTATATCCAGTAAAATTTGAAAAACCAGAAAATAGACGACTCTTGTTGGTAGATATGCTCACACGAATGAATGAACTTACTACAACAAAGCCTGCGTGGTATAACACATTATTTGCAAATTGTACGTCGAGTATTGCGGGGCATGTAAATAAGCTCTCGCCAGGGCGCATTTCTATTTTCTCATGGGAACTCTGGCTCACCGCTTCTGCCGATGAGCTTGCACTTGAGCATGGACTACTTGATACTGATTTGTCTATTGAAAAAGCTCGTGAAAAATATTCAATCAATGAAACGTCTCTCAGGGTGGGGGATGTGCCAGAGTATTCCACAGAAATTCGAAAATTTAAATGATATACTTATTGTATATAAATAATTGTAATTTTATGGCAAAAGGAAACACACATACAAAAGAAAAAAAGAAACCAAAAAAGCCAAAGGCTAAATAGTCTGAAGCGACAAAAAACCTTCTCTGTTTAAAGAAAAGGTTTTTTGTTAGAATAGTTGCATGTTTGATTTTATTGATCCGAAGACTATATACACAATTATTCATGTGTTTGGGGCGATTTTAGGAGCCGGAGGGGCATTTGTGAGTGATGGTATGTTTTTTGACACTATCAAAGATGGAAGAGTGACAAAACGTGAGCTTGATTTTATGAAGCTCGGAGGGAGGTTTGTGTGGACGGGGCTTTTTGTACTCCTTATATCAGGTATATTTCTTGTATCTACCGACCCTGCGCGTTATCTTGTATCAGATAAATTTATTGCTAAAGTTGTTATTGTTGCCGTGATTGTATTAAATGGAATTATATTTCATACTATTCATATTCCTCATATCAGAAATCATCTCGGTATTAAACTTAAAGAGTCAGAGACTTTTCTAAAAAAATCTTCATTTATCATGGCGAGTGGTGCACTCTCACTCGTCTCATGGGTGGTGACAGTAATCCTCGGAAGTCTTCGTCATGTTCCATACAATTACGCTGAAATATTGAGTGTGTATGTGGTGTGCGTGACAGTCGCTATTGTGGGGGCATTGACTATGAAAAGAGTGGTGTTGCATATTAAAAATTAAAAAATTATGTATGAAAGAAGATGCATTGTTTTATGTTGGACAGAAAGCATTTATTAAAAAAGGTGATGAAGTACTAGTGCTTGGAGATCCTGTTGAAGGACTCGATTACCCTGGTGGGAAAATTCAGGAAGGTGAATTTGATTTGGTAGAGTCATTAAAAAGAGAAGTAAGAGAAGAAACAGGGTTAGAGATTTCAGTTGGTGAACCTTTTGCAACATGGACAAATGTATTTCCTGCACAGCATCGCCTTGCAGGGAAGCGAGTATTTTTAGTGGGGTATAGATGTGGGTATGTATCTGGAGAAGTTCAGTTGAGTAACGAACATGATAAATTTTCTTGGGTTACAAAAGATAACTTTAATACAGTAGATGATGGCACATCATATTTTGAAATTTTAAAGAAGTACTTTGCATAAATCTCAAACATTCACATTCACATCAGAAGTTTGGAAATGGCCGGGGTTTGCAGGGTGGCATTTTGTGACGTTATCAAAGAAAATATCCGCAGAGATTAAGAAAAATGGAAAGCCGTATGGTGCGGGGTTTGTGAAAGTGGAAGTGGTGGTGAGGAAGTCGACATGGACTACTGCACTTTTCCCACATAAAGATTCCGAGGGGTATCTTCTCTCAATCAAGAAAAAAGTCCGAGAAAAAGAAAATATTTGGGAGGGAGATAAGGTGAACGTACGAATAACATTGGTGTAAAAACCTGGTATACTATTTCCATGATCCCGTTAGAAATAACGGAAATCGATTGATGGTGGTATATTATTAACATATTAAATACATAGAGGAATTATAGATAGCTGTAATTTCCTATTTCTAACGGGATGACATCACAAGAAATCAAAGACGCACTTGCTCCATTACTTGAAGGAGATATTGATATAGAAGAAAAAACACTAACCATCTATTCGCGTGACGCGAGTCTCTTTGAGATCAAACCTCAGGTAGTGATTTTCCCTAAACATGCAAAAGATGTGGGGACGATTGTAAAATGGGTAAGCGAGAACAAACAAAAAGACCCAACTCTTTCTATTACCGCACGTTCTGGAGGTACTGATATGTCTGGTGGTTCTATCAACAATTCAATCATCCTCGATTTTACTCGCTATATGAATGCGATCAGAAGTGTGAAAGATAAAGTGGGTGTAGTAGAGCCGGGGTGCTACTATCGTGATTTTGAAAAAGAAACACTCAAACAAAATTGGCTTATGCCGTCGTATACTGCTTCGAGAGAGATTTGTGCAGTGGGAGGAATGGTTGCAAACAATGCAGGTGGAGAGAATACGGTAAAGTATGGAAAAGTAGAAGAATTTCTCGCACACCTGAAAGTAGTATTTACCGATGGTAATGAATACCTCATCAAACCAATAACATATACCGAGCTTGAGACAAAAGTGGCAGAGCAGGGCTTTGAAGGTTCACTCTATAAAAAAATCTGGGAGCTCATTTCACTTCATAAAGAAAAGATAATGGCGGCTAAGCCAAATGTATCTAAAAATTCAGCGGGGTACTATATCTGGAATATTTGGGATGAAAAAACACAAACATTTGATTTGTGTAAATTAATCGTCGGTTCTCAAGGAACACTTGGTATCATTACCGAAATTGGTTTTAAACTTGTTGAAAAGCCTGCATATGGAAGTTTGCTTGCGATCTTCATGCCGTCTCTTGATCATCTACCGGAGATTGTAAATGAGGTAATGGTCTACAAACCAGATAGTTTTGAAACATATGACGATTATAGTCTGAAGCTTGCGGTAACATTCTTTTTTGATTTCTTTGCGCAGATGGGTTTTGTAGGTGCGGTCAAGCTTGGGCTTCAGTTTTTCCCTGAAGCACTTCTTATGCTTACTGGAGGTATTCCAAAGCTCACACTTCTCGTACAATTTACCGGTGACACAAAAGAGGATGTGCATACTCGACTTTCTGAACTCCAGAAAAAACTTGCCCATTTGAAACTAAAATCACGTATTACAAAAAGTCCAATTGAGGCAGAAAAGTATTGGGAGATTCGCCGACAAAGCTTCAATATGCTTCGTAAGCATGTGCACGGTAAACGCACTGCTCCATTTGTTGATGATATTATTGTAAAACCAGAACATCTTCCAGAATTTCTACCGAAAGTTGAAGCGATACTTGATAAAGCAAAACTCATTTACACAGTAGCTGGACATGCAGGAGATGGAAACTTTCATATTATTCCGCTCATGGATCTCAATGCTCCGTATTCAGAAGATATTATTCTTGATATTGGAAAACAAATTTATGATTTGGTAGTTGAATATAAGGGCTCTATTACTGCAGAACACAATGACGGTATCGTGCGCACTCCGTATCTCGAGATGATGTATGGTCCTGAGATAATCGGTTTGTTCAAACAAACAAAAGAAATATTTGATCCATTATATATTCTCAACCCTGGTAAAAAAGTCGGCGGAACATTCGAAGATATTAGACGAACACTTATTCGGAAGAATAACTAATTATAAAAATTATGTCTAAGTACTTAGTCACTGGAGGGGCGGGATTTATTGGGTCTAATATTGTGAAAAGGCTTGTGGAGATGGGTGAGGAAGTAAGAGTGCTTGATAATCTGGTTACAGGAAAAAAAGAAAATCTACAAGGTTTATTTGAAAAAATTGAGTACATAGAGGGTGATTTTACGGACATAGATGTTGCAAGAAAAGCGGTACTTGATGTTGACTATGTATTACATCAAGGAGCAATACCTTCGGTACCTCGTTCAGTTGATAACCCGATCCAAACCAATAATGCTAATATTTTAGGAACATTGAATATGTTAGTTGCATCACGTGATGCTCAAGTAAAGCGTTTTGTGTACGCAGCGTCTTCAGCAGCATATGGAGACTCACCGACAATGCCTAAAGTAGAAACAATGCCAACGGCTCCTAAATCACCATATGCAATTCAAAAATTAACTGCTGAGCAGTATTGTCAAAACTTTTTTACTTTATATGGACTTGAAACGGTATGTCTGAGGTATTTTAACGTATTTGGTCCACAACAGGATCCATCTTCTGTGTATTCTGCAGTTATTCCATTATTTATTAAAAAGATGATGATAGGTGAAGCTCCTGTTATTTATGGAGATGGGACAACGTCTCGAGATTTTACCTATGTTGATAACAATGTCGATGCAAATATATCCGCATGTATATCAGGAAAAGAGTGTGCTGGCGAAGTTATTAATATCGCGTGTGGTTACGAAATATCTCTTAATGAATTGGTGGAAAAGATAAATATACAACTTGGAGTACATGTTAATCCTATATACAAGGAAGAAAGAAAAGGAGACGTAAAACATTCACTTGCTGATATTACCAAAGCAAAAAATCTGCTCAATTATACGCCACGCGTGAATTTTGATGAAGGATTAAGAAAAACTATTGAATTTTATAAACATAATTAGGAATTAAATGGTGATTTAAGTAAGTTGCTTGTGTAGTTTGTATATATCTCCAGCTCCTAGTGTAATAATTACAGTATTTTCGGCACATTCCTGGATCTTTTCTTGCGCATCCTCAAAAGTTTTTACAAGAAAAGCTTTTTTTCCTGGAATACTTTTTACAAGCATTTCTGAAGTGATAGATGGGTCAAATTCTTCACGTGATGCATAAATTGGCAAAATATAAATTTCATCCGCAAGATCGAATGATTGAGAAAATCCTTTCAAGAGTGATTTAGTTCTACTGAACAGATGAGGTTGAAAAAAGACTACCTTTTTCATGCTAGGGTGTTTCTCTTGAAGCCCCTGAA
The DNA here is from genome assembly GCA_964426735.1 of uncultured Candidatus Saccharibacteria bacterium. Taxonomy (GTDB): domain Bacteria; phylum Patescibacteriota; class Minisyncoccia; order Phycocordibacterales; family DATDWN01; genus UBA910. The sequence continues at coordinate 96,545 of CAYRRP010000001.1, forward strand.
GGACAGCTTTTATTTCTGTAGGGTGATGGGCATAGTCATCATAGAGAAGTGCTCCGTTTTTTGTTTTTCCATGAAAATCAAAACGTCTCCATGTTCCATTAAACTGTGCGAGAGAATTTTCGATCACTGTAGTATCAACAGCAAGGAAGTGTGCGATAGCTTGTGCCACGGCAGCATTCTGTTGATTATGTAAACCAGGTGCTTTAAGTAGTCTTTGTGTATTAATGTATGAAGTGTAATCAATGATTGTACAACATAAACCATCTAAAACAGGAATAAGTTTTGGGTCAGATGGGTTACAAATGATCGCTCCTGATCTTGGGACTCGGAGGGCAAGTTCTCTGAAAGCTGACTGTATGTCCGCAAGGTCTCTATAATAATCTAAATGATCTGTATCAATATTGGTGATAGCAAGAACAGTTGGGTAAAGGTTTAAAAAAGATCGGCGGTATTCACATGCTTCTACTATAAAATAATTACTTCGCCCAACAATGAGGTTACTCTCAGAGTCTTTCATAAGACTACCAACAATGACAGTGGGGTCAAGTGAAGAATCTATACATATTTTTGCAAGCATTGCAGTACTTGTGGTCTTTCCGTGTGTACCAGAGATTGCGATGGTGCACATATCTTTTGAGATAAGTGCAAGCATTTGAGGATATGTTTTTGTTGGAATATTATGTGAATGAGCTCGCAATAACTCAGGGTTGTTTTCAGGAATAGCAATTGTGTGTACGACTAAATCAACATCGGCACCAATATTTTCTTCAGTTTGTCCAGCAAAAATCTGTATCCCGAGTGCAGTAAGTTGATCAGTAACATGAGAAGTGTTTATATCAGAACCTGTCACAATTTTACCTGAGACATGCATGAGTCGAGCGATGGCAGATATTCCGATTCCGCCAATGCCAATAAAGTGAACCTTTTTGATTTGATTGAGATCTATTTCCATTTTTTTATGATACGTATGAACTGATCATTTCGATCATATTCATTCTTAAATAAACCAAATGATGCAAACCCAGGGCTAAACAATATAACGTCTCCTCTTGTTGCGTGTGTAAGCGTATATGCAACAGCTTTTTTTAACCCATCTACTTCGATATATCTAGTGTGTAGATTCTTTTTTAATATATCTGTCCCAGTACCAGGAAGGAGAATGCTTTGCACGGAGTGTTTTTGTATGGTTTTAGATAGTGTTGTAGTATCCAGACCTTTGTTTGAACCACCGAGAATAAGGGTGATGTTACTTTTAGGATATCTATAGGAAACCGCTTTGATTCCAGCGATAGTGGCTTCTGGTGTTGTTGAGTTATTGTCATTGATGATGTGGATACCTGAGACAGTGTGAAGATGTTGTAGCCTCCCTTCAAGACCAGTAAATGAACGTAATGCCTTTTGTATTGATGAGTCGTCTAATCCACATTTTTTTGCGACTGTATATGCATATGAAGCATTACGGATATTATGTTCCCCAAAAATATGCATAGGAGTATTTGAAACTTTTGAAATAGTTGGCGTGTATATATTACTTTGTATAGTGTTTGGTAGTAATGCACGCATGGTTTTATTTGTTACTAACACATCGTCTTTTTTCTGGAATATACATATATTTGATTTATCTTTAAGATATATTTTCATGTCATTCTTATAATAGTTCATATGATCAGGCATAAGATTTGTGAATACTGCAATGTTGGGAGAAATTTTTTCATCCCCAAATCCTTGGCATTGCCATGAGTCAAGTTCGAGCACTACAAAATCTCCAGATGAAACTTTTGATAGTAAAGGAAGAGTCGCTTTCATTCGCATATTACCACCTAAATGTACTTTAGAGCCTAGTTTTTTCTCATTACTTTTGAGTAGGTGGTACGTAATAGCTGTGGTCATAGACTTACCTCGTGTACCTGTAATGCCAATAAGCGTAATATCAAGTTTTGTGTCATATATGATACGAGCAAACAATGAGGCGTCCATCACAACAGGAATATTCTGTGCGCGAGCATGAGTGATGTACGGTGAATCAATCGGTACTCCTGCCGCTTTAACAACAATATCTACTTTTTCGAAATCTTCTATTTTGTGTGTACCAAGCACGTATCGAATATTTTTGTATTTTTTGAGTGCCTGAAGGGAAGTTTCAAGTTCAGTTTTGTTTTTTAGATCAGTTACGGTGAGTTCTGCACCACAATCTGCAAGAAAAGATGTGACTTGTAAACCACGACCAAGGACGCCAAGTCCCATAATGGTAATCTTTTTATTTTTAAATCTAGATATATATAAATTTTTATTCATATGGTTACTGTTTTTCTACTTCCTCTTTGTCTGAGAAATGCGTCGTATGGTCAGAGAATATCTGATATTGCTCATGACCTTTACCAGCAACAACAACGATGTCACCAGCTTGTGCGTGAGTAAATGCGTGGGCGATGGCAAGAGATCGGTCGGGAATACAGATATATTTTTTTTCTGAGGGTATATCTTTAATCATGTCTTTTAATATATCTTCAACTGACTCACTTCGAGGGTTATCAGAAGTAAAAATTGATATATCAGATAATGTACTTGAGATAACACCCATCGGACTTCGTTTCCCTTTATCACGATCACCACCACAACCGATCACAGTGATGATTTTTGTGTGTAGATTTGATATTTGTCTCAATGTAGAGAGTATGTTTGAAAGGGCGTCCGGTGTATGTGCGTAGTCGATTACAGAATATACACCAGACTTTGATTTTAGAAATTCAAGTCTTCCAGATGGAGGAGTGAGTTGAGTAATCGTTTCGAGTAAAGTGTTTTTAGGAATTCCTAAGAGGATGCTTGCTCCATATATGCCAAGTATGTTGTATGCATTAAAAATACCAGTAAGTTTTGAGAAGCATTCTTCATTGTTGATTGAAAGAAGCAGTCCTTCAAATGACTGATTGATTATCTTACCTGTAAATTCTGAGTGAGTTGTATTGTTAAGCGAAAAATAATATTCTTTTGCCCGTGTATCATTAAGCATCTCTACTGAATATGGATCATCTGCATTTGCAAGAGCAAAAGAATGTTTTGATAGATTGTCAAAAAGTTCTTTTTTGGCACGAGCATATGCATCAAGAGTTTTGTGGTAATCGAGATGGTCATGAGTAAGGTTTGTAAATATTGCTCCGGTGAAAAAAAGACCATACGTTCTTTTTTGATGTATTGCGTGAGATGAGCACTCCATGAATGCATGTGTGCATCCTTTCGAAACTGCATATGCAAGAAAGGAATTTAAGGTAATGGGATCTGGAGTTGTGTGCGTTGCGGGAAATACTTCATCGTTAATTTTATTTTCTATTGTTGATAAAAGAGCAGTGTTATATCCAAGTATACGGAAGGTCTTAAAAAGCAAGGTGGCTGTTGTTGTTTTTCCATTTGTTCCAGTTACTCCGATTACTTTTAGTTTTTCTGAAGGATTGTTGTAAAAATTTTTAGCGATTTGGGCAAGAGCGATTCGAGCATCTCTGACTTGAATATATACTACCCCTGAAGTTTCCATAGGTGGTTTATTTTCTGAGATGATCACCGTGGCGCCTTTCTGAGTTGCTTCACGTATAAAAGTGTTACCATCTCTTAAAGTGCCCGTTAGAGCGATAAATAGTGATTGAGGTTGTGCTGTTCGAGAATCAATAGAAAGAGATGATATGTATATATCAGTGATAGTGTTACTTTGTATGGTTTCAACTTCTTGCAAAAGATCAGTTAGTTTTTTCATTTTAAAATTCATTAAGAAGAGATACATCTGCACCGATTGAGTTCAATCGTTCGGCAATATTTTCGTATCCGCGATTAATAGCATATACATTACGAAGAATGGAAGTTCCTGTGGCACCAAGCATTGCAACAAGGATGATCATTGATGGACGAAGAGCGGGTGGGCATACCACTTGTGTCGCGTGTAGAGGTGTGGGTCCGTTAATAAATACCCTATGAGGGTCAGCGATAATAATGTCGCTACCAAGACGGTTTAATTCATTGAAATAGATTGCTCGGCTTTCCCACATCCAGTCATGAATAAGGGTGGTACCTTTTGCCTGAGTTGCGATAGGTACAAAGAAGGGCAGATTGTCTGAATTTATGCCCGGGTATGCAGATGCATGAATCTTATCTTTTAATGCGGTAAGTTTTGAAGGATACACTGTTATATCACATAGTTTGGTGTATCCATTTTTTGCTACATAGAGAGGTCCTTCTGTGTATTTCATTCCCATTTTTTCAAGCTTTAGTATCTCCAGAGAAAGAAAATCAATTGGACATCGTGTGATGGTAAGTTTTGATTTTGTAACGAGTGCTGCGGCAATAAACATCATTGATTCGGTAGGGTCTTCACTGTTCCAATATTCAATTGGTTTATTTATCTCGCTTATTCCATGAATAATAAGTGTACTTGTGCCAATTCCTTCAATCTTCACTCCGCATTGTTTAAGAAAAAAACACACTTCTTGTACCTGATAATTTGGTGGAGTAAAACGAAGAGTGGTAGTACCTGGAATAAGTGCAGAAGCAATAAGAAGGTTTTCTGTAGCTGTGTCTGAAGCTTCAAATAATACAATATCCGCGGGCTGTAGCTTCTTAGTTATTATTTCATAATGTGTTTGTTTGGTGGCTATATGTGCACCGAGCGACTCAAGTCCGTATCGATGGGCGGCGATTGTTCGTTGCCCCATTTTACATCCACCTGCATGTGGTATTGTAAAATTTTTTTCGTGATGTATGAGTGCACCAATAAGCATAAGTACTGATCGTATGCGTGTTGAATTTACGGCACGTAATTTTTCTACAGAAAATTTTTTGGGAGGTTGGATGCGCACCGTATTTTTATCCACCCAGTCAATTTTAACGCCAATACACTCAAATATTTCAATAATGCGACTGATTTCCTCAATCCGAGGGATGCCGTGGAGTGTTGTTGTGTTTTTGTTGAGGAGGGAAGCGCAAAAAAGACCAAGCGCACCATTTTTAGATGTGTTGGTTTGTATTGATCCTGATAACGTTTTTCCTCCTGTAATCTTAAAATCATCTGTAGTGTTCTCTACTTTTACAATCGTTTTACCAAGAATGGTACTTATTTTAGAAAGTAAATCTGCAGTTAGGTTTTGATCGCCTTTTTCTATTCGAGCAACGGCACTCTGAGAAGTTTTTAGTTTTTTTGCGAAATCTCCTTGTGTCAAACCTGCATCCTCACGCATTTGTTTAATAATCATCCCTATTTTTTCCATGCTTTTTTGTTGAGACATATGTTTGTGGATAAGTAATTAGATATATCATATATGATATATTATTATTTACAACAAAAGGTAACTGTGGATAATTAAAAAATATGAACATTCAAAAAGATATTATTCTTGCGCCATACACTACATACCATATCGGCGGGCCAGCGGATTATTTTGTGGTAGCTCACACAAAGCATCAGTTGTCAGAGGCAATTACATATGCTCGAAAAAATAAAATGCCGTATTTCGTACTTGGGTCAGGAGCAAATATTTTATGTTCTGATAAAGGGTTTAGAGGTTTGGTGATAAAAAATGAAGCACACAATTTTTATTTTAAAGATAGTACTTTGGTTGCAGAAAGTGGTGCAACGATCGCTTCACTTATACAAAAAAGTTTGGAGAAAAATTTATCAGACCTTGAACATTTTGCAGGTATACCAAGTACAGTGGGTGGAGCACTGTGGCAAAACCTTCATTTTCTTTCACCTGATCGTAAGGAAACAGTTTTTATTGAGACTGTTCTAGAGTCAGCGGAAATTATGGATGAATCAGGAGATATTTTTGTAGTAGATAAAGATTTTTTTGAGTTTGGGTACGATAAAAGTATCTTGCATACACGGAATTTAGTTGTTCTCGAAGCAAAATTTAAACTTGAGTATAAAGATAAAGAAAGAATCAAAAGACAGGTAGAAGATAATTTAAAATGGAGAAATGATAAGCAGCCACCTGTCGAACTTTTTCCTTCGTGCGGGTCAGTGTTCAAGAAAATAGAAGGAGTGGGAGCAGGAAGACTTATCGATCAAGTGGGTTTAAAAGGTTTTCGAGTCGGAGGAGCGCAAGTCTCAGAGAAGCATGCAAATTTTATTATAAATACAGGAGATGCAACCGCAAATGACGTTATGAGTGTTATCGGTTTCATCAAAGAAAAGGTACTTAAGGAAACAGGGTATACACTTGAGACCGAGATTAGTTTTATTGGGGAGTTTTAATTATTTTTTAATTAGTGAAGATGCTGTTTCCATACACCAACTTTTAAAAATATCTTTTAATGAAAGATTTGCTCCTGCGACCATTTTTGGAATTAATGAAGTGTTCGTCATCCCAGGTATTGTATTGATTTCTAAAAAGTAAACTTTATTTTCGTTGGTGACGATAAAATCTGATCGTGATATATGACGAACTTCCAGGTGTGTATGGATCAGTAGAGCTTGTCGTTGTAACTCTTGTGTAAGAGAGTCAGGTATTTCAGCAGGGCATACTTCTGTCGCTAGTTTGTCAGGATTATATTTACTCTCAAAATCAAAAAAAGTATTTTTGGGAATAATTTCAATTACAGGTAATGCAAATACCTTACTATCATAGTCTAGAATCCCTACAGTAAATTCTCTCCCTTTAACTGGTTCTTCTATAAGAAATTTAAGATGAGAATTTTCTACTAACAACTCATTCATCTCTTCTTGGGTGGTACATAGTTTTGAAGCAACTGATGATCCTCCTAGTCTTGGTTTAACAAAAGCAGGGAATGTTCCGGATAGCTCTTTTGGGGATAAAATACCAAGAGAGCTAAGAATTTCTTTTGTGTATTTCTTATCTATTGTAATAGAATGAGTGGTTGTGTTGGAAAATAAAAAAGGGATTGCTAGAGACTTTAGTAGTGCTTGTAATGTTCCATCTTCACCTCCTTCACCGTGGATAATAGGAATAGCGAGATTAAAGGTCTGTGCACACTTTAGAAATTTATCTTGATCTTCAGGAAATGTAAAAAGCTCAGTTTCTGCAAAATCAATAAGATCTTGAATGTTTCGAGCAGATCTAATAGAAACCTCACGTTCACCAGTCTCTCCTCCAGTTATTAGTGCTATTCTCATAAGCTTTAATAGTAACAAATTTTGCAAAGTTGGATAGTAATCTAAAAGAGTAAAGTTGGGAATACCCTTTCGGCAAGTCGTTTTTTGTGTTACTCTACAGACTTATGTCAAAAGACGAGGTAATACTTCGATTTGAAAAAGTTAGTTTTCAGTACGAGCCAAATAAACCTATTTTAGATGAGGTGTCATTTTCTGTACGTAAAAATTCAAAAATTACGATCATGGGTCAAAATGGTGGTGGAAAAAGCACAACCTTTGGAATGATTACGGGCACTATCAAACCTGAAGAAGGGCAAATTTTCAAAACAGCAGGACTGACGATTGCACTTTCTCGTCAAGTCATTCCTCGAGACGAACTAGACCTCACTGTGCGTGCATTTTTTGAAAAAGCATTTGCTGATGCAGCAAAAGCTGGACTTCGCAAAGATGCAGGGAAAATTTATGACATTGATCCTCGTATTGATGAGGTGCTTGAAGTAGTAAACCTCAAAGGTCATGAGAAAATGCACGATCGTATTATTCGTACATTTTCTGGTGGTCAGCAGGCACGCCTCCTCCTTGCCTCAGCACTTATCCAAGATCCAGATCTCCTTCTTTTGGATGAGCCTACAAACAATCTTGATAAAGCGGGAATCGAACATCTCACTTCATTTTTGAAAGCGTATAAAAAAACGGTAATAGTCATTTCCCACGAAGCTGATTTTCTCAATGCCTTTACTGACGGGGTGCTCTATCTCGATGTGTTTACAAAAAAAATTGAGCAGTATGTCGGTAACTATTTTGATGTGGTGCGACAGATTGCGGTACAGGTAGAAAAAGAAAACAGAAAGAACGCTCAACTCGAAAAGGAAATTCAAGCAAACAAAGACAAAGCAAACTTCTTTGCAAACAAAGGAGGTCAGATGCGCCTCGTAGCTCGTCGGATGCGTGACAAAGCAGAAGAGCTTGAGGAAAGTATTGTTGATACTCGAAGAGAGGATAAGACAATTAAACCATTTAAAATTCCTGCACCTGTGCAAAACGGAGATATTCTTACAATTACAGAATTTTCAACAATAAGTCCAAAAACTCATAAACCGGTCAAGAGAAAAACAGATGTAGTTCTTCGAAAAAATCAACATCTTCTTTTGAAAGGTCCAAACGGTATTGGAAAAAGTACACTTCTTGAGTCAATTGCTTCAGGTAAAAATCCGGGGGCGATGATAGCACCAGGGGTAACGGTGGGGTATTACAGACAAGATTTTTCAACACTCAACTTTGATGATACAGTCAGAGAATCCCTTATGTCTGTAATGAAAGAACATAGAGAAGAAACAATGCGCGCTGTAGCTGCAGGATTTTTGATTACAGGTGATCTGGTGAATGCAAAGATTGGCAGTCTTTCTGAAGGACAGAAAGGACTTGTTGCGTTTGCACGACTTGTGCTTCAACAACCAAACCTCCTTATCCTCGATGAGCCGACAAATCATATCAACTTCCGCCACATCCCCGTTATTGCAGAAGCGCTCAATACTTATGAGGGAGCAATGGTAGTGGTGAGTCACGTACCAGAATTTGTAGAAAAGATTCGTATTGATGAAATCCTTGATCTCGAAAAATAATTAGTGTAACCCTCTATATTGGCAAATTTAGTTGTTGAACTATAGAAAACAAACTCTCGGAAATGAGAGTTTGTTTTCTACCTACTATAATCCATGATGCTCCTTTTCTCTGATTTTCTCTATTGCATCAAACGCTTCCTTTTCTTCTTTCACTTTATTTTCTTCCTCCATTCTTCGATGTTTTCGTTCTTCCTTATGAGCAAGAGGCTCATGGCGTTTTTTTATGCGAGTATGACCATGCTTTTCTCCCGAATGTTTGTGGTGTGTAAAAAAATTATATAGAGTAAATTTTTTTGTAATTGTATCAATTATTTCCATATACCGATATAACTCTAACGCAATAATGTGTGTATACATATATTTGTTAATTAATTGGTAAAGGACTAAACAAACTCACTTTAAGTATATCACTTTGATATTTTCTGGTACTATATGCATATATGAAAAAACAGGTTGTAGTGAACGATAAGATTCAAAAAGGCTATACATATACACTTTCTGAGCCAATTGGTAAAAATTTTGATCCAGTGTTCAAGCCAGATTTGACTCCACAAGAGATGCTTGAGCTCGGAGTATTTGGTGGAAAGTATATGACTGACTGCAGGGATGAATTCCCAAAACAATGGTTTACGCATGCCAAACTTTCTCCAGAAAAAAAAGACCCTTCACTTAATTTTTTTGGAGTTGATGCGAGTCAGTCGCGCGAAGAGTGGCAGAAAAAAAGGTGGATGCATAAAGATGATCCACGAGGGTGGTTCCAGTGGTACTGTAGATATTATATGGGTCGTCGAATGCCTGTCGAAGACCAGCGTCAGATCAAGCGATGGAGAGCGATGGTGCGCCATATGTCACAAATACAAAACAATTGCCGTGCTGGAGATTTCTCGTGTCATACCAAACAGCGACAAGCACTTCTCCATTGGGCATATGACAGTCGAAAAATGTAGTATAATTTATATATGAAAAAAATTTTAATTATAGGTGTCTTAATAGTATGTATTGGAGGTGGAATAGTTGTATTATTCAAACAAAAAAATACACCACCGCAAGCAGTTATAAATCCTGGTCCAATGCAGTATAAAGATTTGGTATATATAGAAGCACCTTTTTCTGGTACAAAAGTGACGAGTCCATTGGTGGTTTCCGGGCGTGCACGAGGGAACTGGTATTTTGAAGCGTCATTTCCAGTAAAACTTTTAGATGGTAATGGAAATCAAATTGTAATTGCTCCTGCACAAGCCCAAGGGGATTGGATGACTACAGACTATGTGCCTTTTTCTGTGACGCTGACCTTCCCAACACCAGCAACTGCCACAGGTACCCTTATTTTGCAAAAAGACAATCCTTCAGGAGAACCTCAGTTTGATGATTATGTCTCAATCCCAGTAACTTTCTAACTACATAGGGGTACCCTATGTACCAATAAAACAATCAATGAATAACAAGAAAGTTTCTTTTACTGTTTCAGTATTCCTTGTATTATTTCTGTTACTCTCAAAATACATAGGGTACCCCTATGTAAAAGAGATGCGATCTCAAGTGTCAGCTATAGTACAGGCTCAAGTTGAGGCAGAGAATGTTTCAACAACAACTCCTGTATATCCCATAAAGACTGAAGATTTGTATGTTGTCTCACGTGTAGTGGATGGAGATACGATTGAAGTGATTCGCGATAACGTGAAGGAAAAAGTACGCTTGATTGGTGTTAATACTCCAGAGACTGTGGATCCACGAAAAAAAGTGGAGTGTTTTGGAAAAGAAGCCTCTGCTCATGCGAAAGAAATATTACTTGGTCAAAAAGTGAAACTTGTGTCTGATGATACTCAAACAAAATACGATAAGTACGGTAGACTTTTGGCGTATGTATACACAGACGATGGGCTATTTATAAACAAACACATGATCAGTGAGGGGTATGCGTATGAGTATACCTACAGAGTGCCGTATCTTTTTCAAAATGAATTTAAAGAAGCTCAAGTAAAAGCTCAAACTCAAGGGAAGGGTTTGTGGAGAGCGGGAATGTGTGAGTAAAACTGAGTGATGCAAGGTGATTGAACTATTACGGTACTATTGACAGATAGTAAAATAATAGTACGCTACTATAGTACTGATCTTTTTAATTCAAAAAGCCGAGGAGAATGTAAGTGCTAAAATTAACCTGGAAAGATGTTCCGAACTTTGCGTTCAAGATTCATGTTCAATTGTTTGTCCGTAAGGCGACGTATGAACATGGGAGTCTCAAGAAACTGGCGACGGATATTTCTAATCGCTACTTGAAGGGGAAAGACTTCGAGTTGATGGTGCAAACCTATCTCGATATCTGCTGGACGATTGACGGCATCAAGACAAAAACCATTGGCACGGCAGCACCAATTACTCGAAGTAATACACTCATGCAAGCAATTGCAATGGTGTATATGAACGAGAACCCTGTTACTATTGAGCAGTGTGATCAGATCAACCGATTCGCAGAGAAATGTAAAAACAGCTCAGTGAGTATTCATAATTGGTTTTTCCCCAAGGTCTACACTCTCTGGATGTATGCAAGTTATGCGAGTCAGATCAATGATTTTGCGCGCAATCTCGTTGTTGATCCTCAAATAGACGAATCAACGCTCGCATTCCTTTACGAATCTATGAAAGGTGTTGGGGCAGAGATCAACGAAATAGTTACTGAACTGTCAATGCTTCGGAAATATGGTGTGAAATCTTCATTCTTTCAGGATGGGATGTTGCATGGTCCGGATGAGGCATGGGTCTTTACTGATTTTCATGAACTCATTCCTCAAATTTCTGAATGACGTCAGTTTATGCCCTCAATTCCACTTGCGGTCGTGAGCCTTTCTAACAAGAGCGATCTCACTGAGATTGGTTTTACCACCAAGCTTCATGAGAGTGGTATAGGAAAAATGTCCGGCGCCGGTTCACTATTTACAACCCGCGGATTCATGCATATCGATAGTAAAGGTGAACTTGACACTTCACCCGGTCTCGGCCTTATGCCTGTTCGAGAAATTTTCGAAAGGCATAACAAGGTTGCATTTTATGAGACCTTACGTTTCGTGCATGCCATTCGTCTTTACGATTTAGTTGTACCTATAACCACGGTCTCACAGATGCCTCAACCCCTCGTTCCTAAAGGTATTCTCGATCGGCTAAAAGGTGTCTTGAACAAGAAGCATCTTTTGCAGCTTGACCTTATCATTCCGCGTGTGCGCACTCTCGAGAACGTCGATCAGCTCATTCGTGAGTTGGAAGACGAGATCGAGAAAGCAGATACGGAAACCATGGTACGCACGAAACGCGAACTACGACGTCACGAAGTGATCTACCATGTTCGTAGACTTCCCAAAGGTAAGCATCCAACTGCAGAAGCGCGAGCGCGTGCAGCTGAGTACAATATCGTACTTGCAGATGACGAAACCTTTGTGAAGCCTCACGAGCGTGGTGAAGGTAGTCTTGTAAAAACACTTCATCAGGCAGTGGTACGCCAGGGTAAGTAGCTGTATTTTCATAGGTAGGCCCCGCAAAACATCGCGGGGCTTTTCTGTATACTACATAGGGGTACCCTATGTGTTATTAAAAAGAAAGCCACCCGAGAAGCAGGGCGCTTTCGGGTGGTTACAAGTGTCAGCTAGCAAGCTAGCCAAATACTTTTTTGTTGAACACACTCAGTGTCCAAAGTGTCAGGCCGACTGCCCACACCATCATGCCCGCAATTGGGCCGTGATGTTGTGTGATAGGCCACGACAGAACAAAAAGTCCTGCACCAATTAGACTTGCGCAAAATAGGCTTGTTTCGCGTATGGTGCTCAGGGTCAGAATGAGTGCAACAGTTGCGGTTACGGTTGGGGCTAGTTGTTCAGCAAGTTTGAGAAAAAGCCCGAATATCACCAGGGCGTAGGTTAGAAACCCAAGTCCTTGGAGCCAGTCAATTAGGTTTTTCATGGGGGTCTGTGGTTACAATACCACCTATTTTTCATATATGTCAATGATTTTTATTGACAAAATATACAAGAGGTGCTATACTTCTTGGGTAACTAAATCTCATTTTTCTCAGGAGGTTTCTCTCTGCGCAACGCGCTTTATTGAAAAATTCGAGACCATTTCGCGGTTTGTGTTAAATTAAGCGAAAAAGTTATAAGGGCTCGAATCCTTCAGTAAATATACAATTCAGTATATTTCTATTAAGTAAAAATATATATATGTATTCAGAAAGACCTCAATCAAGAGGAAGTAATTTTTCACGACCATCTGCAGGTGGATATCGAGGAGCGCGACCAAGTTTCGGCTCACGTCCATCTTTTGGTTCTCGTGGAGGTTCACGATTTGCACCACGTCGCCAAGCAGGCAGACGAGGACAGTCAACTTTCAATGATATTTCTCGTTTCGTAAATAAAGCAACAAAAGCTGAAGAAGTGGAGGTATTCGTACCAAAGCATGCTTTTAGTGATTTTGCGATTCACGAAGCGCTTAAAGCGGTTATTCTCAAAAAAGGATATACGACTCCAACTCCGATCCAGGATACGTCAATTCCTCACATTTTAGCCGGTCTAGATGTGGTGGGTATTGCAAACACCGGTACCGGAAAGACAGCTTCATTCCTTATCCCTCTCATTCACAAAGTGATGATTGGTATTATGGCAAAGCGCAATGAGCAGGTGCTTATCGTCGCTCCGACACGTGAACTCGCAATTCAAATTGATGCTGAATTTAAAAAATTCACTGATGGTTTAAATTTGTATTCAGTGTGTGTAGTTGGTGGTGCTCCAATCAACAAACAGATCCGCGAACTCCGCTCTCATAATGATTTTATCATCGGGACTCCAGGACGTATCAAAGATTTGATGGAGCAGGGATATATTAATCTTTCAAAATTTAACACAATCGTACTCGATGAAGCTGACCGAATGCTTGATATGGGATTTGTGGGTGATATGCGCTTTATGATGGCTAAGATGCCACAAGTGCGACACACACTTTTCTTCTCAGCGACTCTGTCAAAAGAAATCGAACAGTTGATTGGGGAGTTTCTCAACAATCCAGTGCGAGTATCTGTAAAGACACGAGATACGTCAAAAAATATTGACCAAGACGTGGTACGAACAGGTGGAAAGGATAAGCTCGATGTACTTCACGATATTTTGAATCAGCCAGAATGTGACAAAGTCATTATTTTCGGACGAACAAAACATGGAGTAGAAAGACTTTCTGAAATGCTCGCAAAACGAGGTTTTAAAGCAGATGCGATCCATGGTGACAAAAATCACACTGGACGACAGCGAGCGTTGACCAAGTTTAAAGAAAACCAGGTGCAGATTCTTGTGGCAACAGATGTTGCTGCTCGAGGACTCGACATTCCAAACGTTTCTCATGTGATCAATTACGATCTTCCGTCAACGTACGAAGACTATGTTCACAGAATCGGACGAACCGGCCGCGCAGGGAAACCAGGAAAGGCCCTTACGTTTATCGACTAGTAAAACTTCCACATTTGGCAAATTTCTTTGTCGAGCGTCGGTAAAATAATTCTCAACGTACGTTAGTACGTTTCCAATTATTTTCCTAGCTCTTCGCGAACTTTGCTCAAATCTGAAAGTTTTAGGGTTACAACAAAAAACCGCCAGGGCGGTTTTTTGCTTGGTATAGATTTCCCAGACATCATTTATAACTTTTGCTATACTTATTTCATGGAAGGAGCACCAACATCACATTCGGAACGAATATCTGATCGATCTGAAAAGTATCGGGAAATTAGAGAAAGAATGCGAGAAACTGTCCCTGATGGCGCAATGATATTTGGCGAAGAGGCTCTTGCTGATATAGATATAAATCGAAAAATAGTTAAAGATATAGATGATGATCTTGCTGAAGAAACGAATGAAGAGAAAAAAGAAAAATTACTTGACCATAAAATCTTTTTTGAAGGCTGCTGTAAAAAGAGACTCTCGGAGCTTAAAACTGATATAGAAGATCGGGCCGCTATCGATGCACTACCTTTTTTTGAAACGATATCAACCTCTCCGCATATTGAAAAGTTAGTCAAAGATGAATTGCCGTTGATTAAAAAATTGAGCAAGTATGATGCAATTACGCTCTTTGTGTGTACAGTGAATAAAGATATTCCAGATCAATTATTTGAAGAGATGGTGCGGACATATGTAAACTTTTGGGAGAAAAAGCAGGAAGAATTTCATGAAAAGGCACCGTACATGTTAGCTGAATTTAAAGAAAAAACACTGCAGGCTATAAAAGAAAATAAACTACCTATTACTCAAGAGTTATTAGAAGAAAGAATGGATGATACCAGAATCTATTTAGCAGATGCAATGTCTATAGGAGATTGTACGAATGGAGATTATAGTGTTAAAGAAGGTGTGGTGAGAGTTGCTTATAGAGATGATGAAGAAGCCCAGGAGAAAACTGTCTTTCATGAAATGGTGCACGCACTTTCAGGGCGAACAGTAAGACTCAGGAGCGGAGACCTAGATCATCAGCGGAATGGTTTAGTTTTTTGGGTTTATAACAGCAAAGGTAATAAAAGCGGTAAACAATTCAGGTGGCTAAATGAAGCTGTAACTGAAGAAATTACCATTGAACTTTTGGGAATAGAACCTGAAGATGCTGCATATCCTCGAGAACGAAGGTATCTTCAGGAACTCTACAATCAAGGTGTCTCTAAAGAATTGGTTTATGGAGCTTATTTTGAAAATTATGATCCTGATTCTCAAGAAAAAGTTCCTAAATGGAAGGAATTAGTTCGTCTTATTAAGGATACACATCCAGAAATACCTGATGATAGGGGTGGTGTGGAATACATAAAAAAAGTAGAAGAGGAAATTAAACGAAGGAAAGGTGGTTCTAACTGATCCTATTTCAAAAGTACGTTTTGTGGGATAATAGATATATGCAAAAAATATTAATTGGGTTTTGTTTTGGGTTGCTTTTGGTGCTTGGGGGTGTTTTGTATTTTCGTGCGGACAAGCTTCAGGTAGCAGAACTCACTACAAATACTATTGAGACAGATTTCTATACTATAAAAGTTACCCAACCGAAAAACGCAGAAAAGGATTTTCCTGAGATTTTTGCTGTAACAAAAAATGCGATTACAACATTTGAAAAACAATATGGAAACTTGAGCCCTGAAGATATCGAAACTCTTGGTCTCGGAGGAGATCGTATCTATGACTTACAAATAGATACCACAGTTGCTACTTCTTCGAAGACAGTTTCGTATATTTTGACGTTATACGAATTTACTGGAGGTGCGCACGGTAATACTGCAGTGAAGACATTTACGTATGATAAAGACAATACATTCATCGATGAAAAGAAATTGTTTGGAGAAAATAACTGGCGACCAGTGGTGTCCGATATTACCTATGCGTATTTGAAAGAAAAATTAAAAGAAAACACAACCGATGAAGCTCTCAGAGAGGGGACAAAACCTGAGGGAGAAAATCTATCCACCTGGTATCTCAAAGGTGATGATGTGATCTTTATATTCGGGCAATATCAAATCGGCGCGTATGTGCTTGGTATTCAGGAGGTACCAATATCTCGTGAAAAATTGAGTGAAGTTTTATTAATTAACAACTAAAATAAAGAAGTTACGCAATTGAGCAAAGTTCTAGGCAGGCTAGGAAAATAATTGTAGGCGTACTCGTTGTACGATGGAAATTATTTTCAGTAGCCTAACAACGAAATTTGCCAAGTGCGGAAGTTCTAGAAAACATATGGAGAAAGCTGTATTTGGAGGGGGCTGTTTCTGGTGTGTGGAAGCTGTGTTTAAAATGCTCAAAGGTGTGAGTGAGGTGTATCCAGGATACGCCGGAGGTACGGTGCCGAATCCAACTTACGAACAGGTATGCACGGGAGATACCGGACATGCTGAGGTGGTAGTGGTGGAGTATGATCCTTCAGTTATTAAATATACAGATTTAATGACGGTGTTTTTTGCAAGCCACAATCCGACCGAGAAAAACAGGTAGGGGGCAGATGTGGGGACTCAGTACCGCTCTGTGATTTTCTATACAACAGAACGGCAAAAAGAAGATGCCTTCGCGTACATTAAGGAAATAGAGAGTGTGGGTGGAGGTAAGCCAATAGTCACTGAAGTAGAGCCTTTGACCGAAGTATATAAAGCAGAGGATTACCATAAAGATTATTTAGCAAATCATCCATCCGCACCGTATTGTCAGATTGTTATTGAACCAAAACTCGACAAAGTAAAAGAGCGATTTGCAAAACTAATAAAATAGGCGAACTTCTTTGTTGGACGTCGGCAATTTGATTGTCATCGTACATTAGTACGCCTCCAATCAAATTCCTTGTCCGCCTCGAATTTCATCCTATTTAATTAGTTTTGCTAGTGACATGTATAAATTAAATAATATAAAAACTATGGAAATTGACGAAGAAGAGTTGAAAGCAAAGCTTACTCCAGAGGAGTATAAGGTGTTGCGAGAAAAGGGAACTGAAGCTCCGTTTTCAGGTGCACTGTTGCATGATGAGCGAAGTGGTATGTATACATGCAAAGTGTGTGGGCAAGAACTTTTTGCCTCAGATGCAAAATTTGATTCAGGTACTGGTTGGCCAAGTTTTGATCAGGCTATACCGGGGAGTGTGGTAGAAACAGAAGATGTGTCGCATGGAATGTCTCGAACAGAGATTACGTGTTCACAATGTGGATCACACTTGGGGCATGTGTTTAATGATGGACCGACTGTTACAGGAAAGAGGTATTGTCTTAATTCAGTGTGCTTAGACCTAAAGGTCAAATAACGGCTCTGGTCTTTTTCACCAATCTCATCGTCTAAAATTAAAAAATACTCCTCACCTTACAAAAAGTAAGGCTCGTCATATTTTTAAATTTTATACGCGACCTTGGCGAAAAATCCACAGAGTGTGGTTATATGGCTTAGGATAAAGATAAAGTTATCCACCTGTGCGTATTTGCGATTAACCTAACTGTTAGGTAGTATATATGTATACAAAAATACCCACATTGTTGGACTAGATACGGTTGGTATAACAGCTTATCGATAAGTCTTAAGTGAGTTTTTCGGTCACCAGTTATACCAAATAGGATGGGATTGTATCTAGCCCAATAACAAGGGTATTTTTGCTTTGTTAATTTTACCTTATGGTGCTTAAAAAAGTTTGCAAAAAACAGTGGAAAACCCCTCTTTCTTCCCACCGCGATACAAAAGCAAACTGATGTAAAATATTGCATCAAATAATGGCTTCGATTAAAGCTTTTTTAGAACTTTATTTTACTACAACATATTTTTAGGAGAAAACATCTTTCCTTTTTAATTTTTTATGTTGTTTTAGTAAAAATGAAATTAGAATTCATGTGTTTTGCTATAATGTTGTCTATGCAAGACTCAGGAATTCCTCTCGACATCGTCTTTTCTGTTAGCGAATATCTCGATGCGTTAAATCGCTCGCTTAAGAGTGTGCGGGCAAAAATACTCGGTGAAGTTTCAGGGATACAGGAGTATCCAGGGCGGAGTTATCTTTATTTTTCAATCAAAGACAAAAAGGATGGAAGTACAGCAAAGTGCTTCATGTGGAAGCAGGACTACAAAAACTCCGGAGTGTTGCTCGAAGAAGGGATGGAAATGATGATCACTGCATATCCAAATGTCTACAAACCAAACGGAGGAATGACACTTCAAGTGGAGAGTGTGGAGCTTGTGGGGGAAGGTGCCCTGAAGATTGCATATGAAAAGCTTAAAGCACAGCTCGAAAAGGAAGGACTTTTTGATGAAGCAAACAAAAAAGCACTTCCACTTCTCCCGCACCGTATCGGTATTATTACCTCAAAGAGTGGTGCAGTGATAAATGATTTCCTTTCAAATATTGGTAAGTATGGTTTTGAGCTTTTGTTTGTTGATTCAAAAGTGGAGGGTGAAGGTGCGGTCAAAGATCTTCTCTCTGCTCTCCGTACGCTCTACACACAAAAGGTGGATGTACTCATACTGATGCGTGGAGGAGGTTCCCTAGAGTCATTTCAGGCTTTTAACAACGAGTCTGTGGTACGTGCAGTATCAAAGTTTAATGCGCCTGTGATTACCGGTATTGGGCACGACAAAGATGTTCCACTTATTTCTTTTGTGTCTGATAAAAATGTATCTACTCCCACTGCAGCAGCAAATCTTTTAAACACCGGATGGAAAGAATCATTTCACGAGGTAACTTTAGTAGAAGAAAAAATACTTGGACGATTTGAAAAGCTCTTGCAAAATAATCGGTATGAATTGGAAAATGCAGAGCGTATAATTGAAGATAGTTTCTATACGGTATTTGAAAGGTTTAAAGAATATAGGGAAATACTTGTGCGGTCGCTTAAAGATGTAGGTAATACGATAGAGCGAATGAGCGAACAGATTAAAGAAGCACAGTATCGTATTATCCGAGGGTTTACAGAAGATGTAGAAAGAAAAAAAGATACAGTCGAACAATATGAAAAACTATTGATTCAGCAAAATCCAGAGCGACAACTCAAGCTCGGATGGAGTATTACGAGAAACAAGAATGGTCAGGTGGTACGAAGTGTGAAAGATGTGAAGAAAGGAGATGAGCTTGTGGTTTCGGTTTCAGATGGGATTATTCATACAATAACTAACTAATATAATGAAAAAAACAGATTCAAAAAAGACGAATGATATCGGAGATATGCTCAAGAGACTCGGTGCGATTGTGTCCTGGTTTGAGTCTCAAAAAGAAATGGATGTAGAAAAAGCCCTTGAGCAAGTGAAAGAGGGTGTGATGCTGATTAAAGATTCAAAAGAACGTCTCAAGGAAATTGAAAATGAGTTTAAAGAAATTAAGAAGAGTATTGAAGATTAGGAAAAAAGAGGCCAAGCGGCCTCTTTTATTCTTCCAGATCGTCGTCGGGAAGAAAACAAATAGTGCATTCTCGAGTGAGTTTTTTCCCAGTAGGGTGATTTGGCGGTTCAAGTAGACGCTTCAGCGTGTATTGTTTACAAACAGTACAGTATTCGCTGGTTGAACCTCGAAAGATTGCAGATTCTACAGACACTGTAGATACCTCCTCTTAATAACCTATACCTATCTCAACAATTCGTCAATTTTTGCTGCCACAATAAAGTCGTTGTCAGAGAGTCCTTTGATGGCATGTGTAGTGAGTACGATCTTCACTTTATTGAAATCAAACAGGTGTAGATCTGGGTGGTGATTTTCAACATCTGCAATATGAGCCACTCTATTTACAAAGCGCATTGCCTCTCGAAAGTTTGTAAATTGTACAATCTTTTCAATATGCTTATCTTCAACAAGTACCCATTGATTGATTTGTTCAAGAAGGATCTCATTTTGTTCGTGGGTGAGTGGTGCAACACCTCCTTCGCACGGTACACATTCTTTTTGTGCAAGAGGATTCACTGGTTCGAAATGCTCGATAGGGATACCGTTGCGTACGGGAGCATTTTTAATAATATCAATAATCTCATCCTCATTATCAGTAATAGTAAAGAGTGTTAGATCTTCTGGTTCAATAGTCTTTCTAAACAACAACTCTTTTTTCATTGTTTCATACATTTCATCCCAGAATTCATGTCCCACAAGAATAATAGGTACTCGTTCGATTTTTTTTGTTTGGACAAGAGTTACTACTTCAAAAAATTCATCAAGTGTACCAAAACCTCCCGGGAAAAAGATATATGCTTCTGCTGCAAAAGAAAGACATACTTTACGGCTAAAGAAGTAATAAAAATCAAGATGTTTCGTAAGGTAAGGATTTACAATCTGTTCTCGAGGGAGTTGGATGGTAAGTCCGGCTGACTCTCCGCCAGCTTCAAATGCCCCTTTGTTTGCTCCTTCCATAATACCGGGTCCTCCACCAGTGACGATTGCGTAGTTGAGTTCTTTTGCAATACGAAATGCAAGTGCTTCGGCTTTTTTATAAAATATATTATCGGGACCAAGATTTACTCCGCCAAAAAAAGTCACTGACCGTGGAAGATCTTCAAGAAAACTAAAACCTTCTTTAAATTCTCGGCTAATTAAAGAAATGCGCTCGTGTGCAGCGGCATGCATTTCTTTTTTTGTTAATGTTTTGAATTCTGTTTTTTCGCGGATTATTTTTTTTTCACTCATAAGAGTATTGTACCTTGAGCAAGTCCATAAAGTCTATAAAGTCAAAAGTCCATCAAGTCATGATGCATATGCATTTACTTTAGACTTTTTTTAAAGACCTAAAGAATTTAGAAAAGTTTCTCTTTCTTCGTTGACAATTTCTCGATACTGTCCGGGTTTTGTATCATTAAGAAGAATATTTTGAACGCGCACTCGTTTGAGATCGATGACAGTGTAGCCGAGCTTTTCGGTCATGCGGCGGATTTGTCGGTTTTTACCTTCAGTCATGGTGATAGAGAAAGTTGCTTCTTTGATTTTCTTCATTTTGGTTGGTCGAGTGACATATGGTTCTTGTTTACTGCCGATATCGACACCTTCTGCCATGTTACGCAAAAAACCAGGAGTGAACTTTTTGTTGACGGTCACCACATATTCTTTTTCGTGGTTTTTGTCGGGGTTCAAGAGTCGGTCAGTGATGCGCCCATCATTGGTGAGTATGATAAGTCCATATGAATCTTTGTCGAGACGTCCGACAGGGAATACTCGAGTGCGATAATGTACCGCGTCAACAATTTCTTGATCGTCTCCTTGTGCGTTTGAGCTCACCATTCCTTTTGGTTTGTTGTATGCAAGATATACATACTGGTTTGGTTTGCGTTTTTGACTCACAACCACTACATCTGCTTCGGTAACTTTGTCTCCAAGTGCCGCTTTTTTACCGTTTATAGTGACTAAGCCCTTGGTTATAATGTCGTCCGCTCCGCGTCGAGTAGCGTAACCTTTGTCAGCCAGATATTTATTGATACGAATAGTTTTTTGTTCCATATACTTCACTATAGCACTATATTTCAAATTTAAATATGGTATGATGTTTGGTATGAGAACACTAAAAAGAAACGAATGGATTGCTGTTTCAGTGTCTTTATTTGTAATCGGATTCTTTTTTCTCTTTGGAGAAAATATATTAAGTATTATAAATCGAAATGAGTCTTCTTATTCAAAAAATATGAATACATCAGAAATTATTATTGAAGATACAGTTGTTGGTACAGGACAGGAAGCATTGCCTGGTCGCCAGGTGACTGTGGAGTACACAGGAAAATTTACCAATGGAAAGGTGTTTGATACATCAGTGGGACGAGGACCTTTTTCATTTGTGTTAGGTGCGGGACAGGTGATACAGGGATGGGATAAAGGAGTGGTAGGTATGAAGGTGGGTGGCAAACGGATGCTCACTGTACCGCCTGAATATGGATATGGGGCAAATGATTATGGTCCGATTCCAGGAGGATCAACACTTGTGTTTGAGGTTGAGTTGCTTGGAGTAGAATAAGACAAGTTGAAACCCGCTCTAGGCGGGTTTCTTGTTGAGAGGGGAACGATTTTTCAACCCCGCGTTCCAAGACGATACCCACCATTTTTCTTGGTTGCCTTTCCGAAGGGTTTGTTTGGAGGGGCAGTCTCTTCACTGATGGGTGGTTCGGTTTTGAGCTTACTCTTGAGGGAGATACCTACAGTAAATCCAATCAAGATGATAAGTGACATGGCACCCCAAAAATCAAAAGCCATCTTAAGGGGATGGGTTGGATGGGGTGTTTTTGTTTGAGCAGAAATCGTAGCTTGGTGCAAGGAGCCTCCTGCTAAAAATCTAACATAATTTTGAAAAAAGTCTATTTTACGCTATTGTAGGATTAATGGGTGTAATTAATTTTAAAATCGAAAAAAAGCTGGAAGGAAAGCTCGGGCGAACCGGGATTTTGTCGACTCCGCATGGGGATATAGAAACTCCTGCATTTGTGACTGTGGGTACCAAAGCAACCGTCAAAGCGCTCACTCCAGAGATGGTCAAAGATTTGGGAGCGCAAGTGGTACTTGCAAACACCTATCATTTGTACCTTGAACCAGGAGATGAGATTGTTCGTGATGCAGGAGGAATTCAGAAATTCATGAATTGGCAAGGACCCACCATGACTGACTCAGGTGGGTTTCAGGTATTTTCTCTTGGTGCTGCATATGGAAGAGGTTTGGGTAAAATTTTAAAACGAGGTGAAGAAGAGCTTGCACTTCCAGTGCTCAATGAAGAAATGTCTCGCAAGGCGATTATCGATCCAAACGGAGTGATGTTTCGTTCTCATATCGATGGTTCATCGCATTACTTCACTCCAGAAAAAAGTATTGAAATTCAACACAACCTCGGGGCTGACATGATTTTTGCATTTGACGAGTGTACATCACCTCATGAGTCTGATCACTATCAAGGAGAAGCACTCGACAGAACACATCGGTGGGCCAAGCGATCTTTGGAATATCATCAGTCAAAAGAAAATAAAAACACTCAAGGATTGTTTGGTATTGTGCAGGGTGGGAGAAGTGAAAAGTTGCGTAAAGAAAGTGCTGCGTATTTGGGAGGACTCGACTTTGATGGATACGGTATCGGTGGATCGTTTGAAAAAGAAGATATGAATCAAGCGGTGGAGTGGTGCAACAGTGTCCTTCCAGAAGACAAACCTCGACATCTTCTTGGTATCGGTGAGCCAATGGATCTGTTTGGTGCAGTGGAAAATGGTTGTGATCTTTTCGACTGTGTCGCACCGACACGTATGGCGCGCAATGGTGGTGCACATACGAGAGACGGAAAGATTAGTTTGATGAATGCGGAGTTTCGCAGGGATTTCACACCGGTAGATGCAGAGTGTGGGTGCTATACGTGTAAAAACTATACACGCGCCTACCTCGCACACCTGTTCCGCTCAAAAGAAATGCTTGCCGGAACACTTCTTTCTGTACACAACCTCTATTTTATTATTCATATGGTAGATCAAATGCGAGAGGCGATAGTGAATGATACTTTTTTTGAATATAAAGAGGGGTTTTTGAAGCGGTATTATAAGAATATTTAATATAATTTAAAACAACACGCATAAACTTTTGGTAAAGTTTTGCTATGCTCGCCAATCAAGAAAAATAATTGACTTCTGACGGCTACCTTCTCGCAAACTCGTCGAGGAATACCTCTCCTCAAACAGTGCTTCAGGTTGCGCCGTCTCTGATGAGTACATCAGGCAGTCGTTATTTTCTAATTGGCTGTGCAATGTTGTTTTTAAATTACATTAAAATAAACTGAATGCTGTTGCAATTATTTTGAGATTGTTTTATTCTAAATTCAGGAGGTGTATATGCGAATTGATTTTCGCAAATGGAATGGTTCTTGAACGAAGGGAGGTGGTAAACCTACGGCACACCTCCTGTGTGCTGGCGGGTGAAATCCCGCAAAGATGAATATTGAGGAAAGGGGAAGGTGGAGGAGGTGAAATTGCTATCCCTGTAGCTTTTATCACCTCCTTTCACATCATTCTCGTAGACGGCATATGCCGTTTTTTCTTTTGCATGCTCTGTATTTAAATTGTTCACGTGGTATAGTAATCTCATGTCAGAGGTCTTTAAACTTAAAAATGACTATCTCCCTGCAGGAGACCAACCAAAAGCGATTGAATCGCTTGTTTCTGGTGTAAAAAAGGGTCTCAGACACCAGACCTTGGTGGGTGTTACAGGTTCAGGAAAGACTTTTACAGCGGCAAATGTGATTGCCCAAATCGGTAAACCGACTCTCGTAATCGCTCACAACAAAACTCTCGCCGCCCAGCTCGCCCAAGAGTACCGAGAGTTTTTCCCAGACAATGCAGTGCATTATTTTGTATCCTACTACGACTACTATCAGCCAGAGGCCTACATGCCGACGACCGATACCTTTATTGAAAAAGAAGCGACAATCAATGAAGAGATTGAGCGTCTTCGACACGCATCGACCCAAGCACTCCTCACTCGTAAAGATGTGATTATCGTTGCGTCCGTATCGTGTATTTATGGTCTCGGAAGTCCCATTGAATACGAAAAAGTAAATATGAAGATAGAGCAAGGAATGAAAATCACTCGTGCGGACTTTATTCGTCGCCTTGTCGATATTCATTTTGAGCGTACTCCTGCTGACCTCACACCAGGAAGTTTTCGTGCGCTTGGTAACACGGTGGAGATCATGCCTGTGTCAGAAAAGATTGTCTTTCGTATTGAACTTTCACCAGATGGTATTACTGAAATATTAAAACTCGATCCAGTGACTCGTAGTGTACTTGAAACGGTACGTGTATTTTATCTTTTCCCCGCAAAGCACTTTATCAGTAGCAAAGAAGCGTCAGAAAAAGCATTTAAGACTATCAAAGCAGAGCTCGCATCTCAGCTCAAAAAATTTGAAAAAGAAGGAAAAGTTCTCGAAGCGGAGCGTATCAAGCGCCGCACCACTTATGACCTCGCCATGATCAAGGAAATGGGATACTGCAGTGGTATTGAAAACTATTCACGACACTTTTCAGGTAAACTTCCTGGAGAAGCTCCTGATACTCTCATTTCATATTTTCCACACAATGCGGATGGTACTCCAGACTTTTTGACGATTATCGATGAGTCACATGTGACCGTACCTCAGCTTGGTGGTATGTATGCCGGTGATGCGTCACGAAAAGAAACATTGGTAAACTTTGGTTTTCGTCTTCCGTCTGCAAAAGATAACCGCCCGCTTAAGTTTGAAGAATTTGAAAAAAGTGTAGGGCAAACTATATATACAACAGCAACACCGAGTGTGTATGAAAAGGAAAAGAGTCAAAACATGGTTGAACAGGTGATTCGTCCGACAGGACTGACTGATCCGTTGGTTGAAGTACGACCGGTTATTGAAAGAGGAAAATATAAAGGACAGATTTTTGATTTGATTGCAGAAGCAGAAAAAGAAATCAAAAAAGGTGGGCGCGTGATTGCAACCACGCTCACTAAAAAAATGGCAGAAGACCTGACTGAATTTCTGAAAGAGAAAAAAATAAAAGCAGAGTATATTCATAGTGATATTAAAACTATTCAGCGTATTGAAATCCTCACTGAGTTTCGTCGAGGAACATTTGATGTGATAGTGGGAGTAAACTTGCTTCGAGAAGGACTCGATCTTCCAGAGGTAACGTTGATTGGTATTTTGGATGCGGATAAAGAAGGTTTTCTTCGTTCTGAGACTGCACTTGTGCAGATTATTGGGCGTGCAGCACGAAATGTGGAGGGGCGAGTGATTTTGTATGCAGACAACATGACCGGTTCTATGGAGCGAGCGATGGCAGAGACTAAGCGTCGTCGAGATATTCAGATTGCATATAATACAAAACACGGTATTACTCCAAAAACAATCATTAAACAAATCAAAGATATTACCGATCAGTTGCAGTCAAAACACGACAAGACAGTACTTGGCATGATTGCGTTTGATCAGAAAATGATGGGAGGTGAAGCGAAACTCACACGCAAGGGAATTGAAAAATTGATCAAACATAAAGAGCGTCAGATGCAGGCTTCGGTAAAGATACTCGACTTTGAAACTGCGGCACTCTTACGCGATGAGCTCAAAAAACTGATAGAAATGAAAGAGAGTAAAGCTGATATAGAAGTGAAAGCCGAAGATTTTAGTGTAGTGATCAAACCAGAGCTTGGAGTTCCTGGTAAAAAGAAAAAAGGCTAAAACATTTTTTACTAAAAATGTTCACCCGACCAACTGTACTCATTTGGTTTAGGGGAAGAAAAAATAATAGATAGGCGCTTTCGGGCGCCTGTTGTTTTTTGTACAAAAATACGGCATAGTGTTTCAGGAGGAAAGGAAATGCGATTTGTTGTATCATACCGATTTGTGAGACATGCGGATATCAAAAAGATGGGAAAAAGATATTTTAAACTCTTGCCCTTATGGGTTCAGAATGCGTTAAAACCTCAATCTGTGATAATAATCGCTCCTTCATCAGATGATGCGGAGCGTATCAAAAAAAGTGGAAGTATCCGGCATAACGAAAAAGTTTTCACGGTTGTATTTGGAAACGATATCAAAGGTGCATATGTGGAATTGTTTACACAGATAATCAAATGTTCTATTGATATTGATCCTCAGCGACGCCAACTGTTTCATCGTTATGTGCAGAATTTATATGATCCATGTGGTTTTTTGCAGAAAAAAGATGTTGCTTCTGCACTTTACACGCATCTTACGTTGTATCTTTTGCGGAATGATGAATTCTTGAATCGAAACGAAGAGCGTCGCGTATTGTGTGAGGAGATTGTACGAGATATCAATGCTCTCGTGCTTCCGTACGGCGCCCTACAATAGGGCGCCGTTTTATGTACAAAACATTGATGTAATGGTATGATACATGGATTAATTTATACATACCCTAGAGCCCGTTTTGCGGGCCCGTTTACGTATATGAAAGACAAAAAAACACACAAACCAGAGGCTAAACCTACAGAAGTAGGTCGCCCGACTCCCGTGGAACGGGAGTTTAGGGATAAGATTATCGTGCGAGGTGCACGGACACACAATCTCAAAAATATAACCGTGGAAATGCCACGGGGTACGATGAACGTATTTACCGGACTCTCAGGGTCAGGTAAGTCATCTCTTGCATTTGATACGATTTTTGCAGAGGGTCAGCGTCGATACGTAGAGTCTCTTTCTTCATATGCACGTCAGTTTTTGCGTCAAATGCAAAAGCCAGATGTAGATGAGATTGTAGGACTTTCTCCTGCTATCTCGATCGATCAAAAGTCTCGCTCAAACAATCCTCGTTCGACCGTGGCTACTATCACAGAAATCTACGACTATCTTCGTATCTTGTATTCACGTATTGGCCATCCACACTGTCTTGTGTGTGGTGATGAAATTAAAAAACTTTCAAATGAAGAGATTAAAAATTTTCTTTTAGAGAAAATTGCCCTTCAAAAGACAGCCTTCAAAAAAGTACGCACAGAGAAAAAAGTGCCGATGCCTATGTATGCAGAGATTTTCGCGCCGATTGTTCGAGGACGAAAAGGTGAATACTATCAGCTCCTCTATGACCTTCTTGGAAAGGGGTATTCTCATGTGCTCGTGGACGGCAAACGATATGCGCTTCGTGAACGTATCGAACTTTCAAAAACAAAACGTCATGACATTGATGTGCTTGTGGACAGTATCAGTATCTTAGATTTTTTGGATAATGAAGCGGATGCACAAGAACGTCTCGCCGAGTCCCTCGAAAAAGCACTCGAAGAATCAGAGGGTTTGGTGAAGGTGCTTTTCCGTGATATGGGTCGCGAGCAAGATGAAAAGGATTATAAACCAGAAGAGGTTTTCATGTCCTCAAAACTTTCGTGTCCAAAAGATGGATACTCATATCCAGAAGTAGAGCCACGACTTTTTTCATTCAACTCTCCCTACGGTGCATGTCCAGAGTGTAACGGTCTTGGTACGCGACACTTTTTTGGTAATGAACAGTGTCCAAAATGTAACGGTGCACGACTTCGAGAAGAAGCGCTTCATGTGCTTATTGGCAAGAAAAATATTGTCGATTTTGTGGCACTTTCAATCAAAGATGCAAATGAATTTCTTGAAACTCTCAAGCTTTCTGATCGAGAAAAAAATATCGCGAAAGTGGTACTTAAAGAAATCAAATCTCGCATTGATTTTATGGTAAATGTGGGTATTGAATATTTGTCGCTTGACCGTCGTGCACACACACTATCGGGTGGAGAAGCTCAGCGTATTAGACTCGCGTCTCAGCTCGGTTCTGGGCTTGTGGGGGCACTCTACGTGCTCGATGAGCCGACGATCGGTCTCCATTCTCGGGACAATGACCGCCTTATTCAGACATTACTCAACCTTCGTGATCTTGGAAACACCATCATTGTCGTGGAACATGATGAGGATACTATTTTTGCATCAGATTATATTGTTGATATCGGACCGGGTGCAGGTGTGCATGGTGGAAATGTGGTGGTAGCAGGATATCTCGACGAGCTCGTCACTGCAAAGAAAAATACATCAGGATCTATTACACTCGATTATTTGCGTGGGGACAATTTTGTAGAAGTGCCAGAAAAAAGACGAGATACTCCAAAAGGTGAAATTCAAATCAGAGGAGGGAAAGTCTTTAATATTAAAAATCTTAATGTGGATATTCCACTTGGGAAGTTTGTGTCAGTGACCGGAGTGTCTGGTTCAGGGAAGTCTTCGTTTGTGTATGAGATTGTACATAAGAATCTCCTTGCTCGCCTTGAGCGAAAGTATCGAAGTGCAGAAACTTTCAATGCAAAGAGTTTTACAGGAACCGAATATCTCGGACGAGCTATCTTGATCGACCAGAGTCCGATCGGCCGTACACCACGAAGTAATCCTGCAACATACACCGGTGCATGGACATTTATCCGCGATCTTTTTGCTGAGACAGCAGAGGCACGAGCACGAGGATGGAAATCAAGTCGCTTTTCTTTCAATGTGAAAGGTGGACGATGTGAGACGTGTCAGGGAAATGGAGAGATTGAAGTAGAAATGCACTTTTTGCCTACTGTGTACGTACCATGTGATGTATGTAAAGGAAAACGCTTTATGAAAGAAACGCTTGATGTGAAGTACAAAAAGAAAAATGTGTATGATGTACTTGAAATGACTATAGAGGAGGCGCTTGCGTTTTATGAAGATATTCCTGCTATCTATGATCGCTTGAAGAGTTTGAGTGATGTAGGACTTGGATACCTCAAGCTCGGACAGTCTGCAACCACTCTCTCAGGAGGAGAGGCACAACGTGTGAAGATTTCTTCGGAGCTTTACCGTCCACACCTACAGAAAACAATATATCTTTTAGATGAGCCAACGATCGGTCTGCACTACGAAGACGTAAAAAAACTTATTGAGATTTTGCAAAAACTGGTAGATAAAGGAAATACAGTGGTGGTGATTGAGCACAATCTTGACCTGATCAAGTCATCAGACTATGTGATCGACATCGGTCCTGAAGGTGGAGCAGGCGGAGGAAATATTGTGGCAAAAGGAACTCCTGAAGAAGTAGCAAATGTTGAAAAGAGTTATACAGGGAAATATCTGGCAAAAGTGTTGAAGGATTATAGAAATCGGAAGAATAGAGACTAGAGGTTAGAAGTTAGAGATAAGAAAAAGCGGGCCCCACAGTGATGTGGTGCCCGCGTTTCGGGTTAGTTGTTTTTATACCCAAGTATTACCTCGGATACGTATTTTGTTGCCGATGGGTACCGGGACTCGGCAGCCATCTTGCGAAATCTCCACAACTCATCCTCAGTTAGTCTTACGGCTATCTGGTGGTTCCTAACCGCCTCCGGTTTGTCCGGATCTTTAATCCGGGTTTTCCTTTCCCCACAGACGAGTTTCCGGATGTACTCGGAGACCGTACGGCACCCGACGTGAGGTAAAAGGGCCTTTATTTGAGCATGTTCTCTTGGTGTGGTACGTACACACACCATGTAGGTTCTGTTCATAGGTAACTCCTGAGTACTTTATACCACGCTATAAACTTAAGTCAACTACCTCTGCCCAACGCCTTCTCTAAATCCTCGGATTCCTTCTAGAAGGTTTTTGTCCGATTCTGTGTGTTGTTTGACAAACCAGCGTGCTGTTAGATAACAACAAGCTCGACCTCCTCGAAACAAAGTCTCAAGGATTAGTGTTTCTATGGATCCATTGTTTTTACTAGCAAGAGTGGAGAGCATCTCCATTTGCTCGTCAGAAAGATTAAGCGTCACTTGTGGCATTTGGCACCCTTCTTTTTTTAGAGTATAATACTTCCCATGACTCGTCAATCCCTTATCGAATCAATCAAAAAGTTTCCAGAGACACCAGGGGTGTACTTCTTTACCCGACGCTTAGGTAATCCTAAGCGTTTAGGGTTGGAGTCAGACCCTAAATCACCGCGAATACGTAATAACCAGGTAAAGATTTTATACATCGGCAAGGCCACCTCTCTCCGCGACAGAGTGCGAAGCTATTTTTCCAACGATATTGCAGTCACTCGAGGTCCAAAGATTGTTGGCATGCTTGAGGAGTGTACAGATATTACGTTTGAAAAAACAGACTCAGTGCTTGAAGCACTTCTCCTTGAGGCTCACTTAATCAAAAAATATCAACCAGAATACAACACCAAAGAAAAGGATAATAAAAGTTTTTATTACGTTGTCATAACAAAAGAGGATTTCCCTCGAGTACTTTTGGTACGTGGGCGAGATATTCTCGTAGGGGCACTATCGACCAAGAAAAAAATTGATTACACGATCGCTCATTCATTCGGACCGTTTCCTTCAGGGCAGACACTTCGCGATGCACTTGGTCTTATTCGCAAAATTTTTCCATTTCGAGATAAATGCGTACCATGTGCAGATGAAAAATGTAAACCGTGTTTTAACCGACAGATCGGACTTTGTCCTGGTGTGTGTACGGGAGAAATTTCACAAGAAGCATACGGTGCCACTATCAAACACATCATCCGTTTTTTAAATGGTGAGAAAAAAGCGATTGTAAAAGACCTGGAAAAACAAATGAAGGTTCTTGCGAAAGCACAAAAGTTTGAAGAAGCGGGAGAGTTGAAAAAGCAGATATTTGCCCTGACACATATTCACGATGTATCACTCATTAAAGAAGAAAACTTTGAAGCAAAAGCCCCTTCTGGTTTTCGTATCGAATCATATGATATTGCACACATGTCAGGACAAAACATGGTGGGTGTAATGACGGTGCTTGAAGATGGGCAGATAGAAAAAGGGGAGTATCGTAAATTTAAAATACAACACAATACAGGTGCAGATGATACAAAAGCACTCAAAGAGGTGATTACACGCCGTCTTGGGCACAATGAGTGGCGATTGCCACAGCTTATTGTTGTTGATGGCGGTGTTGCTCAAAAAAAAGCAATTGAACGTGTGCTTAAAGAAAATATGGTAGGGATTCCGGTGGTCTCTGTGGTAAAAGATGAACGACATAAGCCAAAAGAAATTTTAGGGGACAAAAAATATTTGAAATATGAGAAAGAAATCTTGCTTGCCAATGCAGAAGCACATCGGTATGCGATTGGTTTTCATAAAATGTTGAGAAATAAAGGAATGCGAGGGTAGTAGTCTATTTCTGTTTTGTTTCCGCTAAAATTTTTTCTCCCTGTCCCGCGCCATTTGGTGCGGGATTTTCTTTTGCACAAATACTTCGAAACAAAAAAATGAAAGGGTAAACTATACAGAGCACTTGGTACGCATGATATAATCTTTACATGAATACATCACCGATCAGAGTTGCAGTGTTACGGGGAGGACCATCTCATGAATACGATGTCTCATTACGTACGGGAAGTGAAGTGTTGAAACATTTACCTCCACAGTATAAAGGGATTGATATACTAATCGATAGAGATGGTGTGTGGCACATGAACGGCACACCAAAATCTCCCGAGAAAATTTTCCCACACATCGATATTGTATGGAATGCTCTCCACGGACACTTTGGTGAAGATGGAAAAATCCAACATATACTCGAAATGCATGGTATACCACATACAGGATCTTCTGTGTTACCGAGTGCACTTGGAGTAAATAAAGTATTATCTAAAAATGTGTTCGCAAAATACGGTATTCGCACACCACACTCTATTGCTGTACATAAAGATGAGATGTCGAATGCAAAAATACATGAAATATTTACGACACTTCCACATCCTGCCATCGTAAAACCTGCGTCCGGCGGATCATCACTTGGTGTAAAAGTGGTACAAACCATTCCCGAACTTATTGAAGCACTTGAAGAAGCATTTGCATATGGAGAAAAGGTTGTTGTTGAAGAATACATCACTGGACGCGAAGCTACGTGTGGTATCATCTCAGGTTTTAGAGATGAAAATCTCTATGCGCTTCCTGTGCTTGAGGTAAAAAAACCAGATGGACTTTTACATCATACGTTTGATCATAAGATGGAGGGAGGAGTCGAGTTTGACCATATGAGTCTGACCGCACTCGAAAAAGCAGAAGCAAAGCGTGTAGCGATGCTTGCACATAAAGCTCTCGGACTCTCACATTATTCTCGCTCAGATATGATCGTACATCCAAAACGAGGAGTCTTTTTGTTAGAAGTAAATAGTCAACCAAGTCTGAAGGATGGAAGTTCGTTTGCACACGGACTTGAACATATCGGAAGCTCACTTTCTCAATTTTTGGGACATGTGCTCGGAAGGGTGACAATATAATACATACATAGGCATTGTGTGAAAAAAGAGCGATGGACAAAGTTGTCCCTCGCTCTTGTTTTGTTCACCAGACAATGCCTTCCTTCTGGAAAACATCAATAGTGTCTCTTTGCTGTCTCCAACAATCATGGATTGCCTGAGACTGTCTCTTCATGGCGCCGATTCCGCCCGGCTTCGTGGTCCACAGCACTGCACCGAATTTACATTTGTAGTTGCCAGGATGAAATGGTGCGGATTCACTTTTTTGATCCAGATTCTTTATCTGGACATACCGCAAATTGTCGGCGGTCACTTGCAGTTTTTTTGCGTACTGGTCTACGCAATCCCAATGAGCTAGCCGTTTCTTTTCCTGAGAACGGTTCGGGTCTTTTACGTTGAAAACGTACAAGCCATTTTCGCACGTATATTCCTTTGTCTCACCGAACACAACCCCAGCCGCAGCCAGGGCAATTACTAGTATGAAGAACATCAGGTGCCTCCTATGAATAGTATACCTAAACTAAAATATGTATATCAAGTTATAACGTGGTACAAGATATAATAAATACCGTGTCATCCGTTCAGTGTAAACAAATATACGCCGACAATAATAGCGACGATACCGTAAGTGATGAAGAATCGTCTTGATTTTTTGATAGCAATTTCACTCAGTAATTTCGGTGCAAAAATATATACAATTCCTTTGAGTCCAACAAGCCATGCAAAGATTGTCACAATCATTCGCCATGACCCATCCCAGATGCTGTATGGTATAAGATACATTGAAGAGAGAAAGATGAGAATCACACCTGTCAGATACATAGTTGCCGGATGATCAAAGAAGTCTTTTAAAAGATGAGGGATGCTCTTGCGCTTAAAGATTATAAAGAATCCACTCATAATCAAATACACAGAAAGTATTTTTAAGGTAATCAATGTGGTATCCATAATATATGACTAGTTATTAATATAATAATTGTATACTTGATGGGGTGTAAAGCAAAAGGTGCATGTTCCGTGGTAGGTCATGCACCCTGTTTTGGTTTGCGATATATAAATATAAGATAGTTAAGTGATGCGATACCACCACAAAGAAGAATAATGGTGATCAGTATGTCAGGGACCTGAAAACCAAGGTGCTTGAGTTGCTCTACGACAAAAGGCTTGTAATCCCAACCTTGAGCGTATCCGGGATGTGCGAGTTCTCTCAAATATCCTGATATAAGAGACAAGGGGCATCTAAAGCTGAAAAGCAGATTTAAGAGGAGGGTGTTTGCTACAAAAACACGGTGGATAAATACAAAACGAGGACATTCTTTCTTTGAAACAAAGAAGCCAATAGTCCAATATGTTTTTATAACAAAATGGATGACATCCACAAGGAGAGCGAGGATAGTGTATATCATTAAGGAACCTTTCTGTGAAAAGTTTAACATAAAAGAGTGTGTGCCTGATAAGGTGTAACTCAAATTGTGTGGGGATATGTAAAAAAGACCTGCACTTCATGTGCAAGCCTTTTTGTTATCGGTTCCCTCAGTGATACGTGCGTAGTGACACCCATCATTTGGGGTCAGTCCCCAGATGATTCTCCATCCTCGCTCCTCCCACCATTCTTCAGCGCGCTGGGTTACATATCGGTTCCACTCCTCCATGCGTTTTCTGGTGTTTTCGTGGGGATTGTTGAGGTGGATTACCAGATCCGTCGGCGGGCTTATTCTAAGCCATTCATTTTTCCAGGTTTTTACCAGTTCTACATATTCACTAAAGTATATGTCGAACTGAGATTCTTCTTCGGCCATATTATATCTCTCCTCTGATGAGTGTAGCATGGGGGATAAAATTTACAAGAAAAGACCGCCCGATGAGGGGCGGTCTCTTTGAGGGGTTAGTTGGACGTGAGGAAGCGTTTAAAACTCCAAAGCGCTAGAAATATCCCAAAAACGAATACGCTTGTTTTAAACACTGTCATGAAATCATAACACGGGATGGGCACCCCGACGATGACAAACACTCGCCAAGCAAATGTTGCCACAAATGACATAAAAAATACAAAAACGAAAAACCGTATTATTGACATGCTCTTTCTCCTATATAAATAAAACATATTTATATAATTATGTCAATTTTATAACAGAAAACCCGCACAAGATACGAACGGGTATTTCCGTCCGCTGGTGCGGGCTAGTTTGCTTTGAGAGCAGCATGGATGGCCTGGAGCAGATTATCAAATCTGTATTCTTTCCTACAGTGTGAGACGTTTGGCATTTCGAAGGTAGAAGAGTCGATACATTCCTTGTCATTGCCAGTGAAGAAAATGACTGGCATATTCATACCCTCACTCCGCATCCACCTGAGCAGTCTTTCACCACCATCATGATTATCCCATTTCTTTGCCAGCCCAGGAAATTGGGCGGATATCTGCACAAGGTCTGCTTCCAGCGTTGCTGATTGTCCAATAAGTGGGAGAAGTTGTTCCATAATGACGACAGTCGCTCCTCTGTTGAAGTCTTGGTTTGAGATAAAACTTCCGGCACCTCGGAAAGCTTGGATAGTTGCCGACGGGAACTGATCTTGAAGTGTTTCCTTCATAGGTTCACTATCAAAATGGTCAGGTTCAACAATGACTAAGGTCATAGTATTTGATTTTCTCCTATAGGTATTTATATAGGAAAATAGGGAAGTGTCAATAAATCCTACAGGAATCTCTCCTGCAACTTTTTCTCGCCGTCGCATGGAAAATTTTGGGCATCAGACTTGCGACATTGTTGTATTAAAATAATATAATTAGGAAAGCCACGGGAGCATGTGCTTTCCGTGGCATCTATGTTGTACAGTAGTCTGGATGTTTGTTACTGACACGCCATCCGAGCTTGTTGAACTCATGGTTTTTGGGGATGTAACCATCCCAGGCGACCAATGTGAAGTTTTTGCAGTAGGTGGATTCAATTACCTTACCACAACGGACGTTATCCTCAGTTATCTCTAATCCTGGCAGGAGTTCCTTCATCTCTGCTACCAGTTCACGGTAGGCCTTCAGGGTCTCAGGGGTGTAACCGCGAAGAAGATGAATATTTGCCCACACATGAGTGTCCGTCGGCTGAAAATCCCGACGGATAAAAATATTTTTATGAATTGACAATTTGGTGTACCTCTATATAAATATAATCATACATAAATAAATATGTCAAGTATTATAGATCGTACAGGGTACTCTTCCTATTTTTTGATTCGTCGTCACTTATCAAAAAAAGGACGCAGATTCGCGAAAACCGCTGGGGCGGTCGTAAACCGCGAATCCGTTCGAGTCCTGACGCAAAGCTCTGCTTTGCTTAGAGTCCACAAACAAAAAACGCCTCGCGGCGTTTCGTTTGTGGACCGTACAGGACTCGAACCTGCCACCCCATCATTGCAAATGATGTGCTCTACCAGATGAGCTAACGGCCCAATAATGAAGACTTATACATAGTATCAAAACCAACTTAAAAATCAAATAGGTCGTATGAGGTATAAAAAATGCCGTGCAGTTGCACGGCCGTGGTGGAAGTTTAGCCTTACAGTTATAAACCTAACTCACATGCAGGGATGAGAAAGGGAATTGGCTGCCAAGAGGAGGTTCTTGGTGTATACGTAACTGGTTATTCGATCCAGCTACGTCTTACACAAAGCTAAGCTTCCATTCATGGATTATACAGTAGTATATTGTTTTAGCAAGAACACGTGTATAGATAGAAATACTTGCATTATGTAAATGGTATGGTATTATATATGTGTAGGATTGCTCATTGAAATCTCGTTACAGGAACCTCATTTCTTCTTTTTCGATCAGATATGGTCGCAAGGGAAGAGAGGGGTAGCCTGGCGATTAGCTGGCGTACTATGCTTGTCCGCATAGTATACTGTCCTTCTCATAGAACACGAATATGAAAATATTCTCTGTTTTTGGATTAGGTTTGCTGATTGTCATGCTTCAGTTCCTAACTCCCGAGATTTTCTCTGGATTTGAGAACACACTCCTCGTGTTCTTTCAGACCATCCAGACTATATTGGCACAAAGCCAATCTGCGATGACTGCAGGGTTCATACCTCCGCAGATGCCGCAGTAATACACAGAAACCAGATTGGGATACTACATCCATCTGGTTTTTTGCTGTATGCTATATATATGATTCATGCACTTGATTTTCTTATTATTAGATTCTGTCGAAGTATGGCGGAGCCATTGTCTCGATTTGGATTGTTTGTAGTATTTTTTTGGTTTGGTGCACTCAAGGTTCTCGGTCTTTCTCCTGCGAGTCCACTTGTACAAGCGCTTTTTGAACATACGATACCGGTGATGCCTTTTTCATTATTTATTATTATTTTCGGAGTGCTTGAGATGTTGATCGGGGTGATGTTCCTTCTTCGTGGTGCTGAGCGTGCAGTGATACCACTTCTCTTTTTTCATATGGCAACAACTATCATGCCACTGTTTTTGCTTCAGTCAGTCACATGGTCTGGGTTTCTTATCCCAACGCTCGAAGGTCAATACATCATTAAAAATATTCTCATTATTGCGGCAGCAATCGGTATTGCGTCACATCTTCATCCACTCAAGAAAATTAATTAAATCTATATCGCACAAGCGTCCACACACCTCGCAATGCATCAATTGCTCTGATTTTCTTGCCCT
The DNA here is from genome assembly GCA_964426735.1 of uncultured Candidatus Saccharibacteria bacterium. GTDB lineage: Bacteria > Patescibacteriota > Minisyncoccia > Phycocordibacterales > DATDWN01 > UBA910. The sequence goes on from CAYRRP010000001.1 coordinate 134,099, forward strand.
CTGTGTGAGTTCGAGGGTGATATGAAATCGGTATTTCAATAATAGTCTTTTGTCGAAGAAGAATTTTTGCAGTGATTTCTGCTTCAATCTCAAAACCATTTGATACGAGATCTAGTTGTCGGGCGAGGTGAGAAGGTAGTATTTTATAACATGTATAAATATCGTAGAGGGTACTACCATAGAGTAGATTACAGAGAGATGAAAGGATATAGTTTGCGATACGGTTGAGGATGTATCCTTGGTTGCGTGAACGTTTGCCGTATATCACCATATCAGGACGAGTAATCGAAGACCAGAGCGTATGAAGTGTTTCAGGTAGGTATTCTAAATCTGCATCTTGAATTGCAATATAGTCTCCTGAAGCGTGGGATAGACCATGACGTACAGCACTTCCTTTTCCCTCATTTTCTTTGCGGATATAAAAAACAGTTTGAGAGGCGAGGTGTGATGCGATCTCTGGTGTACGATCTGTTGATCCATCATCGATGATGAGTATTTCATGTTCTGTGTGTGAAAATGCGCTCTGTACATGAAGTACTACATGCTCGAGAGTGTTTTCTTCGTTATATACAGGAATAATAATTGAAAGCTTCATATTATTCTGTAACACTAAACATACTTTTTGGAAGTTCGTATTGTGTAATTAACTGATTGTTCTTTTCTACACGTTTAAGAAAAATAATTGTAAAATCATCCACATATACCGGTGCCCAAAGAGGATTTTTGATAAGTGTGATAAGGAATGTTTGTGCCCATGGAGTGCTGTCGAGTCTATAAAACCACACTGCATTGAAATTATATTCTTTTGATTTTTCTTCCCATACTGCAGGATTTTCTTGCATTGGTTTGTATGTATCAAAAAAGAATGACTCGGGGTATACCTCAGGTCTATTGTCGACAAATACTTTTTCTTTTCGTTCTGGAGTAAAGAGGCTAAAAATAAGTAGTCCGCCGATGTCATAGTTTGAAAAGAAAGGACCCTCTATCTGATGTGTTTTTACAAATAACGCAGAATCAGCATTTCGTGGATATAATCCAAAACCCCAACGAGATGATCCAGGAAGGCGATCATTGAATCGAGCAAAAATACACACGATAAGGAAAAGAGAAATAATAATTGACCATGCCCATGCGGTAGAGGCATCTTTTCCATGAGATGTTTCATCTTTTTTGTAGAGAAGATGAATAAGAGTTCCAAGGAAAGGAAGTAATATGAGTCCAAATAAAGTGAGGTGTCTAATACCGAAAAAACTTAATCCTCCAAATGCGAGCGTGATAATACCCAATGCAACAGGAAATCGTTTAACGCCTGTGTGTATACATACAACAATACTGAGTATGCTTGCAATCAGTGCAGATAGTTTCCACCACAAAAAGTTTGGGTTAATGAAGTTGAGCGTTTGAAGAAAAGAGATGGATTGGTTTTCTGCTACCATGTATCCATAATTTTCAAAAATCTTGAATGGGTAGAGTGCTCCAGAAAGTCCATATGGACTTATCAAAAGACCTATTCCACAGAGGAGTATGATTAATAAAAACATTTTTACTTTTTCCCAGTCTTTTCGCAGTAAACTTTCACATAAAAAAGTGCCAACAAGTAGTGGACCTAAGATTGCGTAAATGTGAATGTTGATCCAAAACACACTAAGTACAGGAAGAATGTAGAGGTAGGTTTTCTTTAGTTTATCATCATTAAATCTAATAAGGATATACAGAAAGATTGCAATAAAAAGATAACTCAAACCTTCAGGGCGAATCTCACTTCGTTCGGCAATCAGTGGTATGAGAAATAGGGATAGTGGGATAGTTATGTAAAGTGGTATTTTTTTTGAAACAAGAGAAAAAAGAATAAGAAAAGTAAGTATGAGTGTGCAGATGTATGAGAGTGACAGTCCTGTCCAACCAAACATGCTATACGTGAGATATGCAATAATACCGTACCCCCAGTGGTGGTTGATGAAGGGAAAATCAGGAAAAGTGAAAGAGAAAAAGTTGGTATGGAGAAGTGCAGAGCGAGATACGGCGTATTCTTTTGCGTGCAAAAGCACCTCGCCATTTTTAATATGTCTACCGATATCTGCTGCAGGGAGATTGATCTTTTGAACTAAAAATATTCCCAAAAAAACCGAAAGGATAAGCGCGACAATAAGAGTGCTTTTCTTCATATATATAGTATACAATATGAGGATATGAATATTCCAACTCAAATTATTATTTTCGGCATTACTGGAGACCTTTCACAGAAGAAAATCCTCCCTTCGCTCTTTAGTTTGTATATTGAGGGACTGCTCCCTAAAAAGCTGGTCCTCACTGGTTTTTCTCGACGAGATTTTTCAAAGAGTGATATTGAGGATTTTGTGCGAGGTGTATTGCCTGAGCATGAAAAAAGAGAAGACTTTGTAAAACTTTTTTCATATGTGCAAGGGGATTTTTCTTCGCTTGATTCGTACATGAGGTTGCTGGAGCAGGTCGACGCTCACGATATCGATTTTATGCAATGTTCAAACAAACTGTACTATCTATCCGTATCACCTCAATACTATGCCCATATTTTCTGCTTACTCAAAGAATCTGGTTTGAGTTTTCCTTGTGGAGGAGATCTTGGATGGGCACGCATACTAGTGGAAAAACCATTTGGTTCACATAAAGAATCTGCAGAGGCGCTCAACGTGCTTGTAGAAGAGCTTTTTTTGGAGCAGCAGGTGTATCGTATCGACCACTACATGGCGAAAACATCACTTCAAAAAATTATTGAATTTCGCAAGAGTAATACATACAAAGAAAAATGGAACAGTGAGTATATCAAAGAAATTAACATTGATTTACTAGAAACTGCAACGGTTGAAAATCGGGGAGAGTTTTACGATTCGCTCGGGGTGGTATACGACGTGGGGCAAAACCATATCTTGCAAATGATTGCACTTGCGGTGCGTCCATTAAAGGATAATGAGACAGCTGATGAAGTACAAAAAGCCAGGGAGAATGTGTTTGAGTCACTATCTGTTGATGTAAAAAACGCGCAAAGAGCTCAGTACGAAGGTTACAAAGAGCACAAAGGAGTTAAGAATGATTCTGATACGGAGACATATATTGATGTGACTTTGCACTCCTCGCTTCCTGCGTTTGCTGGCGTGCCGATACGAGTGCGCTCCGGCAAAGCTCAACCAAAGTCTTTTACGGCGGTGACGGTGGTTTGGAAAGATGGGACAGAAACAGTATTTGAAACGCCAGCATCGGAGAGTAATGAAGCATACAAAAAAGTATTGCTCGATTGTATGAATGGAGACCAGACTGTCTTTACTTCAGGAAAGGAAGTAGAACTCGGGTGGCATATTGCGGAAGAGGTGAAAAAAGTGATACAACAAAAACCACTTGAGGAATATCAAGTGGGAAAAATGCTATAAGTATTTTTCAATATTCTTTTTGTGCTCCTCATATGTCTTCGCACAGTGTATTTTCTTTTTCTTGTCGTGGAGGTAAAACATACAGCTTGTCTTTTGAGGATTGTATGCAGCTTCGAGAGCAGCAAGTCCAGGGTTTGCTATCGGTGTAGGAGGTAAACTTTTGTTTTGATATGTGTTGTATGGAGATACAATATATTTATCTTCTGACTTTACTTGAGGCCACCACAAATCCTCATCTCCCTTTGCATACTGAAGTGTTGCGTCCATTTGAAGTTTCATTCCAGCAAAAATACGATTCCAAATAATTCCTGAAATCAGACGCATGTCACTTTTGCCACCCGCTTCACGTTGGATGATAGAAGCAACAATCAAAGCAGTATCTTCATTGAGGATTGTAGTGTTTTTACTTCGTTTGATTTCTTTTGTTTTTTTATCAAATGCTTTGATCATCATCTCACTCACTTCTTCTGGTTCAGCATCTTTCATAATCATGTAATTTTGTGGAAAATAAAATCCTTCAGAAGTTTTTTTTCCGAGTGCAATATGTGCGTTTAAAAAATCTTCTTTATCTTGCTCATCCCACCCAAGTTTTGCTCCGACTGATTCAGCCACTTGTTCTTTGCGCCATCCTTCTTGAATATAGATCATTCGTACCGAAGGGTTTGCGAGGTTTTGATAAAAAGAGAGTGATGCAAGCTCAGAAAAAGGTATGTGATAATAATGAAGAAGATATCCGAGTGCGATAAGAGGTATAAAAGGAAATATAAAAAAATATGGAACTTTTTTAATACGAAAAGGTCGTTTCATGGCTTTGAAATAGTATACTAAGTATAGTATAGTAGTCTGCATATGTCACTAAAAACATTTTTTTTAAAGAAGATGCTTTCATCAAAAATGAAAGGTGTTCCACAAGCAGAGCAAGATAAGATATTTGATATGATTGAAAAAAACCCAGATCTTTTCCAGAAGATTGGTGTTGAAGTACAAGAAAAGATGCAGAAAGAAGGGAAGGATCAAATGCAGGCTGCGATGGAGGTGATGCAGAAACATAAAGACCAACTCCAAGGTCTCATGAAGTAGGAATTTTAAATTTGGTAAATTTCGTTGTTGGAATTCATTCAAATTTAAAATCCTTAGTAGCCTATTTCTCGTCGAATTTTTCTTAAATAGTAAACTTTGTAGGATTCAAAAAAGATCAAAAATAATCGAGGTTTGTAGGCCTCACAAAAAACCACTCTTGAACGGAGTGATTTTTTATATCCGAATGCGCTATCCACACCTATTTTCGTTGACGGTGAACAAGTGTTCACCTATGATAATGATATACAAGAAACGCATAATAATTATAAAAACCATGAGTAAACAAAATTTTGAAAAAGCATTGCGAGATGAACTAGAAGTTTTGAATGAGACGATCGATCGAAAGATTATCAAAGGTCTTTCGTATGCCGCTGAAGCTCGTCGACACAAAGCGATTCTTTCTCAGATACTTGAGATACGACGCCGAGACAATCGTTCAAGCTGGTTCTTGCGATCACTTGGGTTTACTTCATTTTTATTCTAATGAATTCATATAAAGATAAAATTTTTGCTTTTTACGGGCGATACAAACGGATGCCAAACTATCAAGAGATCATGGATCTTGTTGGTTTCAAATCCAAAAATGCAGTGTATAAACTCATCAATAAACTTATTGATGAAGGGGTCGTGACAAAAGACTCAAAGGGTAAGCTTGTACCCACACGAATGTTTGATGAGGTGCCACTTTTAGGTCTGGTGGAGGCAGGTTTTCCTACTACAGCTGATGAAGAAGTACTTGAGACTCTCTCACTTGATAACTATCTCATCAAACACAAAGAGTCCACCTATCTTCTTGAAGTTAAAGGTGATTCGATGATTGAAGAAGGTATTAAGGAAGGTGACCTTGTTATCGTGGAGCGAAGGGGGGATGCTAAAGAGGGAGATATTGTAATTGCAGAAGTCGATGGTGGATGGACGATGAAATATTACAAGAAAAAAGGAAACCAAGTCTACCTCATGCCTGCCAACAAAAACTACAAACCCATCTATCCAGAATATGATCTCAAAATCGCCGCGATTGTGAAGGGAGTAATTCGTAAGTACTAAAATGAAAAAAGATTTTGATAAGTGGAACGAGGTTAAAAAGAAGACTGAAGCAGAACAGCCAAGGTTGTATACCGTGAGAGAAATCTGGTGGTGTAGATTTGGACTAAATATTGGGACAGAGCAGGATGGTAAGGGTGAATGGTATGTGAGGCCGTGCATTATCTTGAGAGGATTTGGTCCAGATGCATGTCTTGTTGTTCCTCTCACCACATCTCCACGTAAACATGTCTTAAGAATATCATTGGGTAAAATCAATGGAGAAAAAGCGAATGCGAACCTTTCTCAGATAAGAGTTGTTGATACGAGAAGACTAGAAGAGAAAATCGGGTTTCTCGACATTGATATCTTTTCAAAATTAAGAAAAGCCGCCAAAGACTTGCTTTGACGACTTTCCACATTCTCCCTCTTTCGAGGGCAAGGCCGAAGCCAACTGTCCTTAAATTATATACTAACAAAAATGAATGTCAAATGAATTGTGGATAAAACAACCATCTTTGCGGAGGATTATCCTTGGATGGAGTACCTTTTCAGTTTATAAAAAAATAGAAACCCGCCGGGAAGCGGCGGGTGTTGGAAGCGGTTCCATCTTGTTAAGTGATTACAAGACGAACCGGTCCCTTTGAATTGAATGCAAGACTGGGTCCTAGTTGTAAAGAGACCCGTCCTTCCGGGCTCGTGGTCTTGGCGAGCACTTTTGCAGGGGAGCAACCAAAAAGGATGCTTTGCCCCACCTGCACTTCGGCAGGCATAACCTCTTGAGTTGTCACTTCTGGTGTCGGTATCATGTTGACTTCTCCTCTAAATATAAAAACATATTTATGTATAAATAGCAACATCTTTAAAAAAAGCATATTTTATGCAATAATACTTTTCTATGTCACTATCCATTGGTATTGTAGGGTTGCCGAATGTTGGGAAATCGACGCTTTTTAATGCGCTTACTAAAAAGGCGGTGCCGGCAGAAAACTATCCGTTTTGTACGATTGACCCGTCTGTGGGTGTGGTTCCTGTGCCTGATGAGCGACTCTATAAACTCGCGGAGTTTTCTAAAACTCAAAAAACTATTCCAGCTATTATTGAATTCGTGGACATTGCAGGTCTCGTAAAAGGTGCTTCTACTGGAGAAGGTTTGGGAAATAAGTTTTTGCAGAATATTCGGGAAGTGGATGCGATCCTCCAAGTTGTTCGTATTTTTGAAGATGCAAATGTAATCCATGTGCACAATGAGGTAAATCCACTCTCTGATATTGAAGTGATCAATCTCGAGCTTGTACTTGCAGACCAGGAAACTGTAGCAAAACGTATTTCAAACGTACAAAAAGATGTTAAGAAAGGTGATAAAGAAGCGATTTTTGAGGCTGAAGTGTTGGAAAAAGCAAAAGTTCAGCTTGAACTTGGAAAGTTGCTGAATCAGCTTGAGCTTTCAGAAAAAGAAACTCTTGCACTCAAAGGACTTCACCTTCTCACGATGAAGCCGATCATGTATGGGCTCAATAAAAAAGCGGGAAACAAAAATCTCGATGAGATGAACGATGAGCGGTACCTAAAGCTAATCAAATTCTTCGAAGAACAAAAAGCGCAGTATGTGATTATTGATGCGGGTATTGAACATGAGCTCAAAGATTTGGAAGGTGATGATAAAGAGCTTTTTCGTACAGAGCTTGGGGGAAAAACTGATGGTATCGATGAACTCATTAAAGCTGGCTATGCGCTCCTTGATTTGATTACCTACTTCACAACTGGAGAGAAAGAAACTCGTGCGTGGACAATTAAAAAAGGATGGACTGCACCACTTGCGGGGACTGCAATTCACACTGACTTTAAGGATAAATTTATTCGAGCTGAAGTGGTCTTCTGGAAAGATCTACTTGAAGCGGGTTCGTATGGTGCTGCACGTGAGAAAGGTCAGGTGAGAACTGAGGGGAAAGAATACGTTGTTAAAGATGGCGATGTGATGGAATTCCGTATCTAGTTTGAAAGTGTGGTATAATGGCATGGTTATTCATTAAAAAACTATATGGAACCAACAACACAACCACGTTCTCATGCTAAAGATGTTTTTTTGAATTTGGCATCGATGATTACTTTGTATTCGGCAGCAGCAGCATTGCTGAATCTTTTGTTTACGGTTATCAACAAAGCGTTTCCTCAGATCAATCAGTACTACTACGGATACTATAGTACAAGCTCAATTAGTTTCCCTGTAGCAACGCTTATTATCGTCTTTCCACTCTATATATTGTTCATGTGGCTCATAGAGCGAGATCTTGTTGGATCTCTTGAAGCGAGAAGTTCTGGTATTCGAAAATGGCTCATCTATATCACTCTCTTTATTTCAGGAGGTCTAGTAGTGGGAGACCTTGTAGCTGTCGTGTATAAATTTATTGACGGACAGGAGCTCACCGCAGGTTTTCTTTTGAAATTTTTGAGTATCTTGGTGGTAGCAGGTGTAGTATTCTTGTATTACATTACTGATATTCGAAATAAGCTTTCTTCATCACTTCGAAAAATGTATGCAAGTATTGCAATGGTTTTTGTGATTATGGCGATTGCAGTGGGCTTTATGGTTATCGGAAGCCCACGAACACAGCGTTTGGTGAAATATGATGAGGTTAAACTTTCAAATCTTCAAACAATTGCAAATGAAGTGCGATATTACTATGAGAGAAATAATGTACTTCCTGCAACATTGGCAGAGGTTGCACAGGCAAATTCATACAGTGGACCTATCTATACTGACACTCAGTTTGAACGACCATATACGTATGTTGTAGTTGATGCAAAAACCTTTCAAGTATGTGCAGAATTTAATCGGGACTCACAGAATTTGAATACTACAGAAGCATACACTGGGTTTGAAACATGGAGTACATACAAAGCAGGAGAATTTTGCTTCACTCAAACAGTCAGTCCAAATCCACTGTACCCAACTCCTGTAAAGAATATATAAGTTTATTTTTACAAAAAACCCACTTCATATTTCGTGAAGTGGGTTTTTTGCACAAGTTGGTTTTCTGTTGTAGTATACTCTTATTATGAAGCGATACAATCACACCGCAATTGAAAAAAAATGGCAGAAAGAATGGGTAAAGAAAAAAGTGTATCGCACGGAACATACCTCGAAAAAGAAAAAACAATATATTCTCGACATGTTCCCGTATCCGTCAGGTGCAGGTCTTCATGTGGGACATCCAAAGGGATATATAGGTTCTGATGTGTATGCACGCATGAAGCGCATGCAAGGTTTCAATGTGCTTCATCCAATGGGATATGATGCATTTGGTCTTCCTGCAGAACAGTATGCAATCACACATAAGATTCATCCTCGAAAAGCGGTACTTCAGAATATAAAAACATTTGAAAGTCAGCTTTCTATTATTGGTCTCTCGTATGATTGGGATCGAAAGGTAAACACTACTGATCCCGAGTATTATCGATGGACTCAATGGATTTTTCTACAGATTTACAATAGCTGGTATGACAAGACAAAAGATAAAGCGCAGTCAATCGAAATACTGGTAAAGAAATTTGCGAAAGAAGGAAATAAAAATGTGGATGCAGTATGTGATGAACATACACCTCACTTTACTGCTGCAGAATGGAAAGCAAAAAATCCGAAAGAACAACAGGATATCTTGATGAAATATCGTCTTGCGTATGAAGGGTATGCAGAAGTAAATTGGTGCCCAGAACTTGGCACAGTACTTGCAAATGACGAAGTAGTTGATGGTGCTGATGGAAAGCCTGTTTCAGAACGTGGCGGTTATCCAGTAGAAAAAAGACAGATGCGTCAGTGGTTTATGCGTATTACTGCATACGCTGAGCGATTGCTTGCGGGACTCGATACGATTGATTGGTCTGAAAATATAAAAGAAATTCAGCAAAATTGGATTGGAAAATCAGAAGGTTCAGAAATAGAATTTCCAATTGTAGGTCACGAGTCATCTATTACAATCTTTACTACTCGTGCGGATACACTTTTTGGTGCGACATATGTCGTGCTTGCACCTGAACATCCACTTGTGGAAAAACTCTCATCGCATATTGAAAATATTAGTGAGGTGATCGAATACAAAAAAACAGTTGCACACAAACCACCTGAACTACGTACTGATAACACAAAAGAAAAAACAGGAGTGATGTTGAAAGGTATAAAAGCGATGAATCCTGCGACTCATGAAAAAATACCGGTCTTCATTGCTGATTATGTTCTTGCGTCCTATGGTACTGGAGCGGTCATGGCAGTACCAGCTCATGATGAGCGGGATTTTGAGTTTGCTCAAGCATACAATCTTCCTATAAAACACGTCGTGATTCCGTCTATTGTAGATAAAAAATTCCCTCCAGTTGAAGGTCAAGAATATGTAAAACGACAAACAATTCATGCTCTTGTGTATAATCCAAAAACACATGCATACCTCTGTCTTAATTGGAAACATTTTCCATGGACTACATTTATTGTCGGTGGAGTAGAGAAAGGTGAAGACCCAGTCGATGCTGCACGTCGAGAGGTGCAAGAAGAAACAGGGTATAAAAATATAGCATTCAAACGCTTTCTTGGTGGGCCTGTGCAAGGTATATACAATGCAGCGCATAAAAAACAAAATCGAATTGCCTATACGCAAGGTATTGTATTTGAACTTATCAATGAAGACCGAGATCCTGTCGATCCAGAAGAAAAAGAGAAACATGATATCGAATGGCTTCCCAGTGAAGCACTTACTCCAGAGAGAATGACGTGTGCTGAGCTCGGCGAATGGCTCGATCGTATCAATACACCAGAGAAAGCATATACAAAAGATGGTGTGTTGTATGACAGTGGAGAATTTTCTGATAAGGAATCTTCTGTTGCAAGAAAAGCTATTACAGAAAAAGTAAAAGGGAAGATTGTGAGAAAGTATAAAATGCGTAATGCGATTTTTGCCCGACAGCGATACTGGGGTGAGCCGATTCCGTTATGGACAGATGCGGATGGTATTATCCACACTGTTGATGAAAAGAAACTTCCACTTACACTTCCTAATGTCACCTCATATATGCCGACAGGAACAGGTGAATCTCCATTGGCAGGTGTATCTACATGGATCAAAAAAGGATATGAGACCAATACGATGCCAGGATGGGCGGGGTCTTCATGGTATTTCTTGCGCTACATGGATCCTAAAAATAAAAAAGAGATTGCATCAAAGAAAGCACTTTCGTATTGGGGACAAGTGGATACATATGTGGGTGGTGCGGAGCATGCAACAGGACACTTACTGTATTCACGCTTCTGGAATAAATTCTTGAAGGATATTGGGATTGTAAAACATGAAGAACCATTTAAGACACTTCGTAATCAAGGAATGATCGGCGGTGCAGATGGACGAAAAATGTCAAAACGTTGGGGAAATGTAGTAAACCCTGATGATGTGGTCAAGACCTATGGTGCTGATACACTCCGTATATATGAGATGTTTATGGGGCCGTTTGAAGCAGGGTTACCATGGAACACAGAAAATATCATTGGCTCACGAAGATTTGTTGAACGTGTATGGAGATTGGGACAGTCAGTAGTAGATAATCAACAGTCAAAAGGAAAAACAAACTCTGCGTTGGAAACTGTACTCCATAAAACAGTAGAGAAGGTGACCCGGGATATAGAAAGTTTCTCTCATAATACAGCAATATCATCACTGATGATTGCACTCAACGAAATGGAAAAAGTAATGCATGCTGAACAGATGCAATTGAGTAAAGAAGATTTTGAGATGTTTATCAAGATTCTTCATCCGTTTGCTCCGCATGTTACTGAAGAATTATGGAAACAGTGTGGTCACAACACAACAATGGTATTAGAAAAGTGGCCAAAAGCTGATCCTAAAAAAATGAAAGAGGAGTCAGTGATTATTGCAGTACAAATCAATGGAAAAACAAGAGGTGAGATCACTATACCGATGGATGCAGAAGAGGCAGATGTTGTCGATAGGGTAAAAAAGGAGCCACATATACAGAAATGGATTGGGGATAAAGAGCTACGAAAAATCATTTACATTAAAAATAGGTTGATAAATATAGTTATTTAAGCAAAATTAAGTCGCTTGACGTTTATCGTTAAAAATGATACAAATAAAGGACTCTATACCACTTTTAATCACATTATTTACTTTAATATATAGTTTATGAGCGAAAAAACCATTATCACATTTAAACCAAAGCAAGTTTCAAAACGCCTCATCAGTGTGCTTTCTCCACGTGCACAAGATGTGATTATCGGTCGCTACGGCCTTGGTGCAGATACCAAACGAATGACTCTCGAGGCAATCGGAAAGAAGTATAAAATCACTCGTGAACGAGTGCGACAGATTGAAAACTATTCAATCGCTAATGTTCGAAAATCAAAAGAATACGAAGCTGAAAAAGTTGCATTTGGTGAGCTTAAAACTATCGTAAAAGTGTTGGGCGGTATGGTTTCTGAAGAAGATTTGCTCAAACATGTATCAAAAGATAAAAGCACTCAAAACCACGTACATTTTCTTCTTGTAGTAGGTGAAGATTTTACAAAAGAAAAAGAGGATGTTGAGTTTAAACATCGATGGCATATCGACAAAGATCTTTCTAAAAAGATTCACGAATCTCTCCGAAAACTCTATGAGAACATGAAAGATGATCAGATTCTTCCAGAATCTCAGATGATTGAAGGTTTTCTTGAACACTTGAAGGATGTATCAACTGAATACAAGAACGAAGAAATTCTCCGACGATGGCTTTCAATTTCAAAAACTATTAGTAAAAACCCACTTGGTGAATGGGGTAAAGCTGATTCTCCAAATATCAATACAAAAGGTATGCGAGATTATGCATTTCTCGTTATCCGACGTCATGGTTCTCCAATCCACTTCCGTGAAGTAGCAAAACTTATCGGTGAACTCTTTGGTAAAAAAGCTCATGTTGCAACAACTCACAATGAACTCATTAAAGACCCTCGATTTGTGCTCGTCGGACGAGGTCTCTACGCGCTCTCTGAATGGGGATATATGTCAGGTGTAGTAAAAGATGTGATCAAAGGTATTCTCGAAAAGAACGGTCCACTTACAAAAGAAAAGATTATTGAGAAGGTGATGAAGGAACGATATGTGAAAGAAAACACAATCATGGTCAATCTTCAAAATACAAAACTTTTCAAGAAGACTAAGGATGGTAAATATACAGTCGCATAATCACTTAATTGTCTCAGATGTAGTAAAAGAAATGCCGCCCTCTTGGCGGTATTTCTTTTTGTTTGTATACTTAATACATGGACATATCACTTTACGCAACGTTGATACAGACACCTCAGTTTAAACTTGTGTTCAAGACTCTTGTTGCAACAGCGCCACTCTGGCTCACCTTTGTGTTGGGTATACTCTTGTGGAATCTATGGCTGACTTATCGTCGCTCATTATTTTTTGCAAGTCTCCCAACAATACTTCTTGAGATTAGACTTCCTAAAGAGATTTTTAAATCACCAAAAGCGATGGAGTTTTTGTTTAACGCACTCTATCAGACAGGTGGTGAGGGTAACTGGTACGATGTGTATTGGAAAGGACAGACAAGACCGTGGTTTTCTTTTGAGCTGTGTTCAATTGACGGTAAGCTTCATTTTTTTATATGGACTCAAAAGAAATTTAAAAATCTTATTGAAGCAAACCTATACTCTCAGTATCCAGGCATTGAAATCCATGAAGTGCCAGACTATGTAACAACGGTAGGGTTCAACCCGGATAAGCAAAACGCATTTACAGCTGAGTTTGAACTCACCAAACCTGATCCATTTCCGATTAAAACATATGTTGATTATGGAATGGACAAAGATCCAAAAGAAGAATTCAAGATTGATCCAATGACACCGTTGGTAGAATTTCTCGCTTCCAGTGTAGGAATGGGACACAATGTATGGATTCAGATTATTGCACGAGCTCATAAAGCTGAAGATTGGGATCCAGCTGAGAAAAAACTTGTTGATAACCGATGGGCAAAAGGTGCTGAAAAAGAAGTCGATAAAATACGAGCAAAAACAAAAAGCAAAGAAGCGGGTGAGCCTGCACGAAGACTGACTAAAGTAGAAGAGGATATTATTGGAGCGTTGCAACGAAGTGTCACCAAGCAAGGGTTTGATGTAGGTATTCGTGCGGTCTATATTGCACCTAAGGATATATTCAATTCAGCTGTGAGTGCAGGTGTGGTAGCGGGTTTTAGAAATTATAATTCAGGAGAATTAAATGGTTTCAAAGCAGTGCGTAATCCAGATACGACTGTAGATTTTCCGTGGCAGTTTATGAAAAAAAGAAAAAAGAATCCTAAGAAGCAAGAAATGATTGATGCGTATAAAAATCGAGGATATTTTTATAATCAGTTTTCTGCACCATATTTTATATTGAATACAGAAGAGTTGGCTACTATTTTCCATCTACCTGGTGGTGTAGCAACAACACCTGCATTTGATCGAATCGGATCTAAAAAAGCAGAAGCGCCATCTAATATACCACTGTAAGATATGGATGATATACATACACCAACAGAAGAAACAAAAGAAACTCTTTTACATAAAGAGCCGTCTTTTTTTTATAGGTATAAGAAGGTGTGCGTGGTGCTTTGTATGGCAGTGTTTGTACTATCTATAGTAGGCTATGTTGTCGTATGGAAAGCTCCTCGTGATTTTCCCGTACATACGATTGTAGCAGTACAACCAGGAGAAAGTTTGGAAATGGTGACTCAAAAATTTACGACACTTCGTATTATTCGTTCACCATTTGTATTTAGAAGTTTAGTTATTTTGCTTGGTGGAGAGAAAAAAGTGACTGCTGGTGATTATTTGCTCACTGATAAAGATAGTCCACTTACACTTGCATGGCGTATTATTGAAGGTAAGTTTGGGATGGATCCAGTCAAAATTACGATTCCAGAAGGATTAAATAATGAAGAGATATCTACAATTCTTGGTAAAAAATTGGTAGTTTTTGATGCTGTGTTGTTTGGAAAAGAAGCGGTAAAAAAAGAGGGGTATTTGTTTCCTGATACATATTTTTTCCCACCTACTGCAAAACCACAAGAAGTTATTGATCGGATGACAAGTAATTTTAATGAGAAAATAAAAACAATAGAATCAAATATTCAAAATTTTGGGAAACCAGTTTCTGATGTGGTGATTATGGCCTCTATTCTCGAAGGTGAAGCAAAAGATACAGAATCTCGGCAGATTGTCGCAGGAATTTTGTGGAAGCGTATCGCACTCGGTATGCCATTGCAGGTGGATGCAACGTTTAAATATATAAACGGAAAAGACAGTAGTAACCTCACTCTTGATGATCTTAAAATTGATAATGCATACAATACGTATACAAACAAAGGATTACCTCCTACTCCTATCAATAATCCAGGTATTGATGCGCTGTTAGCTGCAGTGACTCCTACTAAAACCGATTATCTTTACTTTCTGACCGGTAAGGATGGGAAGATGTATTATGCCAAGACTTTTGAGGCTCACAAAGCTAATAAGGTGAAGTATCTTAAATAGACTCACAAAATCACTTCATCTGCGTTGTTGCATCTCAAATTTTGATGTTCATCGTACAACAAGTACGCCTCACCTCAAAATTCTCATGCGCCTAGCATCTTAAGCAATTTTGAGAGTCAAAGTGGTTACCTGGGAAAAAATCTGGTATAAATAGCTTGATGCAGAAGAAAACTAAAGTTTTTGTAGGTGTCTCAGGGGGCGTGGATAGCTCGGTGGCTTTGGCATTGTTACAAAAAGCTGGGTACGACGTAACAGGGGTATTTTTGAAGGTCTGGAGCCCTGATTTCTTGCCGTGCGAATGGCGTGATGAGCGTCGCAGTGCAATGCGTGTTTGTGCCACTCTCGGTGTGCCGTTTCTTACACTAGATTGTGAAAAAGAATACAAAGAGCTTGTGGTTGACTATATGCTTTCTCTATACAAAGCGGGGCGAACTCCAAACCCTGATGTCTTTTGTAATAAATATGTAAAATTTGGAGTGTTTTTGAAAAAGGCACTTTCGATGGGAGCGGATTATGTGGCAACTGGACATTATGCGAGGGTTGAGACAAGAGATAAGAAACAAGAGATTGCAGATGGGAAAAATTCACATCTCATATCTCATGTCTCGTATCTCCGAGAAGCAGTAGATTCTCTTAAGGATCAGTCATACTTTCTATCACAACTTGGGCAGCATGAGCTCTCTCATGCATTGTTTCCAATCGGACATTTGAAAAAAAGTGAAGTAAGAAAATTGGCGCAGGAGTTTGGTTTACCTACTGCAGAAAAGAAAGATAGTCAGGGGCTTTGCTTTATCGGCAAAGTCGATATGAAAGAATTTCTCAAACACTATATCGAAACACGACGAGGGGATGTGCTCAATACCGAAGGAAGAAAGATAGGAATTCACGAAGGTTCAGAACTCTACACAATCGGTGAGCGCAAGGGTTTTACTATTACAGAAAAAACTGATCACGATACACCGCTGTTCGTCGTATCGAAAAACATAGCACAAAATACAATCACTGTTTCCCCGAGGGGTACCCTCGGGGAAAAAGTTTCCCCTAAGTTGGACATAGGGGAAATACAGTTGAGCGGTATGCATTGGATTGCAGGTAGTGAAGGTGATTTGAACAAAACATATGGAGTGCGATTTCGATATCGACAAGAAAAAATAGAATCAAAAATTATCAAAAGAGATGATGGGTATGTAATACAGCCGAACAAGACTCAAGATGATATTGCTTCAGGGCAAATTGCAGTGGTGTATGATGGGGATGTGTGTGTGGGAGCAGGAATTGTTGTATAATTAAAAAAGAAGGAGGTTCCTAAATGGCAGTCAAAAAAAGAAAGTTTCAAGGAAAGATAGAAAAACTTTCTAAAGAAGAGGAGGATGCTCGGGATAAGCGATTTCGTGATGCAATAGCTCGATACGAAGCACTACCGAAAAGTATTGCAGATCGAGCAGCTGAACGCAGAGCAGACGAAAGAGGACCAAATGTTAAGTGTACAGTCTAGGTGCAAAGGGAGGGTGCGTTGTACACGCCCCTCTTTTGTTTTTTCTTAAAAATTCTGTGATAATGAGGTGATGAGTAAAGATATCTATATTACAAAAGCAGACGGTACAAAAGAAAAGTTTGATGTCTCAAAACTCGAGGGTTCATTAAAGAAAGCAGGTGCAAATTCTAAGGTAGTGCAGGATATTATTACTCGAGTAGAAAAAGATTTAGTTGATGGTATCACCACGAAAGAGATTTATCATCATGCGTTTGAGCTTCTTAAAAAAGAAGAAAAGCCAATTGCACTTAAATACTCACTTAAGCGGGCAATCATGGAACTTGGGCCATCTGGTTTTCCATTTGAGAAATTTATTGCTGAGATTTTTAAATTTAAAGGTTATACTGCAGAAACAGGGAAGATCGTCAAAGGTTTTTGTGTTGAACATGAGGTTGATGTGGTGGCGTGGAATGCAGACAAGCTCATTATGTGTGAGGCAAAATTTCATAATGATCCAGGTATGAAATCAGATCTTAAAGTTGCGTTGTATGTAAAAGCTCGTTTTGATGATTTACGCAAAATGACGTTTAAATACGGAAAAGAAAGAAAACTTGATGAAGGATGGCTTATTACAAACACAAAATTTTCTTCAACCGCGATTGAGTACGGTTCATGTCAGGGAGGGCTTATTATGGTGGGATGGAACTATCCTCCACGAGGAAATCTTCATGATCTAGTGCTTGAAGCAAAACTTCATCCAGTAACCTGTCTCACTTCACTCACTGGACGAGAGAAAAAATTCTTAATTCAACAAGGGGTTGTGTTGTGTAAATCAGTCATCGAAAACCCAGGACTTTTGCCATTGATGGGCTTATCTCCTGTGAAGGCGAAGAAGGTATTGGAAGAGATTGAGATGTTATAAAAATAAAGCGCAGCCGGTTGGCTGCGCTTTGGTTTTGTATTCTTACATTGGTTATGTAAGAATTTTTTGTTTTTCGACAAATTCTCTGTACAACGGAGATTTTGTTAGAAGCTCCTTGTGCGTACCTGTCGATTCAATCTCACCATCATCATTGAGGACGATAATGAGGTTTGAGTGCTGTATAGTTGAAATTCGATGCGCGATCGTAATGGTTGTTCTTTCTTCGCTCGCTTTTCGAATCGTTTCTTGTACTTTTGCTTCGGTTATTGCATCCAGTGCTGATGTCGGTTCATCAAGCACTAGTATTTTTGCATTACTTGCAAGAGCTCGGGCGATAGCAATTCTCTGTTTTTCTCCTCCACTTACTCGATTTCCCATTTCGCCGATTTTGGTTTTAAGACCATGTTGTAGTCTACTTACATCGAGTTCAACAGATTTACACAGACGGAGTAGTTCATCCTCAGAGAGTGGTACTTTTGCTCCGAGGTTGATATTTTCACCAACACTCATTTCCATAGTGAGAGTACTTTGGTCAACAAGTGCAATATGACTGCGAAGATCGAGGATATTCAAATTACGAATATTTTGACCATCAATCTCTATGCAGCCGGAAGTTGGATCGTACGCACGGACTAGCAGATTCAAAATGGTGGTTTTACCCGATCCAGATGAACCTACGATTGCTACCTTGTCGCCGACGTCGATGCTAAAGGATATGTCTCGGACTACGAGTCTCCCGTGTTCACTACTTTCTTCTTCCAGTGGATACCCAAATGATACATGCTTAAATACAATGAAGCCGGCAACATCTGGAAGTTTCACCGAGTCAGGGAGCTCCTTGATCGCTGGGGCAGTGTTTATTAGATCAAGGTATCGTTCCGCTGATTTTGATTCAGTAAGAACATTTTGGTATTGCTCCCCGAGGTGTTCAATGTTATCAAACACCTGATCCCACCAGAGACGAACCGTCATGACTTCGCCGAGAGTAATCTTATTCTGGTAAAATAAGATTATACAAGCGACGTTTCCAGCGTATCTGGTTGCGAGAAGAATCATGTCAACAAGTACATTTCGAGTTCGGATATAACGCCGGGTCTCCTTGGCAGTTTCGGTTGCATCAAGATAGAATTTTCTGTAGCGCTCACGCATATCCTCTTCTTTTGAAAACGCTTTGATGAGGGGTGCGCCGCTCAGTAGATCACCTCTTTGTTTAGATGAAGTGATATTCTTTTTCTGCATAGTATCGATGCGAGGCAGATATTTTTTACGTATATGCCAGACAACTATTCCGTACAGAGCTAATCCTGACACGATAATCATTCCAATAGTCCTTTGTACACTCAGTAGCATCACAACTGTGATGATCAGCCGAGTAAATACAGGTATGACATCAGTGACGATGATTGTTGAGAGGGTTTGAAGTGAGTGCTCTCCGCTTGTAATAATTTCTCTACAGAACCCGCTGCTCTTTTCTTTGAGTTGACCAATTGAAAATGAAAAATACTGGTTTAGAGTTTTCATTCTCAAGTACTCTTGGATGGGAAAGTAGACTTTGTTGAAATCAATCCATTGTCGTAGCAATCCCACGCATGCTCTGGATATGTTTATAAGGGGTGCAAGGGTTGCAACTGCAATCGTCATCCAAAAATCCTGACGATGGACCATAAGGTCAATCATCTTTCCAAAGATTAATGGAATGGCCAGACTGTGTGCAGAGAGAACAAAACTTAGACCAACTAAAGCGGCAACCTTGAGTTTGTGGTTGCCGTAAATTGCAATTATGTGTTTGTGCACGAGTCTTCTCCTGAAGTGTGATGTCAAAAAACTAGAATTAGTCCGCTAATATTATAACACACGTAATATATAAAAGTCAAGTATTTTTATTGTGTAATTTTGGCATAATGGGGTTATGAAATCGTCTCAAAAAACCTCGAAAAAAGCCTCAAAGAAAACCGCGTCTGGTGATATAAAAAATATCACCAATTTTCTTTTTGAAGTGGGGATTTTGACCAAAACTCCTCGAAGTGGGTTGCACTTTTTGGGCACCGGTGAACAGTCGGTGGCAGAGCATGTCAACAGAGTGTCTTTTATCGGCTACATGCTTGCACATCTCGATGGTGAAGCAGACCTTTCAAAAGTTTTGCAGATGTGTCTTTTCCACGACATCACAGAAACTCGAATTTCTGATCTCAACTATATTCATCAGAAATATGTTGTACGAAAAGAACATGAAGCAATGGTAGATATTTCAAACTCAATTCCGTTTGGTGAACATGTTTTTGCTACACTGAGTGAATATGAAAAAAGAGAAAGTAAAGAATCTTTGATTGTAAAAGATTCGGATAACCTCGAGTGGATTCTGACACTCAAAGAAGAACTCGATAAAGGAAATGCCCGAGCGTTGAGTTGGATTGAACCTGCTATTAAGAGACTGAAAACTCCGCATGCGCAAAGTATTGCAAAAGAGATTATGAAAACTGACTCAAATGATTGGTGGTTTAGTAAGAAAGAGCAGAAGGATTCATGGTGGGTAAATAGAGGAAAAAAGTAATATGAAAAACACAAAAAAAGAAAACTTGAAGACTGCATGGGATTTAACACTTATGTATAAAGGTATTGATGATCCGAAAATTGATGAAGATCTCAATATCATAGAAAAAGCATATACAGTTTTTGAAAAAAAATACAACACAAAAACTGACTATATGACAAATGAGTCTGCATTGTTTACTGCACTTGTTGAATACGAAAAAATCAGTGATCTACCATCCCATAAAGGGTATCGGTATCTTCGTATGTCACAAGATCTTGATTCAAAGAATCAAAAGGTTCGGTCTCGGTTTACTCAACTTATCCAACGGTCTCAAAAAATAGGTAACCTTATTTTATTTTTTGAATTGAATCTCTCAAAAATTTCTGAAACAAATCAAAAAGTATTTTTAAAGAGCGAGAAACTCTCGATGTATAGATATTTCTTAAAAAAGATATTTGATGAGAGTAAACATTTACTTTCGCTTCCTGAAGAAAAGATATTGAATCTCAAATCACTACCATCGCATGGTATGTGGACCGATGCTGTAAAAAAAATGCGTGGACAGCTTACGGTGGTACATAAGAAAAAGACATTACCTGTCTCAGAAGCTTTTGAGCTTATTAGAGGTCTTCCTACGCAAGCAGAAAGAAAAGAATTGTATGGAAAAGTATTAGATCAGTACATATCTCTCGCGTCTATTTCTGAAAGCGAAATGAATGCAATCGTGACTAATAAAAAAATTAATGATGAACTTCGAGGGTATGCGATGCCGTATGATGCAACTATCAGAATCTACGAAAATGATAGAAAAACCGTACTCGGACTTGTAGAGACCGTTACAAAAAATTTTGGTGTTAGTCAAAGATTCTACAAGGTAAAGAAAAAAATGCTTGGTCTTAAGAAAATGGGCTACTATGATAGGTCTGTTTCTGTAGGTAAAACTAAAAAGAAAATATCATTCGATGGTGCATATCAAATTCTCCATTCAGTCTTTAGTTCGCTGGATTCTGAATTTGCAAATATTTTAGAACGATTTGTTAAGAATGGACAAGTTGATGTGTATCCAAAAGTAGGTAAAGCAGGTGGGGCGTATTGTTGGGGGGATCATAAATCTCCCACATTTGTATTTTTAAATCATACAGATACATTTGATGCTCTCATGACATTTGCACATGAAATGGGTCATGGTATACATACAGAATTTTCTAAAAAACAACCTGTATTATACGATGGATATTCAACTGCAACTGCAGAAGTGGCAAGTACTCTTTTTGAGATGTTTGTGTTCTATGATCAGTTTGAAAAGTTATCCCCTGAAGAACAAGTTGTTGCGCTTCATGATAAGATTCAAGATGATGTACAGACTGTATTTCGTCAAATTGCATGTTTTAATTTTGAACTCGACATGCATACGACGATTCGAGAAAAAAATTATATGTCAAAAGAGGAGCTTGCTCTATGTATGAATAAACACATGAAAGCGTATCTTGGTGATGTGACTCTTGATGAAAAAGATGGGTACTTCTTTATCGGTTGGCCGCATATTAGAAACTTCTTTTATGTGTACTCATACGCTTTCGGACAGCTTGCAAGTAAAGCACTCTATGCGAAATACAAAGAAAATCCAAAGTTTATGGAAAAGATAAAGCAGTTTTTGAGTGCAGGAGGATCAATGTCTCCTGAGGATATCTTTAAGTCAATTGGTGTAGACGTAACAAAACCAGATTTCTTTGAGAAGGGAATTAAGACTATTGAAGATGATATTGTGTTGTTGGAAAAACTTATTTCCAGAAAAAAGAAAAAGTAGTACACTAAATGCATGTGGATACTCTATGCATTTATATCAGCGTTGTTTGCTGGAATGGTAGCGATTTTTGGCAAGCTTGGTCTTAAAAATATAGATTCAACACTTGCGACCACGGTGCGATCTTTTATCATGGCAGGGTTTCTCGGCGTAACTGCTCTTGCACTGAAAAAATTTCAAGGTTTTTCACTTTCAACATTTACCGGACGTGAATGGGCGTATATCGCACTCTCGGGAGTGGCTGGAGCACTCTCGTGGCTTTTTTATTTTGTTGCACTCAAAAATGGTACCGCGGTGACGGTATCTGCAATCGACCGACTCAGTATTGTTTTCGTACTTGTGTTTGCTGCACTCTTTTTAGGTGAAGGATTTACTACATGGAAAGTACTTGGGGTACTGTGTATTGCACTTGGCGCTTTCTTGACTACTTTGAAATAGGTTGTACTATATATACATGCTTGTTCATTTTGTGGAGTTTCTTAGTGAAAAAGCTCCCACGTGGGTTGTTCTTTCCTTTTGGGTCCTTGTGTGTTGTGTATGTGTGATATGGGGACTCATGCATGAAACGTTATATAAACCTGTTGTCAGGAGGTGGCAATGCCAGGTGGATTCGTGATGCTTTGTATTGGCACCATGTTAGGTATCGGTGCGGTCGGATATCTCTCGTTCAAATGGATGCGGGAGAAGGAAGGAGGAATTTTTGAGTAGTTTGTGTTAGCGCGTTTCTGTGAAAACAGGACGCGCTTTAAATTTGTCTTGACATTTTTCTGTATGAGAATAGTGTGATATGTGAAGCCTGTCAGCCCCGATCGGGACAGTAGTAGTACGGCAGGTCGAATCACTGAGGCGGATCACCTCAGGGGAGCGGTAGTTTGCTCCGAGAGAAGGGGGTGCAATTTGCCCCCTTTTTTTTATACTCAAAATATGGCATATTGTGTATATGAAATCATCAGAAATACGCTCACGTTTTCTCAGCTTTTTTAAAGAAAGAGGTCACGCCATCATCCCTTCCGCTTCACTCTTACCTGAAAATGATCCTTCAGTCCTTTTCAATACCGCGGGTATGCAACCACTCGTGCCATATCTCCTTGGTGAAAAACATCCGCTCGGAACACGCCTTGCAAACATCCAGAAATGTGTACGAACAGGAGACATCGATGAAATCGGTGACAACACTCATGCAACATTTTTTGAAATGATGGGTAACTGGTCTTTGGGTGATTATTTTAAAAAAGATGCTATCTCTTGGAGTTTTGAACTACTCACCAACAAAGAAATTGGTTTTGGGCTTGATCCACAGAGACTCTATGTTACCTGTTTTGAAGGAAACGAAGATGCACCAAAAGATACAGAGTCTGCAGAGATTTGGAAAAATATTTTTGATGCGGCTGGTGTGACCGGTGAGCGTATTTATTTTATGCCTGCAAAAAACAATTGGTGGAGTGCAGGAGACAACGGGCCATGTGGACCAGATACTGAAATGTTCTACGACCTTACCGGTTCTCATACATCTGGAATGACAAAGGAAGAATATCTTCTTGCTGATGATAAGCAAGAAGTGGTGGAAATCTGGAATGATGTGTTTATGGAGTACCTCAAAAAAGATGGAGTGGTGGTAGGGAAGCTCGCTTCACAAAATGTAGATACTGGTTCTGGTTTTGAACGTGTGACAGCTGTACTTCAGGGAAAAAATAATATTTTTGATACGGATATTTTCGATGCTGTGATGAGTGAAGCAGGGAAAATCACAAACAATCTCAAATCTCAGCGTATTATCTCAGACCATATGCGTACAGCGGTCTTTATGATTGCAGATGGTGTGGTGCCGTCTAATACCGATCAAGGATATATTCTCCGTCGACTCATTCGTCGAGCAGTGTTCAATACAACCACTCGAGCGCTTTCTCGTGGTTCAATCACTTCAATTGTTGAAGCACTCCTCGAAACATACAGTTCAGTATATGAAAACCTCTCTCCACAAAAAACAAAAATTATTGATGAGATTGTAAAAGAATCAGAAAAATTTGCGAAGACAATTGAACAAGGAACAAAAGAGTTTGAGAAAATGGCTTCATCAGGAACTATCGACGCGTTTGTGTTATTTTCAAGTTATGGTTTTCCAATTGATATGACTATTGAACTTGGTAAACAAAAAGGTATTGTTGTAGATGAGCAACATTTCAAAGAAGAATTCAAAAAACATCAAGAACTTTCACGTGTCGGTGCAGAACAAAAATTCAAAGGCGGACTTGCTGGTACAGGTGAGATGGAAGTGAAGTATCACACTGCAACCCATCTCCTTCATCAAGCACTTCGAGATGTTCTCGGGGATACTGTTCAGCAAAAAGGATCAAATATTACCGCAGAAAGACTCCGGTTTGATTTTACCCACCCACAAAAAATGACTGATGAGGAAAAGAAAAAAGTGGAAGATATTGTAAATGAGAAAATTCAAGCGAAACTTCCAATGCAAAAAGTAGTGATGAAAAAAGAGGATGCTGAAAAGACAGGTGCACTCCACTTTTTCGGAGATAAGTATGGGGATGAAGTTTCTGTCTACTTTATCGGGGACTCTATTGACTCTGCATATTCAAAAGAATTTTGTGGAGGACCACATGTGACTAATATTGGAGAGCTTGGAACTTTCAAGATTGCAAAAGAGGAAGCGGTTTCCGCTGGTGTTCGTCGTATTAAGGCAGTGCTGACATAGAACTTCCATATAATGCTTGTTTTTGTACAATAATATAAAAATAAAATTGTGTTATAATAAATAAATGTTATTTCGCTCATCTCATACACAAGGGGATATTTGTCTCATTCTTGATCTTGGCAATGCATCACTTGCAGGGTCATTGGTTTCTTTGAATACAGGAGTGCCTCCTGAGGCGTTGGCGACAGTTCGTCTTCCGCTTCATATCAGTATGCATGCTCATCCTGAAAAGCTTCAAGCCACGCTACTTTCTCAACTTGAAGAGGTGCTCCGTATCCTCCATGAGACTCACGTATCTCGTGGAGGCGTACGTATTACAAAAGTGCTTTGTGTATGTGCATCTCCGTGGTATGTATCACGTACCAAACATATCACTATCACCAACGAAAAACCATTTTTTATTACAAAAAAGTTTCTTGATGATGTACTTCAAAAAGAAGTGGATGTATTTAGTGAAGAGCTGTCTCGTGGAGAACACGGCGAAGAATTTACCGCTGGTGTGATTGTAATGGAAAAGACAATCGCCGATGCAAGAATAAATGGATACACTATCGATAATCCAATAGGGCAAAAAACAAATTCATGCAATATGACACTGTATCTCGGTGTTGGCTCAAAAGAACTCACCGAGCGGATAACAAACCAGATCCATGCATGCTTTCATGTAGATAGTGCTGATATACTCTGGCATTCATTTCCGTTGGTGGCTCATACGACACTGTACACACTCTATCCTCATGAAAAAGATTATGTGCTATGTGATATTACGGGAGAGGTGACTGATATTACATTAGTCCATGATGGTGTGATTGGAAACACAGTATCATTTCCTTCAGGTAAATTTTTTCTGATTCGCAAAATCGCACGTGCAATGAATGTTCCTACTGAGGTTGCAGAATCATTCCTTCATATGTGGCAATCAGGTGACGCTGATGCACAAAGTGCCCAATCTATAGAACAAAGCATCACTGACGCAGAAAAAGAATGGGCAATCTATCTTGAGGATGCACTTGCTTCATATGGTGCTATTGGTACATTACCGTACAAAATATTTCTTACCGCAGACAATGATGTCGCACCTCTCTTTATTAATTTTTTAAAAACAGAAAAAACAGATACAACTGCTGTGTGGAGAAAGAATCTATCCGTCGTGTATATCTCAAAAGACATACTGACACCGTTTTATACATCAGGATCAGCACTGACGTTTGATGATTGTATTGCAATTGATTCGATTTTCCTGTCACGGTTCTAAGTTATCCATTGCATTATGCAATATGTTATTGGTATGATACATAGCAAGAATAAGTACAAAACCTATGAAGAAAAATATCGTACAAGATGTTGTGTTTCCAAAACGTTCTATACGAGACGTTGCACTTCCTTCGCGTAGAAAAGAAGCGACCCCTGCCGCACGTCCACAACCAAAGATTGTTCGACAAGATGTCTCTCATCAAGAAGAACCAAAAGAGGTTGTGAATGATTATGCATCTGCACCAGGCGAAATGCGTACACCTCCACATACACCACGTGCATCATATGCATTTGATTACAACAACACTCCACTTCCACACAAAGAATCAAAAATAGGTCTCTGGGCTTCTCTCGCTCTATTTATTATTGCGCTTGGATTTGGTGTCTCTGCTTTATTTGTATCAGCTGAGGTTACCGTAGTTTCAAAAACAAAAGTTGTTCCTGTAAATGCACCATTAAATGCTTCAAAGGATAGACCAAGTGGTGAGTTTGGATACCAAGTTGTTTCCGTATCATCGACAGTGACAAAAACTGTTCCAGCAGGTGCATCTGCAAAAGTCGATAAAAAAGCAACTGGTACGATTATTGTATATAACAATGCAAGTGATGAGCCTCAAAAATTGATTGCAAACACTCGTTTTGAAACAGCGGACGGCAAAGTATTTCGTATTGCAAACCCAATCTCTATTCCAGGAAGAAAAACAGAAAATGGCAAGAAAGTACCTGGAAGCGTTGAGGTACTCGTTACTGCTGACCAGGCAGGGGAAAGTTACAACATGGATGTAGTAGAGTTTACTGTACCAGGTTTAAAAGGAGACCCACGATTCACGACAATCTACGCTCGATCTAAAACACCAATGACCGGAGGATTTTCTGGTGAAATGAAAGTTGTTGACCCTGCATTAGAAAAGACTACTCGCACAGAGCTAGAAAACTCATTAAAAACAAAACTTAAAAGCGATATACTTTCTCAGATTCCTGTCAATTTCATCTTATTTGATGATGGTATTTCATATACTACAGATGCATTATCACAGAAAAATACCGACAAAGCAGATGAAGTGTCACTTGAGCTCAAAGGTTCTGCTCATGCAGTAATATTTGATAAGGCATTATTGTCTAAAGCTATTCTCGATATGTATGCTGATTCTATCGCAGCAGAAGGACAAACACTCTCTATTACAAATTTGCAAGATCTTTCTTTTGTTCTTACAGGAAACACAAAGATTAGCCAATCTCTTACCACACCGATTACATTTACTGTTACAGGAGATGCTCAAGTAGAGTGGTTATTTGACGAATCAATGCTTAAAAATGACTTGCTTGGTATAAAAAAGACTGATGTTTCAAGCCTTTTACAGGCAAAATACCCATCAATTGAAAGCGCTCGTGTAAAGATTAGACCTTTATGGAAACGCTCATTTCCTGTCGATGAAAGCGAGGTAACTATCATTAAACAACCCCTTAAAAACTAAGGTGGATACCCCCTGTTGACTTAAGTGGCTATCTTCTGCTACAATACTACCCATTGATTGAAAAGTAATGCACAACCAAGAAAAAAAGGATCTTAGTGTTTCAGGTGTCGTTGTTGAGGCTCTGCCAAATACTTTTTTTAGAGTACGGAGAGATGATACCGGCGAAGAGATGCTCACATATCTATCGGGTAAGATGCGTCTGCATCGAATCCGAGTTTTGGTGGGTGATAAGGTGGTAGTTGAGCTTGAACCATATGGTGGTAAAGGCCGTATCACTAAGCGGACATAATTTTTAATAATATTTACCATGAAAGTCAAAGCATCAGTAAAAAAGCGATGTGCTCACTGCCAAGTTGTCCGAAGAAAGGGCTATGTGTATGTGGTGTGCAAAGCAAATGCTCGACATAAACAACGACAAGGATAATTTTTATGCGTATACTCGGTATTACAATTCCAGATGAAAAACGACTCGAAGTAGGACTTACGGTACTTTATGGTATCGGACGACCTCTTGCAAAAACTATCCTTGCAAAAGCAAAGGTTGATTTTGGTACAAAAGCAAAAGATTTGACTGTTGAACAAGAAAACGCTATTCGAAAGGAAGTTGAAGCGAATAAAATCGAAGGAGATCTCAAACGAGAAGTTGCTTCAAATATCAAACGACTCAAGGATATCAAAGCATATCGAGGCTCACGACATCAACGAGGACTTCCATCACGTGGACAGAGAACAAAGACAAACTCTCGAACACGACGAGGAAACGTACGAAAGACTATGGGTACTGGACGCCGAGCAGCAGATAAGAAATAAAAAAATGGGAAAGAAAAAAATCGCAACAGCAAAAGATAACGGAGGAGATGGAGCAAAAGCTTCGAATGTTCCTGCTGTATCAAAAAAGAAAGTTGATGTTGGTCAGCTTCATGTACAGTCAACATACAACAACACAATTCTCGTGTTGAGTGATGCAAAAGGTAATGTTCTTGCACAATCTTCATCAGGAGCACTTGGTTTCAAAGGTGCAAAAAAAGGAACTCCTTTTGCTGCAGCGAAAGTAGGTGAAATTCTAGGAGCTAAAGCTTCTGTTATGGGCATGAAAGAGGTTGCTGTGGTTGTAAAAGGTGTAGGATCTGGACGAGAATCAAGTATTCGAGGGTTTATTTCAAAAGGTATTACTATTACATCAATCAAAGATGTAACTCCAGTACCACACAATGGGCCAAAAGCTAAAAAGCCACGACGAGTGTAGCGAGATGAAAGAAACAAGATTAAAGAATCAGAGAAATCTCATTCATTAATCTTCAATCATTAATCAAAAATCAAAAATATGATAACCGGACCAAAATACAAAATAGCACGAAAACTTGGAGCTCCAGTGTTTGAAAAAACACAGACTCAGAAATACGCTCAACACCTTGAGCGTAAATCTCGTGTTAAAAAGAGTTTTGCTAAACCAAAATCAGAATACGCTTTTCAGCATAATGAAAAACAAAAAGCTCGAATGGTATACGGTATTTCAGAAAAACAATTTGCTAACTACGTAAAGTCTGCAGTTGAGAAAAAAGCATCTCGTGCAGTAAGTGCTATTTACGAATCTCTTGAACTTCGACTTGATAATGCAGTTGCTCGACTCGGGTTTGCACCCACACGCTTGGCTGCACGACAGATGGTATCTCATGGACATATTACAGTAAATGGTACAAAAGTTACTATTCCTTCATACAAACTTTCTTTAGGGGATGTGATTGGTGTCCGAAAAGGTAGCCTTGAAAAACCTTTGTTTGCCACATTCGAAGAACGCTTCAAAACAATCACTGTACCAGCATGGCTTGGATTTGATTTTTCTACAAAAACCGCAACTGTTCAGGGTATGCCTAAAATGGAAGGAGGGAATGCATTGTTTGATCTTGGTGCAGTAGTTGAGTTTTATAGTCGATAATACGGAAATATACGGTTGAAAATTTATATAAATAATGTATAATTTATAAACCAATTTTTTAATAAATCATTATGTCTGATTACACAATAGTATTACCATCAAAACCACGAATCGTCTCAGAAGAGAAGTTTTCTGGTGTATATGAAATCGACGGTCTTTACCCAGGTTACGGACACACACTCGGTAACTCACTTCGACGTATTATCCTCTCATCACTACCTGGTGCAGCGATTACTTCTGTAAAAATTGCAGGCGCTCCACATGAATTTTCAGTACTCACTGGTGTAAAAGAGGATGTAATCACTATTCTTCTTAACCTCAAGCAGGTACGAATGGCTATTGCATCATCTGAACCACAGGTAGTTACTCTCAAAGTAAAAGGTGTAAAAAATGTAACCGCAGCTGATATCAAAGTATCTGGCCAGGTAGAAATCCTTAACCCAGAACAACCAATCGCTACACTTACTGACAAGAGTTCAGAGCTCGATATCGAAATTGTAGTTGAAAAAGGTCTCGGTTTCGTAACTAAAGATGTTCGAGAAAAGAATCGAGTTGATATCGGTTCAATAGCTCTTGATGCTATCTTTACACCGATTCGACGTGTAAGTTACGAAGTAGAAAACATGCGAGTAGGTGATCGAACAGACTTCAACCGACTTCGAATTGCGATTTCAACAGACGGAACACTTTCTCCGAAAGAAGCGCTTGAGCGATCAATTGAAATCATGATTAACCAACTTAAAGCTATTGTTGGTTTCAAAGAAGAGGAAGAAATGCCTCTCTCTAAGAATGTTGCTCTTGATGAAACAACATCAGCATCATCAAAAGAAGAAGATGAAGATTTTCTAAAAACAAGAATTGAAAATCTTGATCTCTCAGTGCGAACACTTAACGCACTTTCAAATGCAAATATTCGAACAGTAGGAGGTCTTGCTCGAAAGAAAGAGTCTGATATTCTCGATATTGAAGGTATGGGTGCAAAAGGAGTGTCAGAAATCAAAAAAGCACTTGCGGAGCATGGCATCACGCTTAAATAGTCACTAGAAATAATACAATGAACCACCACAAAGCAAACAGAAAATTCGGACGAGTTACAAAGGTACGAAACGCACTCATGAAGTCGCTCGCACGCTCTTTGGTGTTGGAAGGTAAAATCAAGACTACTGATGCAAAAGCTCGAGAACTTCGACCGATGGCTGAAAAACTTATTACAACTGGAAAACTTGGAACACTTGCTTCACGCCGAACACTTGTATCTCGAGTAGGAGTTGATGCTGCAGAAAAATTGGTAAAAGAAGTGTCTCCTCGATACTCTTCTCGAGCAGGAGGATATACTCGTATTACAAAGTTGCCAAGACGCGCAGGTGATGGTAGTCTAATGGCGTATATCGAATTAGTATAAACCTATGAAATACACACTCGACGCAGAAAACAAAAAACTCGGACGAATTGCAACAGAAATTGCAGTGCTTTTGATGGGTAAAAACAAAATCGACTTCGCTCGAAATGATATGCCTGAAACACAGGTTGAAGTAAAAAACGCATCAAAACTTTCTATTACAGATAAAAAAGCAGAACAAACTGTATATAAAACTTATTCAGGATATCCAGGTGGTCTTACTGTTAAGCCTCTTTCAAAGATTGCAGAACAGCGGGGATATGCAGAAGCGCTTCGACGAACAGTTTCTGGAATGCTTCCAAAAAACAAACTTCGAGCACGAATGCTTAAGAACCTAACAATAACCGAATAGAATTATGGAAGATACAAAATCAGCAAAATACGTAGAGGCAGTAGGACGACGCAAAACAGCAGTTGCGCGTGTTCGACTTACACCTGCATCTAAAAACTCATTCCAGATCAATGAAAAAGATCTTGAATCGTATTTTCCTACAGAAGAGATGCGACTTATTGTAACTTCTGCAGTAAAAGAAGCAAAAGCGGGAACATACAAAGTATCTGCAAAGCTTATCGGCGGAGGTATCCACGCTCAGTCAGAAGCGCTTCGACACGCCATCTCACGAGCTTTGGTAAAAGAAGATCCACATACTCGAACAACTCTTAAAAAAGCAGGAATGCTCAAACGAGATCCACGAGCTAAAGAACGACGTAAATTCGGTCTCAAAAAAGCTCGAAAAGCTCCTCAGTGGAGTAAGCGATAAAACAAAGAACTCCCGAAAGGGAGTTTTTGTTTATGCAACCTTCTATAAAATAACTTGACAAGTATAATAATATAATGTACCATATATAAGAGTAAGGTTCTTTGAACCTACAACATAACGAAGGAGCTGTGTATGCGATACGAACAGGTGTATGATAAAGCTTTTGTAAGTGAACAAATTAGCGAAAGTGTTGTAGTTACGAGAAGATCCCTTGTAGACGAGTTGATGGCTCAAATTTGGGGTAAGTGGGTCCCTGGTGCAAGCATTGAATTTGAGCACAACTTTATAAGCACCTATGACTTTAGAGACTCGACAGTAGAGTCTGTGGTTGCTGAGTTTACTGAAAAAGGTTGGTCTATTTCAGTTGAACGACTTGGACGCAGTAATTTCAGGTTCCTTGTAGCGTAGTTTGTTTTTGCTTTCTTAGCTAGAAAGCGTTGTACTGGTGTAGTAAATGTGTGCCTCTGTGATAACTCACAGAAAAAGGTTTTCGGACCAAAAAGCAGGTCGTCCAACGGACGACTTTTTCTTTTGTCCAATAATTTCATAATTAATTTTGCCGGAGACAGCAGGGTCTTTGATTTTATAAAAATTTCGAGTATAATCCACTCGTATGAATGACGACCAACTAAAAAAAGATTTAGAAGAATCACTTGAGGGTGAAGAAAAAGTGTCAAGGACAGTCCTTGACACTAATGAATCTACTGAAGAAGTGGATGATGTTGTGTTTGAAGATAACACCGAAGTGACCGGTGCTGATTTTAATAAAAAATATAATGCTCTGAAGGGAAAAGTAAAAGAGCTTGAAGCGAAAGCCACAGAATACCTCAATGGTTGGCAGCGAGATAAAGCGGATTTTCTTAACCTCAGAAAAAAAGACGAAGAAGCTAAAAAGCAGGTAGCTTCATTTGCTAAAGAAGATTTAATCAATGAACTCATCCCGGTACTCGACAGTTTTGAGTCTGCAATGAAAAATAAAGAAGTTTGGGCAAAAGTGGATTCAAACTGGAGGGTAGGGGTGGAGTATATCGCATCTCAGCTCAACCAAACCCTTGAAAACAACGGTCTGAAGAAGGTGTATCCTTTGGGACAAACCTTTGATCATACTCGTGACGAGGCTATCGAAATGCTCCCTACAGAGGATGAGAGTAAGGATGGGGTAGTGTTGGAAGTGGTCCAAACTGGCTACATGTTTGGTGACCGCCTCGTGAGACCACCAAAGGTTCGTGTTGGAGAATACAAAAAGGATTAAGGTAGTAGAATTAAGAATAATAGTAATTGGTGTTTACATAGGGTACCCCTATGTAAACAATGTTTGTATAAGAGATGGATACATAGGGGTACCCTATGTAAAGAAAAGTTAAAGCCAGAGACCCTCGAAGGTCTCTGGCGGTGGAACTGTTTTAGTGGCAAGTGTTAGCCCAATTCGCTATAGAGCGAAGGGTTTTCTGGAATGTTAGACTTTGGTATGGAGTAGACATCTCGGGGTCAAAGAGCAAAAACAGCTCATTGATGTCTTGATTGAGTTCACTTACTTGATCACTGTCCATATGCGCATCTGCGTTGATTCTTCTTGCGAGGATCAATCGAACAGTCTTTTCATCAATGTTTACTTCTTTTGATGTATCCCTGAGGATATCACGAACATTGTATTTGATAATCATTCTAACAGTGAAGTTACTCTATAAAAATAGATTTGTCAAAACAAATGGTTATATAACAGATTTTACATAGGGGTACCCTATGTAAAATCTGTTAAACTTGCATAAAAAACAAAAGATATTATAATAGTTAACACGTTAAGTATTAATATTTATTAATAAAAATAACCACAAAATCATATGAGTAAGATTATTGGTATCGATCTAGGAACAACAAACTCAGCCGTGGCAGTCATGGAGGTAGGTGCTCCAAAAATCCTCGAAAACACAGAAGGTGCACGTACTACTCCATCTATCGTCGCGGTATCTAAAACAGGTGAACGCCTTGTTGGTCTTTTGGCTAAACGACAGGCAGTAACAAACCCAAAGAACACCATCTTTGGTATCAAACGATTCATCGGTCATTCGTATGAAGATACTGCAGTGCAGAAAGATAAAGGAATCGTACCATATGAAATGTCAAAATCTCCGTCTGGAGGTGTGCTCGTAACACTCAATGGTAAACAATACTCACCAGAAGAGGTGTCAGCGATGATTCTCTCTAAACTCAAAGCAGATGCTGAAGCAAAGCTTGGAGAAAAAGTGACTCAGGCTATCATCACTGTACCTGCGTATTTCAATGACACACAGCGAAAGGCAACAAAAGATGCAGGTGCTATTGCAGGTCTCGAAGTACTTCGAATCATCAATGAGCCGACCGCAGCAGCACTCGCATATGGTTTTGATAAAAATCGAAAGGATGAAAAGATTGTAGTTTTCGACTTCGGAGGAGGTACTTTTGACGTATCAGTACTTGAAGTAGATGTGGACGAAGTGGGTGGAGATATCAAAGTAAAAGCAACAGACGGAGACTCACATCTCGGAGGAAAAGATATTGATCAGAAAATCATCAACTACCTTGCGGATGAATTCAAAAAAGAATCAGGTATCGATGTGCGCAACGATGCACTCGCACTCCAGCGACTCGATGAGGCAGCCGAGAAAGCGAAGATTGAGCTTTCAACTGCACTTGAATCAGAAGTAAATATTCCATTCATCACTTCAGATTCTTCTGGTCCACGACATCTTTTGGTAAAAATCACCCGAGCAAAACTCGAAGAGCTTGCTGATGAATTTATCGAACGAGCAATGCAAATCACCAAACGAGCTATGGAAGCTTCTGGTTTCGATAAGTCTGCAATCAACGAAGTAATCCTCGTAGGAGGTCAGACTCGTATGCCAAAAATGGCAGAAAAAGTAAAAGAATTTTTCGGAAAAGAACCAAACAAATCTATCAACCCAGATGAAGTGGTAGCACTCGGAGCTGCGATCCAAGGAGGTATTCTTTCTGGAGACGTAAAGGACGTGCTTCTTTTGGATGTGATTCCACTTTCACTTGGTATCGAAACAATGGGAAATGTCTCTACAAAACTTATTGAACGAAACACCACTATTCCAGCTTCAAAGTCTCAGGTATTTTCTACTGCAGCAGACAACCAGACTTCTGTAGAGATTCATATCACTCAAGGTGAGCGAGCGATGGCAGCAGACAACAAGTCTCTTGGTCGCTTTATCCTCGATGGTATTCCACCTGCTCCACGAGGTATGCCTCAAATCGAAGTAACTTTTGATGTGGATGCAAATGGTATTCTCTCAGTAAAAGCAAAAGATAAGGCAACAAATAAAGAACAATCTATCCGTATTGAAGCACGCTCAGGGCTTTCAAAAGAAGATATTGAGCGTATGCAGAAAGACGCAGAAGCTCATGCAGCAGATGATCAGAAAAAACGAGATATTGCTGAGGCAAAAAATATTGCAGAACAGATGATCTACACTGCAGAGAAAGCATTGAAAGACAATGGAGATAAAGTAAATGCAGAAATTAAATCTGGAGTAGAAGCAAAAATTGCAGAACTTAAGACAGCAAAAGACGGAAGTGATATTGATGTAATGAAAAAAGCTACAGAAGCCCTTTCAACTGAAATGTCTAAAATTGGTGAAGCAATGAGTAAAGCACACCCGGAACAAGCCTCAGGTGATGCCCCAAAAACTGAAGGGGAAAATGTAAGGGATGCGGAATTTGAAGAAAAAAAAGAGGAAGGTAAGTAAGCAGAAAGACCGGGAGCACATGGCTCACCGGTCTTTGGTATTAATCCAGTTTACTGAGATCATCCATGAGATAAATGGAGGCAGTTTTAACACCATCACCACGAACCTCCTTCGAAAAAACATTGGCTCCAGTCACTTTAGTGTATCCTTGCTTTAGGATAAAGCGCTCCACTTTATTTCGATTCATCCCTGTGCCTGCCCTGAAATACGAAACATGACCGTTGGGATGTTGTAGTTCGACCATGTATGTACTATCTTTTGTTCGGCTCATTTTTTCCTCTAAAATAACCCTACTTGAATTTAATGTTCCGTCAAGTATACTATCAATCATGGCAAATAAAGACTATTATCAAATTCTTGGTGTATCAAAAAACGCTTCAAAAGACGAAATTAAAAAAGCGTTTCGTACACTTGCACACAAATACCATCCAGACAAAGGAGGTGATGCAGAAAAGTTTAAGGAAATAAACGAAGCGTACGGAGTGCTTTCTGATGATAAAAAGAAAGCGACCTACGACCAGTACGGCTCAGCAGATGCGGGGGCAGGCTTTGGTGGAGGCAATCCTTTTGGGGGTGGAGGTTTTGGTGGTTTTGATTTTTCTGGTTTTCAACAAGGTGGACAAGGCGCCTCATTTGAATTTGATATGGGAGACCTTTTTGGTGACATGTTTGGAGGAGGAAGACAGTCTCGAACACCTCGGGGCGCTGATATTCAAGTAGATCTTGAGCTTTCGTTTGAAGATGCGGTATTTGGTACAGAACATACGTTTACACTCAACAAAACATCAACCTGTGATCATTGTAACGGTAGTGGTGCAGAAAAGGGAAGTGAACTTCTTAAATGTTCAACCTGTGACGGAAAAGGAAAAGTGAAAGAGATAAAAAGTACGATTTTTGGTCAGTTTGAATCAGCCTCACTATGTCACACATGTCACGGAAAAGGGAAAGTTCCTAAGGTGAAATGTTCAGTATGTAAAGGTCACGGAGTGTACCGCAAACCAACAGAAATAAAAGTAAAAATTCCTGCAGGAATAAACGCAGGTGAAATGGTGCGACTTTCTGGTGGTGGAGAAGCTGTCGAAGGTGGAACATCTGGAGATTTGTATATTCGTATGCATATCAAAAAGCATCCACATTTTACAAAAGTTGACCACAACTTGGTAATGGATAAAAAAATAAAACTTACCGATGCATTGTTGGGTGCTACGTATGAAATTAAAACACTCGACGGAGACATCTCACTGAAAGTTCCTGAAGGTATTCAGCATGGAGAAATTCTTAAAATAAAAGGAAAAGGTGTACCATACGATGGATCAAAACGAGGTGATATCTTGGTGCGAGTACTTATCGATATTCCTAAACTCTCAAAAAATAGTCGAAAGATAGCTGAAGAACTAAAAAAAGAAGGGTTTTAGATATAAAAAAAGAGGTGACTGTTCGCAGCAGTACAACCTCTCAAGGAAAGCGATGTTCGAAGCAACGCTTTCCAGTATTCGCAAGCACTACGGGTCTGTGTATCCTGCATAGAGCGGATACTCTTTAATAATACTCATCAAAGTAAGCTAAGTCAAGTATGCGTTTTGTTTATGGTAACCACAGTACATTTCTAGTAGATGTTACCGTCCTATCCACAAGGGCAACAGAAAAATATTTGCTATACTTATCTATATGAATTTTCCTACAGATGTTCTTATAATCGTCGGTATATTTTTAGTCGGTACTCTATTTACTTTTTTCATGGGAAAAAGTCGCGGTGTCTCGATCATACTTGCTCTGTTTGGATCAATACCTCTTTTCCAATCGTTTCCTTTTACACAACAACTAACTGTAGCCACAGGTGATTTTGCTCGTTCTATAAATGTAATTGGAATCTTTCTTGTATTCACTATCGGCTTATACTTCTTACTCAATCGCTATGTAGTAGGGGATTTTATCGAAGGCAACTTTTTCAAATCAGTGATCTTTGGTATTGCATTTACCGCCATTATTCTTGCATTAGTACACTTTATCCTTCCTTTTGATCCGATTTATGATTTCAAACAAAACGTTGATCAGTGGTTCGGAGGAAACTTCGGTATGTTTTGGTGGATACTCGCACCGTTGATGATTTTGTTGTTTGTATAAGGTACTTTTTTAAACTATTTTTTAGAGAGGGTTCGATAAATGGCTCAATAAAGCCATTTATTTTGATGTTTGTAAAGTCAATAGAAAAACTGTGGATAAGTGTTGACAATTTAAATAAAAGGGGTAGAGTTTATAGTGTAAAAGGGACAGTAAAAAAGATCCCTTAAGTTCATTACAAAGAAAAGGAGGTGGACGCAATGCCCACCAAAAATTTTGCGATCGTATTTTTTTTGCTGGTGCTTTTGTGCACCAGCACGTCCGCAACCGCCCAGTTTTTGCCTGGCAATGAACTAAAAAATGTGTTGGGACCCTACCAGAACCCCGTTGCGGTGTCTCTGGTTGAAAATGGGGGCACGATTGCCCTCAAGGTTCAGCTCACCGGGCCACAATGCATCCCGAGAATGTCTGCGTTTGCGCAGCTCGAGCGTCTGATTTCGGGTGACTGGGTACCACAAGGTCCCCAATTACCGGTCCAACTTGGAAACTTCGGTCGAGGTCCACTCGACAAGACGCTCCGGACCGCTGGAGTGTTCATGGGATCAAACAACGAAAGTTTCCCGGCGGGCGACTACCGACTAATCAGCTTTGTCTGGTCGATCGGTGACTCAGAAAACACGAAGTGTCCGGTCTCTCAGTACATCACGTACAAAGAGACTCCCCACCTGCATATTGGTGCCGGCTTCAACGGTAAACTGTCCAGTGTAGGAAAGGCCAGCATCCCGTCGCTCAACGACGGCAAGTTGGATTTCCAAGCGATTTTGGTAAGTCGTACACGACTAACCATTTTCCAGGAATTCGGTTCCGAAAAAGTCGTCGGGTTCTCCGAGGATTACCCCGCGGGTAACTCTACGATTCGGACGAATCTCCATCCGGAGTTTCGGCCTGGCCTCTCCATCAAGGTGCACATCCTCGATCTCGAGTCTGGCGACTCAACTGTCGCCACGCTCTTCGAGCCGACACCGAATGTTCGTTTCAATGCTTTGCCCCGGAATACCGGAGGAAGCCAACCGGAGTGGCAATAATCACTCCATAACAATACAGCCGCCACACCCTCCAGGGTCTGGCGGCTTTTACCATATTTTTAAATTGAGCCTTATCCACAACTTTAAATTTTAAACAGTAGTGATTGTCTGTGGTATAATTTACTAATGGGAATAACCAAAAAGATACTACTTATTTTTATTGGATTAATTTTTGTCGTAGCAAGTGGATTTGGTGGTTTTTATGTAATACAAAAACTTTTTATTACAAAGGCAGACATATTAGATCAACCAAAAGTGAGTACGGTATCTACTATAGAAGTAGAACGTGATGTATATAACAAAATTCCAAAAGATTTTCCTAAAAATCTCATTCCTGAAGATGATATAGTTTCAATTATCGAAAGTTTTACAGTATCGGATACCCCAGAAAGAAAGCAATACACTGTACGTTATATTAGTAAAAAAAATATTGCTGAAAATCAAAAATATTTTGAAACGTATGTAGCAAAAACCCCTGGTTTTTCTCTGACAACAGATTTTTTAACAAATTCAACAACATTCTTATCAATGGGCATACGTAACAAAAAAACAGAAATAAATATTACAGTTAATTTAAATCAACAGTACGGGTATATTGTTGATGTAACAATGTTGCAACAACTATGAAAAAAAACTTTTTTGCATTAATAGTTATTTTTTTTATTAGCTTTGGTTTTTTTGATTTACCTGTAGTAGAAGCTCAGAGTTGTTCAAATGTTGGTTATGATTCTTGTGGAAACTATACGTCTCGGTCTTGTAGTGGTGCTACAAGTTGTTCGGTTACAGATTTAGGAAATGGATCTTGTTACCAAACATGTACATGTCCAGTTTTAACCCTTCAAGGTTCTAGCTTCAGTGGATGGACATCAGGAACGTTTCAAAATGGACAACAGTTTTGTACAGCTATGTACGAGGGTCCTGCATGTCAGATAAGTGGTGGTAGTGGAGCATCTATATCTTTTCCTGCATACGCTTGTGGTACTGTAAACAACAATCCTTCATCAGTATGTAATAACAATGGAATTTGTGAATCTGGAGAAAACAGCACATATTGTCCTCTTGATGGTTGTCCTCCACCAACTTCATCTTTTTTTACACTTTCTGTAAGTCCTGCAACAAGATCTGTTCTTAACGGAGAGCTTGCTAATTTCACTCTAACTATTACACCTTCAGTGTCTCCTACAACAGGACTTGGTGATGTACGTGCTGTTGGTGCATACACATTACCTGTACCAATTCCTGGATGTCCAAGTGGAGCAACTTGTACATATCAAGGTGGTAGTAACACTATACAAGTTACTGAAGATACAACTTCTGGAGGAGTAGATTTTGCTGTAGCAGCATCAAAAGGTGTCATTGTTGCACCTTCAACAGTAAGTCCAGCTACATATCAACTAAATTTTTCAGCAGTAAATCCTTTTAACCAAACAAAAACCGCCACCGCCACCCTCATCGTAAGCTCAGGTATAAACGGAGCAACCTGTCTCTCTATCGACTCTCAAGTAGGAGGTGTATCAACATCATCATTCTCTCCAGGACAACAATTTACTCTTGTTGCACGTCTACGTAATACAGGTACTAAAATATGGGACAACGTATATACCAGTGCATCAGATCAAGAACATTTCCTCGGAGCATGGAATCCTGGAGGTGATCCATGGGGTCCAGGTTCTGGCAGAACACGCCTCCCAAACGGTACTGCTATACCACCCAATGGGGAAGTAACCTTTACACGTACACTAACTGCACCTTCTACACCAGGTACCTATGATTTTCAGTTTGCTATCGTTGAAGATGCTGTTCAATGGATCACTGCACCTGGTGCTGTGTGTGTGAAGTCGGGAGGGGTGACGGTGGTTGCTTCTATGCCAAACCTTACTGCAGGTACTGTCACACCAACAAGCACAAGTATAAACACTGCAACAACCTTTTCATCCACTATTTCAAACTCAGGTTCAGGATCAACAGGAGCATCTTTCTCAAACTTCTTTCAAGTAGCAACAGCAGCAAATGGAGGAGGTACTGTAACAGACCTTAGTGCTACCACCATGTCTACTCTCGCATCTGGAGCGACCGGCACAGCCACATCTCCGTCATATACCTTTACTACAGCCGGAACATATTCGGTTCGTGCATGTGCAGATAAGACAAATTCATCAAATACTGGTTCAATTAACGAAACTAATGAAAGTGACAACTGTGGAAGTTGGACGACAGTCACCGTAGGTAATGGTACAAACAACGCTTCATGTACTGCTATCACACCTTCAAAAACAACCGTAACTCCTGGTGAAGTATTTAGTGCGAGTGTGACCATGTACAACAACGGAACAAACACATGGTCTCCAAACGACATGCGTGCTGATGTGAGTGGAGTAAATAACTATCATATTACTGTATCACCATGGGCTTCCACTTGGAATTGGGGAAGAGCAGCGGTCTCATCAAACATAAATCCAGGGTCATCAACCACATTTACCATACCGCTTACTGCGCCAAGCACTGCAGGAACATATAACCTATCAACGCAAATGCTTCAAGAAGGTGTTGAGTGGTTTGGTGCATTATGTAATGCAGGGACAATTACAGTAAGTAACCCAAATACATGCGATCCTTCTGCGGTAGGAACAAACCAAATGGTTGGATGTGTGTATACAGGAATGAACTTTAACTCACTTGCACCCATATCAGCGTTGACAGCTCCAGCTCTCTCAAGTCCTGCTCCATCATCAGCATCACCGTTACCATGGACAAACTGGGGCGGAGGAGGTCCTGGATCACTTACGGATAACTATTCAGTTCGATGGAAAGGAAATTTTAACTTTTCAGCTGGCAATTATACCTTCAGTGTTGATTCTGATGATGGATCTCGAGCATATTTTGACGACAATGGCGATGGAAATCCTGATAGTGGATATCTAGTGAGTGCGTGGTATGACCGTGGAAGTGGAGTTGTTGTATCTGGAAGCCCTGTTGCGGTGACAGCTGGAGTACATCGTCTTGTGTATGAAATGTATGAAAATGGTGGCGGATCAGTGTATAACTTATCATGGACAAGTACCGCACCTTCTCCGATTACGGTAAGTATATCTCCATACTATACATCGATCACAAACTATCCAACCATCAGTGACAACAGTATCTACTGGACAACCACTGGAAACCCAGACTCGTGTACCACTTCAGGATCGAGTCCATGGAGTACGGCAATCATTGTTCCTATTGCAAGCGGAAATCAATATCAAGGAAACTATCCAGGTACAGGAACATATACATACAACATCACTTGTACAAAATCAGGTGTGTCAAATGCGACAGCATCAATCACCGTACCTGTATCAAGTACACCTCTTCCGAGTGGAACACTTACTCCAGCTTCTCCGAGCTGTACAATAGCTTCTGGTGCAAGCTCATGTACTGTAAATCTCTCATGGACAACCACAAACCCTATCGGCACATCAGTACTAACCAGTAATACTTCAAACACAGGAGCATCAGCACCAAATACAACAGTCTCATCAGGAAACTCTGGGACAAACGTAGCAGTAACGGTGCCATACAGTAGCCGAGTGTTTACCTTGTATAACAACTCGTCACTACTTGCAACAAGTAACGCTTCTGCAAGTTGCGTGAGTGGTACCACATGGAACGGAAGTATCTGTGCACCAAATACACCAATAACCGTAAGTATATCTCCATACTATACATCGATCACAAACTATCCAACCATCAGTGACAACAGTATCTACTGGACAACCACTGGAAACCCAGACTCGTGTACCACTTCAGGATCGAGTCCATGGAGTACGGCAGTGATCAGTCCGATCAGTGGTGGGATGCAGTATCAGGGAAGTTATCCTGGGGTTGGAACTTATACATACAATATTACGTGTATGAAGGCGGGTGTTTTGAACGCATCTGCTTCTGTAAGTGTGGCTGTCTCTACTGCACCTCCAACACAATATACGATTACTGTAACAAGACCTGTTGGTGGAACTGTTACCACTGTAGACACATTCATCTCTTGTGGAGCAACCTGTACTCGTCAATATACAGGAGGATCAACCGTTACACTTCAAGCAGTTCCGAGTACTTCATATTGGAAATTTGTAGGGTGGGGAGGAGCATGTAGTGGTCAGGGTGTAGGAAACTGTACGATTACGGTATCAGGAAACACTGCAGTCACTGCAACATTTAGACCTAAAGCACTTCTGTATCAAGAGTTCTAAATATACACAGAAGACCTTCTGTCGTGATATACTTTTTCTATGCATTACATACGTACATTTTTCATCTCGCTTTGTGTTGTACTCCTTGTTCTCGTCATTTTTTTGACTGGAGTACACCTCTTTTCTATGGAACAAGAAGACACAAGCACATTACCATCTACAACTGACACGACTTCTACTCTCAAACGTGATGCATTGAATACATACCCGGATTCATTTCCTGCCAAACTCATTACTGAGAAAAATATCTCTGTTGTTGAGAGTTTTTCTGTAGATACAGAAAATCAGATTCAATACACCTACCGATATATCACTAAACTCTCTGCCGTAGAAAACTATACACACATCACTTCATTTATGAATACAGAAGGGTGGAAAAAAGGGACACCAGCTCAGTTTCCTTCGGGATGGAGTATCGATTTTTTCAAAGGGAACGACGTGTTATCAGCAACATATTCTGTAAATACCCAAACAAAGACCTCGGTTATCGATATAACACTTCTTAAGGATAAATAGCAGATATGAAAAAATACACACTTTTTATCATTAGTCTGGTTATAGCTTTCACCTTTTTCGGATTACCTAAAGCACTCAATGCACAGTCATGTAGTGATGAGTGTGCAATGTTTGGTACATGTAAAGCAAATTCGCGATCGTGTGGTGGTGAACAGACATGTACTGTCAACAGTACCTATACAAATGCTGATGGAGAATCATGTACGGAGTACTCATGTAGTTGTGACAGTACAACCGTACAAGGTACATCATACAGTGGATGTGTTGGTTCGTATCTACAAAGCAATCTCGAGTGTCAGTATTATGGCTCATTTTGTCAGTATACTGACCCTGTTCCATATGGATATATTCGTACAGAATGTACTACATCAGGTAATGAAGAAACACAGACAGATTTTTCTATCACTCTATCGCCAAACACACGAAGTATTGTAAATGGAGAAACAACCGTATTTTCAGTTACTATTGCGCCAATCAGTAATGTAGACGGTCGTACTC
Organism: uncultured Candidatus Saccharibacteria bacterium; assembly: GCA_964426735.1. GTDB lineage: Bacteria > Patescibacteriota > Minisyncoccia > Phycocordibacterales > DATDWN01 > UBA910. Next base: position 177,571 of record CAYRRP010000001.1, read on the forward strand.
TTTCGATGTCAGTATCCGGATGTCCTACAGGAGCTACATGTACTCTCAGTGGTGGGAATACCGCAACATTTGCAAACCCTGCAGTAGCTCTTACAAAAACACTGACGATCACTTCTACATCTGCTCAACCACACACATACACAATCACTGTAAGTGCCACAACAAACAACGTGACCCGCACCGCCACCGCCACCCTCATCGTAAGCTCAGGTATAAACGGAGCAACCTGTCTCTCTATCGACTCTCAAGTAGGAGGTGTATCAACATCATCATTCTCTCCAGGACAACAATTTACTCTTGTTGCACGTCTACGTAATACAGGTACTAAAATATGGGACAACGTATATACCAGTGCATCAGATCAAGAACATTTCCTCGGAGCATGGAATCCTGGAGGTGATCCATGGGGTCCAGGTTCTGGCAGAACACGCCTCCCAAACGGTACTGCTATACCACCCAATGGGGAAGTAACCTTTACACGTACACTAACTGCACCTTCTACACCAGGTACCTATGATTTTCAGTTTGCTATCGTTGAAGATGCTGTTCAATGGATCACTGCACCTGGTGCTGTGTGTGTGAAGTCGGGAGGGGTGACGGTGGTATCAGGAAGTCCAATTACAGTAAGTTTGGCAGCATACTATCCATCGATCACAAACTATCCAACCATCAGTGACAACAGTATTTACTGGACAACCACCGGCAATCCAGACTCATGTACGCCATCAGGATCAGCTCCATGGAATACTGCAGTGATTAGTCCAATCAGTAGTGGCAACCAATATCAAGGAAATTACCCAGATACAGGCACATATACATACAACATCACCTGTACAAAAGCAGGTGTACCAAACGCAACAGCATCTGTCACTGTACCAGTATCGCGCGTATCTCAGTATACCCTTACCGCAATCAAGCCTATTGGTGGAAGAATTGTTACAGCTGATGCACATATTTCTTGTGGATTTACATGCAGTCACCAGTATGCCGAGGGTTCATCAGTTATACTTCAAGCTATTCCTGATACTACATACTGGAGATTTGTAGGGTGGGGAGGAGCATGTAGTGGTCAGGGAACAGGGAATTGTACGGTTACAATGAACGGAAATGTAACCGTAAGTGCTCAATTCAAGCCTCGATCTCTCTTTTATCAAGAATTCTAGTACTGTAAGCAATTTCTTTCATAAGTGAGATAAAACCCCGCTTTTATCGCTCAGCGGGATTTTATATTACACGGCTCAATAAAGCCATATAATATAAAAATTCTAAAAAAAGTCCTTGACAAAAAGGGTAGGGGTGTGCTAGAGTATAAGGGACTCAAACATCGTATGTTGAGTCTTTTCATTAGGGTCAAACCACCCTTCATTCCGGATACGTCAGAATTACTACTTAAAAAACGTCTTATTTTAAATTTTACCGCTATTAGTTTGTTTATGGTTTTCTCAACAGTTGCAGGTGTTCACACTCCAGTAACTATTACAGAAGCTCCTACAATGGAAGTCCAAGTAAAAAACCAAGCTCTTAGAAAAGAAAATATAGAAAAGAAGATGTCTACAGAAGAGTACGTGCGAAATCATTTCGCCGATACTCCGATTCTTGCAGAGATTGCACGATGTGAATCTCAATTTCGTCAGTTCGATAAGAACGGTGAAGTATTGCGAGGTGTAGTAAACGATCGTGACGTCGGAGTAATGCAGATTAACGAGTATTATCACTTGGAGACTGCTGAAAAGACAAATATCGACATCTATACCCTTGAAGGAAACCTTGAGTACGGACGAAAACTTTATGAAAAGTTCGGTACCGATCCATGGAATGCTTCTAAACCTTGTTGGGGTAAAAATCTTGAACAGCTTGCTGTTGAAGTAAAAGCCTAAGCAAACTTAAAAACAAAAAACTCTCGAAAGGGAGTTTTTTGTTGTATATAAAACCCCCGCCTTCGTTAACAAACGAAAGCGGGGAAATCCATCTACCTACTGAACAGTTTTCATGAATCTGTTGATGCTCGCAATGAGCTGGTCCTCAGAATACGGTTTTCTCTCTATCACACAGATAGTTCGATCATGCGGGAAAAAACTGTGCACATCTTCTTGAGCAGACCGGACATTCTGCGTGTAGATAATAGTAGGTATATGGTAGTTATAACGACGCAAGTACCATAACAGATGCATCGATGCTTCATCGTCATACAAAGGATCCTCATCATGAAGCGTTGGAATCTTTTGAACAAGCTCATTACGTAAACCATTACCACTGACCATCTCTTGTATAAAAAAGGAATGCTCCATCACTAGAATGTCTGGTGAAGAAATAGGGATGATATGGGCAACAGCTTCGTCTAAGCTGTTGAGTGGGACAATTTCAGCACCAACAAAAGCTTCCTCAAGAACTTTCACAATCTGAGAGATTTCACCGGGGTTAAAAACCCCAACAACCATAATTTTTTTCTTTTTCGACATACTTTGTGCTCCTCTGTTATTTATATCATGTCAGCTTATATACGCAACATACATAAAAAACAATTATCTAGCGTGCATTCCTATGCGGGGGACCTTAGTAGTACATGTCGCACAATATATCTTTTGTACATGCTACGCCTGAGTAAATACACTTTAATTTAAATCATTTTGGATTTTAAAATCTGGGATTAATATATTTATATATAAAAATAATCCCACTCTCCCCTAAAGGTGGAACTCTTTTTTCTTCTCTTTTTATTTGTACCCTTTTATTAATATTTCCTATTTTTGCTTGCCTCAAAATTTCTGTTCCCGATAGGGAAGTCCCCTATTCTTTTTGACCAGATAGAGTACTTTAGTCCAAAAAAATTACTACGCATTTTTTCCTGCCACATATCCTGTAGTCCAACAAAGTTGCAATGAGAAGCCTCCGGATGGTCTATCTATATGGATCATATCTCCAGTAAGAAAAAGATTGTTGATGTTAGTAGATCGCATAGTTTTGGTATCGATCTCTCGAATATCGACTCCACCATCGGCAACTACCGCTTTATCGAAACCAAGAAGCCCTGAAATTGACACCGGTAAGGCTTTGAGAAGTCGAACGATATCTTTACGCATCTCTTTGGTCACACTGTGTGTTTTTATTTCCGGATCTATATGTGGCAATAAGCCGAGAAGCACTCGTGATGTACCTTTTGGTGCAATCTCAGAAAACACATTTTTAAGTGCTTTGTTTTTATGTTCATCAAATATCTTAATAATATATTTTTCAAGTGTACCAAGATCTTTGTCAGGGTACGTATCTATACACAGCGTCACCAATCCTTTATGAAGCAAATCAGCTACTTCTTTTGCAGAGTTTAAGATAAGAGGGCCAGAGAGACCAAAATGAGTACACAATACTTTACCTTTTTTCGTACACGCTTTAACTCCATCAACAAAAAACGAAAGTTTCACTGGATGCTCGAGAGAACCAAGTGAAATACCGGCGAGTTCTTTGACCCAAGCATCTTCCACCGTGATTGGTACGATGGTTGGTGTCGGTTCGTGTATCGTATGTCCAAGCGAAGCGAGCCATCCAAACCCATCTCCAGTTGACCCAGTTTCAGGGTGGGAGAGTCCTCCTGTTGCGATCACCACAGACTCCCCTTCAAACACTCCATTTTTTGTAATTATTTTTGAAATATTTTTTTCTTTAATTTCAAGTGAATATACCGGATTATCTGTCACCACCTTCACGTTATTTTCTTTCAAGAAATTAATTAACGTATTACACACATCAAGTGCTTTTTCTGACTTTGGAAATGCTCTTTTTCGTGCTTCCACAAAAAGGGGAAGTCCCCTACCCTCAAAAAATTCAAATGTTTCTTTTACACCAAATATTGAAAAAGGAGAATACAAAAAATCTTTCGCTTCTTTATACTGTGAAAGAAGCGTATGAATATCTCGCTCATCGTTGGTGATATTACACCTTCCCCCTCCGGTGATTCGGAGTTTTTCTCCCAGGCGTTTATTTTTCTCGATCAAAAGCACACGTTTTCCACGTGACCCTGCTACACCTGCAGCCATCATACCTGACGCTCCTCCACCGATAACCACCACATCAAATTTTTCTTGAATAGTACTCATGCGACATGTTACCAATTAAGAACTGTAATCGTGAGCTGAAGTGCTGTTGCAAAACACACCCACAGAAGATACGGAATATTGATCCGTGCCACCCAAGGTATCCGACCCTGTGTGATACGTATCGCCCAAATCAAGGTTCCAAGGACGAGTAGAATATCAATCGATGCAAACGGTAGGTTGTTGAGTCCAAACTGTATCGGTGTAAATGCGAGATTGAAAATAATATTGAGTGCAAAAGGGAGAGCTACTTTTCCCGGCAATCTTTTTTTGAAAAACTGTACAAACACATACCCAAAAGAAATCGCAATAAGGATATAAAGCACTGTCCACACAGGCCCAAAAATCCATGAAGGTGGCGCCCAGCTTGGCTGTATCCATTCCATATACTGAGTGTAGTTTTGCATAAAGTACAAAAAACAGAGGATATCCTCTGTTACATTATGAATAATTATTCTGTTGTCACACCGTCAAAGTCCGCCTCATTTTCCATCGCTTCAGTTTTTGTTGCTCGAACAATACCATCTTTGTGATGAGAAGGAGCGTAGATTGTGTAAAATTTTAATGATTCAGAGTCTGATGTATTGATAACATTGTGTTCTGTCCCTGCAGGTACTACGATCGCATCACCATCAGTTACTTCATACTCAGTCTCACCTACCACCACTTTTCCTTTCCCAGCATCAAATCGGAAAAACTGATCATTCTCCTCGTGTACCTCTGAGCCGATATCCTCACCAGGGAGCAGTGACATAAGCACAAGCTGCATATGCTTTCCGGTATACAAAACATGACGAAAGTCTGTATTATCTTTTGTTAAATCTTCAATATGCCCAAAGTATCCTTTTTTCATAGATATATATAATTAACTCTTAATTTCTGTAAACGTAACGTTTGTAGGGAGTACAAACTTTGATTCATCAACACTCCAATCTTGGCAGTCATAATCACCGATCTGTGATGCATTGAAACTGTATGTTCCTGAAGTACCTGTATCAACCACAGCATCTCCTCCCACTACTTCCACAACTTTTGCTTTAAAACCTTTACCTGCCATAAGAGAAGACCATGTGTACGTAAAGTTATCACGTACAATCATCGATGTATCAACTTTCATACCTTGCACTGTTGTTGAGAATTCTCCACGAATTCGATCTTTATCGATAAATACAGTACCCTTGCTTGTCATATCACCTACATACTGGTCGACTGTACACTGATACGAACCTCCTTGTTTTAGAAGTTCACTAAATGCCATTTTTTTACCTGCTGGCTGGGTTCCTCCCGCAAGACTACTTGCATCTTCTACTACAGGAGTAGCATCTTTTCCTGTATACATATACACACCACCTCCGATCACTACCAACACCGCGAGGATTATCCCCATTATTTTTGTATTCATCATATGCATCTAGTATACCAAAAAATTAGCTATTTAAGTAGTATTCAAGTGTATACATCCAATCAACATCATCTTCTCCACTCTCACGTTTTTGTTTGAGAAGCCATTCGAGATATCCGCGATCGGTTTGCACCACCTCAGCAATCATCTTGTCTTTATATTTTCCAAAATTAAATTTTTTATAGAGCGACGGCACACTCGAAATCTCAATCATTTTTTGTATCGCAGAATCTTCGTCACCTGTTGTTTCTTGTATTTTTGAAAGGAGTCTTTGAAACACTGCATAGAGAACATGTACATCACCTTCTGCATCATGTGCATTTCCTGACACTTCGAGATCAAGATAATACCGAAGATACTGAAGATTGTACTCTGGGATTATTCCCCCACTATCGAGATGTCGAGCCACTCGAAGCGTACAGATAAATTTCGGAATTTCCATACCTTCTCGCTTGAGCATTTCAAGATCAAACAAAGCGTTATGCGCTACCAGAACACCTGTTGAAAGAAGTGTTTGGAGTGTATAAGCAAACTCACTCCCAATAAAAGGCTGCTTGTCTGCAAGCATTTTGTTAGTGATATGTGTAATACTCATTGATTTGACCGACATCGGTAGAGGAGGTTTAAAATATCCAACCTTTACCTCATCACCGACTCGATAACACACCTGAGCGAGCCGATCAGTTTTTTCAATCCCTGTTGTTTCAGTATCAAGAAAAATAAGTTGCATATAGACAGTATACTTGCTTTTTGTATTTAAAAAAAGAAAAACCACCACCCGCCGGTGGTCTTTCCGGTTGGTTGGTGGTGGTTTGGGTCACTTCGCCTTGGGAGGCGGTGTGACCGGTCGATATGTACACGGAGCAAGCACATCGTCTGGGTCGCAGTGCAACCCAAACCCCTGTAGCCGAGCTGGCTGCTCGACTTTTCTGACTGGAACTGGCGTCTTGCCGAATTGAGAAAACTTCGGCTCACCAATCAAACACCAGAGAAACCCCGCGATTCCAAAAAACAGTATGACCCACGAAAGAGGATCTTTTACTTTTACTTTCATTTTCTCTCCTTTTGTTACACTCAGAGACCTAAATACTTGGCCGTCGCCGAGGCGACGAACGCCAAAATCGGGTACGGACACAGGAAAAGGGGTATCAGGAGTGTACGCTCTGGCTCTTTCAGACGCGTATGAAAAGCGACAATTACTGTCGACAAAATCAAAATTGTTGTCAGGAAAGCTCCTATTACAAAAAAAACAGCTGAGATCATTTGATCCCTCCCATACATACAGTACCATACTTTATATATATGTCAAAACTCTTAAAACTTTTCTTTTTATAGCATATATGTTATCTTACATACTGCACATGCAGGACATGTGCTCGTGGGAAATTTCAACACTCCCGCGATAACCCGCAACGTGAGACCTCGAAGTTTGAGGTCTCACTCCACCACTACGCAACGCCTCAGGATCCATCTTCCAATCACTGAGGCCTTGCTTGGTGGTTTTTTGTTTCAACTAACTTCGAATGCACTGAGGAAGTACTTTCTCATTTACCGAAACACAGCTTTGCCACCATTTTTAAGTACAAATACAAGCTCTCCTTTAGAAGTAAACTCGAAACTCACTGCATTTTCAAAAATCTTCTGAAAGACACTTTCTTGAGAACCATCGCAATACATGAGGGTTGAAATCATTTTACTAAACATAATTTTACTTCCTGTCACTGCATAGTTTCCACCAAGTCCATTACAATCAGTTGTTGCTCCAAACGTTCCATCTGCCTTAAACGTTACACTAAATACACCATCTTTTTTAGGAAATGTCTGACCATCCGCAGTCGTAAATACACTGACCCAATTCCACTTTTTCATATCCAGCTTCATCACTTTTGGATCCGCTTCACCTTCAAAATTTTGCACTACTTCGCCAAATTGCAATGTCGCAGGATCGAGTTTCAACCAAAGACTTTTCCCAAGAGATGGCCGTACAGAAAAATCTTCACCAGGCTTTCGTACTGCATAATTTACCACCACAATACTTCCCTCCCCTTTGTTGGTACTCTGTGGAGCGATGCGATCACCGATAAAAGTTGCTTGTGTACCGACATATCCATCAGGTGTATTAAGCGCACCTGCTCCATAGTAAAAAGTTCCACTTCCACCGGTCTCTTGTGTGAGAAGGGAAAAAATATCTTCTCGTCCATCACCATTTAAATCAGTGGTAAGTTCATTACCAAAATATCGAGTGACCACTTTTGCACTTGAGTTTGGTATCGCTACTTCGGACACTCCGTCTTTCAAGGTGACCATCTCACCATTTACTGAATATGTTGCATTCTTCGGATCAGTCACCACTTCTTTGATAGCAGGCTCACCCTGCTTTTCATTGTAAATGAATTTATTTAATGCAAAAAACCCACCGACCAAAACCGCGATTGCTATGAGTATGTAAATTATTGTTTTCATATGATTGTATGTACAGCCAACTGTCCAGACTTACCGGAAAGTTATTATATAAATATTAGACTACCTTTTCTAATTTCATATTGAATTATATCATAGTCAACTTATATTTTTTATCACACACGTTACTTGGAATAAATAAATATATGTTGTATAATATACCTTAGGTGTAAAATTTAGTTACGGAGGTCCTTATGGACAAGAGTATATTGATCGTTGAAAAACCCACACTGACCGAAACCTCGGCAAATGAAGACATCTGGCTGAATCAGAGTAATTTGGAGTTGGCGACATATGCAGCTCAATATCTGGGCTATACAAAGCTTTCGGATAGGGTTGCTGCACGTCAAACCGATTATCACAAAAAAGTCGAGGTTTTTAACCAGACGAATCGATTACCTAAAGCCTTGTTGGCTGCAGAAATCGATACTTTCTCATTGGACTCAGTGAGTAAATACCAAAATACAATGATCCGACAAGCTTGGATGAAGTTCATTCTTAATCCAGGAGAGTGCTATATGTGGGCCCATGTGTACTTCTTGACGCCAGTCATAGCAACCCTCATGTTTCTACTTGGCTGGCTCAATGAATGGCAGTCGGTTCTACTGGCGACACTATTTCAGTTACCACTAGCACGTTCCATAACAAAAGAGTTGGCTTCATACTGGAAGGAAGATAAAGGGTTTCTACTATGGGCTTCCTGTCTTGCCCTGTCTCCAATTACGAGCCTGATCCTTGTAGTCCTAGGCTACGGAAAAGGCTGGTCTGCTGTTACTTTCATTGCCGCTCTTTTTTGTGTGTTTTGTTTCTACGGTGAAGCTATCAAGCAACTCAGAAACACTAAAATTCACTGGGTGCGAATTCCAGTCAAGTCATACAACGAAGAAATTCCTCTTTTCGTGATCAGCAAGATGAGGCAGATTCACGAACTGTGTCCGTCAGCGGAGTTTTTTGTTGAAAAACTAGAGGCAGATATTTATCTGCCCGACCCGTTCCTTGTTGTAACAAACCCACCCGTAAGACAAGAATTCTACGTTGAGGTTTGGGATGAACCGAAGTTTGAAGCAAAACATACGTAGTTATCGAAGGTCTGAGTGGTGATAACACCACTCAGGCCTTTTACTTTACATAAAAAGTCTCTTTACTTGAGCTTGATGTGATTTTTCTTTAGTTCATGATGAACTTTTTGATAATCAGGAATCGTTTTTTCGACCAAAGCCCAAAACTTTTTTGAATGATTGAGTTGTCCGAGGTGGCAGAGCTCATGCACGATGATATAGTCCGCATGATGCGGTGGCAAAAGTGCGATTTTATAATTAAAATTCAAATTCCCTTTTCTCGAACAACTCCCCCATCGTGTCTTTGTGTTTTTGATACTGATCCGCCTAATCTTAAATGTATAAAAAGTATTGAAATACTTGAGACGCTCAGTCACCAAGACTCGTGCCTTTTCTTTGTATACGAGATACCGTTCCCTTTCTTGTTTTTTAGTGAGCTTTTGAGCCTGTATTCGCCCTTTTCCAAGCTTCTCCTCCAACGCCCTAAAATGCTTAATTTTTGCCAAAATCCACCCTGCCCGACTTTGTAGCATCTGCTCGACAAAAGCCTCACCCAAGCGCCCCCAGAGCCTCTCTGGCACGGTCAAAGAGACCTCCCCACCAATACTTACCGTCACCCGCACCGCCTTCGCCTGAGTGCTAATTTTAAGGGTATATGAGATTGTTTGAGATCCGAGGTGGATTTGCTTTTGCACAATTATTGTATTTCTAAAAATAATGGTAAGTGGTCTGAAACTATATCTGGTAAAACTTCAAAATTTTTTACTTCAATATCATTAGATGTCAAAATATAATCTGCAAATTTTTCTTCTTTTGGATAATGCTCACTTCGTGTAGAAGTGACTTTATATTTCTTAACGAGGTTCACCATATCTTCCTCAAGCACAGCAATTGCATTACCATCATGTACAACATTAAAATCGCCACATAAAATATTTTTCTGTGCACTACTTCCAAAAAATTCTTTAATCTTTTGAGACTGCTCCAGTCTTTCTGGCGTATCTTTTTTATGGGAGTTACGTTGCCATAGTCCGTGTAAATTTAAAATAGTAAAAAATGAAGAGTCTGTATTTGCAATTTTTACCCACTGACACCGACCAGAAACAAGATCTCCACCTTTATGATACGGACTCTCCGGATGACTCCTGAAGCCACCATGATCAAGAACTTGATATTTTTTTCTTACAAAGATAACCTGCCCACAACCAACATCAGGTGACAACATCTCACCATGAAAATAGGATTCTTCTGGATCACGATATATGTAGGCATTAAAGTCACTCAAGATATTTTGTAGTTCAGAAAAAAGATTAAGCCTACCACCTTGAATGGGCGAAAATTCTGCATCAGACCCAAACAAGCAATCTTGAAAACAAAACACATCAACATCATCTTTTTGTTTTGCGACAAATTGCATAAGAGGCTCAAACAACTTCCCTCCCCATAAGTTTAATGTGATGAGTTTCATAATACTTATTTTCTTAAATTAATTTAAGAAAATTAATTTTTTATAAAAATTTTCTTAGAGATTTTCCTAATTTTTCAATAACCCCCACAACAAGAGCATTGCCCATAATAAACGCTCTTTTTGTATCAGGAACTTTCTCACCATCAATCGTTAGTGCTGTATGGTTATCTGGAAACATATTTAACCGCTCTAATTCTACAGGAGTAAGTCTACGTAATTTTCCGGACTTAGTTTTGATTACATGTTTAAAACGGGAAGGAGAACTTCCACCTTCACCGGTCACTATTGTTCTTGAAGGTTTATCTAATGAATCAGGAAAAATCATTGGCCCTTCAGCATAATGGTATTCAAAACCATCTTTTGATTTTCTTTCCTCTTTCTTACCTCCTTTTAGATACTCCCACTGTTTTTTATCTTTATCTTTTATGAAAAATTCTGGGGAAATTTTTGATTCATCATGAATAAGCACATCTTTGAGTAACATATGCTCACCCTCATAAACAGGTATTGTTTTTACAGTATGAACTTTTCCGTCAATCATAATACCTGTATTTTGAAAAGGACTAATTGTCGGTTTGTTGGAAGAAAAATTATCAGATATATCTTGCAAGTTTTCTCCTAGTTCAAAACTCTTTAATTCTACATCTCCTTCCTTTACTTTAAATGCGCTTGCAATGACACCAGTATTATAAATCCAATTACTTATATCTTTCTCTTTTTTAAGTAGATTAAAAACTTTACTACCTTTTTTATAACCTAAAATAAACACTCTTCTTCTTCTTTGAGGTAGCCCATAGTCTGCAGCATTAATTACTCGCCACTCAACAATATAACCTAACTCAGAAAGTGATGCCAACATCACGGCAAAATCTCGACCTCTTTGTTTTGCAGGTGACTTTAATAAACGATCAACGTTTTCTAGCATCAGGAAATCTGGTGCCTTTGTCTTTTTTTTCTTTAAAATATTATAAATTGACCACCAGAGGACACCTTTTTTCCCATAAATACCTTCCGCTTGATTTAAAGTTCTTGCAACAGAATAATCTTGACAAGGAAATCCACCGACAAGCAAGTCGTGGTCTGGAATCTGTTGAAAATCTTTTTCGACGACTTCTTGAATATCTTCACAAGAGTGACCTTCCGAACCAAAGTTTCTTTTATATATTTGAGAAGCGTATTGTTTAGTGACTCCTGGCTCCCACTGACTACTCCATATAGTCTTAAATTCAGCAGTGGCTTCGAGCCCCAAACGAAAACCACCTACACCAGCAAATAACTCCACGACTCTTATTTTTTTCATACCGCAATATTATCAGATAAATATAAGTTGATCAAGCTTAATCTTGTTTGTTTTCTATGGCTTGTTGAATATATTTCGCATTAAGCCAAAAACACCGCTTCATTTCTTGAGTTTTTTGAGGTGTCTCAACTGTATCTTGTGCATTTTTACCATGCGGACGTACATGTGCAACACTACTATCTTTAATTTTTGGTAGCTTTGTGTACTCACCATCACGTATACAGTCAATTGTTTTTTGCCATACACGTTCAGCCTCGGGAAGGTCTTTTGTTGGAAAATTCCAAAATGTCACTTTTTTCAAAATAATATCATCGTTATTTTTTTGTTTTTGAAACACTACAAATAAAAACTTCTTTGTTTCCAATTGTAAATGAAAGTCTGACATCACTTCTTCCTCATCATCTTGCCATACTTGAGTAATTAAATCTTTGTAATCAAAGGCAGGAAACGAGATTGATTCTTTTAAAGTCCCTGTATGTTCTAAAGTAATTACTTTAAGAGTTATGTTTGCCTTATCAAACTCCTCAATTTTATCTGAATCTACATCAAGAATTCGGTTTACAATAAGTCTTTTATAGTTTTTTGCTATATTTGTAAGATTATCATCTAGATTAGAAAGTATCTCCTTATCTGTTTTGCCAATAAACCTAGAAAATCTTTCTTTAATAGTATCTTCTATTGTTTCGATTCGTCTTTGTTTTTTAAAAATTGAATCAGTATTTGATTTATTTCCCAGTAGTTTCGTTTGAACAATATAGTTTATATATTGCTGTTTAAAAGAAAAAGCTCGTGGTTTTGCTGGTATACGTGCACCACCTGGTTGGTCTCTAACAGTACGACTATTTGCTGCTTTAGTACAAGCACCTAAATAATAAGTGTCTCCTTCTGATAACAAATGAGCTTCACCTCGTTTAATTTTAGCAACAATATACTCCCAATCTTTTTGAATTTGAAAAACGTCTTCGTTAGAAAGGTTTTCTATTAGATTAAGTAAGTGAACAAACTTAAATTTATAATCCAAAATACTTTGACTCTGCACCCACAAGTAAAACATAAGTAGCAAGGTTTTGTTTTTTTTCAAAAATGAACTACTTTCCCAAGTTTCTTTTACTATTTCATCATAGTTTATCATCGAAAACACAAGACGTTCCTTTGAAGAATACTGATTTTTAGTATGTTTTTTAAGAGGTGTAGTTTTTAACTCAACTCCAGCAATATTAAAATCTGGTTGATTTAGATTGTCATTTTTCTTACCAAAAATATAAAATTCAATTAATTGACCAAGGAGACCTTTCTTTTTATCTTTATGTGTAAAGATTTCTTTCTCAATAGTCTCGATTTCTTCTTTGGATACAACCTCACGTAAAGATTTATTTAGTATAATTTTCGCTTGTTCTAGAACTTGTTCTTTTGTTTGGTAATCTTTATTCATACAACTTTTATTATATATATGTTTTTATATCTCTAAAACCATTACTATCTGCCGAAACAATAATATGACTAATAAGAGTAATGTCCAAAATTTTACTAGCGTATATTAATTTTTTCGTAATCTCAATATCATCATGAGATGGTTCTAAATCTCCAGAAGGGTGATTATGTGCAACGATGATTGAAGCAGCGTTGTTTTTAATAGCACCCTCAAATACTTCACGTGGATGAACCAGGCTTTCATTTAGAGTTCCAATTGAAATAATCTCTCTTTTTATTTCTTGATTTCTGCTATCTAAGTAAAAAACAACAAAATGTTCTTTCTTACTTCCTCTAATATCTTCCATCCGCTCCCAAACATCTTTTGGAGAAAGTAAGATAGAATTTTGCTTACCTTTTAGAATACGCTTTCCGAGTTCAAAACATGCCAGTATCTCACAAGCTTTAACAACACCTAATCCATGAATCTTTTTTAACTCATCAATAGTAACATCTAAAATTCTTTCTCCTTCAAACTCTTTTAGAATTTTTTGAGATAGTTTTAAAACATTTAAATCTTTTGTGCCAGTACGAAGTAAGATTGCCAAGAGTTCTGAATCAGATAATTTCCCTGGACCATATTTTTCCAACTTTTCCCTTGGTCTATCTAATTTAGGAATGTCTTTGATTTTTAGCATATTTTAAATCCTATTTATAAGTATTAAAATTTAGCAGAACTTCTTACTTTTGCTTCAAAAATTTTAACAACTTTTTCTTTCGGACAAATTCTTATGTTATAAGGTATTTTGTACTTCTTACTACATGGGACGCAAATCCATTTATTAACTTCTTCATCTAAAACATAATCACATTTTTGACAATAAGGACCTCCCACCCATATCTTTCTATCTTTAAAATTTTTATCAAAACCAAGAAATACATGCCAGTTAACTTTGTACAACTCTTTAACACCATAATCATTTAAAATATTTTTTGGTTTTTTGTCGTTAAATAAGCGAGGTTTTAATTTAAATCGTTTATTTAAATTAAAAAAAATAATAACCAGTACTGTTAGTAATAAAACTAACCATACAGGGACAGAATATTTAATCACCGTTCTAACACCATCCTTTAACCAGGATACTATTATTACACTAAAAACCCCAAAAATAATTTTCCAATGATCATATACAATTGAAAAAAAATTTCTATCCATGGTTAGCTTATTTAATTCTCAAAAGAATTTGACGTAAGAAGGACTCTAAATTATTAATTTTATTTTCTAAGTTTTCTATTTTTTTTTCAACTTTTCCAATCTGTGCACCTGAATTAAAGTACTCCAACACACCCACAGGGTTTTTACAAATTGAACATTGAACAAAAAATAGCTTATAATTTGAACCAATCGGCACCTGCTCTACTAATTCAAACGAAAAACTTTTACAGTGTGCACATTTTGACATGTTTTTATAATTAGTATTTTATTAAATATATTCTATATATTAGCATTTAAACTATACCTGTTAGCACTTGCAATTTTTATAAAATATGGTATTAAGAGTTAAGAAATGGAGAAAGTGATGGTCAGCAAAGATACTTACGGACTTGGTCCAGTCAATGGACATGCTGTGGGGCGAATTCTGAAGGAGGCTGTACGGAGAGCCACTGTGGCTATCCGCAATGAACGCCTCATGTTTGAGGCTCACACGAAGAAAAGTTACAGTGGCACCATGGATGATGTATTCACCAGTGCCGACACCAAGGCTCAAGAGATTTATCTCCGAACCTTTCGTGAATGCTTCCCTTTCTGTGGCGTGATTGGTGAGGAAAATTCACTCATCATCAAACCCAAGAAAGAGTGCTCGGTATACTTTACCGTCGACCCGCTCGATGGAACAAAAGCCTTCATCCGGCGTCAGTCCGATGGTGTGGGTACAATGGTGGCAATGGTGCACAAAGGGAAAGTCATCTCTGCGTATGTCGGCGACATCAACACTGAAGAGGTCTACGGCTACCGCCCTGGATCTAACAAGGTACATCGGATTACCCGCCTCGACACCTTTGAAAAACTGAGTGATACGGGTAAGGGTGACTTGAGCAAGACGTACGCCTTGCTCCGTGATCCGATCGATCAGTACTCATCCACCACCAGAAACACGCTCGGTCAGTTCAAGAATTACGAGGTGACAGGTTCGAGCATCGGCATCTGGATGGCAAAACTCTGGAAAGGAGAGGTCGGCGCTTTATTTCTGAAGCCTGGCTGGGAAACGCCCTGGGATTCGACGCCGATTATCGGGATTTCTTTGAAGCTTGGATACGTGTTCCTTAGGCCGACAACAAAAGGCTCTTGGAAAAAGTACAACCCTGTCCTCCCGATGGAAAAATACCGTCGGGAACATGACACCATGGTCGTCCACAAACACGACTTGAAGTTCCTAGGTCTTTAATGTTCCGAAATGACCCGCACTTGTTGCGGGTCATTTTTATCCTTTACACCCCCTTTTAAATATGATTAATTTATGAGGAGATTGTTCTTAAAATTCACAGCGAGAAAAAGGATGGCGTGACAATGACATTCGATACTTACAAAACAGTTGTTCGAGAAAATTCTGGCTTTAGAGAAGTGGTGGAAGCGCTTGCAGGCCACTTTGCACTGGAGGTACCTGGAGGTTTTCCCACCCTTACGAATTGGTTTAGTCGCCACTATGTAGCATGGTCAACAACCTTCATTCACCAGAGTTACGATGATGTGCCCGCATCAGAAAACTGGACGGACTCACTATGTTTTCTTTCATTGATCGATCTAATGAAAAGCATAGGCACAGTGGCTCATCGTATAACTGAAGAGGAAAATGATCCCGTCTCATTATTCAAGGGTGTCATCAGACGTTCCGAGAAGGGTTGTTTTCTTTACTTCCAGAACATTTTCACGGTGAAGCGCACCGAAACTAATAGTTACCATATAACCATCCATAAGTACCCATCGGAGTTTTTTCACTTCATTGTTATGGATGATTCTGAGCTTCTCAGCTTCGTCGTCCGCAACCAGATAATGATTAATGGCGTCCAACTGGAACTTCCGCCAGAAGCACACCTCAGTGACTTTACCGACTAAGATCCCCTACCCCCGACCGATACATATCGGTCGGGGGTTGATTTTTTAATAAAGGAATGGTTTAGTGTATATCGAGAAGTTCATTTTTTGGAGGAATAAAACAAATGGATGTGAGAGATTTTCGGGTCATGACTCAAAGACATGCCCCATGGTTGCTCAATTGGGTTGCATCTCGAACAGGTCAATTTAGACTGCGTACTGAAACAACCAAGTTTTTCGAAGCACTAATTGCGCCAAAAGTTAAAGCTATCATTGAAAAACCATGGCAGACTTTGGACATTAACGAAAATCCTTCCCCGCAAATCAAAGGTAGTTCATATGGAGACATCTTCATTCGACACTACTACACAGTAATATGGAGAAAAAACGACGAGGACACAGTCCAGCATACCGGTGCAGTTGATCTTGCTGATCTTAATGTCGACAAACTTTTGATGCGTATGTTTGACGATTGCCAGCAAAATGACACTCTGTGGGTTATGGCGGTTGTGAAGACGGTTTATGAAATTAACAAAACCCGTCTTCTTGAACCGAAACACACATTTGTGATATATCCTTGCGAAGAACGCAATTTCATGTCTTGGGTCGATCAACACAAGGAGTCGATCAATCAAACCCTCGCTCAACGACAACTCACGCTTTCGAGCTACAGTGTCGTGGCTCTCAGGTAGCAACAAAACACCCCATCCGAGCTTCCGGATGGGGTGTAGTTTTTTACCTTTACACTCAACACTAAATATGATTAATTTATGAGGAGATTGTTCTTACGAAAGGTGTCTTGTGATAATAAATTTTTTTGAAGAATTTCCTGATGAGATCAAAGCATGGGTGAGGAGAGTTGTTTTGCAGATTGTGCGTTATTATAACAGCACACAACGACAATCAGAAGATACTCTGGACGTAGAAAAGTTTTTTAAACATTATCTGGAAACTTCCACATTTCAAAAAAGCTCCACTTTCCCATCACCTATCAACGGAAGAAGAAATGCTTTTTTTCTTTTGTGGCAAGATGCTTCATGTAGTCATCCTACCCTTACACATAGCTTAATCCCTGGGACTACCTTATTTGCAGGAGATGAACCTCATAAGCTAGTACTGGATATCGCAGAGCACTGCTTGAGAGCCAACACTTCTGCTCACTTTATTGCGGTTATACATGTCGTATATCATCGCAACAGACAAAGCTACAACCATAACATCGATGTACATCTGCACACCGATGAGTATTATCACGAAGTACTCAGACACAACCCTGACCTGGCACGGAAACTCACAAATAGAGGCACACTCATCAATGGGGTACCCTTGAGGATTCCACAGAGACAAACTAACTCAATTTGACCCCTTGGCCGAATAATATCGGTCGGGGGTTGATTTTTTATCTCATTTCCCTTTCAATTTCTCCACCTCCTCTACCAGTTTTTTGAGTGTGTTTTGAATCATATCGAGATCAATCTCTTTCTGCTTTTCTGCTTTCTGCTGCATAGTATCTGTGTCTTTTTCAATCTCATCGACATCAGTCTGGATTTCTTCGATATCTTCAGAAATTTCATCGACATCTTCCTGGATCACATCAATATCCTTTTCGATACCTTCAACATCTTCTTGGATTTCATCAACATTTTCCTGAATAACATCGATATCTTTTTCAATTCCCTCGACGTCTTCTTGGATTTCATCGACATCTTCTTTAATCTCTTCAATATCTTCCTCAACATCCTCCAAACTTTCTGTGTTTTGATTGACCGTCATCTGAATAAAAATAGCGAGATAGATCGCCTCAAGTGAGACAAGTGTCGTAAGGACAAGAAGTATCGTATCAAAAGCTACATCAAAGAAATACAATGAAAACATTGCAATAAAAAAGACAGTATGAGCGACTACTGATGCTTTTGAGCCGACCCATTGTGTAAATTTTTTGTCCCAATTCATAGACTATGAAACGATAAGATTATAGAGGTTTACAATTCCATCCCAGGCAATCAGTGTGTACGTAATAATAAAATGAGAGATAGTAAGCATCGGCGGAGACTGGAGGATTGCAAGCACATCGACATGAAAAGCAAACTGAAGTGTCAGGAGTGCAACAATAACCAATACAAACGTGGAAATAAAACCTTTTTGTGATACGACTAGAGCCTCTTTCATACATATACTATACCACACTATATACATAATTAGAATCATTGACTAAAATAACTATTTATTATATTTTTTAAACAGGAGTACAGAATCATGCTGTTAGGTGAGTGGGCAAAAAATTACATAGAAAATATTGTACGGGCGACACACCCGTACACACCTATTGATCCAGAAAAAATTCTCCAAGTTTTGGAGAGGATGAATTTCAACTACGATTTTGGAGAACCTATCGACACTATCAACATTGACACTCTCAATGGTATAGGTCAAATGCTTCACACCATGACGGTTGGTGCACTACATTTATCACACCATGAAAAGACGGGGTGTATGCACCCAGGGCTTAAACGCATAAACCTGTGAAGTATACCCTCCCAGAGGCGCCGGTATCCCCGGCGTCTTTTGTTGACAAAAAATTCAAAAAATGTTTTTTATAAGGAGGAGACAAAGAGAAACATGATAAAAGTTCGTACTTTTGAGAGAATTATTATTCTCGATATCTTAGGTTCAACAACAGATGTTGAACTCACGAAAAAAGGCGACTTGAATGCATTACTTCGAGAAATTGATGAGTGTTACAAGCAAAACCATCGACAGATTGTTGTAAACCTTGAAGGAGTCTGCCACATCGATACTGATGCTGTCGCAACCCTTGTCACGAGACGAAGCTCACGAGAAAATCTGACTATACGCTTCTACAACATGCAACAAAAGGTGAGACATTCCCTGCGAAGTTCGGGATTTTTGACGGTCTTTCAGGTTTTCGAGTCACAGAGAGAAGCTGTACAAAGTTTCAACTAAAAAGAGTGCCCTTACCGGGCGCTCTTTTCTTTTACACAATTACAACTCAGGGAGGTATTCCATTGGATCAAGATATGCTTTGATATCAGCAATCGGCATTTTTGCACTTTTACATGCGCGACTATTTACATGATTTTCTACACGCACACCTTGAGATGCATATACTCCAAGGTGAAGATGTGGGCCTGTAGAGTATCCTGTATTCCCGCTATACCCGATCACATCACCTGTTGCCACACTTTGACCCTCAACCGCTTTAATCACTGAAAGATGTCCGTACACAGATGAAAGTCCGTTGGGATGTTTGACCATCACCCATTTTCCAAATGAATAACACCCTTTCACCAAATCAGTATTTCCTGTTCCTGCCACCACACCTTCAAGAACACTTTTTACTGGAGTACCTATTGATGCTCCAAAATCAACTCCATTATGCGAACCAGATACATACAAACGCTTTGATGCAGAAGTCTTTCCGAAGCGTTGAGTGATAATCACCTTATCAAGTGGCCATGAGAGTACACCTGGACGAGAGCTTGGGAGACGTGTCGGATCAATCTCAAGTTGGAGTTGGGACTCATACGCAAACAATTCTTTTTCAAATGCAGCCTTTTGCTCTTCTTTTTGTTTGAGAAGTGTTTTATATGCAGCCTCAGTATTTTTTGTCTGAGCAAGTATTTTTGCTTTTTCTTGTTTATTATATTCAACTATTTTTTTCTGATCCTCAAGGTTTTCTTGAAGCAACTTGAGTCGTTCTTTTTCTGCTTCTGTTTTTGTTTTTTTGTCAGCCAGGTTACCTTTAAGATCAACCAAATCTTCTGTTTTTATTTTGATTTGTTTTTGTACTTGCTTCACATTATCTATACCATTCCACATATCAGTAAATGTTTTGTATTGCAGGAAATTTTCTATAGGTGTTTCTACTTCTGTTTGATACATTTGATTCATAAGCTCTTTGATCAGCTCTGTATTAAGCTCAATCTGCTGTGCAGTTGTCTTGATTGTACTTCCAAGTTCATCAATAGTAAGATTACTTTTACTTATTTTTCGTTCTGTAAGTGTTAAGTCGGTTGTTACTTTTTTTTGAGTCACATCGAGAGTCTTAATCGTATTTTGGAGTGTTTTCGCCTCCTTTCCTACTCGCTCTACTTCTTTGTTGTAGAGATTTATCTCCGCTTCAAGAGCTTTAATCTGATTGTTTCGTTCCTCTATTTTTGTTTGGAGTTCTTCAGCTTTGTTTTGTGCAAAAGTGATAGGTGTAAAAAAAAGCACACCAAGTAGACAAGCAAGAGCAATAAAAATGCTGTGAAGAGGATGTAAACGCATAAACCTTAGTATATCAAAAAAGAAGCTTCGGTAAAAATACCTTTATAGCAAGCCATATTTTTGCACCTCATTTTATATAGATAAAAACACTTGACAATACTAGTATTATCATGTTATTATACTATGGTAGTAAAAGGTAGTACATAACAAGGCGAGGCTGCTTCGACAGTCCTTCCAGATTGGTTTACCTGTTGTAAACCTGAGGTCCAACCTCATTAAAAATGCAATTTGCCACCTCCAGCGGAGAGTGGCGCAGGAAGATAACCAAAGGACGAATAGTTTAGGGCACACATGTTTCAATTAAGTAAACATGGCGTTATTCCAAACTTACTAGACGGCGGACTTCACTGCAATTCAAGCCGAGACACTCACGTGTACTCGGCTTCTTTGATTACAAAATCTTAATCGCTTTTTAATACGAATAAAGCCTCGAAACATTTTACTGTTCCGAGGCTTTGTTTATTTGTACTAAATTGTCCTGCAAACCAAGACAACTTTTAATTTTTGAGAGCAAGTTACTTGCCGTTTTTGCTATTGTCTCTGATGAGGTTGGCCATCAGGACATCGACGATCGATCCGCCATTACCACCAGCAGTGCTGCCGTTGACGAGGACATCGGGGACAATTTTCATCCCCTTTTCCCCGGCCGTGGCCAAAGCTTGAGCGACCTGGACGATGGCGTAGTTGCCCGCATCCATGGACTCAATCTTCTGCTTGATCACCTTGGCTTCAGCTTCGCCGATCGCAAGGTCCACTTGTAGAGGGCCAGGAAGAGAACAGCAGCAACTACTCCAAATAATGCCAAGGCATTATCTTGGAAAATATTTTCAATTCCGTTCATGGAACGTCCTTTTCTTTTATTTTACAACGAACAGCTGGAATTTACATTACATAATATATATTATTTGTCAATATTGAATATATTACAATATATTGTATTTAAAATACTTGACTTATTACATATACGTCATATCATACAATTGAAAGGTAAATATGTCACAACTTCGAGAAATTGGTACTGTCCTCGTTCTTTCTGCTGGACTATTATGGTTAATCTCTTCGGTGCGGAATTCCTACGGCGATCATAGACCGAATGAGACTGAACGGTTGCTGAAAACGCTCACAATGGCAGTTATCGGAATCGGTCTTCAAACCATCCCCCGATCAAGAGATTAAACTTCTCAAATCGGCACCTCGCAGTGAGGTGCCGATTTTAACTTCCTATAAAACCTCAATCGCCTTTTGGATACGTGACATTGACTCTTCTTTCCCCAGAAGTGCGAGGAGTGTAAACGGATCCGGAGATTTTTCTCGCCCTGAAAGTGCAACACGTGTTGGCCAGAGTACTTGTCCCCTTCCTTCAGTGTTTGCATAATCCCAAATCAAGGCTTTTACAGCTTCTGCATCGGTAAAACTTTCATCACTGCCTGTTTTGATAAGTTCACGTACTTGAGAAAGTCTCTCTTTTGTTTTTTCTGCATCTTTTTCATCTTTCCAGAATAATATATCTTTTGAATATTCTGGGGCTTTGAAAAAATATATAAAATCTCCTTCAGCAAAAAAAGTTGCAACATCTGACCATTTTTCCAAACGTTCAATAATCAAACTCGAGACTCTCTTGAGCATATCTTCATTAAAACCTGGAAGAGCTTTAATTTCCTTTGGAATAAAGCCAAGGAGTGTGGCAAACTGCTCATCTACACTCAATTTCTTAATATGTTCACGGTTAATCCAGTTGAGTTTTTCTTCATTAAGTCCCGCGCCTGAGTGTTGAATTTTTGAAATATCAAAAGTATCTATTAATTCTTCGCGAGAAAATATCTCTTGGTCAGTACCTGGATTCCACCCAAGAAGTGCAAGGAAGTTTATAAACGCATCTGCGAGATAACCTTCTTTTCTATATTCAAGCAAATCTTTTGCACCATCTCGCTTAGAAAGTTTCTTCTTTCCATCAGGAGCCATGATTGGCGGTAAGGTGGCAAAGACTGGAGTATCCACACCAAGTGCCTCATACAGTGAGAGAAATTTTGGTGTTGAAGAAATAAATTCTTGCCCACGCATTACATGTGTCACATTCATTTCAATATCATCAACAATGTGTGCAAAGTTGTATGTTGGATATCCATCTGATTTGATCAAAATAAAATCATCAAGAGCTTCTTCTCCTGCAGAGAGATCTCCCCATACCGCATCGTTCCATTCATATCGTTTGAGTGTTGGTACTTTAAACCGAAGTGGTTTGGTACCATCCCATACTTCTGTAGTATCTTTTCGATGTTCACGATACAAAAAGGGACGCTTTTCTGCTTCCGCTTTTTGACGCAACACCTCAAGCTCCTCCTCAGTGTATGGATCTGCGTATGCGAAACCTTTATCAATCAAAATTTGTGCATATTTTTTATACACATCAAGACGCTCTGATTGTATTGTAGATCCGAAAGGGTTTTCCATATCTGGGCCAAAATCCCAAGTGAGCCCAAGCCATTTGAGTGATTCCTGAATATGAGAAATCGAACCTTCTACTTCTCGTTCTTTATCTGTATCTTCTATACGAAGAATAAATGTTCCATTGTTTTTTCGAGCCCAAAGCCAAGCGTACAATGCAGTACGAACACTACCGACATGCATAAAACCCGTCGGTGACGGTGCGAAGCGAGTGACAACATGGTTATCGTGATTTTTCATAAAAATAAAGTTTGAATTTTGATAAGTAAGCCGAGATTTGATTAATGATATTAGATTAAGGATTAATGAATGGGATTTTCTCATATTCCTTAATCTTTAATCCTTAATCTAGTTTCTCTTCCTACTTCTGGTGTTCAAGCGCAATATTAAGTATCTCAGTGGCTATTTTTCGAGCAGCATCTGGGTGTTGTGATATTTTTGTCGCTTCAGACATCTGTGCCAACACTGACGGATTATCAAGCAGCCGATCAACCTCTGCTGATAAGATATTACCAGAAAGATTGGCTTCTTCAAGGACGATTGCCGCTCCTGTTCGTGCATATGCGTATGCATTCATTCTTTGGTGATTACCATTTGATTTGGTAATAGGGATAACAATAGCCGGTTTTTCCCATGAAGCGATTTCAAACAATGATGATCCGGCACGCGAAATCACGAGACTTGCCGCTCCAGCAGACATCCGTAATGCAAGATTGTTGAGGTAATCAAACGGTTGATATCGTTTTTTAAACTCATTTGTCAACAACACTACATCTGCTGTGTTTTTAACCATCTGAAAATTATTTTTTCCTGTTTGATGAATGATTTGGTACTTTTGAACAAGACGTGGAAGTGCATCAACAATCGTATCATTGATGAGTTGCGCTCCTTGAGAGCCTCCGATCACAAGAATCGTAGGAATATGTGGATCAAGTCCGAGATACTCATGTGCACCAGAAGACAATGCATGACTAATATCTTTACGGATTGGATTTCCTGTATATGCGGTTTTGCCTTGAGGGAAATATTTTGCTGAATCTGGATATGAAATAGCGATACGTGTAGCAAACTTCCCTGCCCATGCATTTACTCTACCTGGAACACTATCTGATTCATGGATCACTACTGGAATCTTTAATAGCTTACCTGCAAGAAGCGCCGGAAAACTCGCGTACCCACCTTTACCAAAAATCACATCAGGATAGATCGTAAAGATCGTCCACAATGACACAACCACTCCCCATGCTGTCTTAAACATATCCACAATATTCATGAGTGAAAAATACACACGAAGTTTACCTGCTGTATTTTTCTTAAAGGTGACTCCGTGTTCGAACAACAACCCTTCGTTGTACGGAGAGTTTGACATGTAAAAAAGTTCCAGACCAATAAGTTTATGTTCTTTTGCCAGCTGATTTATTTCTTCAACAATCGCAATGATTGGATAAAAATGACCACCTGAACCTCCACCAGTAAATAAAATTTTCATTCTGTTAGAAATATGAAATCACAGATAACCTGCAACTCCTTTGTATATTAATGTGTAATAATTCGACTTTCATACTCATTTGATTTCCGTTATTTCTAACGCGATTAGTGTTTTTTTCGTGCTGTTTTAGAAATATTTAAAATAATTCCCGCTTGAGCAAGTGTAATAAATAATGCAGTTCCTCCGTGACTGACAAACGGTAACGTAATACCCGAAAGTGGTAAAATTCCCACCATCGCTCCAATATTTACAAACGCCTGCGATATGATGAGTATAACAATTCCCACAATCAAAAGTCTACCGAAGGGATCCGGAACAGACACAGCAATCTTGAGTCCACGTAATGCAAAAAATACAAATAAAAGCACCAATAACGTACTTCCAATGAAACCGAATTCTTCTGCAGAAACAGCAAAAATTGAATCCCCAATCGGTTCAGGCAAAAAATTAAACTTCTGAATGCTTTGTCCAAAACCTCGACCATACAAACCTCCAGAACCGACTGCAATCAACGACTGCTGTATTTGATATCCACTTCCTTGTGCATTGTCTTGTGGACTCATAAATGTGGTGATACGTGCTTTGACGTACGGACGTGTATACGCCACAACCCCCAAACCAATAACACCAATTATTCCGAGCAGAAGTAGGTGTTTCCAGCGTCCACCTCCAGCGAGAAATACAGCAAACCCAGCTGATACCGCAACAATCAAGGTGTCTGTATCAGGTTGTGCAAGCAGTACTGCGCCGACAATCCCTGTCACCACTACAAACGGCAAAAGTCCATGCGTAATTGTTTTTATATTTTCTTTTGCGCGTGCTACCCATGCAGCAAAATAAATCACATATGCGATTTTCAAAAATTCGGCAGGTTGAAATGAAATAACTTTAAATGTCACCCATCGTTTTGCACCTCCATGACTCAGACTGAGACCTGGTACAAATACGAGTAATGTGAGTACGACACCGATAATAAAGATGAAAAAAGCGTTTTTCTTGTAAAAATGAAAAGGGATTTTTGATGTCACTAGACATGCGAGAGATCCGAGAAATAACCCGAAAAAAGTTTGGTTGAATGCGACGTTTGCATATTTAATGCTATTTTTTGAAAGCAATCCCAGTGACGCTGAGCTAAATATAAGAAAACCCGCCACCACAAGAATGATGAGTGAGATGAGAAAAGGGATGTCGACTTTGATGCCCGTCTTAAACATAAAAATATCAAAAAACTTAAGCAATCATTGTTAATATCGTTCCGAGTATTGCACACACAACCCCAATAATCCAATATCGCATAACGATTTTTTCACGTGACCAACCGAGTGCTTCGAAGTGGTGATGGAGTGGAGCGACTCGAAACACTCGTTTTTTATTGAAATTTTTATACACAAAAATTTGAATAATTACGGAAAGCGTGGTGGCAACAAGCGGAACAGCGATAATAGGTAAAAACAACACTGAATTTGTGAGAAATGCTACGACAGAGAGTGTGACGGTCAGACTCAAAATACCTGTTTCTCCCATATAAAATCGAGCGGGTGGGATGTTAAACCATAAAAATGCAAGTGTCGCTCCCCCTACGACCGCACAGAATGCAGCAAGATCAATCTGGTTATTGAAATACGCAATCACACCATAGGCGGTAAAAATTGTCGCCATGATGCCTCCTGCGAGCCCATCCATACCATCGATTACACTCGTCGAAAATGTACCGAGCATAACTGCAATAAAAAAAGGTATAAAGAGTAATCCTAACTCAAGCTCACCTCCAAATGGTATGTGAATCGTTGTTGCTTCAAGTTTAATATAAAACCACAAACTAATAGCGAGTCCAATCAGTATAACCGAGATAATTTTTATTTTTCTATACACAAGACCATCTTTTGCATATGATCCTTTGCCTGATATCTGGAGCATATCATCTACGAGTCCAATAAGTGCAGTTAGTACAAGTGTCGCAAGCGGTATCAGTGTTTGATTACGCGAAAGAAAGTTCAATTTTTCCGTGAGACTGTTGGGAAACAGTGCTGCCAACACAAACATAACTGCTACAGTACATAACACAGAAAACCATATGATTACTCCACCGACTCGCGGAGTACTAATCTCTTTTGCTGTATTATGGATTCGATTAAATTCTTGTGATGTTGATTCGGGATTATCGGATGCTGTTCGAGGATTTTTCTTCCACATCTTATACGCATAAAAATAATGCGTAAAAAACGGTGTTATCGTGATACCGATAATAAAAGAAAGAATGCTTGGAATGAGGACTTTGAGTACGTCGATGTTCATGAGATACAGTATAACAATATAGATACAATAAGTGAATGTATAAGAATTGAGTATGTCTGTATTGCAGGACGATGGAGGGTTTATTTCAGGATTTTAACTATTCCCATTAATGCCTCTGGCTTATTGTCTGGATTTTTAAATCTCCATAAATACTCCTCTAAGTGCGGTTCAGCACTTAATTTAGATTCATCGAGCTTTTGAGCTTTAATCATCTGATTTGGATCAAAAAAAACGAATAGATCAATCCTTAATCTATACCCCCTATCAAACAAAGTATTTTCATAAAAACGACGAATATCTTCTGAAAATGATTCTCCTATAATTACCCCATTTTCAATAATCACTTCTCCTGCTTGGATATCAGGTCTATACGGTTCAAATTCTTCATATGCAACACCTTTCCTATCTGGATCATATTTGTCAGTTCCCGTTTTCAAAATAATACCCACTAAATCATCAAGGGTATACTGGGGATGATCTGCAATACTTAACGCTCGTACAAGAAATTTTCCTTCAAAATTTTCAGACACTACTTTATCTATTTTCTCTCCGATTGCTAAATAATCAGGTTGTGAATCTATAGAGTATTCAGGAATACTTACTTCAATTATTTTCATATAATTTTACTACACTATAAAAACCTTATACCAAAGAGCGAGCATATATAAAATGTAGATATGTCTCGCATTGTCTTTTTTGTTTTCAATATGATCTGAAATCAGGTTTTCGATAAAGAATGTATCGAGATGCTCCTTCACGTACTCTGACTCCCGAATGGTTTTATACACGGGACACATCGGGTCACGAAGCCAAGTACGAATCGGTGTCGGGAAGCCGAGTTTTCGTCGATGACGAGTCTCTTCGGGAATAATTCCCGCAAATGCTTCTCTGAGTGCGTATTTTGTTACTCCTGCCTGCGCAGGTAGGCCCCCTTTCCATTTAAAAGAATCAGGGAGAGTGCGTGCAAGCTTCGCTACTTCAATATCAAGAAATGGCACACGAAGCTCGAGCGAGTTCGCCATAGTCATTTTGTCTGCTTTTGCCAAGATATCCCCTACAAGCCACGTGTGGATGTCGATGTACTGCATTTTCTGCGAGTCACTCCCTGTTGCTTTTTTGTAGAGTCCATCGAGGGTGTGCTTTTTTGGTTGTACACCTTTCCATAATCTATCTATTTGTGCACTCGTAAAGATAGATGCATTACCGATATACCAATCTTCGAGTTTTTGAAGCGCTCTCTTTGCGTGATTCTTACCCCAAAATTCAAACGGTACTTTTGTAAGCAGTGTGAGAAACCATGTGGGTACCCATGAAAGTTTTTTTTGATCGATAGGTTGAAGATAAATATTGTATCCACCGAAAAGCTCGTCTGCTCCTTCTCCTGAAAGTACTACAGTTACTTTTTTTCGCGCTTCTTTTGCTACAAAATAGAGACCGATTGCTGAAGGGTCTGCCACCGGTTCGTCAAAATGCCACACAAGCTTCGGTAACACATCAAAATAGGTTTTTGGATCAATGGTAATTTCCGTATGTTCGGTACCGAGAAAATCAGATGTGGTTGCTGCCTCTTTTCCTTCAGTAAGTACATCAAAGCCTACTGTAAATGTTTTGAGTACTCTTTTCTTTTCACTATTGACTGTCGACTCATGACTGATGACTTCATTCATAAGCGAAGCTATTATGGATGAATCCACTCCCCCTGAGAGAAATGAACCGACCGGTACATCACTGATCATATGATGCGCCACAGAATCACGAAGTGTATCTACAATCTCTTTTTTTGTTTCTTCAAAATTACGTGTAGTGTCAGGTGCAAAATCAAAATCCCAATAACGCTCGATTGTATGTGTACTTTTTTTTGTATCAATAGTAAGCGTGTGACCCGGTTTAAGTACAAAAATATCTTTAAAGAAGGTCTCTTCTATTGGGTTATACTGAAATCTCAAATAGTTAAATACCGCTTCATGGTTTACTTCTTTTTTATATTCTGGGTGTTCAAGAATACTTTTTATCTCTGATCCAAACGCCTTAATCTCAGTACCTACTCGCCAAAAATACAATGGTTTAATACCAAAAAAGTCTCGGGCAATAAATATTTTTCCTGTTTCTTTATTGTAGATAGCAAACGCAAACATACCTCGCAAACGAGAAACAGACTTTGGGCCATGTGCTTCATACATTTGAAGGATCACTTCTGTATCAGAATGAGTCTTAAAGATTCTTCCTTCAGCCAAAAGTTCAGCTCGAAGTTCTTTGTAGTTATAGATTTCTCCATTGAAAAAGATAAGGAGACTTCCATCGACATTTTCGATAGGTTGCTTCCCTGCAGAGATATCAATAATGGAGAGACGACGCATACCGAGCGCTACTCGATCATCAGAAAAAAAGCCGTCCTGATCTGGGCCACGATGATGAATCACCTCTGTCATTTTCTTAATCAGAGCTCGTTTTTCTGTTGTTTGTGCGCCTATAACGCCTGCGATTCCACACATATGTTAATACGTTATTACCTATGTTTTAAGTATAACGGAAAAGTTCTTTTTAACCAAAATAGTTGACAGAATTGCTAAATTTATATTAAATATGCAAGGAAGGAAAATTATGAGACGCCGCTTCACAAAAACTGATGGAAGCCTTTGGTCACTAGATGAACGAAGTGCATTAACATTAGAATTACTCACAACAGTCACGACAGAGGATGGATCCAGAACCATCACGATTGAGAACGTAACAGATCAACAAGTACAAGAAGTACTTGAACACAACAATTTTACATCGGAAGAAGCTCCAATCAGACGCTACTACTAACCAACATTGAAAACTACTGGGGTAGTAGTTTTCTTTTGCCAAATTGTAGAGTTTCTATTGTTTGATGTATTGAAGGGTAGAAGAAGCCAACGCTATCACATCAGAAAATCTTCCTTCAGTCGTCGAACCCAACACCACAATCGCAATCGGTCTTCCAAAACCCGCATCAAATACTACTGCAAGATTTCCACCTGCCAGATTTGTAAAACCAGTTTTTGATGCAATTACATTAGGAATATCACTCAACATATTATTTGTATTTACTGCTTCATGTGAATACTGAGCTGAATATACTGTCTCCTTTGGAATCCGTGTTGCTTCGAGGAGTTCTGGATACTGCTCAAGAATATACCCAAACAAAAGTGCCACTTCTTCTGCAGACCCATACCCGCCAGCCAACGTATCACTCACATCAAGACCAGTTTCATTGGAAAAAGACATTGTTGAAAGTTGAAGGCGTTTTGCATACACATTCATTTCATCAATAAACTCTTTTCTTCCGAGTGTATAGTCTTTTGTGCCGAGTTTAAACGCACCTGCGACAGATGCGATTGAGCGCGCACCATCATTGGAAGAAACAATGAGTGAAAAATCAAGAAGGTCTGACAACGCAAACACTTCCCCATCTCGCAAACCTGTATCACCCTCTTCCACAAGAAATTCTTTTTTTACAGTGACCGTACTATATTGAGGAAGCAGTGTGCGCGCCACGAGTGCAGACATTACTTTAGTCAGTGATGCAAGAGGGCGTGAGACATTCGAATTTTTCTCTGAAATCACTTTTTGATCAACAATATCCCATACTATAAATGATTGTGCTTGAACTGCCGGAACCGAAAAAGAAACTTGGGTTGTAGATTTTTGATCTCCAGTGATCTGTTCCTTGCGTGCATCTACTTGGTATATCAAAAAACCGAGACCAACAATCAGTCCCACAAGAACAATATTAAAAGCAAATAACGGTATGCTTATATCGTTTTTTTCTGTCTGTTGTTCCATTATTCTTCAGTTTGTTGAAGTGCACTACTTCGATGATCAATTTCTTTCTTAACCGCTTCGTATTCAGGTAATTCCTGCACAGATGTAATACCTAAGTATTTTAACGCATCTGAGGTCGGTGTGTACAGGAATATCCTCTCATCGAGTTTACTTGGTATTTTTTCAATTAATCCACGCAATAAAAGGTTTCGAATCGAAAATCCTGCGTTTACTCCTCGAATATATTCGATTTCTTTTCGAGTAACCGGACTTTTATAAGCCACAATCGCCAATGTTTCGAGAGACGCTTGTGACAAATCTTTAGATAATTCATCTTTAACTATTTTTTCAATCAACGCTGAAGCATTCGGGTTTGTAACAAGTGAATACTCTCCTCTGTTTTCCAAAAGCGTAATTCCACGAGAACCAAGAGACTCTTTAAGTACACCGAGACCAGAAAGTACTTCTTCTTCAGAAACTTCAAGCCATGCCGAAAGATCCGCGAGTGACACCGGTTCATTTTTATAAAATAATATTGATTCTATGTTTTGTTGCATTGTAAAGGTTGAGATAAGAGTTGTGAGATCAGAGACATGAATTACTGTATAAGTATTTTCTCATAACTCGTATCTCTTGTCTCGTATCTCTTGTTTTGTATCTCTGACAATTAATATCGTGGCACTCCTACCATTGCAGTCTCCATTTCAATATCATGAAAAGGCCGATCTTGCTTTACCTGTATCACCCCTTGTTTCACCAGCTCGAGCATGGCAAGGAAATGCACCACCACTGCGACCTTTTCTTGCTTCCCGACACCAGCAAACTCCTTGAAATTAAGTTTGAGATGACGACCAATACGGTCTGTAAGGCTCACAATCGCCTCCTCAAGACTGATTACCTTGCGAACGGTCGTATGTGCCACCACTTTTGGTTTTGGCATGTTTTCCAGTACACGCATGATCGCTTCTTTGAGCGTAGTAAGATTTGTCCTTTTGTCAGGAGCAAATACTATAGTTGTTTGTTTTTTAGGTATTGATGAAAAAAGAATACGTTTTCCAAACAACTTTTTCAATTGCTCAGCTTTATGTTTATATTCTTGATGAAGTGTAAGTCGCACCTCCAAATCATCTATATTTCTTTCTTCTTCTTCAGACAAAGAAAGCGTAGGGAGCAATGATTTTGATTTTATGAGTACCAATGTAGACGCAATCAAAATAAATGACGCCGAATCAGAGAGTGGAAAATCCGTTTGACTTCGTACATACTCGACATAATCATCCGCAACTCGTGCAAGCGAAATATCACTAATCGAAAGCTTTCGTTTCTCAATCATAGTGAGAAGCACATCAAGTGGCCCCTCAAACACATCTGTTTTTACATTGTAGTCGATTGTATCCACCTTTGTATCATACCGTAAAATACCGAGACACTCTATAACCACTGTCCCCAGATACATTTGAATACACCACCTCAGGTATTTTATACAAAAATACCCAGGGAAAATACATAGGGTACCCCTATGTATTAAATATGCTTGTTACATAGGGGTACCCTATGTAATAAAAAATCGCCCAAGGAATAACCCTTGGGCGATTGCTTACGCGAGATACTTTTCTTTGTACACTTTCCATAAAGGCAGAAAATCTTCTCGAAATACTGCAGTGAGCACCAAGTCTACAAGGTTGCCGTTTACAAACACATGCTTCTTCTGACGACCTTCTTCCTTGTACCCACACTTAGCATTAAAGCCTAGACTCAACTGATTGAATTCAAGTGCAGTCGAACAAATCTTTCGTAAGTTCAACTCATTGAATGCATGGTTGAGAAAAAGCATCTTTGCTTCAGTGCCATACCCTTTTCCTCGCCACTCT
Source organism: uncultured Candidatus Saccharibacteria bacterium (assembly GCA_964426735.1). Classification (GTDB taxonomy): domain Bacteria; phylum Patescibacteriota; class Minisyncoccia; order Phycocordibacterales; family DATDWN01; genus UBA910. Next base: position 210,027 of record CAYRRP010000001.1, read on the forward strand.
TCTTTACCGATAAGTGCACCGGTGGTAGCGGTACGATCTTTCCAGTTAATAGAGTGCAGACCCATAACACCGATCACCTGATCGGTATCCATGAGTACGATGACGAGTACAACTTCTTTTGTACTATCTTTTGATATCTTTTTGATCCACTCTTCTTCAGAAATCAAGGAGTGTGGAAATTGATTGCTGATCATTCGTCGGACGTCAGGATCATTTGCATACCGTTGCAAAGTAGGTGCATCAGTGAGTTCAACAGGACGCATGTAGATGCGTTTACCTCTCAAAAACACGACGGGTTCTTTTTTCTCGACAGTTTCAGACATATTTTCTCCTTTGAAAGAACAATTCGCTTACAAAAAACCGTAGCTTCTGTAAAGCCACGGATTCTTTAGGAGAGTAAAGAGATTGTCGACTACAGGAGCCGTGGCAACACAGAAATATAGATAAAATACCCGAAGATTGAGGTACCTCGGTGGGTTTTTCGCATATTTGGCTGTGTTGCACATCTTTTCATTGCTTTTTTATAGTAAATAAAATGTAGATATTTGTCAATAAAATTACTTGACAAATATATATTATATGGTATATAAGGGTAAAGTTCTTTGATATCCCCTTACGGAAGATGATATGTGCATATACCCGCTGTATATACATATCGTCTTCTGTAAGGTCAGAAACCTTCAGAGACGTTTTCCCCGAAGAGAAGGGGTCTTGGAAAAAAGAGGGTCGCAAGACCCTAGCAAGACTTGCACATACACCTGAACCACTCTGTGGCAGGCAAACGTATGTGTAAGTACACACCCTTAAGGAGGGAAAAATGTTTATTCTATTCCGCGATGGTGGGCGGGAAAGTATTGAATTTGCTGGGGTGTATAGCACCCTCAGCAACGCTATAGCCGCAGTACCTGCCAACATGGGGGACTGGATTATCGAGGTTGATGTCGACCCAAACCCGAGTCTGGAGTTTCGTTACAACAAACCTCCATCCACCCGGAGGTTTGAAATCATTTGTGGGAGGAAGGTTACCATTGATATTCTCACTCGGTAACCATGCGCCGGTGACCCTTTGGGTCACCGGCATTTTGTATATATATTTTCCTTAGTACCCATTTTGGTGAAAATATTTCAAACCTCTTCCCTTCCTTATTTCATAATAAATTGTATTACTCTTCTACTGCTTTCATCTCTTTTTTAAAGTCTAACATTAACTTAGCCAATTTAAACTTTATCCCTTTTGAATTGTTATACACCAACACCTTCTTTTGTAATTCAGAATTAAAGTATGCAAACAATGGAACATTAAGCTTATTCCATCCTTTCATTTTTAATAACGTCTCCGCCAGATCATCAGTAACTGTTGTTGCAACCGCAACTTCACTATCATCTGCCATCTCCTTAAAAAGCTCATATCCTGTTCGTATTGATTTTGGAGCAAAATGAGTTGGTATGAATATATCAAACTTATAGTAGCCAAATATAAACCCTTTTTCCATATCGCCCTTAGCGTATGTCGACTCCCATGCACCTCCTTCAAAAAAGTGATGTATGAAAGATTCTTTACTTATTGGCTCTCTATCTCTTCTACTTATAGCATCAGCATACCATTGATATATAGTTTCAAAATCTTCAGATTTAAGAGAATTTTTTAAGATTTCAGTTGAAAGTAACTGTTCTGGAACAACATCAACCGATTCAGTTTCCTCTGTTGTATATTCTTTTTTGTCAAAAGAATTTGATTGGTTACCAAAACTAGGATCTAAATACTCTAAAGCATCATCATTTAAAACATCTTCTCCATCTGTTTGTTCATGGGATACTGTACTTGCAGAGACACTATCACTGGATTCAAATTTCATATTTTTTTATATTAAAACCCATCCGTGCTTAACTTTTCATCAATTCGGTTCATGTCTCGAGGGAACATTGTTGCTTCTCGAATATTTTTTAGACCCAAGATTTGCATAGTGATACGTTCTGCTCCAAACGCAAATCCTCCTTCAGGTGGTACCCCATACTTGAATGCCTGGAGAAACATCTTTATTTTCTCTGGATCCATATTCCACAACTCAACATGCTTCATGAGTTGGTCGTAGTTATTTATTCTTCGTCCACCAGAAAGCCACTCAACACCTCGACAGATCAAATCCATACCCTCATTACATTCAGGATTTTCAGGGTTTGGGTACACATAAAAAGGTTTCTTTCGAGTCGGATATCCGTAAATAAATACGAAGTCAGAACCAGTCTCTTCTTTGATAATCTCTGATATCTCTCGTTCATCCTGAGGGTTTGTGTCTTTCTCCCCTCGCACATCACGACCAGATTTCTGGAAGATTTTTTCCTGAACTTCAGCAAGAGAAAGCGTTGGTGTTTTTTCAATCATCACCGGAAGAGTTGCTCCAAGAGTTTTGATATGATCAGCATTTTTGAGTTCTATTTGTTTCAAAATAAATCGAACTGTCTCTTCAGCCATATCTCGCACATCTTTCCATGAATCAATAAACGCCATTTCAGCATCGAGAGAAACAATTTCCGTGAGATGTCGTGTGGTTGAAGACGGTTCTGCACGAAACACTTTGTTTACAGAAAAACATCGCTCAAATGCCGACATCACAATCTGTTTATACAACTGTGGCGACTGAGACAAGTACGCTTTTTTATCAAAATAATCTACCTGAAATACCTCTGCCCCACCCTCTGCGGTAGCAGGAGTAATCGAAGGAGCCTGGAATTCAAAGAAATTATTTCGCTTCATAAACTCTCTAAAAGAATCAATGACAGTCTCTTGTACTTTGAAAATTGCCTGCAATTTTGGCTGACGCAACACAAGCGCTCGGTTGTCGAGCTCTGTAGTCAAATCAACATTGTACCCGTCGATAGACATATCAAAAGGAAGCGGCGCAGCTTCTGCAAGCACTTCCAACCCTGTCACCTCCAATTCAACATCTCCATTTACTACCCCTGCTTTAATATTTTTCTCTGGTCTTTTATTTACAATACCCTGAATACTGAGCACCCACTCAAGACGCACATCTTTTATTGCACTGATTGCCTCAATATGATTTGGTAATACAACACACTGAACCATTCCTGTCATATCACGAAAATCAAGGAAAACCATTTTTCCTTGGTCTCGGCGGACTGCCACCCAGCCTTTCACAAGCACTGTTTCTCCAATATGAGTATTGAGATCTTTAATATATGTTCGATTCATCCTGTTAGAAATAGAACATCACAGATAGCTTTCTGTAATTCCTAAAAGTATTAACTTGTAATAGTTCGACGTAGTACGTAGTGATTTCCGTTATTTCTAACGGGATCATACGAAAAATATACCACACCAACACTCTAAAGCCAAGATTGTATCAGTTTTTCTGTATGAGCTGGGTTTTGTACTTTTATACATTCTACTCCTGTAGAAATCGCTGGGTAATCATTACCCCCAGGAAACAAGGCATCTCCTACAAATATAATCTCCGCATCAGTAAGTTTCAAATACTCTTGCAATCGGTCAATCGCTGTCGCTTTATTTGCACCTAATGCAGTAATATCGATAGTCGTCATACCTCCAATCTGGATATTAAACTCTGGAATTATTTTTTTGAGCTCTCGCACTATTTCTTCTCGTTTTTTATGATCCGAATCCCAAAGAGCTTTTACAGACACAGGTGCATTTTGTCCGAGGGCAGAAAAACTCATTTGTGAACCTCGATCTTCAAGACGCTCTCCGTATATTTCCGCAGGAAAAACAATCGGAACATGATTGAGTACTGTAGAAAACGCATGTGTAATTTTTTGTTTTTCTTCGGGAGTAAGGTCTCTTGAAAATACACATGTCCACATATTATTTTCATAAACATACAGACGTGTACCTGATGTTGGCATCAAATACAGATTATGAAAACAATCATGATGAGTAAATGGAGCAAGTACTTGCTTTTCAAATTGAGGAAAATTGCCTCCAGAAATAATTGCTACTTTTTTAATACTCAATAACCGCTCTACAAGCTCAACCATCGAGTGAGTGAGTGATGATTTACTCTCTGCAAGAGTCGAATCTAAGTCAAATATAATAAGTTTTGCTTCTGTAAAAGACATAGATATATTATACCGTAAGCATAGCTAATAGTTTATCTAGTGCAATAGTCGCGACTCCGACTTTGTCATCTGCTGCACCATAATATATATACATCTCACCGTTTCGTTCTATAATCCCACATGGAAACACTACATGTGACACAACACCTTTTTGCTCATATTCTTCAAGAGGTTCAAAGAATGGTATAGCTGTTCGAGCTCTCACAATAGTAGGATTTTCAAGATCAAGAAGTACACATCCTACTCGATATGTCGTACTCGATGAGACACCATGATACAACACAAGCCACCCTTCTTTTGTTTTGATTGCAGGTGTCGATATACCAACCTTTCCTCCATCCCACATCCCTTTTCGTGGAGAAATGATGTCGATACATTCTTTAAGTACGATTTCATCAAGACGTAAACTTGGTACAAAATCTGCACACACATGATTGCCAATACGATGGATAATCATATACGCACCACCGATAGGTTCTGGAATAAAGATAGCGTCTTTATCAACAATCCCTTCAGGACTAATCGCCCGAGGCATTTCCCATTTGTCCCATGCTTGTGCAAGAAAATCTTGTATTGAAATCGAGGTTACAGCGACTCGAGGAGTTACACCATTGTAGGCTGTGTACAACATATAGATTGTATCTTCCACTCGTATCAACCGGGGATCTTCACACCCATGAGCACCACCATTTGGATTGAGTTCAAATGGCGCACGAGGAACATAAATCGGTGCGTCATGTCGATAATCTATCGACAACCCGTCACGTGACGTAGCATACCCGATTGTTGATATATTCCCTTCTGCAACCGCTCGATACAAAATATGAACAGTACCGTCAATATCAATCGCACCAGGGTTCAGTGTCCCTCCTGCTTCAAATACCATCCCTGGACGCGGAATAATAATCGGATTACCAGCATATCGCACAATCGAATCCATATGTGGATTACTGATACTCTTCAGTAAATTTTCCAACGGTATGGTCGCTTTACAACAATGAGTATCTGATGCTCCATAATAGATAACAAAATTATCTTTTTCTATTTCTGCACCAGTTGGAAATGTAATATGTGCCACTTGTCCGATTTTTTCATAATATGCTTCAGGTACCATACACGGACCCTTTGTTCTCCCGATCACTTTTCGTGGATTCTCAAGATCAAGTAATACAATTTCAACACCAAATACCGGATTTCCATTGGTATAATTTTGGACATGTGAATATGCAACAAGCCACCCTTCTTTTGTCTTGACGGGTGTCGAACCGAGTTCCAAATGATCATACTCACTACGCCTCAAAGAAAGCTTATGTGCATCAAGCGTCTGCACCCACGTGTTCCAATAGGCTTCATTCCAGATATCTTCAACAGTATCAAATTCTGCATAACAAATATCTGAAGGTGGGATGTCGGTATGATATGACAAGAGTACCGCCACTTTTCCATTTATTTTTTCGGGAAACATAACCATCGCTTTCGCATTAAATGGAGTAACCTTGTGACGTTCATCTACAGTTTTTAAGTCTTTAGTGAGTGCAACAGCTACCTTGATGTTATCCGCACCAAACGGCACATCACTCAGCGCTGTATAAAATACATAATACGTATCTCCGAGTTTAGTGACTCGAGGATCTTCACATCCATATCGGTCATACGGTTCTTGTGGTGCCACCAACACACTTCGATCTGTATACAACACACCATCAGACGACGAAGCACTCCCGATAACCGATACGCTCATATGAGGCTCTCGTAATTCATCTGGTTCTGACATTGCCCGATATACCAAAAATTTCTTATCACCATGCTGTACTGGAGACGGATTAAATGCTGCATATGCTTCCCATGGATGTTCTTTCTTCGGAGACAACAGTGGATTGTACTCAAACCGGTTCAATGTAAACATAAAGTAAATAATTAATGATTAAGAACGAAGAGAAGTAAGTAATTCGGATAATGATGTTTGTGCCACGCAAATATGTTTATCTCCTCCACCATAGTAGACATGCAACACATCCCCTTTCACTACCGCACCGCATGCATACACCACACCTGGTTTCCAGTCATTTTCATACCATTCATCTGAGGTAAGTATTGGCTGAGCAGATCGTCCAATAATCCGAGTAGGATTATCTAGATCAAGAAGCATTGCTCCAAGCTTATACCGATGATCACCATGACTGCATGCATGGTAGAGCAACAACCAACCTTCTTTAGTTTTAATTGGTGGTGGACCAGCTCCACGCATCTGATTATCCCAAAATTCTTCTCTCCCTGGCTGAGGTCCTGGTTTTCGTGGACTACTGATTGGGGTCAGTCGTGCATCGAGAGAATCGACATACTCAATCATAACTTCAGGTACAATACTATGTATAATTGCAAATTTTCCATGTATTTTTTCAGGAAAAAGTACCCAATTTTTATGCACTGCTTTCTCTGGAGAAATGAGAACTGGTTCTGACCAATTCCAACGCTTATGCACAAGATCGTGTTTTAAAATAGAAATCACACCGATACGGATTGAACCCCAATTATCAAATGCACTAAAGGTTACGTAGATTCGTTCATCAATACAAACCATGCGAGGATCTTCACATCCACCAAAACTTCCCCCTGAGGGATACAGGATAGGATCATAACGCTGTGGAGTTAGTGAATATTCCGGATACCCTATTGAAAATACAGGATAATTTTCATGATCATCAAAATGTAAACCATCCTTACTTGATGCATATCCAAGACGAGACACTCCATCTCCTCCTACTGCTCGGTAGATAATATGCACTCTTCCATCATCATCAGTAAATGCGGTAGGGTTAAAGGTTTCTCCTGCTTGCCAATCCACATACGGTCGAGGAGAGAGTAGTGGATTTTTGGAATGTCGTTGTAAGTCAGTATGTTTTTTATTTTTCTTCTTTTGAAAAGACTCCGGCTTTGTGGTGATATAAAAAAATACAATGATTGTAAGAAAAAGTATGAGTCCGATTGTATAAAAGAAAATCATATATTATGTTTGTACACGTCCATATTTATCATCAACTCGCACAATATCATCATCATCAAACTCACCTGTTGATATTTCGAGAAATACAAGTGGAGTATGTCCCCCTTCTGCACGATGGTGTATCCCTGCATCGATAGTATACGTATCACCCTCATGAGCTTCAGTACGAACATCACCTACAGTCACAAAACCTGTCCCTTTTACTATGACCCAAAATTCACTTCGATGTTTATGATGCTGGAGACTGAGCGCTTCACCGGGATTGACTGTAATCATCTTTACAGTACATGAGGTGTTCCTCACAAACTCATCAAAAAATCCCCATGGTCGCTTATACTGTTGTGGAGAAAGTACGTTCATAGATGCCTATAGTATAGCTCCAAAAACACAGGTTTAAATACTACACCTGTGTATAACTACATAATTCTTTTTTATACAACCTTAGTACAATTTTACTCCTATCACTTCCTTCACTTCTTCCATCTTCTTAATTGCTTTTTCTCGAGCACGTTGACCACCTTCTTTGAGCACATCAAGTACATAGTCCGTATCAGATGCGAGTTGAGCGCGTTTTTCACGCAGCGGTGTAATAAATGCTTTCAAGTCAACAATGAGAGCTTCTTTAAGAGCTTTATACTTTCCTTTGTTCTCTTCATACAAAGATGCTAATTCTGCCTCTGTTTTGAAAAGCTTATGTATTGCGTATACGTTTTCAGGAACATCACCACCTGAATCAGTGACGATAGACATTACTGCTTTTTCTATCTCCGCGTCACTTGCGAAAAGTGGAATCGTGTTTCCATAACTTTTTGACATTTTTCGTCCATCAATACCCGGAACAACCGCAACTTCAGAAATAATTTTTGCTTCAGGAAGTTTCAAAACATCAGATGCAAATACATGATTAAACTTAAGAGCAGTATCACGTGTATATTCAACGTGTTGTTTCTGGTCTTGTCCTACAGGTACTACATCAGTATCGTACAGTAAGATATCAGCAGCCATAAGCATAGGATAATTAAATGTCCCCACAGAAATCTCTTTATCTTTTGCCTCAGCATCTTTGTATGCATGAGCTCGCATCAAATACGGCATCGTAGTGATCGTATCAAAAATCCACGCAAGCTCAGTGTGTTCAGGAACATCAGATTGTTTAAAGATGAGTGATTTTTGTGGATCAAGTCCAAGCGCTAAATAGTCGAGGGCAAGATCAACAATCTGCTGTTTCATTTCTGTTTTATCTTGAGTCAAGTTGAGCGCATGATAATCAGCAATCATATACATTGCAGTATATTCATCCTGCATATCTACAAACTGCTTCATTGCACCAAAATAATTACCAATATGTGGTCGTCCTGTTGGTTTTACTCCTGAAAGTAAGATTTTTTTGTTCATAGAAAAATCATATCATGAATCAATTAAAAATTCATATTGAGCAAGTCGTAAAGCAATAGTATACTAGGTACACTTATATGATAAAAAACGACTCAACAAAAGACAATAATTCATTATCAAACTTTACAGATTTAATAAAAAATTCGTGGCGCATTGGAAAACTTGTATGGGAACAAACTCCTTGGATACTTTTTTTCATGCTCATATCTACACTCAGCATAGGTGTGTTACCAGTATTTGCATCCCAAGCATTGGGAACTTTAATTGATACGATTATTGAAGCTATTAAACTCAGTTCGATTGATACCGTATATCCCGCACTCTTTTGGTTTGCAGTATTTACCACACTCCCATCACTGATCCGAGTATTGTACCGTTTCCTTGATCGGCACTTATTTCTTCGCCTGCAGGATTTTCTGGACATACTCATGCTCAAAAAAAGAGGTTCGTTTGATATCTCTCAATATGAAGACACTACATTTCAAGACAGACTTCAACGTGCATTCAATAATGGTAACTATCCTCTCATCGCTGTAGCTGATGGACAGCTTCGCAATCTAGAAATAATCGCGGGAATTATTGTAAGCTCTATAGCTACCATCGCAATTGATTGGAGAGTATTTCTGATAGTTCTCGTCACTTCAATACCTGAATTTTGGGTAGAAATCAAATACGGCAGCAAGCTCTGGTCAATCAATATGAAGAACAGTTACGAACAACGTCGCTATCAAGACTTACGACGCTTCTTTACTTCACGTACCTCTGTTATAGACGGTAAACTCAGTCAAGTCGGAGATAAGTTTTTGCAAGAAATAAAGAAAATTTTGACAGGATTCACTGACGAGCAACTTTCAAGTGAAAGCTGGAAAAGTTCAGCAAAACTTTTTACTAGTGCATTTAGCATGATTGGTTTATTTATTGGGACCACCCTTATCGTCCAAGAATCTATAGCCGGAGCAGTGGCTATCGGTACTGTAGTGTTTATGTTTCAAACTTTAAGTCGTATCAACGGCTGGGCATCAAGTATGCTTTCAAACACTGCTCGTCTACTCGAACGCAACCTATATGTTACAGATATTTTTGGTGTATTAGATGAAAAACCGACAATGATGCAGCCAGAAAAACCTGTAGCATTTGAACTTTCAAATGCACCAACAATTGTATTTGAAAATGTTTCTTTTGCATACCCATCGGAACCAGGCAAAACAATTCTAAAAAATATAAATCTCACCATCAAACCTGGAGATAAACTTGGTCTTGTTGGAAACAATGGGTCAGGAAAATCAACAATTGTACGACTTCTTCTCCGTATCCACGACCCAATCTCTGGAAGAATTACTGTAAACGGAATTGACTTACGAGATATTAATACTGAAGACTGGTGGAAATATTTAGGTGTACTCTTGCAAGATTTCACTACATACAACTTTACCGTTAAAGAATCTATTGCCGTAAGTGAACAAGGAGAAATTAATCAAGAAAGAATCGAAAAAACTGCTCAACAAAGTACAAGTATGAGTTTTATTCAAGATCTAAAAGATACCTATGACCATATGATTGGAGTGGAGTTTGGTGGCATAGAACCATCAAAAGGCCAGCGACAAAAACTTGCAATCGCTCGTGCACTCTACAAAGGTACTCGACTACTTGTACTCGATGAACCTACCGCATCAATCGATGCAGAATCAACAAGTACAATCTTTAGAGAATTAGAAAATCTTGATAAAAATACTTCTGCAATACTTATCTCACACAACTTCGCAACCATAAAAAAAGCTGACATGATTGTGGTATTAAAAGACGGAGAAATTATAGAACAAGGTACACACGAAGAACTTCTTAATCTCAAAGGAAACTACGCAGACGCATATCAAAAACAAAAGAGTGAGTTTTAATATAAAAAAATCCGCCGTCATAAAGACGGCGGACAAGATATCGTTCACATGCACACATTACTACCATGTTGCATATATTCATTCCATTGTGCCCGAAATTCAGGCGAACTGGCGAGTAACTCATTCAACTTACCTACACCCACAATCTTCCCTTTGTCGAACATGTAAATTCGATCAAAGAGAAAAAGAAGATGAAGCCGATGAATTGACGAGATAATAGTCTTCCCTTTAAAACCATTGAAGATATTCTGATACACTTGCATTTCTGTAGTGCTATCTAGACTACTTGTAGGTTCATCAAGAAGGACAATATCCTTACCTTCACACGCAAGGAGCCCGCGAGCAAGTGCAAGACGCTGCTGCTGACCACCTGACAAGTTTACTCCTTTCTCGTTAATCAATGAATCAAGACCGTTCGGAAGACTTGAAATCACGTCAGTAAAACAAGCCATTTCCGTAAACCGATTGACGACCAACTGATCATAGTCTGCACCCAGTGTGATATTACCGAGGATTGTAGTTGAAAATATATCTGGATTTTGCGGCACAAGTGCGATTGCTCGACTGATACCTTCAAAACCTTCTTCGATACGTACCCCATCGACACTCAAGTCGAGAGTTTGCGGTGGACACAACCCCCTCATTGCTTTGAGGAAAGTTGTTTTACCACTTCCACTTCCACCCACGAAAGCAATCTTCGCTCCTCGAGCAATTGAAAGTGACACATCATCAAGATGCATGTCCCCTTCTTCGCCATGGTAAGAGAAGGATAGATTGTTGATGTCTAACTTCTGCCACCCTGCAGGCAGTACATGGTTTGCCAGATTATGAGTTTTGAAATCAGAAGACAGTTCTTCTGCGTTCATTAATCGAGTCCTCCGTATCACCACATCTCCATACAATTCACAAAACCGAGTAAATAAATCACTCACCTTATCGAGGTAATTAATCAGAAGATAGTACACCCCGATTTCGAATGGTCCGTGAACACGACTTTGCTGCCAGAAATAGACACCAAGTGTGAGGCATGTCATCACTCGACAACACAATACAGTTAAAAACCATTTTAACTCACTTAACTTGGTATTTTTCACAAACAATGAAAGTGGTTTTTCAACTTTCGCAACAATCGCATTAAACACAAGACGTTCAACACGAAGAATGATAACTGTTCCAATGTTACTAACCGCATCAAAGACACTTTCAGAAATTTGATTCTCAGCACGAGACAATTCACGATACTGCGGAATAAGAACCTGATCAAACCTCATGGTAATCCAGGCACTTACACACATCATTATAAGTGCGATAACTATCGCCAAATGACTATAATACGCAAGTATCGAAAGACATACCACCAAACGAGTCAGAGAATACATCATCACGAAAGTACCTTGTCCAAAGTCATACAAAGCACTTGTGCCTTTTTCAATCTTGTCGATTGTGTCACCAGAATGATGTTCCGTATGCCAGCTCAAAGGTAAAGACATCATGCCAGACAACAGAAACTTTCGATAAGATATTCGTGCTTTAAATGCATTTGTTCGCTCTGCCACTCTCGCTGGGCCGTGTATACCCCAAAACAAAAGTGTTGAGAAGAGCATCAGGAGAAGATACCAAAAGAGTGTGAACAAATTATGTTCGTTTACTCCTCGATGCTCCCCTACTGAATTAAGAATCTTTGACCAAAGTAACGGTTGTACCACAATATTTACAGCTTCATTGAGTACAAAACCGACCCAAAACAGAGCAACGACTCTTCTGTTTCCAAAAGAGTAGTGCCAGAGTGCTGCAAACAGTCTCACCAACGGATTATCCTTCATTTACTCACCTTATCCTTTCTGTGTTATGTGAATGTAAAAGAGCACAAAGAACAAAAAATACCGCGTATTACGCGGTATCCAAAGCATTTAAAGAGTTAAATACTTTATACACAGCGCAATCGTCCACCTTGTCCTGTTACAGCAAAGTGGTATGAAATTGGTTGTACAGCAAAAGAAGCGAGCCCCTTTCGGCCGTTTAGTCCCATATTCAATTGATTACATGTATTTTTCATGTATTTAAGATAATACGTTCTTTTAAAAAAATGTCAACTATATCTGGATAATATGCATACTACCTTTTCAATTGACAAACCTTAAGCCACTATGTTAGATTTGCACAAGTAACAAAACCTTTGATCAGGGTCCTCTGGCAATAATGCTAGAGGGTTGGGCCTTAATCGTTTGATTCATTCAAACAAAGTGATTTCTGCGCAAGTAGAAATTCGGCTTCCTCCGTAACCATAGGATAACTGATGTCTTTATGAGTCAGTAAGGAGCATCTGCTCAAAAGTAAGGTGGCACCACGAGACACTTCTCGTCCTTTCTATGCAAGTATTTTCTTGTATACAGAGGACGGGAAGTTTTTTTAAATTTCCCTTAGTTCTTTACATCGACAGAAATAAGGAGATGAGATGAATACATTTACTCGTAATTTTGCTTTTAACCCAGAAAAACATCTTTTCGTCGGAGTTGAACGAGAATGTTTTTTAACCAGAGATAGAATAATTGTTCCTATTGCTGGAGAAATTATTCCTCAATTAGACAACAAACGAAATTTTGGATACGAACTTTCTGCGTGCCAACTGGAAATCCGGACTGATCCAACAAGAATAGGAGAGATTAAGAGTGCTTTGAAGTATTCTCAACAATTACTCAGTGGATACGAAAATGCATTTGGTTTTAAAGCACTTCATCAAGAAGTTGCTCCTTACGAAATACCTCTGGATGTGTATCCAGACCCGACGGGCCGATACCAAGAAATAACAAGAGATATGCCCATCAAAAAACTTCGGGCAGCTTGTCGAGTGGCTGGTACACATGTTCATATCGGCATGGGATCAAAAGAACTAGCAATTAGAGCTTATAACGCAGCGATTAAGGAGCTGTCAAAACTTGCCAAGCTTGGAGACAAATCCCAAGGCGAACGACTTCAAATCTATAAAATCATGGCCCCCGATTGTAAACCTCCTCATTATGAGAATTGGGAGTATTTCGAACAATATGCAAAAAATCATGGATTCAATGAGAACCCCCGTAACTGCTGGCATCTCATTCGTATATCGATTCACGGAACAATCGAATTTCGAGTATTTGGAGCAACTCCTTCTGTTGATGAGATTGATAGATGGGCTCGCCTTTGCCATTCCATTTGTCAAAATGCCCTGTAAGCATCCAAGCGAGGCCACCTGGTCTCGCTTTATTTTTAACTAGCTTCGAGCGAAATGAGAAAGCAATCTCTATTACTTCCGAAATGTGACATCAAAGTAAAGGATGTATATCCATTACTTTTAAAATATTATATATTAAGTACACAACAATGAAGGCATATAAAATTATTCTGAATATTGGCACACATGGCGATGAGAAAATCGGCTTAACAGTCGCCCAAGCATTGAATAAATTCCCTGTTAAAAAAGGAGAGTTGACTATAAATATTGCAAATGAAAAAGCATTTGCATTAGACAAACGATTTATCGATCAAGATCTTAATCGGGCTTTTCCTGGTAAAAAAGAAGGAAATTATGAAGAACGTCGAGCTTATGAACTATTACCTCTGATCAAATCAGCTGATATTGTTATTGATATACACTCAACAACCAGTGAATTGAAAGATGCTGTTATTGTCACTCGATTAAACAAAAAAACACGAGAATATATAGACGTAATTGCTCCTAAATATGCCATTGTCATGAAAGCTACAAAAAAGAATGCTCTTATATCTTATGCCAAAGTTGGCATCGCTTTTGAATACGGTAAAGACAATGATCCAAATACTATTAGAAAAGTTGTACTCGGCATAAGACGCTTGCTTGCACATATAAAGATGGTTGATTCTTTCGGAAAAAACAAAAAAACTTTCAAGTCAACCTTCTTCACTGTGAATAAAGTCGTACCAAAAAACAGGAATGCGATATTGGATAAGCAGATAAAAAACTACAAACTTGTGAAAAAAAATCAAGTATACGCAACCATTGATGGAAAAAAGATAATAGCAAAAAATGATTTTTATCCTATTCTTTTTGGGCAAAATAACTACGATGATATCTTTGGTTTTGCTGCAAAAAAAGATTAGTTGATATTTATACACGTTTAGTGTATATTAGTACCAGATTTCAGTAACCCATGCGGGCGCGTTGGTTAGCGGCTAAACCAACAGTCTCCAAAACTGTGACCGAGGGTTCGAGTCCCTCCGCGCCTGCCAAACCCTATTTGATGGGGTTTTTATGTGCACAAAAAGAGTCCTTGTACATTTAAACAAGGACTCTTTGAATTTTTCTAACACCTATCCTTCTTGACCCCCGATGCAATAGCATACGCACCGAGCTCTAACGACGAGAGATGCTCATCTGCGTCAGAAACAGCCGATCTCACCTCTTCAGTAGAGAGTAAGCGATTCGGCAACACAGAACCAATTGTTGGATATGTGAGTATCTCAGTTACATCAAGACTGGCAGGAAAAAGGTTGTTGATTTCCTGAATTTTATATGGTCGAGCAGGGACCGAGAAAATCTTTCCGTCTACATGAACATCGAGACATTGTTTATCGCGATTAACTTCAGCAGCAACCGCAAGCGGCCACGGCAGAAATTCCCATTTGTATACTAAAGCATCAGCATTGTAGAAAGAAAAGAAAAAACCACCACCGACAACCAAAACTCTTTCAATTTCAGTGATTAAACTTGTGATGTTACGGATGTCACTGGCTGTTCCTAAATTCATTAAAACAAAGGACACAGAGTCATTAGGAAGTGGTATCCCATACTCCAGGTCGATCTGTTCGAAACTTACATGAGGAAAATGCTCTTTACAAAACTCAAGCCGCCTGTTTGCCTGATCGATCATAGTCGGACTGATGTCGTACCCAATGACCTTTTCAAACCGACTTGCTAATTGAAATGATTGCTCACCTGTCGCACAACCAAGATCAATTGCAAGATCATAAGGACCAGTCAAATCAGCATCACGAGCGATCATTCTTTTTTCAAATTCTCGATACTGCTGAGAAGCAAAAAATTCACCAACATATTCTTCGTCGTATGTTGGAGCAATTATTTCTGTAAGTTCCAGAAGATTTTGTTTTAAGAGATCAAACCACTCATCATCTTTCACATCAGGAAGACGTTTGAATGTTCCTTGAAGCTCGATCATCTGTTCTTTACAAGATTCTCCAATGAGACTGTAGAGCATTGCAAAGACAAAATTAGGTTTGAGACCTAATTTTTCTCCGATTACCATTGCCTTCTGCAACCTCTCATCCTCCTTATCCTTTCGAAAAATAGGTTGAGGTGGTTCTTGGCTACCTTTGCAGGCTGCTACATTAAGGGCTAATCTCATCCGTTGTGCCATAAGAATGAGAATAAATTCATCAATTTGATCAATTCGAGCTCCCAGCTGAGCTAGTGTGAGTGAACGTATCATAATTTCTTTCTCCTTTTCTTTTTAGTAGACAACAATTCCCATCTTATCACGAACAACTTTTACCGTTTCAGTAATAATTGATCGTGCTTTTTTTCCGCCTTCATGGATAACTTCTCTTACATACTCATCCTTTCCAGCAAGCTCAAGCCGAGCTTCTTGAAAAGGTCTTAGAATTTTAGCCATGTTATCAACAAGCATATGTTTGCACGCAACACAACCAATTCTAGCTTCCATGCATGCGGTGGCAATAGTCCTGTCAGCCACTTCATCAATTGTTACGAATTCATGAACAGGATACACAGACTGGCAACGATTGTATGGATCACCAGGATCTGCAACACGCTTACGCTCGATATCGGTTACACCCTTTTTTATGTACCGTTCTCGAATAACATCGATTGACGCATTAATATCGATAGCATTATCCGCTTCCGATTTACCCATCTTTGATCCATCAAGTCCGGGAACTTTAATCATTTGTGTCATCATCTCGGGAACAATAAATGTCTGACCGAAACGTTGATTAAAACGATTAGCCAATGATCGGGCTAATTCCACATTAGGTACCTGATCTTCACCAACTGGCACTAGTGTCGCTCGAGGCCCCAGAATGTCGGCTGCCATAAGGACAGGATATGTCAGAAGTCCAAGATTGACGTTGTCAGGATTTTTCCTAATCAAGTCTTTGAATGTAGGAATACGCTCAAGTTCCCCCATTTGCTGAATCATGCTCAAATACAAACATAGCTCAGCAATTTCAGGAACACTTGATTGGGCGTAAATGATTGATTGTTCAGGATTAAGTCCGGCTGCAATATAATCCTTTACAATCTCAGTAAGGTTCTTACGAAGTTCATCTGGATTTTCCAATGTAGTCAATGTGTGCCAATCAGCAATGAAGTACAGGCACGTGTTACCTGGTTGTTGAAATTTCACAAAATTTGAGACTGCCCCCAGGAAATTGCCAAAATGCAATCTTCCTGTAGCACGAATCCCTGATAAAATTGTCTGGTTCATTACATTCTCCTTTTGTCAATGTTCTTATCTACTACACGAACTCTAAGCTGAAACTATCATGTACCACACTTACTGTCAAACATATCGTAATATATTGTAGATCAGTTAATTATTGCGCCATATCCCAGTAACTTAGATTCTACAGATGTTTCCAAAGACTAGGTACCTTTATATTTTTTGTAGATACCCGATCCAAAAACGTCGCTTATATCGCCTGTCTCCCATGGTGGTATAACTTTCCTTCATTTCAAGGTGGAGGATTTTAAACTTGCGCGCGTAAAAATCTGTAATACCTTTTTTTGTCCACACTCGCTCTACTATCTTTTGATCTGGCAACACATAGGTATCATACTCAGACCCTGGAAAGCGCTTCAATAGCTCTTTTGCATTAGCATCACCTTCTTTACAGAGTGCCTTTAGATACACATACCCACCCGGTTTTAACACTCGATACATTTCTTCAAAATATATTTCCCGCTCCGCTTCAGACAGTGAATTCGATGAGGTGACATCGAGTGCAACATCAAAACTTTCATCTTTGTGTGACAATTTTTCTCCTATCGAACCTACCTCAAGATTGATGATACCTGCATGCTCTTTTGCATACTGCATACCTGTTGCAATAGCAGTCTTTGAAATATCAATCCCATACGCTTCAAATCCAAGCTCGGTTGCATAAAAAGAATTCCGTCCAGTGCCACACCCGAGATCAATCAATCGCTTTGCTTCCCCTATGCCTGACATAGGGAAAAATTTTTCTTCTTTTTTGAGAAATTTAAAGAAACGGACAGTGTCCGCTTGAGGTTCCATTTCTTTAGTTAAAAAAGTAGGATTTTTGTATTCTTTTTCCCAAGCTGCTTTTTGATCCATAATCTATATATTGAAAATAAGTTACATTGCACCACATACTCACTTTACTTTTTTTGTGGTAATTCAACAAAGAATGTAGTGCCTTTTCCAACACCATCTGATTCAATCCATATTTTTCCGCCTTGAGCTTCCACCATCTGTTTTGCAACATACAGACCAAGCCCTGTACCGATCACATTTGTTTTATTTGCGTCTTTTGCACGTGTAAACTTATTGAAAAGTTTACCAATATCTTCTTCAGCGATACCGATGCCTGTATCAGCGATAGTTAACCGTGGTACTCCATCATGTAGAGAGACATCCACGGTAATACCTCCTTGTGGCGTATACTTAATCGCATTATCAACAAGGTTGCCGATGACCTGTCTTACTTTACCAACATCTGCATACACCATAACAGGCACATGCTCTTCTGCTGATCCTGCACACGTACACGTAAGTCCTGCATTCTCTATATTAGGCTTCAATTCAGTTAACACCTGTTCAGTGATTGCGCGCAAATCAAACTCACTGAGGTCATACTTCATTCTCCCCTGCTCAATACGAGAAATATTAAGAAAATCATTCACAATCATCACAAGGTTTTGACATGACTTAGAGATAACATCCACAGCTTTAAAAACTGGCTCTGAAACTTCTCCATAATCACCCTCAAGAATGAGGGATGCATACCCTTTGATGGCTGTCAGCGGTGCACGAATCTGATGCGTAGCAAGCGAAAGAAACTCTGACTTCAACTGATCCACTTCTTTCAATCGATCATTTGCATGTTCGAGATCAGTTGTGGTTCGTTGCAACGTCTCACGTAAAGACACTTCCTTTAAAACACTCTTGATTAGAAATATACCCACTATAACCATAAAAATAAGTAGACCTATATTAACGAATCTGTCAGCCAGATTTACAGATAAGAAAACTCTAAGTAGCAAGAAGATCCAGAGTATGAAAACAATAAGTTCTGTAGTGATAACTTTAACATTAAACAACTTATACCGAAAAATCGCATAGATACTAATTATAGGAAATAACGAAAATAAAATAATTGGATATGGTAATACAGGTATATTGAAAGTTAAAAAGAACACGCTTCCTCCTCCAATAGAACCAATCGTCGTAAACAAGATCATGTACTTATACCGCACACGATCCAAATTGTCAGTTATTGAGCCTAATTTTTCGACTAAAATATATAGAATATACAAAACTAAAAAGAAAAAATATATTGTAAAATAAATATATAAAGGACCAGCATCAGGCACAAAATTAAAGTTTGCTTTTGGTATAACATCTCTTACAAATAGCTCTGTTGGTGTAACAATTAAAAAGAAGGCGCTGATTATAGAAACTACAATAATTTCTACTTTACGATGAGTGTACGAACTTGTAAGAAAAATAACTGAGACTAAATAAGATAAAGGTACAATAATGGCGGCTTGGTGTAAAACCCAATCGGCTATAAAAGCAGACTCTTTTGTTGTAGCTGTAATAGTAGCAAAATAACCGAAACTCCACACAGCTGAAGATATGTTGAATATAAACCAGCTCGTGTTCTCCACACTCTTAACGCTATGTAAGTATACGGCAAACCCAGAAATTAAAGCGATAAAACCACCGATGAGTAAAGATATACTATAATAATCGAGACCAAAATCCATACTATTTATTATAAAGGTAAAGATATTTATTACCAAGGACAGATGCCTGTGGATTCTCAACTAAATAATCAGCAAGACTTTCTATTGAAAAATAATTTACATTAATTCCATGATGAGGTTCTACGTGTATATCACCTTTGTAATATCTATCTTCATCAAATGCTTTTTTAAATACATCAAGTTTACCTGATAGAGCATATAATGCTGACTGGGGAGAAGAGCATGCGACATGGGGATTGTGTAAACCATGAATATGCATTCCTGTTGGAATATTTTCTGGATGAAAATACCCATGCCAATGCACAATAGCAATTCCCTCTGACGTAAACTGTCTCACAAAGTCATGTTCTGGATTAAAGTGATTTAACAATGATGCAATAATAAGATTGCCTAACGCGTGTGCAAGGATTACTTTTGTATCAAAGGAGGGTTTCTGAGTCACATCAATAAGAGAACCTTCTCCAATTTGCATCTTCATTTGACCTTGATAAAGCCCTAACTTAACAAAATCTTTTTCTATATTAACGTTGACTTTATTTGTCCCTGATTTTTGAGTTAATACCCACACCTCAGGAACTTCAACTGCATATTTTTTATTTTTTAGATTTAATACCAAGAAATACTTACTATCTTGAACAAAAAAATCTCTATCAGTATCAACTTCGTACACCATACCAAGTGTTGTCGGTAATTGACGAGCAAGGAAACCAAAACTCATACCTTTTCTACTATCCAGATGCAAATCCACAAGCCAGCGACAAAAATTATCTCTAAATGATAAATCCTTAAGTTTGATTGGAGGTGGATATAAATCTAATGTACTAATCTTTTGTGCCCCAAGTTGCACATCAGATGCAGCTCTAAGATGCACATGATCCTGTACAGAAAAACCTTTTACACTTAACTGAAATTCATCTAGTTTATACGGACGAATTGGTGCGACAATTTTAGGGATCAAAGCATTTAGAACCTGATCCTTGAATGAACCGTCGATTGGATATATAGGGTGAGAGGCATTAAAGTTGTACAGTATCCATTTATCTTCCGAAACACCAATAATAATATTTGTCATGTGATGCACAAATAACTTCATTGAAGTCTTAAAATGGACATCAAACGGAGTTTGTTCATCAATACCTGTCGGAAAGTCGACAATGGTTATAATAGAACTATCTTTAAAAGACGTAATGTACTTCATAGGCAAATCATTACTATCGAAGTCACCTATACACACAATTGAAATATTTTTTTTTATTTTTTTTCTAACAAAAGAGTATTTGAGTCCAGAAAAATCAAAGATGAAATCATCTTGGACCTTACCTATAACTTTATGTATAAAAGACATGCTAACACCTATAAACGCTTTAGCAATAGCTGTAATATATTTCCCCCATGGAACATAGAAAAAAGCTTCATCAATAGGGACAATATTGACGCCTAATTGAAAAAACGTCTCTTCGAGTAACTTTTTAAAACGTAACGTATCCTTATTTATACCAGCACCAATCTTTGGATAAAACGTAATATTCATCTTATCTGCCATATCAATTGGATCTATTGCAATATCACCTTCAATTCCGAGTATCTTCTGATAAGTCTGCTGAGATATCATATAGTCTGTATTGTATGCCAAAGTTGATTAAAAACAAAATTAAAAGCTACTTATCATGTTATCAATAACAGAGAGAACTTTTTGTGAAGCTGCACGAAAATCATCTTGAGTTAATCTATCATTCTTAATATCAATGATGTCTTGAGGTGAGAGTGGAACACCTATCACAATAGTGAGTTTTCTTTTTCGCATTATGAAATCTGAAATGTTTATATTAAATAATGTTTTAATCCCAATAGGAATAATAACCGCCTTGGTACTATAAGATAGATATCCTAATCCACCTCGAGCCGGGCCAATTTTTCCATCTTGAGTAACTTTACCCTCTGGAAATATTCCCACCGTTTGACCTTTCTTCAATAACTCTATATGTTTATGCAACGCAAACTCATAACTATGATGACCTGATTCTATAGGAATTGCTCCTAGTAATTTAAAAAACTCTTTTTGATACAAAAATCTACGTAATCCGAAACTTGGTTTTGTGTACTCATCAAATTGATATGCTACCGCATGGACAGGAAATAACGAAGAAAAAAAAGGTAAAGCAAGTAAGACTACAAAAGGATCCAACTCGCTTGTATGATTCATTGCTAATATCACAGGTCCTCTTACAGAATTTAAATGTTCCTGACCTTTAATCTCTAACCGTAAAAACACTTTTAAAAATAGGTAAAAACCAACATAAATCAACCTTTGCAAAAGTATGGCTATATGATACATAACTTATTAATACATCTTTTTTAGCATAAAGTCCATATTTGAATTAGGGTGAGGTTGGCAAGAGAACCACAAACATAGCATGAACAAAAGAATACTGAAGAAACTGATTTTCTGCGTATTGAGTCAAAAGGATGTATTATAGGAAGCAACAAATATTAACGAAAAGACTCAGTTGCATTCTCTAACTATCTCCTCTAAAATTGCATTGAGTTTTTTGCCTACACTCGACCAGGACAAATTATTTGAAGCAAAAATATCAGCTTGCTTACCCATCTCTTTCCTTTTTCCTTCATCAAGTAGTAATCCTTTGATTGTTGTAGTCAACAAATCTATGTCATCAGGCTTGATTAAGATCCCGCTTACCTCATTCTTTATCAACTCTTCGTTTCCCATACCTTCAGATGCAACTATACATGCACCGACGGCCATAGCCTCAACCACAACTGTCATGAGACCTTCCTTATATACGGATGGAAAGACACACAACGTCGAAGAATAGAGATAATCCTGAACATTTTCAACAAAACCCTTGAAATGCACGGAATCCTCGACTCCAGCAACTGCTGCAAGCTTGGCGAAATTTTCCTTTTCAGGACCATCACCTAAAATCCACAGCGACGCTTCGGGAAAACCTTTCTTTATACTTGCAAAACTACATATTAGATTTTCCACACCCTTTCCCGAAATCAACCTTCCTGCAAAAACTATGTTTACCCCTTCCGGAAGAACACGATTCAAGATCGCTGGTTTTTCAGCTCCTTTTTGAATCACATAGTTAAGGGGAACCTTATTTCTGTCAATCTTCTGCTGCCATCGCTTTTTAACATTTTCGCTATTAGAAATAGTAGCATCGCAAAATGAGAGGAAAGCATTATAGATTTCAATCTCATTCTCAGGGTGCCCTCCAAGATATACTGCATTTGGTATATCTAGGTTTCGGAAAACAGAATCGACTATATAATAGCTGAGAACAATATCCGGTAGTTCATCCCTTAACTTACTATGAATCAATACTGAAAATAATATCGTCTCGCGATCCCATCTACTTTGGTTTGATTCAGGCGCCTCGTCATAAATATAACGATACGCGTCAGGAATGGTCATTTCTATGATTTTGATCTTCGGATTGTTCTGGATAAATGTCTTGTATTGAGCCGAATAAACCCCATCAATAGGCTGTATCGTATAAAGGACAACTTTATTATTAAGACGAGAGAGGAGTTCTGCATGCATCATACACACCTTTTCGCTTCCACCTATATAATACGAAACTCTGGGCTGTACTATACTAATTCTCATAATTTTTTTTCAAATCAGCTAATATTGCTATTCCTGTATCATTTTTCAATAATTCAATATCTGACAACCCTTCGAATGAAATCTCTTTCCTTTCCACAGTTTCAAATCCGTCTTTCTCAGGAATAAATTCATTTTTACCAATCATATCCGCAATAAAGCGGCTCTGCTTTGAGATCGAAAGAGTTTCTCCGTGTAAGATGACCTTGACAACGACCTCACCAAGGAGCCGTGTATTGCTTATCTCCAATTGTGCCTCTTCTCGCACCTCGCGCACTGCACAATCCAAAGGAGATTCGTCCATATGACAGCCGCCCCCAGGCAATGTATATGCCGCAGCATCAACTTCTCGGACAACGATAAATCGATCTTCCGGTGTTTTAACGAATGTGACGGATTGAGTATTTGGATATTGAACAGGATTAGACCTATAAGGCAAATAGGTGAAAGTGTAGTCATACCCCCTTTTTTTGTATTCCGATAATACGAAATTATACATATTGAGAAGCTGGTTATTATCAGATCTCAAAGCAAACAGCTTTCTTACCTCATCTTTCTGCAACGCATCCCTCTCAAAGGTCTCTCTAGGTTGCCACGATTGATCAACCTCTTTTACAAACGAAAAAGTTACAGGAATCACATTTTCTTTAGGAAATCTAAACTTACTC
>CAYRRP010000002.1:0-172549 GCA_964426735.1 uncultured Candidatus Saccharibacteria bacterium
GATGAATCGTGGCCAAAAGCGCTTGAATTGTTAAAGGATTTGGCAGAGAAATAAAGGTGTAAAAGAGCAGGTAAACTTCATGATTTTTTGTACTTATTCATTACAGGTGAGTATTTTTGAGGCGACACTTTCGATTGCGGTACCACCATTGATAGCACAAGAAGTGTTTGTAAACACACAGTAATAGTAGACAGCTGAGGTGTCGACTTTTCGCAATGATACTCGTATCACATCACCACCATTCCAGTTTTCCCAATCATACGTCCATCCTGTACACGGCGGGGTTGGCCACGTACGAAGAAAGTTTGGTGTAAAACGGGGTCCAGTTGCCATACCAGTATCTGGCGCGTAATTTTCGTATTGATCATAATCGAGAATAGCAGCTTTACGTATCTCGCGCATATCAGAAAATGCTTTCGCATATCTACTTTTTGATCGAGCATTATTGAGAGAACCAAGTATAACAGCAGAAAGCATTCCAATGATTGCAATTACTACAAGAAGTTCTATGAGTGTAAATCCTTTTGCTTTCATGTATATAAGTATAGCAGTCTCTGTATGTGATTGTTACGGGGTCTGTGTATAGGGGTAGTGTACTGGAGACTTTTTTTACTTATGGTATACTGTATCCTAATCCATAATAATTAATATTTTATGCCAACAAAGACAAATTCAGCATTTATGAAGCCAATGCAAATCAGTGATGATCTCGCAGAGGTTGTAGGAAAAGGCCCAATGCCTCGATCAGAAGTTGTAAAAAAACTCTGGGTGTATATTAAGAAAAATGAACTTCAGGATGCAAAAAATAAGCGCAATATCAATGCTGATGCTGCTCTCAAAAAAGTGTTCGGAGGTAAAGCTACAGTGAGTATGTTTGAAATGACAAAGCTTGTTTCAAAACATCTTTCATAACTATCATCTGTATAGGTTAGACAAAATACTCCCGAGGGAGTATTTTTGTATGTACAGAAAAACATACAGGTGTATTATGTACACATGAGTCTCTATACGCGTCTTATAAAACCAGTGTTATTTCAGTTTGATCCAGAAGATGTGCATGATATCGTGATTTTCTTGGGTTCTCTGTGTGGTAAGTATGCGTGGCCACGTTCTCTATTGAAGAGTTTGTTTTATTACTCACATCCATCATTACATCAAACCATCCTGGGACTACACATAGACCATCCAGTGGGTCTTGCGGCAGGTTTTGATAAAAATGCAGAGTTGGTGGATATCATGCCTTCGGTTGGATTTGGACATATGGAAGTCGGCTCTGTTACGTTTATGCCGTGTGCAGGTAATCCACGGCCACGACTCTGGAGACTAAAACAATCACAAGGTTTGGTTGTGTATTACGGATTAAAAAATGATGGAGCGGTACGTATTCACCAAAGATTGCTGGGCAAATCGCATGCTATTCCTGTCTGTGTAAGTATTGCGATGACAAACTGTAGTGAGAATGTAGATATCCATAATGCGGTTCTTGATTATGTGAATTCTTTTAAGATACTCAATGATGTGGGAGATAGTATAACGATAAATATTAGCTGTCCCAATACATGTGGAGGTCAGCCATTTATGGAACCAGATGCGCTCGAATTATTATTGTCCGCATTAGATGGTGTGGAAACTAATAAACCTATCTTTGTTAAATTATCTCCAGATAAAGATAATCAACATGTTGATGCGCTGTTAGATGTACTCTCTCGACATCGAGTGCACGGTATTATTTGCAGTAATCTTACAAAGAAGAGAGAAAATAAAAAG
Organism: uncultured Candidatus Saccharibacteria bacterium; assembly: GCA_964426735.1. Taxonomy (GTDB): domain Bacteria; phylum Patescibacteriota; class Minisyncoccia; order Phycocordibacterales; family DATDWN01; genus UBA910. The sequence continues at coordinate 1,768 of CAYRRP010000002.1, forward strand.
ATTGTAGATGATGGTGTTCCTGCTGTTGGTGGTATTAGTGGTAAACCAGTTCAGGATGTATCTGATCAACTACTCGCATACGTATACAAAAAAACACAAGGTAGGTATGTGTTGGTTGGATGTGGGGGAGTGTTTACTGCAGAAGATGCATATCGAAAAATTCGTTTAGGAGCATCTCTAATTCAAATGATTACAGGTATGATTTTTGAAGGTCCTGCAGTTATTGGAAAGATTCACAGAGAGCTTGTAGTGTTATTGCAGAGAGATGGTTTTGAAACCATTTCAGATGCGATAGGAGTGGACGTGCGATAGGTACTATTACTTGTGGTGATGGTATTCTATTTCTTTTTTTATTTCAGAGAGTTCGTCTTCAACTTTGTGTATAGTTTTTTGAATATTTTTGATTTCAGACTCTTCCTGTTCAATTTCTTCCATGGTTTTTTCTGTCATTTTTTTCTCACCACGAAGTCCTGTCATAATGAGTCTACTTCCTACAAATGCAGATACAAAAATACCCGTAAGTAGCAGTATACCTGTGCCGACTCCGAGGGATACCCAGCTATTGTGAAGTATCGGTATTTCATCTGCAGTATGCCATACTCCACGCCAGAAAAGGACTACACCTATACCACCAATAAGTGCGTATATAATAGGGTAGCGAGAGAGGTGTCCACGGACAACATCTTCGAGTTGGTCAAATATACGTAAAATTTTCTTTACCATGTATACCAGTGTAGCATATTTCATAGTACGCTGATATAGTTTATCATATGAAACTATATCATTATTTTTTGCTGATTAGCTTTATGATTGTGTGGGTGTGGGCAGCTATTAATCCACTGTTTCCACACGACTGGTTGTTGGAAAATTATCTTGTGTTTATAAGCGTACCTCTTATTTTGCTTTCTGCGCGGTATTTTAAGCTGTCGGATGTATCCTACGGACTCATTACGGTCTTTATGATCTTGCATGTTATCGGATCTCATTATACGTACGCAGAAGTTCCTTTCGGGGATGTGTTACGGGTGTGGTTTGATGCAGATCGAAATATGTATGATCGTTTGGTGCATTTTTGCTTCGGATTTCTTTTGGCGTATCCGATTTATGAGACATTTATAAAAGTGGTACGTGTTCGAGGTTTTTGGAGCTACTTTTTTCCTCTCGATGTAACACTATCTTTTTCTGCATTGTATGAAGTTATTGAATGGATAACTGCGCGTAATGTAGATCCTGCCGCGGGACTCGCGTTCTTGGGAAGTCAGGGAGATGTATGGGATGCACAAAAGGATATGGGATTGGCTGGACTCGGTGCGTGTATAGTTATGGTAATTGTTGCGGTTATACATGCATACAAACGACAGGGTTTTTGGAAGGAAATGAAAGAAAGTATTCAGCCGGTTCAGGAAGGGTAATGTGTATAAATAGGTGTACGTTTATCCGACGATAGTGTATAGTACATGTATTATGGCAAAAAGAGCAGCAACAAACACAAAAAATAAAGCATCACGTTCGAAAAAAACAAAAAAGCGTCTTGCAATAAAAGCAGTACGTAAGGCAGCAAAAAAGAAGAAGTAAAAATCATATTGATCAAAAAAATCTTACCCTCGGTAAGATTTTTTTGATGTAGTACATCTCTTTTTGGTGGTATACTAGATGTATATGGAATACGCAAAACAGAGTGTACGTAAACATAGTTTTATTCTTTTCTTTGCTGTGTTTGGCTTAGTTGTGCTTGTTGTATATGGTGTATTTGGTGAAAAAGAAAAAACACCATCATCTCTTGAAACACGAGCAGTTTCAGGAGAATCTCCTGTTAGTGAGAGAAGTATTAATCTTGAAGAGTATATAGAAAAAATAAAAAATACATCAATTATTGTTCCTGAAACAACTACCCGAATATCATTGGTAGATGGAAGAGCGAGTTATGGAACATTACTTGATGGTGGAGATGTGGCGTTTGTAAAGCTCATTGGTGGCGTACCGATTGATGCCGAAGTGTCACATATATTTGCAGATATCGTGGTGCAAAGTGGTGGTACAGGAGCTTTTCATTATATTTGTATATTTGAGGTGTCAGGTAGTCGTATTGAACATCTTTCTTCATATTTTATCGGAGATAGGGTCAATGTATCTTCTGCTGTAGCGACAGTTAAAAACAGCCGTTCGTATGATCTTCAAGTTACATACCTTGATCGAAGTGTAGATCAGGCAATGTCTGAAGATCCTACTATCGAGAAGATAATGTATATGAGCGTTAAAAACGGTGTATTTGTAGAAGAAACCTTGTGATATACTATAGGTATTAGTATATAATCATTGTCATTATGAAAGGAGGAATAATTCTTATTATTGTTGGAGGTATTTTCTTTTTAAAAAATATTGGGTTGTTGGAGGGTATTGAGTGGGGTGTTATATGGCCACTTGCTATTATCGCTGTTGGTCTGCAAATGCTTACTAAAAAACGTCACTGTGCAACGTGTGGGATTGAGCATGGTGGTATGTGTACACCAAAACAGTAGACAGGTAGACAAAAAAAGCGCCTAAGCGCTTTTTTTGTTGACTTTGTTTGTATAAAAGTTTTTAATTTGTAAGGACTTTGTTCAAAGGAAGGTGTTGTGAAAAAAAGAGTATATGAAATCGGTTTCAAGGGTTTTTCGGAGGTTCGCGAGACTGAGGTTATTTTTGGTCCTCGCTGCCTTCACCACGTGTTTTTTACAGCATTAAAATACGGCGAATTATATCGCGGTCATGCGATGCCGTTGAATTATGCTGAGTTGAAAATGTTAGCTCAGGAGACTTGCGGAGATTTTCTTGCTTTTCTACAAAGTTCCGGAGAGTATCAGTGGTTAAAGGATTTTATCCTCTGGCTTCAGGGTGCTCAAAAGGTCTTTATTGAGAAAGGTGCTGTTCCGGTTGATCTGGATCAGAAAATTATCGATATCGTAAGATCTTCTGATGAAGTGGTGTTTAGTGAGCTTTGCTTGCTTGTTGGTATTGAAGTTGTAGTGCGAAAGTCTATTCATCAGGAAGATGGAGGATATAAACGCTTTGCTCGTCGTGCGTAGGTCTTAGGCGTCTCATTGTTGTATATGGGACGCCTTTCGTTTTATCTCAAGGTGGAGTACTCTATAGGTATGAAAGTATCACAAATGATTCGCATCTCTCGTCCCCGATTTTGGCTTTATGAGCTTGGTACGTTTGCTGTTGGTGTGTGTATTGGGTTGAGTGTAGGAGGTCAAGTGAATCTTTTATTTATGATATTGTTCGGTTTGTTGTTCTTGTTTCCTGCAAACTTTTTTATTTATGGAGTAAATGATGTATTTGATTATGAGACTGACCGTCTGAATCCTAAAAAGATGGGATACGAAGATGTACTTCCTCCTGCTGTTCATAAAAAAGTACTCAATTCTCTGTTTTGGATTAACGTGCCTTTTGTGGTGCTCGGGTTGTTTATTCCTTGGAAAGCGTTTATATCACTTCTTTTATTTTATTTTTTTGCTTTTTTCTATTCTGCGCCACCGATACGTGCAAAGGCACGTCCTTTCCTTGATAGCTTATTTTCTGCAAGTCATTATGTAGTGACCGCAGTATGTGGATACTATCTTGTGGGTGGATCAGGAGGTATTGCATTGCCTGTATGTGCAGGTATATGCTGGGCAGTTGCTATGCATGCGTATTCTGCTGTTCCTGATATTGATGCAGATAGAGAATCTGGTATACAGACTATTGCAATTGCGCTTGGGAAAAAAGCAACCATTCTATTGTGCGGTTTCTTGTATGTGTTGGCAGGAATCATAGTACTCGACTCGATAGGGTATAGTGCACTCGTACTTGTAGTACCATATGTTACCCTTATGTATCTTTCGTACAATGCGTCAGAGTCACGTCTATTTAAGCTTTATACATACTTTCCGTATTTAAATGCGGGTGTGGGTATGATCCTGTTTTTTATCTTTTTGTTTAGAATTTAGATCTCTTTGAGAGGTTCTGGATCACTAATATTCATGATGCGTTTGTATGCTGTCTCTGCTGAGATAACACAAATAGCCATCCCGATACCTGGATTTGTATTTGCTCCAACAAAATACAAATCTTTTACTTTTTTTGAAATGTTGTTTGGTCGCCAAAATGCAGATTGACTGAGGGTATGTGCGAGACCAAGGGCGCTGCCTTTGTAGCTGTTGTAATCTTTTTCAAAATCTTTCACACAGTACATTTTTTTGTATTCGATGTGCTTTTTTAGGTCAGTCATTCCCATATGTGTTTCCATAAGAGTAAGAACAGTATCACTCCATTCTTCCAGGTTTTCCTCAGTATATTCGAGTCCTGATGCAATCGGTACTAAAACAAAAATATTCTCTTTTCCTTCTGGTGCAACACTTGCATCATGTTTACTTGGTGCACATACATAGAGTGATGGGTCTGAGGGAAATGTTGGAGAATCAAATATTTCCTTAAAATGTGCATCCCAGTGTTCTGAAAAGAGGAGGCTGTGGTGACTGATTGAATCAAATTTTTTTCCAACACCGAGGTACATAATAAATGCACTTGGAGCCATTTTCTTTTTTTTCCAGTAGTTTTCACTATGCTCACTTTGTGATTCACCGAGAAGTGTGTGTTCTGTGTGGTGCATGTCAGCATTTGATACCACAATATCAGCATGCACTATTTCACCTGATTCAAGTTCTATACCAACAGCCTTTTTATTTTCAGTGATAATTTTCTTTACTGGACTGTTCAGGTGAATATGAGCTCCATATTTTTCTGCAACCTTTGTAATAGCTTTAGGAAGTTCATAGATACCTTTATCTGGATACCATACGCCGAGGTCAAAGTCCACGTGGTTCATGAGTCTGTATATACCAGGAGCATCTTTTGGTGCGGTACCAAGTAGTACCATTTGAAACTGCATTACTTTTCGCAGAATTTCAGATTTGAAGGTGCGGTTAATAATTTTCTCCATATTGTTGAAAATTTCTAACTTTCTTCCTTCTCGCATAGTGCGTTTATTGAAAAAATCAAAAATAGAATCATAGTTTTTATACATAAATTCTTTTTTTGCAATTTCGTACTGTCGCTTTGATTCATCGAGATACTCGGCAAGTTTCTGTGAAGAACCTGGCTCGATTGATTCAAAAAGCTCAGCATTCTTTGCTCTATCTGAGTAGAAATCATAGTGTCGCCCTTCACTTTTTAGAAAGACTCGATATGAAGGAGAGAGGCGTGAAAGGTGAAGGTAGTCATGGATATTTTCTCCAAGTATATTAAAAAAATCTTCAAATACTTCAGGCATCATGTACCACGATGGCCCCATATCAAAGGTATAACCAGCTTCTTGTATGAGTCGCGCTCTTCCTCCGACCTGGTCATTTTTCTCGTATACATGTACCTCGAAACCTTTTTTGGCAAGCAGTGCTGCGAGAGAAATCCCACCAAATCCTGCGCCAATGATCACTACTTTTTGTTTAGTATAAGACATATGTTTTTAGTATCAGCCATAATTTTTCTAATGTTGTTGAGCGAACTCGTTTCTCGAATATATTGTATTGGTTCTGTTCAATTTTATCTAATATTTTTTCATAAAGACGTGATGCAAGTCGCACAGGGAACTGTCCTTTGTGAGAAAGCATGCAGATTCCAAGCTCAGCTTCTTTAAATAACTGACGTGCGCGGTGTACTTCAAATTTCATGAGATTAATAAACTCGGGAGTTGTTTCTTGTCGTGCAATCATGGCTTCAGTTACATTGAAACGATTCATGTCTTCTTGGGGTATGTATATACGACCTCGGTCTTGATAATCTTCTCGTATGTCACGAAGGAAGTTTGTTAGTTGCATAGCTTCTCCGAGTGATGCTGCGTGCGGAAGTGCATGCGGGTCGTAATATCCAATAATATAGGTAAGCATGAGTCCTACGGTTTCTGCTGAGCCGTGCATATATGCTTTCAGGTCGGCGTATGTAGCATACCGTGAGACAGTTACATCTTGAATCATTGCATCAATAAACGTCTGACTCAGATCAAAAGGAATATCATATCGTCTAAATATTTCAGCGGTTGCAGTAAGAAGAGGATTGTCGGTTGTACGACGGTGGTATGCATGCTCCCATTCGGTTTTCCATTGGAGGAGTTTTGCACGAGGATTACTTCCTGGTTCTGGGTTATCAACAAATTCATCAGGTGTGCGTACGAATGCGTAGAGGATAAAAACAGCCTCTTTTATTTCTTTAGGGAAGAAGAGGGTTGCTATGTAGTAACTCGTTCCATGTTTTTTTTCGATATGCTCGGCTTGTGCGAGTGTTTCTTGGTGTATCATAATGTTCTATTTCGTAAGAGTGAGATGATTGATGTAAATACAAAAGATATGTGACTGTCGAGGTGTGCATCGGCAACCAAATGTTCAGCTTGGGTAATATATTCTTGAACAAGTGCTTGAGCGTATGCAATACTTCCAGAGTCAGTAAAAACTTTTCGAACAGTTTCTGGATCAAGTGAGCTTTTAGGTGCGCCACAGAGTGCATCCAGTTGATCTCTGTACAAAGGAGCAGATTTTTCACGTATATAGGCGGTGAGTACCGTATGTTGATTTTCTTGAAGATCCGTAAACATTTCTTTTTTTGTATCCTTAGGATTGCCAATTATATCAAGAAGGTCATCTTGTACTTGAAACAGCATACCGATTATTTCTCCAAAACGAAGTGAAACATCAATAAGGTCTTCACGTCCTGCAATAAGTGCTCCGATATGTAGAGGACGTGCAAAAGAGTAGTATGCAGTTTTCAATCTATTTTTCTCTATGATAGATGAAAGTGGTGCGTTTGTTTCTGTGGTGAGGTGTATATCAAGCATTTGACCAATACATACCTCATCAACAAGTGTAGTAAATACGTACCGTATATTCTGTCGTATCTCCGGTGTGCTCCATGAGGTAGTGTTGAGCAGCTCAAATACATAGTTAAATACAATATCACCTGCTAAAATTGCTTGATTTTCACTTGCTCGCTCGATATTTTTTTCAACACGCTTGTTGGTAAGAAGTGCATGGGTATAGGTGTGTATAGTCGGCGTACCATGTCGTACAAGCGCTTCATCCATAATGTCATCATGGATAAGACAAAATACGTGAAAGAGCTCAACTGCGACAAGGAGCGGAGCGATATCTTCAATTGATGCTTCTGTGTGGGTAGATTTGTATAATGACCATATAATAAATGGACGTAATCGTTTGCCACCAGTACTTACATTTTGTATATGTGACAAAATCGAGAGTACTGTTTCTTCGGATGTAATATTTTTATATGCGGTGTATTTTGACGCAAGATGGCGAGCAAGAAGTGGATCGAATGTTTGTTTGAACAACGCTATATCCATAGGCAATATTGTTCTTACTGTATCGTATTTAAGGTTTTTTGTATACACAGTTTGCATAGGTCACTCTGGTGTATACTGTATATATGGATACAATATTCAAAGCGGATATCTTTTTTGTAATCACTACTGTGGTGGTGTGTGTACTTGGTCTACTTATTGCATTGGTACTTATATATCTCATCCGTATATTACGTGATGTAAAAAAACTCTCTCGAAAAGTACGACAAGAAGGGGAAGCGTTGGTTGAGGATATTGAGGGCTTGCGTGAAAATATAAAAAAGAACACAATTAAACTATCGGACATCCTTTCTTTTGGGTTTCTCAGGAAAAAGGTAGTACGAAAAAACATTAAAAAAAGTAATTAATACATTTATCTCATGGCAAAGAAACAAGAAAGTGGTGTTGCAGTAGCGGTAGGTCTCGGAGCTCTTGCGGCTCTCTCAGCGGGGGCATACTTTTTGTATGGAACTAAAGAGGGCGCAAAAAAACGAGTAAAAATTAAAGGATGGATGTTGAAGGCAAAAGGGGAAGTATTGGAAAAAATGGAGTCTTTGAAAGATGTAAATGAAGAAACATACAATAAAGTACTTTCTACTGTTATGAAAAAGTACGAAGGACTTAAGAATGTTGATCAAAATGAAGTTGCAGAATTAGTAACTGATCTTAAAAAGCACTGGAAGAATATAAAAAAACACATCGATGGTGCAACAAAACTAAAAAAAGCTGTAGCAAAGAAAAAGTAAAAAACTTTTACTTCGAACAAAAAGACCGTTTATTACGGTCTTTTTGTTTATACAAGTCTCTGGTATAGTGTGTGGCGGGAGGAAAAAGCTATGGCAGTAACATTACTGAGACTGTGGGACATTAACTTGAAAGGTTATAAGATTGTACGGTATTCAAATTCGTGTCCTGCAGACTTGAAATCACTCGAACCCGTCAGATTTAGCGGTGAGACCTTAGAGCACGCTCTTGCGTCAACAGAAGGTTATGATTCGACAAATTTAACCCTTATCGGTTTAGCTCGAGTTAGTAAAGAAATCAAAAAAATTCACAAGTCACAGGTACCAGATTTCTTTTTTGAGCAGCGCTGCTGGGTGCCTCGGCGGTTTATTGCGGGGGGAACCTTGTTGGTGTATAAGGGTGAGAAGTATGCACTCGCTTTTTATTTTATTGGCCATGAATGGTTCGTCCGGCCAGTAGTTCTTTCCATGAAAAATACACCGGATTACTATTTTCTGGTGGTGAAGAAGGAGGGGTCTGCATGATGCAGACCCTTTTTTGTTATTAGCGTGTATCTTTGAGGGCAAGTGACCAGTATGTTCCAAGTATTACTGTAATTCCAAGCAGGAGGAATATGTAATTGTATGGTAAAAATCTCAGTGCGAATGTTGCAACGATAGGTCCAATAATAAAACCAAGTGGGCGAGTGGTTCGGTATATACTGATTTCATCAGTTTGACTTTGATTTACTTGTTTAAAGAAGAAACTATCTGAGGTGATTTCAACAAAGGAAGCCCCAGTACGTGTAAGGAATAGGAGTGAAGTCCAGAGAATAAAGTTGTTGGTGGTGATGAAGCTGATGCAGATTGTTGCAAGACCCATGATTATAAGTCCTATAGTGAGTATTTCTTTCTCACCGTATTTAGTGTCAGCAAGTTTGCCGATAGGAAGCTCAAATAATGCAAATGGAAGAAGCATGATAGTAAACATAATACCGATTTGTTCCCATGAGAATCCGATATGCATGTTCAGATGTACAGGCATATAAATAATCATAATTGCATAGAACAATTGAAGGATGAGGTGACACATGAATACTTTCGATAGGTTTGCTATTTCTATGAATGTAACCACCGTCTCACGTACTTTAATGTGTGCAATAGGTACATCTGTATAATTTTTAAAATATCGTCTGGTGAGGATGAAGAGTGGTATAAGACAAAGGAGTGATATGAAGTACACTCGATCAAATTGATCTTTTGCTAAAATAAAACCTACAAGCATTGGTGCGATTACGAGAGTAATGTTTGCAAGGGTAAGATATGTACCTCGAATTCCACCAGTTTTTGTTTCATCGGTTGATTCACTTTCGAGGAAGACATCGAGATTGAAAAGAATAAGAGGAACGACAATTTGATGGATAAGGAAATAGATACCAATCAGTGTGGGGTTTTGTGAAAATATCAGGCCAGTTACTGCAAGAGCTTCGAGTGTGATCGCACTCAGTATAATTTTATAGTTGCCAACTTTGTTGAGTATTTTTGATATATTGAGAAGGAGCACAAGGTTTATGAGTGACCCTATGGTGTAGAGGTTACTTACTTGATCATCGGTAAAAAAATGAGACAGAAAGGATGAGTTTATGTAAATAATAAAGTAATAATGGAAGGATAGAAATATGTTGGCAAGATATACAACAGTGAGTAATTTATGTTGACGCACCCGTTCAGTTAATTTCGTAAGAATAAAATCCATATTTGTATAGTATAACGGAAAATGATGCTTGGACAAAACTAAGTGAGTACTACGGATCTCCCCACCATACACCTTTCCGGAGTTTTCCAAAAGTGTTTTAGGTACACACATTTGTCACCTCTAATTCTAACATTTCATTAGGTGTTTTCCCATTTAAACCACAATGTTCTAAATTGTTGTAGTACTCATTCCATGTTTTCAATTTCTCTTGCAAGTCATTCATTGATTTGAATTTGTGTTTTTCGTAGAATTTCTCTTGATCTTCTCTGTGACTTCTTTCCACTGTCCCGTTTTGTGCAGGTTTGCCAGGATCAATGAGGTAGTGAATGATATTGTGTTCTGTACAAAATGTATCAAGTCCATGGAGTGTTTTGACTGAAACATCACTTCTTTTGTTTGTTCCGAGGTAGTAGTTGGTGAACATACTTCCATTGTCTGTTTTAATTGCATGTATCTTGTACTTAAATTGCTTGATGACGTCTTCTAGAAACAAAACTGAGTGGTATGATGTCTGTTCATCATATATTGCAAGATACCTCCATCGAGAAGCTGTATCAATGGCTGTATACTGAAAATATCGTTTTCCTGCAATCTTTCCTGGTACATACTTCACATCAATCTCAATGAGTTCACCTGGTTTTCTTTCAGCTTTGATATATTTGTATTTGATTTTCTTTACTCTGTATTTTCGTACTAAATTCTCTGATTTCAATATCTTTCCAATTGTTCTTTCGTGAATGACAACTCCTTCCTTTGCTAGTTTCCACTTTAGCTTGAGTGCACAGAGTTTAGTTTTCTTTCGGAGATCAACCACTCTCTCTTTTAGTTGAATCTGTGATTCCTTTGGATTTGTCTTTGGTCTTGTTGATTTTGGTATGAGTCCTTTCTCTCCTTTGTCACGGTATTCTTTGAGCCACCTCTTGAGGGTTCTTCCATTGTGAGGAAAGATCTTGATTACATCTTTTAGCCTAGCTCCATCCTCGACCATTTGTACCCATCTTAAACGTTCTTCTTGTATGTTTTTTGGCATATGTGTACACATGAGTTAACTCTACTAAAAAGTGACATATGTGTGTGCACATTACCAAAGTTTATTGACAAAATGGTGCTATGTGTTATATAACATATACAGGAGGGTGATATGAAACTCACTCGAATTCTTTCCCGTTTAGTTCGGGCCACCACCGGTCAGGACCTCATTGAATACGCGTTGATGGCCGGCTTCATTCTGGTTGCTGCTGGGGCGATCCTGCCAGGAGTTGCCAACAGTCTCAGTCATCTGTGGCACAAAGCAACTTGTGCTAATCACCAGGTGGAGAAGAGCGTTGATGGCAGCTATTCTTGTGCGCTCTCTGTGTCCGTTCCTGTGCGAGGGTCACGATAATGGATTCGACCATGGTACGTGCCGTCTGCGCACTGTTGGCTGTAGTTTTCTTGGTAATTATTGTTGTCCGTCGACGTAATGACGAAGAAGAATAATTGCCCAAAACGCCTGCGAGGGAAACCTCGCAGGCGTTTTTCTGTTTACTGTTGACTAATGACTGTTGTCTTTCTAGACTCCAAGGATTACTGGAATCACAATTGGTTTCTTTGCGGTCTTTTGGTAGAGGTAGCGGCCGACATTGTCCGCAACATTTGCTTTGACGTAGTCAAAGTTGATTGGGTTCATACCTTTGGTTGTATCCTCAACTGTTTTTTTGATAATCTGGCGTGTCTGGTTTAAGAGATCTTGCGATTCTCGCAAATACACAAATCCTCGAGAAATAATATCGGGAGATTTTTTGAGTTTACCTGTTTTTGCATTCACGCTTGCAACAATCATGAAGATACCATCTTGAGCGAGTGTTTTTCGATCTCGAATCACGAGCTCTTGTACATCACCAATAGAGAATCCATCCACCATCACGACATTGTCAGGAGCAGATTCTTTGAGACGAACAAATTTAGTTCCACCATCTTGGATTTCAAGGATTGCACCATTGTCAGGAACAATAACATTCTCGGGAGGCATACCGATAATTGATTTTGCAAGATCTTCATGTACACGAAGCATGTAGTGACTCCCGTGCATTGGCATAAAGAACTTCGCTTTTATTTTTTTATGTAACCATTCGAGCTCTCCTCGGTTTCCGTGTCCAGTTGAGTGGATATATACATCAGATGATCGATAGTGGATGATTTTTGCACCTTGTCGAGCAAGATTATCTTTAAGTTTCTGTACAGCTTTTTCGTTACCCGGAATAATAGAAGAAGAGAGAAGGACAGTATCCCGAGGAGTTACTTTAAAGTATTTATGAGTCTTGTTTGACATACGCATCAGTGCCGCAAACTCATCTCCTTGTGCACCTGTTGCGAGCACTACAATACGATCAGGAGGGTAGTTTTCCATATCATCTGAGGTGATGATTGTGTCTTTTTTTACTTTCAACATATCGATTGTACGAACAATATCGATATTGTTTTTCATACTTCTTCCTTCAACAACAACTTTCTTTCCATACCGCTCAGCGATTTCAATGATTTTCATCACGCGTTCGAGCTGTGATGCAAACGTACCGATAATGAGACGACTTTTTGTGTTTTTAATAATCTCTTCCAAGTTTTGATGTACTAGACGTTCTGGTGTAGAAAAACCTTGGTTATCAACATTTGTTGAGTCCATCATGAGGAAGAGTACTTTTTCTTTTTCAAAACGAGAAAATTCTTTTTCTTCTGCTTCGGTAGGAACACCATCAACATGATCAAGTTTGATATCGCCAGGTGTGACGAGTGCACCATATGGTGTATCGATAATAATACCCATTGAGTCTGGAATAGTGTGAGTCACAGCAAAGAAACGCACTTTAAGTTTTCCGAGAAGAATCGCATCTTCTTTTTCCACGACTCGAATATCGAGCGCTGGGAGATGAGGGAACTCTTCTTGGCGTTTTTTAACCATAATAGAGGTCAATGCACGAGTGTAGAGTGGTGGGTTACCGATTCGATCCATGATGTATGGAATACCACCAATATGATCGAGGTGTCCGTGAGTGATAATCACTCCACGAATCTTATCTTTTCGATCCTCAAGGTATTTTGTGTTAGGAAGAATGTAGTCTACACCTGGTGTATCATCATCTTTAAACTGAAAACCCATATCGATAACTATAATATCGTCTTTGTACTCGATAAGGGTCATGTTTTTTCCAATCTCTTCTACTCCACCAAGTGGAATAATACGGATTGAATCTCCGGCAGGAGGGATCACATCGTCTTGTTTTTTAGTAAGACGTACGTGAGGTGTATGTGGACGACCAAAACTTCTTCGTGGAGAACGTATTGCGCGATGTGTTTCGCGAGGAGTATGTGGTGTTTCGTTATGTGTATCTGACTGGTTCATATGTGTGTTGTTACGTTGGGTTAATGTTTAATAAAGAATTTCCATACATCGTTTGTATTGATATACCACTCGTGTACATTGAGGAATCGTTCTCCAGAAATGGTGAGTTGACCAAGTGTAATGTTTTTAACTCGTGTCGGTGTGATATATATAAAGTAAGGTGCATACAAGAAGACGGCAGGAGTATCATTTTTAATTTCTGTTTCAAATGAAGAAAGATACTTTTTCTTGATGGTTTCATCGGTTGTTTTTCGGTAATCTTCGAGGAGTTTGTCGGTTTTTGGGTTTGCGTATAATGCAATGTTGAGTCCGGGATCACTTCGTTGTGATGAGTGCCAAAATGGATACACATCGAGATCTCTTCCAAGGACTTCTCCGAAGAGAAGAGAATCATATTTACGAGGGCGAATGATATTCTGATTTAGATCACCGACTTCAAAAATTTTTACCTCTACTCGTGCACCAAGTTGTTGCCAACGAGTCTGTATATTTTGCGCAAGCGCTTTGAGTTCTGGTGCATCGGAAGTAGAAATAGAGAAAGAAAGTATTTCAGTGTCTTTGCCGGTCTTTTTTTCGTATACTCCCTGATCATTAAATGCCCAGCCTGCCTTCTCGAGGATTGCACGAGCGTCACTTAAGCGCTCTTCAGGTGTTGTCTCGGTACGGTCGGTTGTGTTGGTATGAAGTGGGCCGTTGAGTGCTTGCCCGTATCCGACAAGAACTTCTTGAATGATTTGATTTTTATCAATCACACGATCAAGTGCAAGGCGTACTTCCTTGTTTACCAATACGGGATTCTCGTTTTGGTTGAAGAATACGCCAAAGACGCGAGGAAGAGGTTGGGTAATCGTACGTGCATTGCTTGTGCTTAGAAGTGCAACATTTTGTGGGGATATACTATTGATACTTTCTACATCTCCATTTTCAAATCCATCAAGCAAATTTTTTTCATTTGTATAAAATTTTAATACAAGAGTGTCGATGTATGGTCTACCAAGTGAATATTTTTTGAATGCATGAAGAGTGTATGTAGTTGGGAGACCAGATGCATTTGTTGCAAATGAGTCGACTGAATATGGCCCACTTCCTACTGGTTTGGTGTTGAATGTGCTAAATGGGAAACTTTCAGTATCTACATTTTTCCAAATATGCTTTGGTAAAATACCGAGTGTGGTATTTTGAATAAAAGGTGAGTATGCTTGCTTGAGTGTAAATCTCACTGTGTGTTCGTCAATCTTTTCAACCTTTACTCCATCCCAGTTACTTCGGCGAGGACTTTTTAAAAATGCATCTTGTGCTTTTTGGACAGTAAATTCGACATCGTCAGCAGTGACAGGTGTGCCGTCGTGAAATACAGCAGTCTTTTTTAATGTAAATGTATAGATTAATCCATCTTCTGAAATAGAATATTCCTGAGCAAGGTCTGGATGTAGACCGCCGTCAGATGTAGCTTTCATGAGTCCAGAGTATACGAGAGATGTGAGGTCTCGGTCTGCGTCAGAAATCGCAAGAATAGGGTTTATAAATCGAGGTGAACCTACAATACCTTCAGTAATACTTCCACCATAGTCAGGTACTTCTACAAGAAAAGATTTGTTGAGTGTGTAAAGTAAAATAAGTCCAGAAATAATACAGATGATACTGATACATGCAAAAAGTATCTTTTCTGTAATAGAAAATGATGAAATAAGAGATCGTATAGTAGTATAATGAGACACTATCCACCGCTTGTGCGCTTGAGTGTCAGGTAGGTTATTTTCCACGAAAAATTGTGTTAATAAGTTAAAACACTGAGTAGTCTAAAAAAGACGAGAATGGTTAGTTCAGTCGAAGTATAGCAAATGAAAGGGCAGTAAAAATCACTGCAATAACAATAGTTGCAATAAATACTACTTTCTCACCTCCTCGTTTTGTATGATGTCCAGACGAGAAACTATCGCCTCCAAAAGCACCTCCAAGGCCAGCTTCTGATCTCTGGAGCAGTACACCTCCGATGAGGAGTACAGATAGTGCAATCTGAACATACGGAATTAAGTTAACAATACTCATGTTGGGAACAGTATAGCAGATAGGGAATAAAAGGGTATATTGACAATGTGTGTTTAAATGTTATTGTTAAATAAGTATTTTCACGAATCAAGGAGATATTTATGGAATTACCGTTGACAGGCACTATCCTGGAAAGACATCTTTCCTCTATGGTGAGGGAGTTTATGGGAGGTGCCGAGGTCGCTCATGTTGTACTTTGGGGTACTCGAGATGAGTTTGGTACCAATATAAGAACCATATGTCTTACAGAAGAGCAGGCTGGACTTGCTGTTATGAAAATTCATCAAGGGGAGGATCATGGAGCTGATTTTGGTTTTCTTCCAGAAAACCTGTACATCATTGTTCTTGATCTTGATCAAACTGAATTGGTCGAATTCCTTGTTTGGGTATTTAGGAACAAGGAACATTTTGACTTTTCAAAATTTGGAGTATCGGCTGCAGGCGAAGGGTGTGGGTTGGTACCATTCATTTTTGAAAACGGGGCTTTCGAATATATAGACAAATAGTATCTTCTAATGGAACAGTTTGTGCCCCGCCGGCTTCGGCGGGGCATTTTGTTGACTTGTTAACAATCAAAAATTATACTGTATGCGTACATTAGTAATATTAATAAGCAAAAGATAATATGAAAAAAACAGAGACGAAAAAAACGACCATACAACCTCTCGGAAATCGTGTGCTTATACGGCCTTTTACGAAAGAAGAGGTTACAAAGAAAAATAATTTTGGCATTATCTTGCCTGATTCTGATGCGAAACAGAAAATGGAACAAGGGACTGTCATTGCTACAGGTCCTGGGCTTTATGTAGACGGCAAACTGGTGAAGGTTTCTGTGCAGAAGGGAGATGTCGTAGCGTTTTCAAAATACGGTTTTGATGATATTGAGGTAGATGGGGAAATATTGTATTTGATTAAGGAAGAAAACATGCTTGCTATTTTAAAAAATTAATTGAATTTAAAGCTCTTGTTTATGCGAGCCGTAGCTTTAAAGCTAAACTTTTATGTCAAAACAAATACTATTTAATGAAGAGGCACGAAAAGCACTCAAACGAGGTGTGGATGTTGTTGCTGATGCGGTGAAAATTACGATTGGACCAAAAGGTCGCAATGTGGTTCTTGATAAAGGATATGGTGCACCGATTATTACAAACGATGGTGTATCAATTGCAAAAGATATCACACTCAAAAATAAATTTGAGAATATGGGTGCTGAGATTATTAAAGAAGTAGCAACCAAGACCAATGATGTGGCGGGAGATGGGACGACTACTTCAGTGGTGCTCACTCAAGCGATTATCCAGGAAGGGATGAAGCACACATCTCAAGGTCTCGGGGTGATGGGTGTGCGATCTGGTATGGAAGCTGCAACAAAAGATGTTGTTGAAGCACTCAAACAGATGTCTAAACAGATAAAGACAAAAGAAGAGATTCGCCAGGTCGCACATATTTCTGCTGAGTCAGAAGAGCTTGGAAAGATTATTGCTGATACGATCGATCAAGTAGGTACCGACGGAGTGGTGACTGTAGAAGAGTCACAAACATTTGGTATTGAGTCTGAAGTAGTGGAAGGTATGCAGTTTGATAAAGGGTATATATCTGCCTATATGGTGACTGATACTGCTCGCATGGAAGCAGAGTACAAAGATGTTCCGATTTTAATTACAGACAAGAAAATTTCTGCGATTAAAGATGTACTGCCACTGCTTGAGAAAATTGCTGCGACCGGAAAGAAGGATTTGGTGATTATTGCAGATGATGTAGACGGTGAAGCGTTGAGTACTTTTGTGATCAATAAACTTCGGGGTGGGTTTAATGTGCTTGCGGTGAAAGCACCTGGTTTTGGTGATCGAAAGAAAGAAATGCTTGTCGATATTGCAACCGTAGTGGGAGGTACAGTGATTTCAGATGAGACAGGAGTGCGACTCGATACCGCTGAACTTGCTCACCTCGGACGTGCGTCAAAAGTGGTTGCTTCAAAAGATGCGACAGTGATTGTGGGTGGAAAAGGTAAAAAAGTAGATATTACTGAGCGTATCAATCAGATAAAAGCACAGCGAGATGCAACAAAAGCGAAATATGATATAGAAAAACTCGATGAACGAATCGCAAAACTCTCTGGAGGTGTTGCAGTGATCCGAGTAGGTGCTGCGACAGAAACAGAAATGAAATATTTGAAACTCAAGATCGAAGATGCGGTCAATGCAACCAAAGCAGCAATTGCCGAGGGTATTGTGATTGGTGGTGGGTCTGCACTGGTGCGAGCAAGTGAAAAAGTGAGAGCAGCTTTTTCAAAGAATGCAGATAAAGTAAATACAGAATATAAAGTAGGATATGAGATTATACTCAATGCATGTGAAATGCCACTTCGACAGATTGCGGTCAACGGAGGGAAAGGTGATGGATCTGTGGTGGTAGAAAAAGTAAAGGCTCTCAAGGGAAATGCAGGGTATGATGCTCAGAATGATGTGATGGTGGATGATATGTTCCAAAAAGGAATTATTGATCCTGTAAAGGTGACTCGTACAGGATTGCAGAATGCATCATCTGCTTCAGCTATCTTCCTTACGACAGAAGTGGTTATTACCGATGAACCAAAAGAAGAAAAAGCTTCGGCTGATATAGGAGGGATGGGATACTAAAGGTAGAGGTTTGATGTAAGAATTTAGAAATACCACCCCAAGGGTACCCCTTGGGGTGGTATTTACGTAATAATAAAAATATGATATGGTATTGAAGGAGACCATGCATTGAAACTTGCAGGATTTTTCATTATTTTTGCCGTTAGTTTAACGGCAGGTAGCTTGGGTGTAGTTGGGTGCGACGAGCATCCAAACTATACCGCTCAGATACCGTGCGGTCATCTGAGTAATCTTTCGGGGGTAACTCTGGAAGATCTAGCTTCCGAGTTCCCTCAAAACGTCATTGTTTTTTCCGACCAGTGGGTCGGGTATCTGGATCCGGTCTTACCGGCTCTCCAAATTATCTGGACCACTCGGTGGACAGAGTGGGTGGTAAAAGAGGAGCCAAATTTTGAACGATTTGTCCCTCCACCACCTCCACCACCTTGTATTACTGGGTGCGATCCGCCCCCACCACCTCCACCTCCGCCTCCTCCGCCGCCAGCGGTAGAGGTTCCAGAGGGGAATCAAGTTGTACTTGTTCTTGCAGGACTGATACTCATCGTCTATCTCTATCAGTCCCAATCGCCAGAGAAAAGGAGATAGATTCTGTACCGGCTCAGGTGTGTCACACACCTGAGCCGGCTTTTTTATGGTATAATGGAAGAAATTATTTTTAATACAAACAAATATGCAAGAGAAAAATTTTATACAACGAAATCTTGGATGGATTATCCCAGTGGGTATTATTGTGGTGTTGGTGATGTGGGGAGTGTCTGTATACAACGGACTTATCTCACAAAATGTTGCTATTGATGCACAATGGGCACAAGTGGAAAATCAACTCCAGCGACGTTTTGATCTTATTCCAAACCTTGTGGCTACAGTGAAAGGTATCGCAGGTCAGGAGCAAGAAGTGTTTGGTGCGATTGCGGAAGCTCGTACACGATATAGTGGAGCAGCGACAGTAGATGCAAAGGCACAAGCTGCAGGTCAAGTAGAGTCAGCTCTCGGACGACTTTTGGTTATTGCAGAAAACTATCCGCAACTACAATCATCGCAAGCATTTCGAGATCTTATGATTCAACTCGAAGGTACAGAAAATCGTATTGCAACAGAGCGTATGAATTATAATAATCAGGTGAAAGTATTGAATGCTTCAGTAAAACGACTTCCGACTTTGTTGTTTGCTCGAATATTTGGTATCAATGAACGAGCGTATTTTGAAGTAAGTGCGGAAGCTCAAACTAATCCTACGGTAGATTTCAAAAACTAATTTTTCTGAGGATTTTCTCATGAAAAAAATTATTAGTACACTTTTGTTTGTATTTCTCATGCTCCCGACTAGCGTAGGAGCATTTGACGTACCTGCCAAACCATCAAGTTATGTAGCAGATTATGCAGGATTGCTCTCAGAAGATGAAAAGAATACTCTTGAGCAAAAACTAAATATATTTGAACAAACATCTACCAATGAAATTGCTGTGGTTACGATTGCCTCGCTCAATGGTGAAGAAATTGCCGATGTTGCTCAACAAATATTTACTGCATGGGGGATTGGTAAGAAAGATAAAAATAATGGAGTACTCTTACTTATTTCCCTTTCAGATCGGAAGACTCGTATTCAGACAGGTTATGGTGTGGAAGGTGCCCTTACTGACTTGGGCACCTCGTATATTCAAAGTGATTTGATTACCCCTGCATTTCGTGCCGGTGAGTATGGAAAAGGAATCAGTGATGCGGTTGATGCAATGATTGAAGCGCTTGGTGGTGCTTCTATTGTGCCTGAAGATTATACTCCAGAAAAGACAAGTAAGATGCCGTGGGACTTTATATTTATTGCAGGGTTTATTGTGATTCAGTGGATGGCAGCAATACTAGCGAAATCAAAATCTTGGTGGGGAGGAGGGGTGCTCGGTGGTGTGGTTATGCTGATTGTTATGTGGTTTACAGGTATTTTCTCGATTCCGTTTTTCATCGCGTCAATCGTGTTTGGATTATTATTTGATTTTATTGTTTCTCGTGCATACGCTAAACATAAAACAAGTGGCACTGCACTTCCATGGTTTATCGGTGGAGGTAGAGGTGGTGGGAGTTCTTTTGGAGGCGGAGGCTTTGGTGGTTTTGGAGGAGGCTCTTCAGGAGGAGGTGGTTCGAGTGGGAGCTGGTAGTATACTATTAATCATTTTAATGTATATATGAAAAAATATAATATTCCAGAAATAAAAGATAAAGAGTTACATCGGATAGTAACCACCACTATTATTTATAAAAAAAATAAAGGTCAGTATATATATCTGATTACAAAACGTTCAGCTCAGAAGAAAGTGCATCCAAATAAGTGGACAGTTCCAGGGGGAGGACTCTCAACAGATGACTATGTTCATCTTACACCAAGTACAACAGGTGCTCCTCAGTGGTATGGAGCATTGAATAATTCTTTACTTCGAGAAATAAAAGAAGAAGTCGGTTTAAAAATTGGCAAACCAGAGTTTCTTGTCGATCTTACGTTTATTCGTCCTGATGGTATACCTGTTATTGTGTTTAGTTATTTTGCTCAGTATATTTCTGGTCAGGTAAAATTAGATGAAGATGCAGTTGATTTTAAATGGGTGACGCTCAAAGAAGCGAAGAAATATGATTTGATAGATGGTATTTGGGAGGAGATAAGAGATACCGAGAAGATTTTGAAAAAGAGATAAGGAGGTAGGGAGGATTCGTATAGCGGTCTAGTGCGCTCGCTTGGAAAGCGGGTAGGGAAGAAATTCCCTCAGGAGTTCGAATCTCCTATCCTCCGCTAAAATTCGAAGTGCTGGCATAAAAATGAGGGAGTTGTTGAAACTCCCTCACGGTCTTCTGTAACATATCCAAGGTAAGATCTAGTTGAGTTTTGGGTCGAAAAACCCTATAAGAGACAGTCCTTCAGTGGACCCTTTCTCTGAAAGATGTGCGAGCACTCTGATTTTTTCAGTTTCAGCTTCGACATCAGTCTCGAAGGTCTGAATAAACTTTTTTTGTTCTCCGCAGTGTTCGGGTTGTGGCGATGCTCCAAGAAAATATTTGAAATTAGATCCGTTCTCACGAACGTGGATACCAATCGCAAAATTTCCTCTCTTTAAAACTTCTCTACAAACCTTACATCCCTGAACGATACCCTCCGGATGCTCTACGACCAACACTTCACATTCATTATTTTTCATAACGCTTTCCTTTTGGTTTGAAATGAACTACTTCACTGAATTGAGTATAGCTGGGACAAAAGCATAAGTGAAGTTTTATATCAAATAAATAATATTTGTATCTTTTTGTTATATATGATATTTTTTTATTATGATCAAAATAAACGATGTAGTTCAGTATATTTTATATAAAGACGAAGAAGCTCTCACCGCTCTGGCAAAGGGTTATATGAATTTATCTAAATATGCTAAACAAATTCAGGGGGAAGTTAGGGAAAAATCAAAAAAAGAAGTGGGTATTCCGGGGATTGTAGTTTCGTTATCTCGTCTAGCCCAAAAAACCAATTCTAAGCATCCACTGATCCAAGATGTTCAAATAAAAAATATTACAACAAAAACTCCTCTTTCAGAGATTGTGTACAGTAAGACCACTGAATCAATCTCAAAACTTTCCAAAATATACGACAAAGCTAAAACTGGTGCTGATGATTTTTTCACAATAACACTCTCTACAAATGAAATTACAGTTATCTGTAGTGATAGAATAAAAGCAGAAATTGAGAGAACACTAAAAGAAAAGCCAGTAATGACTGTAAAAAATCTTGCTTCTATTGGTCTGTCTATCGATCCAAAATACTATCCAATGCCAAATATAACCTATTCCTTAATTAGAAGAATCGCACAAAAGAGAATACCCTTGGCAGAAACTATTACTACCCGCACAGAAATTATTTTTGTGTTTGAACAAAAATATTTAGCTGAGATGGTTGATTTGTTCATTGTTAAAGAAAACTAGCCGTCCATCAAAGAACCAGAAAAACCAAAGTTCGAAGTGTTGGCATAAAAATGGTAGAAAGGGAATTTCTGACCCAAATGAACTTGAAAGGTACATAATAAATATTTACAAAACACTACTCACGCGTGGTATAAAAGGCACTTATGTTTATGTTGTTGATTAAAATTTAAGAAATTGTTTAAACCAAGTTGTAAATAAAACCTCGATCTCAATTCAAAAAGAAATTACTCCAGGAATAATAAAATCTCCATATGTTGGTGAAATGGTTAGTGTTCCATTGGTTGGGTCTGCGCCTTGTGGGGAACCACTTTTGGGAGAAAGTAATATTGAGGAAATGATACAAGTCGAAAAAAACAAAATTAAACCCGGGACCAAATATTTTATTGTTAGAGCTAGTGGAGATTCCATGAATAAAGCGGGAATAGATGATGGTGGTCTTGTTCTCTGTCGGTATGCTGAAAAAGGGGAAACTGGTGATAGAGTCGTTGCATTACTTGGTGGTGAAAATGTAACGATAAAATATTATGATAAGAAGGATGGTCGTAGAATTTTGTTGCCAAAAAGTACCAACCCCGATCATCAGCCGATTGTCCCAGAAGAAGGAGATACTGTTCAAGGTGTAGTTCAGGAAATTTTGAAATAAATTTTAACACAGCCATGTATGATTCGAGACTTTTGTTGGATATTATAAATAGTGGCTTACCCTGTCTTCCTGGCTAAATCTCCCTGTCCCCGCAAAATCGTGATAGTACGAGATAAGTCTAAAAAAGGCCCCAATTGAGTGCTTTTTAAACTTGATAAATGTATGATGAGTTTATGGCAAAATGCATCTACTGCTTAAAAGATGAGATAGGGACAACTTTTCTAAGCAGGGAACATGTTATTCCTCAGTCTTTTGGCACTTTTACCCCGTTAAATCCAAATATAAAAGGTGATGTTGTCTGCGATAGTTGTAATACAAAAATCCTAAGTCCTCTGGAAACTAATTTCATTGAAGATTCAATGGAGGGTTTTTTCGCACAACGATTAAATCTGAACAATAGAAACAGTATCACAATGAGAAATGGAAACTTTAAGATTGATACAGATAGCGGTTTTGGTCATGATTTCTTTAATCAAATGGTTTTTCCACTTAAACCAGAAAACGATAAGCTCGTTCCTTATCCAAAAACTCAAATAAAATTTCGAGGGCTCGGAGGTCAATCTTGTCGAGTGTTCTTTCCAGAAGCACTAAAACAAATCAAAAAAGACTCAAAAGAGTTTTTGAAACTTTCTGCTGACATGAAGAAACTAAGTCAAAAAGATCTCTGTATTTTCGCTGAGACGCATGAGGATATGAATGAGGTCGTCGTACTTTTAAAGGAGTACGGTGTGATTTACAACGAAAAAGAGCGTTATCACAAACCTTTTGAAGAAGGTGTGAAGTACGAATTGTCAGAAGACTATTCTTGTACAGTAAATCATAATATTGGTCGTGTCCTAGCAAAGATTGCACTGAATTATTTTGTGTATTGTTGTATACAAGACAGTCAAAAATCACTTCTGCTATTGCCAGGTTTTGATCCAATAAGAAACTATATATTTAAAGGGGATGGAAAAATGCGAGACTTCATTGTTTCTGTTAATGAGAAGCCTATTACTTATTATGAAAATGAAAATGATGAGAGGATCATTTCGCATATCATTAATTTTATTGAAGAAAATGGAATGGTTGTTGCAAGAATGACATTCTTTGGTTGTCCTGCAATCTACAAAATTATTTTAGGTGAGATGCCAAACGGAATACCTGTCAAAAACTTTGGGTGTGGGCATTTATTCGATCCTTTTTCAAAAAGAATTATCAATATGGCAAATAAACCCACGCCAGAGGAGCTAACTTCTGAACAAGTGAGGGTAACTTTCGGTATACAAAAAAGATATCGTTTTGGCACATAATGATCGGGTTTTTGAAGGTACTCTAAAAAAGTAGATTGCAAATTCGCCTGTAAACCTTATGATGAAAGAGTGAAAAAGCGTCACCACACCGTGCCGAGATGTTACCTAGAAAACTTCACTGACCATGATGGTTTTGTTTGGGTTTTGGATACAAAAGACAATATATTCCGTATTAAGCCTGAAAATATTCTCCTTGAAAATCACTTCTACACTATCACACTCAAGGACGGTGAAAAGAGCTTCGTAGTTGAAGATACTCTGGCCAATATTGAAGGAGCGTACATTGCAATCTTTCAGAATAAAATTGAAAAAGAGCTTCCTCTTACTGATGAAGAAAGAGCAAGAGTTGCTGTTTTTATAGCTGCGCTTTATATAAGAACTTCACCGTATAGAGAGGGTCTTCGCAGTGCGTTTGGAACGCTCAGAAGGGGTATGGAAGATTGGAAAAAGCAGTTTGAGACAATGAGTAAAGAATCGAAAAGGGCTATGGCTGCTATCCAATCTTCCGGCAAAGATGAATTAATCAGTATTGATGATTTGGATAAGTACTTAGAGAATTTTAATGAACATCATTCTGTAAACGTGATTGAACAGTTGCCTGAGATTGCCCAAATCATATTTGATATGAAGTGGGCTATCTGGAGAGATATTAATAGTAATTTTGTTACAAGCGATGATCCTGTTGTGCTTTTGCGGCCAGAGTCAATTAAAAAATATGGAGCAAATGCAATTGGTAGCAAACCAGGGCTTCTTTATAAAGATACTGAGTTAACACTTCCTCTATCGAAAGATAGATTGCTTTTAGCAGGATGGATACTGAACAAAAATTCTTATATAGATGTTCCTGATGATATTGTCCGGAGGATAAACCACAGAACGATAACAGGATCTTCAGATA
This sequence comes from uncultured Candidatus Saccharibacteria bacterium, assembly GCA_964426735.1. Classification (GTDB taxonomy): domain Bacteria; phylum Patescibacteriota; class Minisyncoccia; order Phycocordibacterales; family DATDWN01; genus UBA910. Next base: position 26,466 of record CAYRRP010000002.1, read on the forward strand.
GAATTATTACTAAATCTCAAAAGGATGCTGAAACAATAAGAGATAAATATACCGAAACTGTAAATAAGACAGAAAAATGAATGATGAATTTCTGCAAAAAAGAATAGCTGAAACAAAACACGAAATCTTTCCAATTGACAGGCTTTTATCATTGGAAAGCGTCTACCTCATATTCCAAGAAGAATACGTGAAGGTTGAAGATAAAAATCTTTTATTCAAAGATTCTAAATATCAGCGCTTGCGAGAAGGTTACTTTTCGATGTTTGTTGCCGTTTCTCTTCAAGATAACTCGGTTTCGAGGAAAAGGCACTATCTTATTTTCCCCTCAGATCCTAGTAACGATGTCTATATTAGCTACAGATTGAATGAGGAGAAAGAGTCGATACCGAAGTTAATAGCCTACGAATTTGATATTAAAGAATATACGAACTGGTCGCTAAACTTTGAAGAATTCACCAAGAAAAGTATAATTCCAAAAATTGGTATCTATAATATCGCTATACCCATTTATAGAAAAATGGACGGACAGGATCTGCAGTTGTTGGTCGATTATTTGAAAGCAAACAAGCTCATAAGAAGAATATGGATACTCGGACTCCCATCAGATACCGTGAAAAATTATGATATTTCTGATGTAACTATTGTTGATAAAGACGGTATTATTTATCATAAGACGATAAACCTAAGTGAATGGATAGATAAAACCGAAGTGCCTATAATTTTTCAAGATATCATTAGGTTTAAATAAATTATTCAGACTGTAAAAAATAAGGATAAGGCTTTTTTGGATCGGTGGAGAAGTTGTAGTATAGAAAAATAATACGCCAAAGAGTATAGTTCTCCACAGGTGATATCTTGTTTCGGTGAACGAATGTTCACTGTATAATGTAGGTGTGTCAAAGAACAGAGTAATTTTTCATATGGATGGGGATGCTTTTTTTGTTGGATGTGAGGTGGCAAAAAATCCAAAACTAAAAGGTCTTCCTGTTGTCACCGGGCAGGAGCGCGGGATTGTTTCTGCGCTTTCATACGAAGCCAAAGCACTTGGCATAATCCGTGGTATGCCTATTTTTCGCGTAAAGAAAAATTTCCCAAACGTTTTAGTGTTGCCAGGTGACTATGCGTCCTATGTCATGTATTCAGAAAAAATGTTTGATATTGTGCGCCGGTATGCAGACGATGTGGAGGAATACAGTATAGACGAATGTTTTGCAGACCTGACAGGGCTCGACAGACCGCTCCATATGACATACACACAAATAGCCGAGAGAATTAAAAAAGAAGTAGTGGCAGAACTCGGACTTTCGGTTTCTGTCGGACTCGCTCCGACAAAAGTTTTAGCAAAAGTTGCATCGAAATGGAAAAAACCAGATGGACTTACGGTGATTGACTTAGGACATATAACACAGTTTCTGACAGAGACACCGATAGGTAAAATCTGGGGTATAGGGCCACGCACCGCAGAGCGTTTACAGAGATTGGGGATAAAAACAGCGGGAGACTTTGCCGGCAAAGATATGACGTGGGTCAAAAATAATTTATCTAAACCATATATAGAAATATGGATGGAGTTAAATGGGGTGTGCGTACACCACGTCGACCCAAACCCAAAAACAACATATTCCTCGGTGCAGAAAACGAGAACTTTTTATCCGACAACAAACGACAAGGTTTTTCTCCTTTCGCAGATATCCAAACATACAGAGGAGGCTTGTCGTAAAGCGAGACACTACAACCTCGTTCCCAAAAAATTTTCTTTCTTTTTGAAAAGTCATGATTTTACATATTATTCACACACAGTAGTGTTAGAGGTACCTACACATGCACCAGAAACGTTGGTCAGTATCGCACGGTCTCACCTCGACAAAGCTTGGCGTCCAGGTGTGCAGTTTCGGACCACAGGCGTGACTCTTTCAGAACTCGAGCCCGAGGGTGTAAAACAAGGTGACTTGTTTGGTGCGATTGAAAAAGCAACAAAGTTTGAGATCATACACAAACAAATAGATAGTCTAGAAAAAAAGTTTGGTAAAGGTGTAGTGCATCTCGGCAGTACAGACAAAGCAATAAAAAACAGAACCCTCGGTACCGACTCGGACGATCTTTCTCGCGACTTGCTGTTTTTGTAAGAGAGTATCTGCACCAGGAAACTGGTCATCTGGCACTGATTATTAGTGTCGCTGACTGTTGCTATTTTTAAATAAGGTTACCATTGACATAACGCTATCCGTATGCTAAGATAGCGCAGGATTCATGAGCTATTTCTGGCTCAAAAAATGCATATTCCCAAACCCAAACGAAAGAAGGAGACAAGCTATGGCAACCGATGGTCCTGATCCCGCACCCTGTAAGCCTGATATTCTCAAGAAAGGCAGGGGTGTCTGTGTCCTCGACGGTAGTTCCAACGCTGTAGAGCGTTGGGTACAGTCTGTCGCTAAGAAAGCTAACGCTCAAGTCGACTGGCATTACAGTGGTGGACGAGCGAACGTTCTGCATCTCGGTGACGACACAAGTCGTCAGCGCGTTCTGAACGCAATCAGTGAGCTCAGAGGTGAACTCAAAGGTCGGATTCTCAGCGTCGACGGTCCTGCCCTCTATAGTAACGATATCGAAGATCCCGAAGCAAGCGGCGCAGTCGTTCGTGAAGTCGACGGCCAACTGGTGCTCGATGATCCGATCGCCGTCGCGGTGATCAGGGTGGTGGAGAAACACAACTGCCGTAACACACTGGAACTGAACGCCGATCGCGTCAAGCACTTCAAGCGTCGGCTGACGGAGCGTGGCATGACTCCAGATCAAGCGGTGATCGTTCTCCTGAACGTCGACGACGTTCACGGCGGTCCGCTCGCGAACGCTCTGATGCCCGGACACAACTGGCAGGAAATCCGTGACAAGGGAGAAGTCCCTTTCGCGCGAGGACTCGCCATGCGAGACGGCATTCAGAAAGCGCTCGGTGCTTTCGACAAGGACGCCGCGACGAAGTTGCAGAGCATCAGCGACGTAGCTGTCGTGGTAGTTGACCACGGTGTCGCCGAAGTATTCGCGGCCTAACCGCAAAACTTCGCAATGGCACAATGGGCGCACGACCTTCGGGTACGTGCGCCTTTTCTTATACCACATCCAATGAACGAAGCCACAGAGTTTAGAGTAACCATCAGACACGGAGAGGAAGCGTCTCTCGCGACTTACTGTTTTTGTAAGAGAGTATCTGCACCAGGAAACTGGTCATCTGGCGGGGTATTGTGTTTAATATGAAAAAACTCCTGTATGGAGTGGGAGTTTTTTCATGAGAGAAAATAGTGAGGTGTTTACTTGATTGTTGGCGGTTGTATGCCAGCATCATCGAGGAGTTTTTTTGCTTCATCCATCTTGCCTTGTTTGATCAGTGTACGAGCTTGTTTCATTACCTCTTTTTGCGCATCAGTGAGATTTGCAAAACGTGGGTGAGCTCCTTCTACAAAGAGACCTTTGTATTCTGGAATTTTAATACCCGCATCGGTCAGCAACTTCTTTGCTTCCTCAGGTTTTCCAGCATCAGTGAGAGCTTTTGCTTGCTTTAGTGTTTCTTTTTGTGCATCAGTGAGGTTCTGGAAAAAACCTTTCATATGTTCATGGTCTGGTTTTTTTAAACCAAGCTCAGTCATGATTTTTTCTGCACCTGCCTTATCACCATTTTTACGAAGTGTATGAGCTTCGACGAGTTTGTTGAATATAGCCTCAGTAATTTCGATATCGTCAAATCGTGGATGGGTCGAAGTGAGTGTTTTAAATGTTGCATAATCACCTGAGTCGAGAGCGCTTTCAAATGCTTCTCTGTTTGGTCGATTTTTATTTGTGGTTGGATTACTTGCAGCGCTTACCAAAAAAGGGAGTGATGCTGCGCCAACAAAAACCAGTGTCATAAGAGCTTTTCTTTTTTTCATGGTAGTTATAACTTTCATATGTGGCAAATTTATTTGTCGAGCCGCAGTAAAATAGAGTAAACTATATTTTCTTTGCTCTTCGCTGACTTTGCTCAAATCTGAAAGTTCTCATTAATAAGTAAGTAATATGTTTGTTGGATGATCACTTCCAACATATACTCATACGTCTATGAAAAAAATTTCTTTCACGATATTTGTTATTGCGCCATCAGTATGAGTTTGTCACAAGGGTTTGGGTCTGTACTAGTGCTGAGAAGCATCATTTTTGGTCGAGGGTGTACTGGTGGTACGCCTGGTCGAAGTGAAAGATTCCATGGCAGTATGATGCATACAAGGAAGTTTTCATCGTCGATTTGTTTTCCTATAAATCGAGACATTCGATCATGTGTGATTGTTGTTGTAGGAATAAGTGAAGTATTAAGAACCCATTGTTTATTATTTAAGTCAGTGAGCATAGTAACATCATGTTCAATAGTAACTAGTCCAGCAAGATGTCCTCTCTCAGGATGTGACCAGATTTCTTTGTGCTGACGTTCGACAGGATATCGTATGACCGGATTTTTATATCCATACATATCTATAACATAGAGTAGTGTGCCAAAACTAATACTGATAAGAAGGCTTGCACCGAGAACTTTTTTTGAATCAAAACGATATCCTTTTGGAGTGAGACGAAGTGTGTGGACGATTACTCCTGTGAATAAGAGAAATGATCCAATCCAAATAAGAGGCATTGTTTGAAGTAAAAATTGAAGTTTATTTGGTGCGATAAAACGTTCATACTCGAATCCTGCATGTTTAATTCCAAATAACATACCTGCCCATGCGCATGCTCCAACAAGTGTTACCAGTGTTCCAGGTATCCAGAGGAGGGTGTGCTGCAGTTTGAAACGCCATTGAGGTAGAGGTGTTATATTCTCAGCTTCTATTTTTGAAAATATACTTTCTTTTAAATTGTTGTGTGTATTATTGGTCATGATGGTGAAGTAAATCTTTTAGAATCTTTTTTGCTCGGTTGAGATGAATTGCAACGGTTCCTGGTGGTATCTGTAGAATATCAGCGATTTCTTCATAACTTTTTTCTTCATAAAACCGGAGTTCTATAATATCCTGATATTTTTTATCGAGAGTCTCCAAAGCTTTCTTGAGTAGCACCTTTTGCTCTTCATGGAGTGCAACAGAAGATGTATCATCAGTTGCAGTCAATGAATGAAAAATCGTTTCATCTGCATCGAATGATACAGATGGTTCGCGTTTTTTCTTACGATACCAGTCAATCATTTCATTGTAAGCAATACGATATATCCACGAAGAAAACCGAAGGCTTGGATCGAAATCCTTCATGTTTTTATACACCTTGATAAAAATATTTTGAAGAAGATCGTCTTGGTCTGCGGTTGATGCATGTGATTTTCTCCCTATATATGCTCTGAGTTTAGGTTCGTATCGCTCAATAATATGAGCAAAAAACTCTCTGTCAGTGAGAGATTGTTTAAGTATTTCTTCGTCAGTGAGGTGTGAGGCAGAGTCCATTCTCTCTAGTATATACGAAAAGTAACATGATTTTCTTTCAGAAGCAGTGTTTGTATATTTTCAAGAGTCTTCTGATATACTAGAGTCTATATGAATAAAAAACCTCATGTGGTGATTGTTGGAGCAGGATTTGGTGGTGTCTACACAGCTAAAGCACTGATTCCGTATGTAAAAAAAGGTGTACTCGATGTAACTATTATTAATAAAACAAATTATTTTTTATTTACCCCGTTGCTTCATGAGGTTGCAACAGGGGGACTCGGAGGACGTTCGGTGACTGAACCAATCAGGCATATTTTTGCAGGTACTGGAGTGGTATTTCATCAGGGTACAGTAGAAGCGTTATCTCCGAAGGAGCATACCCTTGTAGTAGATGGAAAAAGTATTTCATATGATTATGCAATAATTGCTACAGGTGCAGTCACCAATTTTTATGGAATTCCTGGTGCACAAGAACACTCTCTTGTACTCAAAAATCTTGCTGATGCAATAGAGATACGTGAACGTATTATCGATGCAGTTGAAGACGCGTCGTGTATTGAGTCTGCTCTCGAACGAAAGAAAAAACTTTCTTTTGTGGTGGTTGGTGGAGGAGCTACGGGAGTGGAGATGGTGGCTGAAATGGCAGAATTTATCAATACACTCTATGATCTGTATTTTAAAGACGTGAGTGCGATTCAGAAAAAAGATATTTCGCTTCATTTGGTAAATACAGGGCCAGACCTTTTGGCAATGCTTCATCCGAGTCTTCGAGTTAAAACAGCTTCACGGTTGACTGCGCTCGGAGTACAACTTCATATGAATATGTCAGTAACAGAAATTACTGCAGAAAAAGTGCTCTTTAAAGATGGGAGTTCGATTGATACATCGTTTGTATTTTGGGCGGGAGGTGTCACACCGAGTGTGCCAAAGTTTAATTCATTTGAACCTACCGTGGTTGCAGGGAAACTTGCAACAAATACATTTTTGCAATTGAACGGTGATCCTCATGTGTTTGTATTAGGAGATAGTGCGTTGGTAGAGACTGCAGATGGAAAGGGGTATCCAGCACTTGCACAAATTGCAGCGCGACAAGCTGAAGTTGTTGCATATAATGTTCTTGCATTACTTTCACACAAACCACTAAAAACATTTATGTATAACATACGAGGGACATTGGTATCTCTCGGTCAGTGGTATGCAGTTGGGGAGATGTTTGGATTGCGATTTTCAGGAAAATTGATGTGGTGGATCTGGCGTACAGTGTATCTGTTCAATTTCCATTCATGGACAAAGCGGTTCAAGATTGCATTTGAGTGGACTGAAGCTCTTTTTTCTCCCCGAGATATCACAAAGTTGAGATAAATATTACACCACACTTTTAAAAAAAAGAAGGGCACCTTCCTCGCGAGGAAGGTGCCCTTCTGGTTTGGTGGGAATTTGGGTAAGTTAAAAGCCCCGGGGTTGCCGGGGCTTTGTTGGGTTCGAAAGAACGGTTGTTACGTGCGGCGCCGGAGTGCTGCGATGCCGATGAGCCCTGCGCCCATGAGGACGAAGGACATCGGTTCGGGTACCTGGGATGTCATGTTACCTGACCATGCAACGGTGGTGTCGGGGTTGTATCCACCAGCGTACTGAGCTGATATTGCCCCGGTGACAACTGTCGGGTCGAAACCATTCCCTGTAACTGTGCCGGTGAACGCGGCCGACAGAAAGTCAACCCCGCCTGGTAGACTCGTGAGTACCCAGACATTCGCCCCTTGCCAGGAGGTCACATCGACGGTGAATCCGTTGAAAGTGAGAAAGCCTGGCATCGGGATGTTGCCGAGGATGTTGGTTGCGGTTCCGCCGCTCCCGAGGGAGCTGCTGAAATCGCCGGTAGCCGGGGTTACGACAGTGAACGACGGGGTACCGATGAAGGTACCACTGTTCATGTTATTGATTTTGATGTTCGCCACCGGTGAGCCGAAGTTCACCGTGCCGTAGATTGGTGCGGCGGTTGCCGCCGGTGAGAAGAGGCCGAAGCCAATGACTGCGATCATGGCCAGGAGGCCATTTTTTAAAAAGTTTTTTACCACTTTTTACTCCGATTTTTTTTTCAATGTACATTGTCACCGACCTGCTTCGAAAACAGTTCGATAGACATTGCCGTCAAAGACACTATCATGTTTTATTTAATACGTCAAGTATTTTTTAAACTTTTTTTGTATGAAAAAAATAATCCCCGGTCACGTAAGTGACCGGGGATTGGTTGGGTTTGAAAGAACTGGTTTTTGTTACGCGCCGTTGTGATGACGGCGCCGGAAGAGCGCAATGCCGACAAGGCCTGCGCCCATGAGGACGAGGGTTATCGGTTCAGGGACTCCAGTTTGTTGGTCGGGTGGACCTTGCATTACTACAAACGCCTTGTTAGCCGCGTTATTGCCGGACGCCATGTTGCTGGTTCCGTCGAAGAACACGAGTTCCCAAATGGTGCTGGGGACGAATGCTACCACATCACCGACTCCGTTGGTCGGATCGAGGATGCTGTAGAGCACGTTCGGTACTGACGGGTCACGCCAGTACATATTAAGGAGTCCTTCGAGGAGGGAAATTCTGACTACCAGTTCAGCGGAGTTTGACCCACTGTTTTGTTGAAACCTAAACCCAGCTGCGCCACCAGCATTGGTACCAAAGTATTGGCTGTTGGCCGGCGTCCAGTTTGGACTGGTCGAACTGCCCGTGAACCCTCCAGTTCCGTAGGCGTAGCTGGCTAAGTTCATGATTTGTGTACTGTACGGAGAGTTCCCGTCCAGATACGGCAGACCGTCTTGGTTGGGTGTAAACCCGGGTTGCCAAGATCCTACGGTATTACCTGACCCGATGAGGCCGAAGTTCCCGGTCATCAGAATGGTCATGCTTGTGTAGGTGCACGCGTTTGCAATTGCACAGAGCTGAGGTAGAGCTTGAGCTCCAACCAAAAGCGGACTGTTGTTGGTGTACGGCGCCGCCTGCAGGGAGCAGGTGAGTGCCGTAGTGATAAGAAGAATGGCAAATGCCATCTTCTGGTTTTTGATAAACATACTACATCTCCAACGTCGTTGAATTGAGGCGTTCATCGCCTCGTTTTGTCTGCCGGAAACCTTAGCACACCTCTTTGTGTATGTAAATAGACTTATTGACAAAGTTATATATAAATAGTAGTGTTGTTTTCAATTAATAATAGAGGATTATATGTACGCACCACACACCATGTCTAAGAAAATTTTTGCTTTTATTGCGCTTTTTAGTGTTTTGTTTTTGAATACACAAACACTGATTGCTTTTGCAGATACACCTGCTGATCAGGATACGTACACACACTATGGATCAGTAGTGAAAGATAGTTATGTTGATGAAGATGTAACATCAAATCATGACACAGCGAATTATGGTCACCTCTCAAGTATTGATGTAAAATCAGAGACTTCAAAAAATCGTCGAGTGTTGGTGCAATACGATCTTTCTTTTCTCGCTCCTTCACAAGAAATCGAATCTGCAGAAATGTTTGTGTATATGAGTAATGAGGCGAGTTCAAATTCAAATCGAACATATGGTGTGTCTCAAATCCTCGCTTCATGGGTTGAAGGGAATGGTGGTACTGATAATAATCCGGTAAATGAAGTGCGATGGGCTAATAAACCAACAGCATCTACAACTCCTACTTCAACAACTAGTATTACTCCAGGTGTTAAGTGGGTAAGTTTTGATGTGACTGCTGATGTAAAAAATCTTGCGAAAGGTGTTGGTGTAAATGCGGGGTGGATGATACAGGATGTGAATGAAAATTCAGGTACTGATTATTTGGCAGAATTTCGTTCAAAAGAATATTCAGGTACTTCTTGTGCACCATCTCCAAGTCCATGGGGTTGTAAGCCGTATATCAAAGTCGTATATAAACAATACAATGGAGGTATTTTTGGTACAGTATGGAATGATGTAAATCATGATGGTATTAAAGATGAAGGTGAGCTTCCAAAACAAGGTGAAGTGATTGCTCTTACGGGTCCAATTGCAACAACTACCGTAACTAATACAGATGGTATTTATTATATTCCAACAGGCCTTCCATCTGGTACATATACAGTATGTCGAGATAGTTCTAATACAACTGTACAAACAGCGCCTGTTTCTGGTGTGGATTGTGCAAATGGAGCATATGGTACTTCAGTTTCTGTGGTTGGAGTCGATGGTCTTTCTATAGGTCCTGATTTCGGTGTATTCCAAGGCGGATCAGTAAAAGTGGTGTTGAATACAAATCCAACTCTTACAGAAGATTCATTTGCATTTAGTCTTATTAAAGATGAAACTACTGTTTCAAGTCATACATTTTTTCCAGGTAATACGGAGTATGTGTTTAATGGGATAATTCCCGGAGATTACTCACTTTCTCAAAGTATGTCATCATGGTGGGCACTTGGAGATAGTGTGTGTATGCAAGGTGAAAATTCATACGCATCATCTTCATTTCCAATTAGTGCTGGTATTGAAACTGTGTGTACATTCTCAAATGTTAAAAAATCATCTCTTTCGGTAACAAATTATACAGAACCAGTGCAGGGTACCTATTCATTTACACTTTCTCAACCGTCAGAGTCGGGAGATACTCTTGTGTATGATCCAGTGATTATTGGACATGCTGAATCACACGTATTTACAGGTATTACACCAGGTACATACAATCTACTTGAAATTATTGACGGCGGTCCATCGGGTGAAACAGCGGTGTGCTTTATTGGAGATACTATGGTTGATCCAAGAGTTGAATCAATCACTATTCCTGCAGGGGTAAGTGTTCAGTGTACGTACAATCACGGAGATTTTGCAGTGATTCAAGGAAGTGTATTTAATGATATGAGTGCAAACGCTACACTTGATGAATCTGATAATGCACTCTCTGGATGGATTGTAAAATTATTTAAGATAACAGAGGAGATGGTTACTACCGGTGAAGGTGAGTCTATGGTTACAAATCCTGTTACTGTGGTTACTGAGGTTGGTTCAAAGATTACAACAGGTGCAGGATATATCTTCGGTCAGCTCAATCCTGGTATATACAAAGTATGTGAAGAAGTGCAATCAGGTTGGACACAGTCTATGCCAACAACAGGTGAAGATTGTTCAGGTTCATACGGACATTTTATTACGCTTAATTTCGGTGATGTTGTTACAAAACATTTTGGCAATTTCTCTAAAGGTGAAGTGGCTGGTATTGTGTTTGCTGATACAAACAACAATGGAGTAAAAGATGAAACAGAAGTTGGTCTTTCTAATACTCCAGTGCATCTCGGCGGTACTACACTATATACAAGTGGAAATGGTGAATATCATTTCACAAACGTAACACCTGGAGAATATACACTTACTGTAAGTGCTCCCGCATACTCTTCGTATTCACTACCTGTGTCAGGAAACTACTTAGTGGGTGTGTTGTCAGGAGGGAACTATGTTCATAAAGACTTCGGTATCTTTACTGACACAGACACTCCATCTCTTCCTGTACACCAAACCCCTGCTTCTGGTGCTGTCGTTCGTGCTCTTGGACTTATCCTTGATTGGTCAGATTCAATTGATCCATCTCTTTCAGGTGTGTCATATCACTATCAATCATCAGTTTCATCTGCGACAACAACAGGTAACGCACTTTCAACTCCAATATATGGAACAACACTTTCTGCTTCACAGATCGATGCATCAGGTACAAGTGAAGGTATGTATTTCTGGCAGGTGAAAGCATGTGATACTGCGTACAACTGTACTTCATGGACAAACCCATGGTCTGTAACTGTTGATACAACTGCTCCAGTTTCTACATTTACATCTCCAAATCCTGATTCAAATATTGAAGACGAACATATTGTAATTGCAGGATCGACAACTGATGCACATATGGTTGCAAGTACAACTCTTGCGTACGCTCCATATATCCAAGCTACAGAAGAAACAGCAGCATCATGTGGTGCATACAACACGATCGTATCTTTGGTAAATGGAGTGGCTTCAACAACATTTAACTGGAGTTATAACTGGACACCTGAAACTGATGGTGTGTATTGTCTCACGGCGCATGGTCAGGATGAAGCGGGAAATACAGAAGCGAGTCCATTTATTACCAATGTTACCTTTAAGAAAAAAGTTGTAACAACAACAGGTGGTGGTGCTTCAGGTGGTTCGACTGAAGGTGGTTCGACCAATACTTCTGGGTCAGCATCAAATGGCCCTATCGTAGGATCATTTGGTGGTGGAACAGGAGGTGGTGCACCAGTAACACTCGCAGTTGGTGGAAGTCCTGATGGTGCAGTAATACCAACACAAACATCTGGTACAGAACAATCATCATATCAATCTATCGAAGATACATCTCGCGGATTTTCCGGAAACATATACACAGGAGGATCTACAAATGATGCAGGACTTACCGATGCTCCTCGTGCTTCAACTACACGTATTCAAGAAAATAATGAGGGAGATAGTGAATCTAACAACAATGTTGCAGCGGTTTCATTTGCAGGAGAGTGGAATAATTGGTATTGGTTGTGGTTACTCCTTCTCATTTGTATCATTCTTGGTGTATACTACTCTACACGACGCGAAAATAAATAAAATCAATCCATCTACTTTGTCGCAGTGCAGATTTTATAGCTCACCGTACAGCCAAGTACGGCTCGCTCCAAAATCCTTCTGCTTCGCGTATCTGAACCGATTTTACTTATTTACGTGGCTGTTTAGTAGCTAAGTTACATAACACGTAATGAAAAATATTATCTTAAGTTTAATTGTTATTGCATTGGTTGGATTTGCAGGGTACAAAGTATTTGGTACACCAAAAGAAAGTGTACCTGCTACAGAGAATGCAACAACGACACCTGTTGTTACAGAAACAATAGAAAAGGATGTGTACGTCGTTGATACTGCAACCAGTACGATTACATGGAAAGGAGCATTTGTATCAGGAGCAAAATCTCATATAGGTACTATTATGCTCAAGTCAGGAAAAGGAAAGTTTGAAAATGCAACAATCACTACAGGTGAATTTGTGATTGATATGGCATCGATTAAAGAAAGTGAAGGAAATGCTCAACTTGAGACTCATTTGAAATCAGATGATTTCTTTAATGTAGAAAAATTCCCTGAAGCAAAGTTTGAATTACTTTCTTTTACACCAGCAAAAACAGCAGGTGACTTTACTGCAAAAGGAAAACTCACTATTCGCGATGTAACAAAAGATTTTTCTTTCCCTGTTACAGTTACGGTAGAAGGTCAAAATATGCTTCGAGTGAATGGAAAGATTACATTTAATCGCGCTGATTATAATGTAAAATATGGTTCAAGCTCATTCTTTAAAGGATTGGGTGATAAAGTGATTTCAGATAAAGTTGAACTTACATTGAATCTTCTTACAAAACCAATCGAAATATCAGAACAAGTGCCTCCCAGTAGTGTCCAATAATACAAACACAAAAAACATCAAAATGGTCACACTTGAAACAAATTACGGAAATATTACATTCGAGTTGTATCGTGCAGATGCACCAAAAACTGTGGAGAATTTCACAACACTTGCAGGTAAAGGTTTCTACGATGGACTTACGTTTCATCGTGTGATCAAAGGATTTATGATCCAAGGTGGAGATCCAAATGGAAATGGTACCGGAGGTCCAGGATACAAGTTTGACGATGAACTCAACCCAAACACTGCATCGTATAAAGCAGGGTATAAGAAAGGGGTTGTAGCGATGGCAAATGCAGGTCCAAACACCAACGGTAGTCAGTTCTTCATTATGCATGCAGACTACCCACTTCCAAATGCGTATACTATCTTTGGTAAAGTAGTGGAAGGTCAGGATGTGGTAGATAAGATTGCAAATGTGAAAACGGGGGCTAATGATAAGCCAGTTTCTCCAGTTGTGATTAAATCAGTAACGTTGAAGTAAATAGCAAAAAACTCACACTCCGTGTGAGTTTTTTGTACGGTTGACTTGTGGGACGATGTGGCGTATCATTATAGGTAATGTAAGTTCTCGTAGTTTTCGTGAGAAAAGGAGAGAGGCTAGTCGCCTTACAGTTTACAATAAAGACTAGTTAAAAAGAAAATGGCACAGAAGTTGTACGTAGGAGGTATTGCATATGCTACAAGCGATGCAGCATTAAAAGACGCATTTGCTCAGGCAGGTAATGTAGTATCAGCTACAATTATCATGGACAAAATGACAGGCCGATCAAAAGGTTTCGGTTTCGTAGAAATGGCATCTGATGCGGAAGCACAGGCAGCGATTGATATGTGGAACGGAAAAGAACTTGACGGACGAAAACTTACTGTAAATGAAGCTCGACCAATGGAACCACGAGCTCCACGAACAGGAGGATCATTTGACCGAGGTAATGACCGAGGAGGTCGTTCATGGTAAATTAAAACTTCAAATCTGACGAACTCCTTTGTTGAGTTTCGGTAAAATAATTGTCATCGTACATTAGTACGTCTCCAATTATTTTCCTTACTCGCCTCGGATTTCATTCAGATTGTGAAATTTTAAGAATACTTAAAAACAAAAAGCACCCGAAAGGGTGCTTTTTGTTGCATTTTTTTATCCACCGAAAAAGCTTCACAAATTTAAAAAAAGGAGTACTATACAAACTTTGCGGGTTTCATTCTTAATCATTAATTTACGTTTTCATGCAATCATTTATTTCGCGTATTCTTGTCAAAATAAAACATAATTGGCAGTCAGGTTTAACCGTATCTTTGGTCTCTATTCCACTTTCAGTGTCCCTTGCGGTGGCATCAAACAGTACGCCAACAGCGGGTATTATTACTGCGGTGTGGGCAGGACTTATGGCATCATTGTTTGGAGGAAGTAATTACAATATTGTAGGTCCAACAGGCGCACTCTCAGGAATTCTTGCAGCGTACGCACTTACTCATGGGGCAGATGCGCTTTCGATGCTTGCTATCGTCTCTGCGGTGTTTATTTTTGTGTCGTATGTTTTCAAACTTGAGCGATATCTCGTATTTATTCCTGCATCAACTGTGCATGGCTTCACCTTAGGTGTTGCATTCATTATCGGACTCAACCAGATGAACTTTGCACTCGGTCTCTCAGGACTTGAGAAGCACTCTGAGTTTATTTCAAATGTACTCGAATCATTTGCTCATATCGGTCAAACATCACTTCCTACATTTGGCATTTTTGTACTCTTTTTGGTTGGACTGTTTACTCTTTTGAAGCTTACACCAAAACTTCCTGGGGCGATTACACTTACACCGATTGGAATTTTTCTCGGCTATTTATCGACTGTAGGAAAACTTCCCTTTGAATTAAAAACTTTGGGAATGCAGTATGCAGACATTGCTCCGAAGATAGTACAACCATTTCATTTTTTCCTGGACTCATCATTGCTCCTTCCTGCACTTACGGTAGCGGTTGTGGCGATTCTTGAAACAATGATTTCTGCAAAAATTGCAGACGGTATGACTGGTACAAAGTATCAACCTCGAAAGGAAATGTTTGGTCTTGGTATTGCCAATGCAGTCTCAGGACTTTTCGGAGGTATTCCTGCGACCGCAGCGCTTGCGCGTACGTCACTTAATGTGAAGACAAAAGCAAATGATAAGATGTCGGCAACTATTTCAAGTATTTGTATTGCACTCATTTCATTTGTATTTTTGACATACTTTAAATACATTCCACTTGCAGTGATTGCAGCGATTCTCGTCTTTGTTGCGGTGCGTATGGTGGAGATAGTGCATTTTTACCGTATGTTTAGTTTTGATAAAAAAAGTTTCAGCATTTCAATCTTGGTCGCCATCGTTACTATTTATGAAGATCCGATTGTGGGTATCCTTTTCGGTACCGCAGTTGCACTTCTTCTGTTTGTGGAGAAGTTATCAAAAGGGCAGTTTGAGCTCATGATCAACAATGCAGAACAGAAGGTGACTGATCATGTGGTTGGGGAAGATATCGATGACGAAAATATCTGTAAAGACTGTCATACTCTCGTGTACTCAATCAAAGGTCAGCTTGCGTATGTCAATGCTCAAGCACACATCTCTCGATTTGAAACAAAGCTGAATGCAGATTTTGAAAATGTTGTCCTTCGTATGCGAGAACTTTTCTTTATCGATCTCGATGGTGTGGATGCATTTGAAGAGATTGTGACATTGATCGAGTCTCAGGGTAAGCAAGTGCTTTTGACAGGGGTCAATCCATTGATCGAAAAGTCACTCGAAGAAAGTAAGGCATTCCAGCGTATACGAGATACAAAACGAGTATTTCCGCATACTCGTGAGGCGCTTCAAAAACTTGGGTACACTCTCTAATTATCAAAACTACTCCATGATGGAGTAGTTTTGATATACTAAGAGGATGAAAAAAATACTTATTGCTCTATGCTGTGTGATCGTATGTATTGGTGTATTGTATGGTATACGTACATCACATACAGTATCGGTGGTTTCGTATAATACGAAAGAAGTGATGCTGGGTAATACAGTGTATACTCTTGAGATTGCTGATACTGATTTGTTGCGAGAGAAAGGGCTTTCGTATCGACCATCTCTTGATGCTCGTACAGGAATGCTTTTTGTGTTTACAGTCCCAAGTAGACTGAAATTTTGGATGAAAGATATGAACTTTCCTTTAGATATTATCTGGCTTGATGCTGATAAAAAAATAGTACATATTGAGCATTCACTTTCACCGGCGACCTACCCACAGTCCTTTGGTCCAGAAACTCCAACTCAATACGTAATCGAAATCCCTGCGGGGGATACGATAAAACGAGGACTTGTGATTGGAGATATGATGTCATTTTAAACAAGTGGTCACCAAGTGGGTTAAAAGTCCTTATCTAAGGGCTTTTTTTGGCGAAAAATTTTACATTGCACAGCTTTTGTATCGCGGTGGGAAATGAAGTGAGTTTTCCACTCTTTTTTCAAGATTTTTTGGAAGGTTTTAAGGTAAAATAATTGTCCAACCATATTTTTCACTAAAAAAAGTAAAAAATAAGGTAAAAACATATTAATTATTAAGTTAGTTTAGTAATACTTTCTATGAGCATCAATGTAAAACGTCATGACGGTACTGTAGTGCCCTTTAATGCTGATAAGATCAATCGATCGATTGAACGAGCATGTAAAGGGCTTTTTGATCCAGTTGCAAAAGTTACTCAGATTGCAACCGAAACGCGACTTACGCTCTATGATGGTATTACGACAGAAGAGATGGATCAGGCGACCATCAACGCTGCGGTGCAGAATATTATTTCTGATATTGAATATGATGTGGTCGCAACACGGCTTCTTTTGAAAACTGTGTATCGTCGAGTGGTGGGTGAATACGACAAAGATGATATTGCTGATCTCGAACAAAAACACAAAGAAGCGTTTGTCCGGTTTATCAATGAAGGTGTTGCTGATAGACGACTTCATCCCGCGATGAAGAGTCGATTCAACCTTGATACGATAACCGCTGCACTTCGTATAGAACGAGATGAGTTGTTCCAATACGCAGGACTTGATAGTTTATTATCTCGATATGCAATGAAGCATATTGATCAGACACCTCGAGAAACTCCACAGTTTTTCTTTATGCGTATTGCGATGGGTCTTGCATACAATGAACAATCTCCAACAGAGATGGCTATTAAGTTTTACAATAAAATGTCAAAACTTCAGTATGTTGCAGGAGGTTCAACGAACCTTGCTGCAGGAACTATAAACCCAGCACTTTCAAACTGCTACCTTCTTGAAATCCATGATGATATGGCTCATATCGCAAAATCAGTGTCAGATGTTATGTTGCTTTCAAAAGGTTCAGGAGGTATTGGTGCGTCAGTGACCAAACTTCGAGCATCAGGTTCACCGCTTAAGTCAAATAATGGTATTTCAACAGGGCCGACACCATTTGCAAAAATTATTGATACAGCGATTCGTGCAATTCAGCGAGGTGGAAAAAAGAAAGGAGCATTGTGTTTCTACATGGAAAACTGGCATATTGATTTTCCAGAATTTCTCGATTGGAAGCATAATGCAGGAGATGATTACATGAGAATGCGTACTGCAAACACTGCGGTATTTATGACTGATGAGTTTATGAAGCGAGTGCAAAATGGTGAAGAATGGTATATGTTTGACCCTGCAGAAACAGCAGACCTCAATGAACTCTACGGAAAAGCATTTTCAAAACGATATGCAGAGTATATTGAGATGGCAAATGCAGGAAAATTAAGAACTTTTAAAAAAGTACCCGCAAAAGAACAGTATCGACAGATTCTTGTTGCATTGCAAACCACTTCACATCCGTGGCTTACATGGAAAGATACTATCAACCTTCGCGCACTCAACAACAATACAGGAACGATTCATATGAGTAATCTCTGTACAGAGATTTGTTTGCCGCAAGACAAAGATAATGTTGCGGTATGTAACCTTGCCTCATTAAACCTCGCTGCGCATATCAAAAATAAAGAAATTAATTGGTCGCTTCTCGAAGAGTCGGTGCGTCTTGCAGTGCGTCAGCTCGATAACCTGATTGATATTAACGTGCTCCCAATTCCTGAAGCAGAAAAATCAGATAAAGAAAATCGGGCGATTGGTCTCGGAGTGATGGGATTTTCAGATACGATTGAACAACTTGGTATGTCATATGATGCCGAGCATGCATGGGATTTTGCTGATCGAATTTTTGAGTTTATTTCATATATGGCAATTGATGAATCAGCAAACTTGGCACAAGAACGAGGAAGTTATACTCATTTTGCAGGTTCAGAATGGTCAAAAGGCAAAGTGCCATTTGATACGATTGCAAAAGTGGAAGCGGAGCGAGGTCGTCCACTTACGGTAGATAAAGAAAGTAAGCACAAGGGTTTAAATTGGGATGTGCTCCGAGTAAAGGTGCAAAAAGGTATTCGAAATGCAACTCTTATGGCTGTGGCACCGAACGCAAATATCGGTCTGGTGGCTGCAACTACGCCAGGTATTGATGCACGTTTTGCACAAATCTTTTCTCGAAATAAAATCTCAGGAAAATATATCGATATCAATCATAACCTTGTGAAAGATTTGAAGAATATGGGAATCTGGGAAAAAGTGAAAGGGGAGATTGTTGAACGACAAGGTGATATTGCAGATATTGCAGGGATTCCTCAACACATCAAAGATATCTACAAAACTTCATTTACCACTTCACCATATGCATATATTGAGGTAGCTGCTCGAGCTCAGAAATGGGTAGATCAAGGGCTTTCTCGAAACATGTATCTTGAAACACGTGATATTGATGAGACAATGAAGATATATCAGACTGCATGGGAGAAAGGTGTGAAGACTACATACTACCTCCATATGAAGCCTCGTCATACCGCTGAACAATCAACTGTCGCAGTTAATAAGGCACAACAGATTGGTAAGACTGGTTTTGCAGCACTTGGTTTGAAAAAAGAAAGTGGCGCATTTGCGATGCCACTCCAGAAGTCACTTGATTCAGTAGAAGTACAGCCAAGTGTACCAGTTTCTGTTCCTACACCAGCACCGACTATAGCAAAAGAAAGTGAAGCTTTGGTAACAGCAGAAAAAATATTACAAAATGCACACGTACAAGCTCCGTATGTGTCTCCAGAAACGATAGTTCGAAGTAGCGGTTTTGCTTCGGTTGCCCCCGCACCAGTCTTGCAGACAACAACAGAAAAGAGTAATGTAGGTGCACCAGAGGTTATGAGTATGCCTCTTATGGAGAAAGTGCTTGTTGCAAAAGCAACTCCTGCGGTCACAGTCAGTGATGCGGTGAAGGTGTGTCCTATAGACCCCGCCGAGCGAGCACAATGCGATAGTTGCCAGTAGAAGAGACTACAACATTCATTTTTTCACTTAGTCCTCGCCTTTTGAGAGATACGGCATAATTTTTTGACCTTCCGCAAACTCGCTTCGCTTCGGTCCTGAGTACAAGACTTGGTGCTCACGGTCTAAAAAAATTATTGATATCTCTTGCAAAAGTCTGCGAAATCGTTCAAAAATGAATATTGCATTCTCTGTGGTAAATTATTTATTTATTAATTAATCATAAAACATATGGCATTAATTGGAAAAGCGTCACCAGAAGATATGAACCTACATCCACTTAATTATAAGTGGGCGTATGATCTCTATAACCAAGCAGTGCGAAATACTTGGTTTCCTCATGAAATTGCACTCAACGAAGACCTTCAGGATTTCGAGCAGATGACTCCTGATGAGCAGCATGCAGTGAAGTTTTTGATGGCATTTTTCAACCCTGCAGAGCTTATCGTAAACCGCTCAATCGCGCTTGGTATTTACCCATATCTCAAATCTCCAGAGTGTCACCTCTATCTTGCAAAGCAGATGTGGGAAGAAGCAAACCACTGTGTAGCGTTTGAGTATGTACTTGAAACTTTTCCGTTTGATCGCGAAAAGATTTTCAACCTGCACCTTGAAGTCCCTTCGATGCTTGCAAAGGAAAACTACATCAACAAGTACATGAAGCGAATGACTGAAGACAGTCTTGATATTGAGACTGTAGACGGGAAGAAAGACTTCATCAGAAACTTGGTAGCAACAAATATCGTGATGGAAGGTATTTGGTTTTATTCAGGCTTCATGGTGGCACTTTCGTTCCGCCAGCGAAACCAACTCCGAAACTTTGGCTCAATGATTAACTGGGTGCTTCGAGACGAATCACTTCATCTAAAGTTTGGTATGAACTTGATTCATAATATTCTTGAAGAAAATGCAGAACTTCTCACTGAAGAGTTTGCGGCAGAAATTCGAAACATTGTTATCGAAGGAGTAGATCGAGAAACAGATTACAATAAAGATTTGTTCCCAAATGGAATTCTCGGGCTCAACGCTGATTATGTAAACCAGTACGTGCAGTATGTGGCTGACCGACGTCTTGAAGAGCTTGGGCTACCAAAACACTACGGTGCAACAAATCCTGCGAAGTGGATGTCGACTGCTACTGATGTGTTTGAGCTTGTAAACTTCTTTGAAGCTCAAAATACAAGCTATGAAGTAGATGGACGGGCGCACCAGTCAAAGAAAGAAGGTGATACTCCACAGGCACCAACTGCTCCAACGGAATAAGGTATAAAAAATGGCTCAAATGAGCCATTTTTTAGTATCCCTGAAGGAAATTAAATTGCGTTTTGATAGATTGCTTAACCGAAGGTTTTATACTAGTATCGTTAAAGGAGGCAGTTGATGTCGCAAAGGTCTGAAGAATATACGTTTGATTTTGGGAGTGTGAATCATGTTTCAGGGAACACGTTTGATCTGAAAGTAACTGTTGTGTTCCATGATGGAAGATTTACACTACGAGCGATTCGTGATGGTAAGGGAGGTACTTTTGAAGAATTACCACAACGGGTCATGGAAAAACTCTTAACACACTCTCTTAAGGAGGTTGTGTTCGACTACTACACTCAGTAGAAAATCCCCCGAGCCTAGCTCGGGGGATTTCGTTATACATCCACATAAGAGACATGATATAATGTCGGCATATTCACTTTAATTTGAAATACGAATGAAGAAACTACGAATTGGTATCAATGGTGCAGGGCGAATCGGGCGAGCATTTTTGAAAATTGCCGAAAAGCGAGATGAGCTTGAGGTGGTTGCTATCAACGACCTTGGAAATATCGACAATATTGCATACCTTTTGAAATACGATACAGCATACGGACGAAGTGGACTTGATGTGAAAGTATCTGATGATAAAAAAACGCTCATGATTGATGGGCGGGAAGTAAAGTTCTTGTCTGAAAAAGACCCATCACTGCTTCCGTGGAAAGATTTAGATATCGATGTGGCTGTTGAATCTACAGGTTTCTTTACTTCATTTGAAAAAGCACGCATGCATGTGACTGCGGGTGCAAAAAAAGTGGTTATCAGTGCTCCTGCAAAAGATGGAGCAAGTGCGGCAGATGAAGGAACCATACTTATGGGTATCAACTGCGATACGCTCAAAGATATGGTCGTGACTTCAAATGCATCATGTACCACAAATGGTGGAAGTCCAGTGATTGATATTTTGGATAAGGCGATTGGTATCGAAAAAGCAGTCCTCAATACCGTACATGCATACACCGCAAGTCAGGGAATCGTGGATGGACCAAATGCAAAAGATTTCAAAGAGGGACGAGCTGGTGCACAAAATATCGTACCAACATCAACTGGTGCGGCGATTGCTCTCACAAAAGTAATGACGAGTCTTACTGGAAAATTTGATGGTATCTCACTTCGTGTACCAGTAATCTCTGGTTCAATGGCAGATATTACGTTTATTGCAAAGAAAAATACAACAGTTGAAGAAGTAAACAAAGCGCTTGAGGAAGCATCAAAAACTGACCATTGGAAAAATGTATTTGGTGTTGTAAAAGATCCAGTAGTTTCTACTGACATTCTTGGTCTTCCGTATGCATCGATTGCAGACCTTGGGCTTACACGAGTGGTAGATGGCAACCTTGTGAAGGTGCTTGCATGGTATGACAATGAGATGGGGTATACTCACTCACTGGTTGAACATGTTATTAAAACAGGGAGCTTTTTATAGTCATGAGTAGACAGTAAACAGTCAATAGAATGAAAGGAGGCTATAAAGATCTATTGGTGTGGCAAAAAGCAATGAAGCTTGTTTTGCTGGTTTACGAATATACAAAAGACTTCCCGGCTTCAGAAAATTTTGGTTTAACTTCTCAGATAAGAAGATCAGTTGTTTCTATACCTTCAAATATTGCAGAAGGAAGTAAGAGGAAAACCAAAAAAGATTTTCAACAATTTATCTCAATTGCACTTGGTTCAGGTGCTGAGCTAGAAACTCAAATTGAGATATCAAAACAGCTAAAATATGGAAATAATGTTAAAATAAAGGAGATAGAAAATTTATCAAATGAGGTTATGAGAATGCTGTTTGCTTTATTTAAAGTGAACTATTGACTTATGACTGTTAACTAAAGACTACCGTGACTATTTATTTAGCTTCAGATCATGCAGGTTTTACACTCAAAGAATCAGTTCACAAAGTACTTAAAGAACTTGAGTATGAAGTGATAGATTTGGGTGCGGAGAAAGAAATTCCTGGCGACGATTATCCAGAAATAATTGCTCGTGCAGCACAGAAAGTATCTGAAAATCCAGAACAAGATAAAGCAATCATTTTCGGTGGTTCAGGACAAGGTGAAGCAATCGTTGCAAATAAATTTCCAGGAGTACGTGCGGTAGTTTTCTATGGTGGCGCCCTTGATATTATTACTCTTTCACGAGAACATAATGATGCAAACATACTCTCGCTTGCAGGACGTTTTGTGACAGAAGATGAAGCAAAAGAAGTGGTTGGTTTGTGGTTAGCAACTGCTTTCTCTCGAGAAGAACGACATGTACGTCGAATTACTCAAATTAAAGATATTGAATTGAACGTATGACTATAGTAGTACCTGCAATAATCACAAAAAATTTCAAACTTCTCGAAGAGAAAGTGTCTCTCGTGAAAGATTTTGTTGAGTATGTTCAGGTGGATATTACCGATGGAAAGTTTACTCACAACATAACCTGGCCATATGTAGGAGATACTGGTGAGTATGCACAGCTTGTCCAAGAAGAAATCGGTTTGCCTTTTTGGGAAGAAGTTGATTATGAATTTCATCTGATGGTAGAAAAGCCAGAACTCACTGTCTCTGATTGGATCAAAGCTGGTGCGTCTCGTATCATTATTCAGTTTGAGAGTACTACAGAGATGCGTGCAATTATTGATATGTGCCACGCTGCTTCTGTGGAAGTAGGTATTGCGTTAAAACCTTCTACAGATAGTGAGCTTCTTGTTCCGTTTATTTCTGATATCTGTTGTATTCAGTGTATGGGAAATGAAGAGCTTGGAAGACATGGTGCTCCACTTGATATGTCTGTCTTAGAGAAGATTAAAATGCTTCGAGAAAAATATCCAAACATGAATATTGCAATTGATATTGGTGTGCACGAAGATACTGTAAACGATTTGGTGGATGCAGGTGCCGACACACTTGTTGCAGGTTCAGCAATTTTTGATGCAGAGAATATAGAACAAGCAATACGAGATCTGGAATAAAAAGCGAAAACCCGCCACAGAATATGTTGCGGGTTTCTTTAGGGTTGTTTTTTGGAACGAGCTTCGTGTTGTCGGATAAGGAGCCAGAGGATTGCTGGGATACCAACAACGGAGAATGCTAAAAAGCAAAACCCCATATTGGTATAATGGAATGTAGGTTCAAGTGGCATTCTGTGTATACAATAAATGTAAAAGTGTTATTAGTCAACCTATCCACATGCTGTACAAGTAAAAGGAGTTATTTTTTTGGTATACTTACGTTGTATGGATCTCACTCCTGAAAAAATTTTGTTCTTGAAAGAAAAAGCAAATGACATCCGTATCTCAATTATTGAGATGCTTGTTGCTGCAGGTTCAGGACATTCTGCAGGGCCTTTAGGTATGACGGATATTTTTACAGCACTCTATTTTCATATTCTTAAGCACGAACCAAAAAATCCGTTCTGGGAAGATCGTGATAGGCTTGTACTTTCAAATGGACATATTTGTCCAGTGATGTATGCAACCATGGCTCATGCTGGATATTTTCCTACATCAGAGCTACTTACATTGCGCAAGTTTAAATCTCGACTTCAGGGTCATCCTCATCGAGAGTTTTATCCGTATGCAGAGACTTCATCAGGCCCACTTGGTTCAGGTCTTTCTCAGGCAGTAGGTATGGCTATCGCTGATCGGATGGATCATGGTCTCACATCAAGTCGATTTTTCTACTGCTTACTCGGTGATGGAGAACTTAATGAAGGGCAAAACTGGGAGGCTATCATGCTTGCAGCAAAAGAGCGTCTCGGTAAACTTATCGTATTTGTTGATCGCAATAATATTCAGATCGATGGATATACCGAAGATGTGATGCCTCTTGAGTCTCTCACACATAAGTTTGAAAGCTTCGGATGGCATACAGAAGAAATCGATGGGCATAATATGGGCTCTATTGTAGAAGCGGTGGGTCGCGCTCAAGCAGTCTTTGATGGGCCGAGTGTTATTATTGCTCGGACGATACCAGGAAAAGGTGTGTCATATATGGAACGTGACTTCAAGTGGCACGGTAATCCTCCAGGGACAGATATAAAAGGTGAACCACCAAAAGAAGATCAGGCGAATATTGCACTTCGAGAGTTGCGTACACTCAGTGGTCAGATCACATCAGAACATCAATAATATGATAAATTCTCTCCAATTTTTAAATAAAAAAATATTTGATAAAGATGTTGAAAAAGTTCCAATTCGAAAAGGTTTTGGGGAGGGTTTAGTGTTGGCAGGTGAAGCGGATGCTCGGGTAGTAGGGTTGTGTGCAGACCTCACCGAGTCTACACAAATGCATTTGTTTAAAGAAAAATTTCCTGAACGTTTTATTGAAATCGGTGTAGCAGAACAAAACCTTGCATCGGTTGCATCAGGTTTGTCGGCGATGGGGAAGGTGCCCTTCATTACCAGTTATGCAATGTTTTCTCCAGGGAGAAATTGGGAACAAATCCGTACAACTATTTGTTATAACAATCGACAGGTGATTATTGCAGGTTCTCATGCAGGTGTTTCAGTGGGGCCGGACGGAGGGACACATCAGGCGATTGAGGATATTGCTATTACGCGAGTGATACCCAACCTTACTGTAATTTCTCCATGTGATTATATTGAAGCAAGGAAAGTTGTACGTGCTTCTGTTACGCTCGGTTCACCGGTGTATATTCGACTCGCGCGAGAAAAGACTCCTGTTATTACTACAGATGAATCTCCGTTTGAAATTGGAAAAGCAAATCTTTTGTATGGTACAGAAGATGTAAAAGCTGATGTCGGTATTATTGCGACAGGTGCGCTGGTACATAAAGCATTACTTGTTGCAGAGACATTGAAAAAAGAAAAAATATCAGTAAAAGTGTTAAATGTTCATACGATTAAACCACTTGATACTGATGCAGTACTCACACTTGCAAAAGATTGTGGAGCTATTGTCACTGTAGAAGAACATCAGATTGTGGGAGGATTGGGTAGTGCGATATCAGAGTATCTTTCATCTGTATATCCAACACCAATTGAATTTATTGGTGTGCATGATCAGTTTGGACAATCAGGGACTCCAGATGAATTGATTGAGTATTATGGTATGGGAGAGTTTTCGATTGCAAATGCTGTACGAGTAGTACTCAAAAGAAAGTAATCGTGGTAGTGTGTGGCAAGGAGGATTCACATGGATATTGTTCTTGATCATTGCTACCGGAAACATTCTACAAAGAGAGTGTACATTCTTACTGAGATTGAAAGAGATAATAGAGGTGTTGAGTACGTGACGTTATCTGAGCAGGGTAATTTGAATGTTCGATACATCACAATGAGAGATTTTTGTGCTCAATATAAAAAATTGCGTACTCCAAAAAACAAAAAGACCTGAGGTTACCAACCCAGGTCTTTCAGCTATAGAGTATGAGGAGTGTACTCTGCCGGGGCATCTGTGAGGTATGCTTCCAGTTTTTCTCGAGAGAGTAGTCCTCGTTGAGCTCCGACTTGTTGCACAACGGATATTGAGTTGATTGGCCCCCACATGAGAGCTTCTTTTACTGATAGTCCGTGAGCAAGTGCTGAAACCACTGTGGATGCAAATGCATCACCTGCTCCAGTACGCTCAACTGGTTCATGTGGGTATGTTGGGATAAACCAAGACTCATTTCCATCGTATGCATATGCACCTTCAATACCATCGGTGATAAAGACGTATCGTGGGCCAAGTGAAGCAATACCTTTAAGAAGAGATTTGATATCACGTGAGGTAACTGAAAGGATTTTTTGAGCCTCTTCTACGTTGCAGAAAAAGATTTCGGTGTGTTGGTAAATATCTTTCAGTGTATCTTTGCCGAGGCGTATTTGAAATGTTCCTGGTTGGAATACAAGTTTAGTTTCTGAGTTGTTTTTGATAAATGATGCGATTTCATTATGAAATGCAAGAGAGTTTTCTCCCAGTGATGAGAGGTAAATATAGCGAGGTTTGCCAATGTCTCCAAGTGAATAATCAAACTGCTCATGTTTGATAAGAATTGTTCGTTCTACGTCGTACCATAAGACGTAATGATAGTTGGTTTTCTTACCTTTTTCTGTTCGCACAAAATCAGTAATAACTTTATTTCTTTTGAGTTCTTCGATGCAGTCAATACCGTCTGTATCATCTCCTACATATGAAAGGAGTGCTGAATTGAGTCCCAGTCGAGCTGCAGAGACCGCTGCATTTGCACTATTTCCTACAGCTTTGATCACATCTACAGATTCGTAGGGAATCTTTTCTCCAAATGGAACACAAAGCTTGCAGTTTGTATGATCAATTTCACAATTGACAGTAGCTTCTTTGAGTCGAATAAATGCATCGGTTACAATGTCGCCAATGCAGAGAACATCTATGTTTTTTTCTTTACTCATATTCCTTTAGTATATCATTGTGGTATACTTTTTGCATGAAAACATTACGTGAATATGTCCGCGAGGCGGAAGAAAAAAAAGTTGCAATTGGCCATTTTAATATTTCAAATCTCGAAGGATTGTGGGGAGTGTTCCGTGCAGCATATTCACTCAACGTTCCGGTTATTATCGGAGTGTCAGAAGGTGAACGTGATTTTATGGGGGTGCGTCAGGTGAAAGCGTTGGTTGAGTCTCTTCAAAAAGAATATAATTACCCAATCTTTCTCAATGCTGATCATACCTATTCATTTGAACGAGTAAAGGAAGTGATTGATGCAGGATATGACTCTGTAATTTTTGATGGTGCAAACATTTCTTTTGAAGAAAATATAAAGTTGGCAAAACAATGTGTAGACTACGCTCGAGCATCAGGACGAGATGTATTGGTGGAAGGTGAGCTTGGATATATTGGACAGTCATCAAAGATTTTGGATGAAATACCAGAAGGTGTTTCGTTTGATGATGCATCACTCACGTCTCCGGAGAAAGCAAAAGAATTTGTAGATGCGACAGGTGTCGATATGCTTGCTCCTGCGGTGGGAAATGTTCATGGTATGCTCCGAGGCGGGGTTGATCCGAAGCTTCGTATTGATGTGGTTAAAAGTGTCAAAGAAGCAGTAGGTGTTCCGCTTGTACTGCATGGGGGATCAGGAAATTCAGGTGAAGATTTCCAAAGTGCAATTAAAGAAGGGGTGGCGATTGTACATATCAACACTGAGCTTCGAGTGGCATATAAAAAAGGGTTACAGTTGGCCCTTCAAGAAAATCCTGATGAAGTTGCTCCGTATAAATTTTTGCGAGAAGCTGTAAAAGAGGTACAAGCTGTCGCTGAAGCAAAACTGAGACTTTTTAATAATTTGTAATTATATTCGGTTATGAAAAAAATATACATCACCCGAAAAATTCCTGATATTGGGATATCAATGCTCACAGAAAAAGGATATGAGGTGGATATTAACCCACATGATAGACCGCTTACAAAAACAGAGTTGGTAGAAGCGGTGTCACAAAAACCATATGATGCTGTGCTTTCGCTTTTAACTGATCAGATTGATGCTGAAGTATTTGATGCTGTACCTTCAGCAAAGATTTTTGCAAATTATGCGGTAGGATTTAATAATTTTAATAGCACTGATGCACAGGCTCGAGGAATTACCCTTACAAATACACCAGGGATGTCAGCAGATACGGTCGGTGAACACACGGTCGCGATGCTACTTGCACTCACTAGTCGTATCCTCGAAGGTGATGCATATGTACGAGCAGGTAAGTATACAGGATGGGATCCGATGCTTCTTATGGGCACAGATCTCGAGGATCTAACAGTTGCGATCGTGGGTGGTGGGCGTATTGGGTATCGTGCTGCACATATTTTACATAAAGGTTTTGGAATGAAAGTTGCATACTATGATGTTAAAAAGAATGAACAGTTTGAAAAAGATTTTAATGCTGTGTTCTATGAACAACTTGATGATGCGTTGAAAGTTGCTGATATTGTATCTCTTCATGTACCGCTTCTTGATTCAACACATCATTTGATAGATGCCCGAAGGCTTTCTTTGATGAAACCAACAGCTTTTCTTATCAATACAGCACGAGGACCTGTGGTGGATGAGACTGCTCTTGTGGAAGCATTGAAAAAGAAAATAATTGCAGGTGCTGGACTTGATGTGTTTGAACATGAGCCCGCACTTGCACCAGGACTGACAGAACTTCCTAATGTTGTACTTACTCCACATATTGCATCTTCAACTGTTAAAACAAGAAATCAAATGGCTGTCCGAGCAGCTACAAATATCATAGATTTTCTCGAAGGTAATGTACCAGCTGATGTTATAGTGGAAAACTAAAGATACAGACTAGTTTCTACAGTGCTATACTATGTATATGTTTTTACGAGCAAGACAAAAAGGTTTTACATTTATTGAGCTTGCGGTAGCGATCGCTATTATCGGTACATTGTCTGCTCTTATTTTTTCTGGGGCAGCGGCTTCTCGCAAATCTGCACGAGTCGCTCAGCGTGTCTCTGATATGAAAAAAGTGCAAGCTGCTCTTGATTTGTATTACGCAAAAAATAAATCGTATCCGGTCACAAATGCCTGGAGGGGTATTTGTTACTCATACAATGGTGGTGGTGCGTATACAAAAGCAAATGGTTCGTGGATACCAGGTCTTTCTCCAGACTATATACAGTCTGTACCCACCGATCCTCAAAGTAGTCCTTCGTATGACGCAAATTGCTACCTCTATTTTTCAAACGGAACAGATTATGCTTTTTTGGTTCATCAGGTAACTGAACTTTCAAACGGTAGTTCAGGTGCGTCGTATGCCAAGTATCCAGAATTTTTTGACCCAGTTCGTCCTACGTGGGCATGGAAAGTATCCTCACCTGGCGGTAATTTTTAATTATTATATGAAATATATATCATCACAAAAAAATAAAGGTTTTACACTTGTCGAGTTGCTTGTGAGTATTGCTATTATTGGACTCCTGAGTACAGTCGTGTTTGCATCGTATTCTCAGGCACAAAAAAAGGCTCGTATCGCAAGACGGGTGTCTGATTTGAAGCAAGTACAAACCGCTCTCGCATATTATTATGCAGTGAATAAATCATATCCAAATACAAGTTGGGAATGGAGAAGTACGTGTAGTTCGTGGGGATCATATGCTCCGAATAATGTAATTCCTGGTTTAGTACCAAATTATATTGCAAACATACCTGCTGATCCGCAAACAAATGCGGCCGCAAATACATCGTGTTATATTTATGCATCAAATGGAACGGATTATTTCTTTAAGGCATATAATATAGCTGAATTTTCACATGCTGATTATTTGTCAAAACCAGAGTTGGTGGATCCTGCAATGGATGGTGGGGCAAATCTTCAAATTGTTGACGGTGTAACTCCATGGGCGTGGAAGGTGTATACTCCTGGTATTGCTGGGTGGTAGGCTGTTTTACTCCTTGCATAAAGTCTAGTTTTCTGTATAATTGCACCCATGGTAACTCTTAATTATGTAGATAGAAAAGAAGTGGGTAATTCGACTGGGCTTCGTGCACAGGGTCTTATTCCTGCGGTATTTTATGGTAAAAAACAAGCTTCGACTCCTGTTGCTGTACAGCGAAGTGAGTTTTTGAAAGTGTGGAAAGCGGTAGGTGAATCAGGTGTTATCTCACTTGTTGGACCTTCTGGTACAGTGGATGTGTTGATTCAGGAAGTAGATACCGACCCTGTTACAGAAATACCTCAGCATGCAGACTTTTACGTGTTTGAAAAAGGAAAGAAGATTGAAGTTTCAATTCCACTCGTCTTTACTGGTGTATCTCCTGCAGTAAAAGATCTCTCAGGAAACTTGGTGAAAGTAATGCATGATATTACTATCGAAGCATCTCCAGAAAATCTTCCTCATGAAATTGAAGTAGATATTTCTGCACTTATTGACTTCGATTCAGTTATTCTTGCTAAAAACCTCGCTCTTCCAAAAGGTGTATCGCTTGTTGGTGATGAGGATGAAGTAGTTGCATCAGTATCTGCTCCACGTGGTGATGAACCAGAAGAGCCTACTGTGGCACCAGACCTTTCAGCTATTGAGGTGGTTAAGAAAGGTAAGAAAGACGAAGAAGGTGCTGAGGGTGCTGTCGCTGAGTAACTCCGCTCCAAGAGTAATCTCATTGTTTAAAATTAAAATCTGAAAAAAGAGGCAACAAAGCCTCTTTTTTGCTATCGACCAGAGGTGTCTTTTTAGGCTATAATAGAGACTGATCTTTTCCTTCTCCCGTTCGGTCTGTCTGAGTTATATAATCAAGATCATTTCCTTTATGAAATCTAAAGTAACATACATAGTCTTTTTTTGTCTTTTTTTGTTTTCAATCATGGTTCCTTTATCTGTTGGAGCACAGCAAACACCAGAACAAATTGCTGCACAAGAAGCTCAGTGGAAAGCAGAACTTGAGGCGACAGAAAAAGATATTGCAAAATGGCAAGATATTTTAAATAACACAAAAAAGGGTACAGCCTCTTTGCAAAAAGAAGCTGATATGTTGAATGCAAAAATAAATGAAGCAAAAGCATTTATTAAAAAAAGAAACATTGCGATTGAGCAGCTTCGTAGAGACATAGACAATAAAACAAAAACAATCGGTACCCTTGAAGAAAAAATTAAAAATAGTCAGGATTCACTTGCTCAGCTTATCCGAAAGACCCATGAAATAGACTCGTATACATTACCTGAGGTTATCTTAGCTAAGAAAGATCTGTCAGATTTTTTTAGTGATGCTGATTCATTTAACACTATCAATAAATCTCTCAAAGAGTTACTTGATGATATTAGAGAGACAAAAAATCTTACGGAAAAAGAGCGAGAATTGCTCGATAAAAAGAAGAACGAAGAGATTGATATAAAAGCAAATGTTGAAGCTCAAAAACGGCAGGTTGAGAAAAACGAACAAGAAAAACAATACCTAATCAAAGTAAACAAAACCCAAGAAAAAAGTTATGAGCAGGTGATCAAAGAGCGTCAAAAGAAAGCAGCCGAGATTCGTGCAGCACTGTTTGCATTGCGTGATACCGCAGCGATTCCATTTGGTACCGCATATCAGTATGCACTTGAAGCAGAAAAAGCGACTGGTATTAGACCTGCATTCCTTTTGGCGATTTTGACACAAGAAACAAATCTCGGAAAAAACCAAGGTTCATGTAATAAACCAGATAGTCCAGTTGAGAAACAGTGGCAAGCGATTATGCCTGGTCCAGAAGATATTAAAAAAGGACTTTCAAAACGAGATGATGAAAGTGCGTTTTTACGTATCGTAGAATCCCTTGGTGTTGGACCTCGAGATCGAGTATTGTCATGTCCGATTGGTGGTACCGGATGGGGAGGGGCGATGGGACCTTCGCAGTTTATCCCGACCACATGGGAAGCATATGCACCACGTGTAGCACAAGCATTGGGTAAAACAATCACAAACCCATGGAATGCAGAAGATGCATTCGTGGCTTCATCTATTTATCTCACAGATCTCGGTGCAGCGGCACAGACATATACAGCAGAGCGAACAGCGGCACTGAAGTACTACGCAGGAGGGAACTGGAATAAAAAAGCGAATGCATTTTATGGGGATCAGGTGATGGCGAAAGCGAAAGTCATCCAGGAGACCATGATCGACCCTCTTAACTTCTAACCGCTCTGATCTTTTTCACCAATCTCATCGTCTAAAATGTAGTAAAATATTTTCCGCCGTACGCATAGTACGTCTATAAATATTTTCTACATTTTATACGCGACCTTGGTGAAAAATCTACAGAGCTTTCATTCTAAAAAAATTAAGTGATAACTTAACCAAAAAGAGTCTTAAGATAAGGCTTTTTTGGTACTTGACAAATAGGTATTTGATTGTGTATAATATATTGGTAGGCAAAAAAGCCAAAGTCCTTTGAATTCATCAACGAGGAGTTGTGATGCAGCAAGTATTTACGCCCCAAGAATTTTTGAGCTACCTGAACCGGTATCTCAAGGTAAAACGCCCGAACCTGATCGAAGAAAAAAGTCGGGAAGAACGAGCTAGTAAAGACGTTCCTTTGTTTCCTCTCGACACTCTCGATTTCAACAAGGATGTTGATCTCGTTATTTGCGGTCCTTGCTCCACCGGCGTGCTTGACTGGATGGCATACAACGAAGACTTTCCGATGGGAAAATGCATGGTCAAGGCGGGGGAACCTGATAGGTCTTGGCTTCATTCAGCTCTTTCCCGACAAGAAAAGTCGGTGAAAAATATCGTTGTTTATGCTACCTGCTGCGGTTGCTATACGGACAGATACAAGACCCTGCTTGCACAAGTGTTTTCAGAGATCAATTGGCACTTTCCGTACGTTCGGGATTTGTGCGACAATAATAACCCTGATCGGATTGCGGAAGGATTGCTTAAAGCCGGCATTCTCAAGATTGTTCCGGCTCCTGTAGTCGCCTAACCGATTTCGTCAACCCCGTACCAAACAAGCCTTGTGCCTGTTTGGACGGGGTTTTGTTTTATATAAAATCACAGAGTCTATTTTAGTCATTGAGCAAGTCCACCAATGCACCTAATCGGAGCCCCCGCAGGGTCTGAGCCGGTGTTGTCAATGACCCGAAGCTTTGCTGAGGGCTCTTGACAACTCAGGCCCGAGGACAGCCAAAAGTGCTCGCTGGAGACTTTTGGGCAGCTCCGATTAGGTGCATTGGTGGACTCGCGGAGGTCAGACTAAAGGGGAAGTTGCAAAAATAAGGAATTTTTGGTACAGTATTCGGGCAATGAAAAAAGACATACATCCTAAGAACTACCGAGACGTTTTGTTTATCGACAACTCAAACAGTGCTGAGTTTATTATCTCGTCTGCGGTAAAGACTAATGAGACTGGAAAAGCTAAAGATGGTAAAGAATACCCTATTTTCCGAGTAGAAATCTCTAGCGCATCACATCCTTTTTATACAGGAAATGAGAAAACTCTCGACACCGCTGGTCGTGTAGAACGCTTTAAAGCAAAACAGGCAAAAGCTAAAACTAAGTAGATAGTCCATCAAGTCTATAAAGTCCATACAGTCAGAAGCACTAATGCTCATGACTTTATGGACTTTTGACTTTATAGACTTTAGACTATACACATATGGACGATCAGTTTAAAGACAATCCAAAGACCGCATATCTCTATGAGATGTATACTAAGCTTCAGAAAGATGAAGAGGATATTCTCGTACTTGAGAGCGACCCTTCGATGGTTGAAATGGTAAAGACAGAAAAGGCTAACATTGAAGCTCAAAAAACTGCGTTGATGGATCAAATGAAAGAGATTATTGAGTCTGAAAAGAAAGAAGAGGAGTTTCCTAATGAAATTATTCTTGAGGTGCGTGCCGGTGCAGGAGGAGAGGAAGCGTCACTATTTGCCGAAGAACTTGCTCATATGTATAGCAGATACGCTGAAACCCAAGGGTGGAGTGTTGCGGTGATTGATGAGTCGAGAAGTGCAGTGGGAGGTTACAAAGAAGCATCGTTTGAAATCAGAGGACGAGATGTATACAAAAAACTTCGCTATGAGACAGGAGTGCATCGAGTTCAACGTGTACCAGCGACAGAGAAGATGGGGCGAGTGCATACATCGACTGCATCGGTAGCGATTTTGCCTGTACGAAAGAAGACCAATATTTATATCAACCCTGCTGACTTGGAGATGGAATTTTCACGCTCAGGAGGTGCGGGAGGACAAAACGTAAACAAAGTAGAGACAGCGGTGCGTATCATCCATAAGCCAACAGGTATTGATGTACGCTCTACAGCCGAGCGAAGTCAGCTCAAAAATCGTGAAAAAGCGATGAGTATTTTGACTGCCAAACTCCAAGTGCTCAAAGATGAAGAGGAAGCTCGAAAGTTTTCAGCTGAACGAAAAGATCAGATTGGTACTGCCGATCGGTCAGAGAAAATCCGTACCTACAATATCCTCCAGGATCGTATCACTGACCACCGTATCCGAGTATCGTGGCACAATATTACAAAGATTTTAGAAGGTGAAATGGAAGGTATTATCGAAGCTTTTGAGAACTTTAATGGACAAGTAGTGGAAGGGGGTCAAGAAGAGGATTAAAGTAGCTGGATTAAGGATTAATGAGGGAGAAAATACACGAATTATGAATTTAATTTATTCTTTAATCTGTAATCCTTAATCAAAAATCTAGCGTATAATGCTATTGCAAATACCTGCCTAGTTTGGTATAGTACTCCGTACATATGGAAAAAAACATCACTTCAGGTCAGAACACGGTAGACGCACTCTTTGCAGTAGGGGCTCATTTTGGCTTCGTAAAATCTCGACGACATCCGTCACATAAACCGTTTATTTTTGGTACAAAAAATAAGATTGAAATTTTTGACCTTGAAAAAACAAAAGTATCTTTCGATAAAGCACTTGAATTCGTAAAAGAGCTTGGGGCAAAAAACGCACCAATCCTTTTTGTGAGTGGTAAAAGTGAAGCAAAAGAAGCTATTGAAAAAGCAGGAACAACTCTTG
This sequence comes from uncultured Candidatus Saccharibacteria bacterium, assembly GCA_964426735.1. GTDB lineage: Bacteria > Patescibacteriota > Minisyncoccia > Phycocordibacterales > DATDWN01 > UBA910. The sequence continues at coordinate 61,486 of CAYRRP010000002.1, forward strand.
GTTTTCCTTATGTTGCCGGACGATGGTTGGGAGGAACACTGACAAACTTTCCTGAAATCAGAAAGCGAGTAAACAAACTCGAGGATCTTCTTTCTCAGAAAGAAAAAGGTGAGCTTGCAAAATATACTAAAAAAGAACGACTTTTGATTGATCGAGAAATCGAACGAATGAAAATCTTTTTCACAGGCCTTTCAAATCTTAAAGAAATGCCAAAAGCACTGTTTATTGTAGATACAAAACGTGAGTATTCGGCTGTAGCAGAAGCAAAAGCACTTAATATTCCAATAATCTCTCTTGTTGGGTCAGATTGTAACTTAACTGAAAGCTCATACCCAATTCCGGGGAATGATGCATCAAAAGCAAGTATTTCATATTTTATAGATCAGATTATTAGTGCGTATCGAGCAGGTCAACTTTCAAAGACTCAGTAATACTTGTTTTCTTTAGGTTTATTTATTTGTTAATTTAAAATTCTATGGAAATCACAACAGAACTTATCAAAACACTTCGAGATCAAACAGGGGTGTCTGTTATGCAATGTAAAAAAGCTCTTGAGGAGGCAGGAGGAGATATGGATAAGGCTGTGATTATTCTCAAAAAAAGAAGTGCTGAGACTGCTCAGAAAAAAAGTGATCGTGAACTCGGTGCGGGTGTAGTGGAGAGCTATATTCATAGTACAAAAACTGTAGGCGCAATGGTTGAGCTTATGTGTGAGACTGATTTCGTATCTGGAAATGAAGAGTTTAAAAAACTTGCATACGATATCGCAATGCATGTTGCTGCAACAAATCCAAGTGTACTTACAAAAGAAGAAATTTCTGAAGAGGCTAAAGCAAAAGCACTTGAGGTATTTGCACCTGAAGTAGAAGGTAAGCCAGAAGAACTTAAAGCAAAGATTCTTGAAGGTAAACTTGATTCATTTTTTAATGAACAGGTTCTTCTTGATCAAGCGTTTATAAAAAACAGCGAGGTGACTATTCGAGGTTTGATTGAACAAGGTACTCAAAAATTTGGAGAAAAAATACAACTCACACGATTTGTTCGGTTCTCAATTAAGTAATTTAATTCTATGACAATTACAGTGTTCATATCGTCTTTTGTGGCATTACTTGCCATGATTGGAACGAAAATGATTGAACAGAGACTCGGATCATTTCCGCTGTGGACTCGTCTCGTGTCAAAAACTGATGAGGTTGTACATGATGTAGTAAATCGGGTTATCGGTAAGTATCAACTATGGAAGAAAATTACATATCTTTTTGTATTTAATTTTTTACCGTCGTATGCATATGAGTTGCTCGTAAAGATGAAGGATTATGTGTATAAGAAGTACTATGAATCTCAGTCAAAGCTAAAAGGGAATAAACGTATGCTTCGTGCCAACGGATCAGTATCGTCATTTTTACAGGAGATTAGTTCAGAACCAAAAAAAGAAGAAGTAGTAAATGATAATGAGGTGGCTGATGTAGAGTTGAAATAAAGTTTTTTGTTTGATAAACTAGTTTAGTTAAACGTGAAATATGCCACTTTAGCTCAGTTGGTAGAGCAGCCGTTTTGTAAACGGCAGGTCGTCAGTTCAAGCCTGACAAGTGGCTCCAGAACCTGACTTTCTTCAGGAATCACGGAGGATGCGTGGGCTCGCTGTAAATAGACCCAAGGATTATCGCTAGGATTTAGAACATGGTTTGGGGAAATCGGCGCGATGACGCGCAAGGTTTTGTTTTGGAGAAGGAGGTTCGAGCCAAAGACTTTTTTGGCAGCGACCTTTTTATGCAAAAGGTCGCAATCCAATGCGATTTTTTCCATATCCACGGCCTCTTTTATCCATTTTTGCATCGGTTCGAGCCAATGATTCTGCTTTTGTTCTATGGAAGATATTTCCTCCTCCAGTGACTTTTTCTCGGATAGCAATTTAGCTTTTTCACAACGATAGACTTCCTTATCAATATCCTGTTCCAAGTATCCGTCCAAAAGTCGCTGGAGCTTAACCGAAATATCTTTTATCCTTTTTTGATTTTTTTCTACAAAAGCAGAAACAGATTGGGCGGAGTTTGTTCTATCATGTTCTAATTTGGTATTCAAATAGTCCGCCCAATCTTTCGGCATAGAAACTTTTTGAAGTAAAGAGGAAATTTGCGCGTCTAATGATTCCTGGCGAACACAGGGTTCAGGACACTTCATATCTTTCCGTTTCTTAGTGCAGTGATAATACGTATAGAAGTGTTCCTGACCGTTCAACTGCTTTTTAACCCTGTATTCGCCAGTAATCATCATTCCACAAGACGCGCAGGTTATAAGTCCGCAGAATACCTGAGGCTGATTTTTCTGCTTGAAACGCGGACGGCTTTTTTGCTTCAAAATTTCCTGAACTCTATCAAAAAGTTTCTTTGACACGATTGGCTCATGATTGCCTTCGTGAATTTCTCCAGCGTATCTGAAGTGTCCGTAGTAAAAGGGGTTAGAGAGTATAAATGTCGCTCGGGAGATGTGAATTCTCTGTCCGATCTTTGTGATGAGGCGGTTTTGCTCCAAAAAGACCCCAATTCGTTCGAGCGTTTGATCGCCCTTAGAATACATCTCAAACGCTTGGCGAATCACAGGCGCTTGCTTCCTATCTACTACAACAGTCTTAGACCGTGAATCGTTCAAATACCCGATAGGAGCAAGCGACGGATATTCGCCACGACGAACTTTTTGGCGCAAACCGCGCTTAGTGTTCTCGGACAGGGAATCCACATAGTATTTGCTCTGCCCGAAAGCGATACTTAACATAAATTTACCCTGTGGCGTGGACTCAAACCAAAAGCTGGGGAATTTCAAACCGACGATTACACTTGTATCAAGCAAATATATTATTCTTCCACCATCAACAGAATTACGAGCGAGACGGTCTGGATGCCAAGAGAGAATAGAGTCTGCTTCGCCCGCTTCAATTTGTAAAAGCATATCGTTAAACATTGGTCTGCCAGGAATTTTGGCACTTTGCTTTTCAATAAACTCGCGAGCGATATCCAAACCTTCTCTCTTGGCAAAGTCGCGTAACTCTTGCAACTGTGCCTCGATGGATAATATTTGCTTGTCCTCTACGTCGGTTGATTTGCGTGCATACAAAAAGAATTTTTGAGCCATATATTTTATTAGTTAAAAATTATTTTTGTAAAAAAAGTAAAAATCGCATTGGATATCGAACCTCCTTCTCCAAAACAAAACCTTGCGCGTCATCGCGCCGATTTCCCCAAACCATGTTCTAAATCCTAGCGATAATCCTTGGGTCTATTTACAGCGAGCCCACGCATCCTCCGTGATTCCTGAAGAAAGTCAGGTTCTGGAGTGTCTTTATGACTCCGCTAGAACTTTCTTCATTAAACTTGTTTAATGAATTCCGTCCCGTCACAGTGTCCGTTCCACCGAACACAGGATGTGTTCGGCTCCACTCCCACTGTTCCGCTCCGCCCTCGCCCCGCCACCTTGAACCATGCTAGGTTTGTTTCGCGCGGATTTCTTTTGAGTTGTATGTCGGTGGGCGGGTCTCGGGCGGGGAACTGTTACGATATATCATAACATTGTGATAGACTGTAACAATGAGATATACTGTGGATAATGAAAAAAGAGGCTGCAAAACTGGGGTTAAATCTGAAAAGAATTAGGACAGAAAAAGCAATATCTCAAGGAGATATTGCTCGCGAATTAAAGGTTAGCCGTGGTTTTATTAGCACTATTGAAAATGGAAAAACGAACCCGACACTTTCAACTATTTCTAAAATCGCTAAAGCACTGGGGATTTCAATTGATGAACTTTTGAAATAAAAGATCACGACAAAATCCATCCTCTGTCTACCGGAAATTTGCTGGCTCAAACTGGGGATGATTTAACCTTTTAATATCAATTTAAAGTAGGTGAAATCCAAAAGCATTGACTCCTCTGAGTTCATATTGATATCTTAAGAATGTATAACTTGTAAGTATCAGTGAAGATTTATACATTTCCGCTTTACCGTAATTACATACTGAACATCAGAATTTTTAGCTTAATATAAGATTTATTTTATCGATTAATTCAAATCTAACTTCTCAAGTTCGATCTATTGAAGTAAAACACACATGAAAACACTTAAAACTACGCTTTGCGTAATGGTTATTATTTTTGCTGCGAATTTATTTTTTGTTAAAACTACTTACGCACAAGTAGCAGTTGGTTCAGATAAGATTAGCACTTATGTAGTCCGGCAAGGAGATACTATTGGTGAAATTGCAGAAAAATTTGGTATTAACATTAAAACACTTTTGTTGGCAAATGATATTAAAATAGCATCAAAAATAAAGATAGGACAAAAACTGTTAATACCGCCTGTTTCAAGTCAAGGCCTCGGAAAAAAAGTCTCTAACAACTTAATTAAAACTACTAAAGGTATCGGAAAAAAGGTTGCTTCCTTTTTTGTAAAACCCGTCAAGGCTGCTACAAAAACCCAAGGAATTCATGGAAAGAATGGGGTTGATCTTGCTGCGAAGGAGGATACTCCTATTCTCGCTGCTGCTAACGGAAAAGTGACAGTGAGCCAAACTGGATGGAATGGTGGGTATGGTAATTATGTCGTTATAACTCATAACAATGGACTTCAAACATTGTACGCTCACAATAATGAAAATCTGGTCTCTGTCGGAGACAAGGTCATTCAGGGACAAATCATTGCCCATATGGGTTCTACAGGTAAATCTACAGGTAGCCACGTTCATTTTGAGGTGAGAGGTGGGAAGAACCCATTCTAGATTTGAGTTTATTTAGAAATGCTGTAATGGATATATATTAATTGATGTGATAATATTCTTCTATCAAATTATGTTTAAAAAGCATACAAGTCTAAAAGAAAGATTTTTGGGTGCCACTTTACTTGTTGCCCTTACAGTCTTTTTATCTTTCGGACATATATTACTGTCACCGTCTGTTGCATTCGCGAATGATAAGGTGCATAAGGATGAAGTACCACACGCTCCAGATGCAGAAGAACATTCACCCTGTCCAACCGAGTTACATCTAACCATAAGTAATCGAGCAACATCCGATGACGACCAAAACTCTATTCCTAAGATTGATTATTTTCCTGTCACATTCTATTCAAACAGTACTTGTCTTGAAGACCATCTAATATCTTCGTACTTTTTCCCAATTGAAAAACTTCCACCCAGGCTTCCACAACATCAAAAAACAAATCTGTTGATTTAGAAGAGTCCTAACACCTCGCGGCATATATATGCACGAGTTTGTTTCTATTATTTAGCGAACTCTAATCTAAAACAACTATGAATAAATTAATTTATATTATTATCGGCATCCTAGTGATAGGAGGCGGAACATATTATATAACTACACAAAATAAGACTGAATCAGTGGCTTCTGAGGTTAGCAAAGAGGAATCGAAAGACTCTGTGACCAAAGAAAATATGAATGCTAACAACATGATGGCATCAGATATGGCTGTTCTTGCAGGAACGCGGGTTATTTTGAAAAATTCGTCCTTCAAAGCCGGAAGTCAGAATATTCCATTTGAACTCTACGGCAAGGACGGACATCTATTTAGCGATGCTGAGTTAAAAATTACCCATGAAAAAAAGATGCATTTCATTATGGTTTCATCTGATTTTTCAGATTACCAACACGTACATCCAGAATTCAAAGATAAATTATGGCAGGCACCAGTTATCCTAAAGAACAATATTGCATATCAAGCTTATGTCGATATTGATTCTGAAGCTGGCTTAGAAACTCTACGACTTCCTATAACTGTCGGTACTCCACAAACAGTGTCAAAAGTCTCACAAAAAGAAACAACACTTACTAAGGATGGTATTGAAGTAAAAATGAAGGCAGAAAATGGTTTTGTCGCAGGTAAAGAAAATCTTGTTATTTTCACTGTTTCAAAGGCAGGTAAAACAATTATTCCTCAAAATTACCTAGGCGCAAAAGGTCACGTAGTAGCACTTGGGGATGATCCAAACACATTCATACACGGACATCCTGATGATCATGGAGATAATGAAATTCACTTCGCCTTTGGTTTTAAAAAGGCCGGAATATACACACTCTTTGCGCAATTCCAAGTTGAAGGTGTAGTTCGCACATATCCTTTTACTGTGACAGTAACTGGCGCAATAAGTTCTATCGATGAGAGTAAGCCTCATACCGATACCGTTCAACATAACTAAATAAATATATGAATGAAAAAATCTCTTTATATAAAAGCAGGTCTTTTGAGGTATTGCAAAAACTTTCTAAAACTCAAAAAACTTCTTTAATAATTATAAGCACGGTTGTGGTCACAGGGTTAACAGGTGTTCTTGTGTACGCAGACGAGGGGCATGATAGCCCAGAACCAGTGGTACAACAATCTGAACAAGTTCTAGTAAGAAAAGTGGGTGATGTCGACCCTGATGCAATATCACAAGAAGGACTCAGTAGCTTCTACGGTGAAATAATATCAAAAGATATTGCTTCAATTAACGCCTCACGTGAGGGTGTTATTAGTTCTTGGAATGTATCGGTGGGAGACAGAGTTTCAGCTGGGTCAGTTCTCGGTTATGTAACAGTTACCGGAGTGTCTCCTGAGCAACAGATGGCATTGGCTGAGCAACAAGCAAACGCCTTAAAAGCGCAACTTGATTTAGAGACGGCGAATAAGATTTCAATTCAAACTGAGTCAGTCTTTGATCAAATTGCAGAATCACTTAAATCTGTAGCAAACAAACAAAGATCAATTTACGATGGCTCAGACGGCACTTTTTCCTCTACATATCAAACAGAGCTACAAACTATTACCCAACTACAAACACAACTATCAAACAAATTACAAGATTTCGGAAATACTGCCTTAAATGAAATATATCCGCTTGTCGGGGGTTCTCAGGATAACTCACCATTTAATCAAAACTATTCCCCGACAAGTCTTATCTGGGCGTTTGGAGTGAAAAAGGACTCATTAAGAAATTCCTATGCACCTTTAAGTATTTTACTTGCGGAAAAAGTTAAGGCTCGAACAGTCACCGATCAAGATATTCGAAATTACTTAGACAAAACAATAGAAATGGTAGAGGCTTCTATTGCTATAGAAAATTTGGATCTAAAAAAAATTACTGAATCTGTAAAAAATTTACAAACTGAATTACGAGATATTAGTAGTGAACTTGCTCAAGCAACAATCGACAAAGCCTCTAAAGAACGTGAACGAAGTCAGATAGACATTGAACTCTCAAGAAGTCTTGTTGGTTTTGAAAGTGACCTCAGTTTAAAAAAACTTGAGCAACTTTCTGCGAGTGAGCGTGCAAAAAATGAAGCCAAGGGTGCACAACTCTTAGCACAAAAATTGGCAGTGAGTGCAGGTGGAGTAATTCCTATCCTTGCTGCTAAATCAGGGGTTGTGGCCACAATTGAAAAAAACGTCGGTGAATATATCACCATATCGGACCGTATAGGGTTTATATCTAACGCTAACCCACGAAAAAACGTACGGTTCAGCATACCTGCTTCATGGAAGGATATAAGTAAGGGAGACACTCTCTTGATTTCTTGGAGACCAGAATATTCTATGGGAAGCGCTGTTATTACAGGCATTAGTACAATTATTGATGAGAGAGGTGGTTATCAGGCTGAAGCTGTAATTTCCCAAGGTACAGTTTTCCCTGTTGGGGCATCAGTAAGAATTATTCCAGAAAATTCTAAAAAAGGCGTATTCGTAAACAGGAAAGCCGTAGTATTTGAAGGAGTGCAACCATATGTATGGATAATTACAGAAAGTGATGCAGTGCGAAAACAAGAAGTAAAAATAGGAAGAGGCCTTGGCGAGTATGTTGAAATACTCTCAGGTCTTGAAAGAGAATTCTCATACCTTGTTATCCTTGATCCTTTAGTACAAATTAATTCAGGCATGATGCTTTCAGAAATTCTTAAAACAGAGCCAAAGGTCGAATCTGCTACTCCAGTAAAAATTCAAGACGAGAGTCAGCCTCACGGTCATGATGAATAAATTCTATGTTTAAAAAAATAGTTAGTTGGTCAACCATTAATAGGAATAAAACAATTTTCCTGGGATTACTAGTTACTCTCTTAGGAGTATATGCAGGCATGAATATGGAGGTTGATGTTTTGCCTAATATCAACAAACCCACCGTAATAGTTTTCGCAGAAGCAGACGGTCTTGCGCCCGAAGAAGTCGAAAAGGCAGTACTCGTACCGCTTGAAAATGCAGTTCTTGGCACTGCAGGTGTTGAAAGAGTTCGTGGAACAGCGTCTTTCGCATTAGGGATCGTCAATATCGAATTTCCATTTGGAAGTGATATTTACAAAAATCGACAATTAGTCCAAGAACGGATCTCCGCTGTTGCAGTACCTCCCAATGTAAAAGTTTCACTCGGGCCTGTTTCTTCTGTGATGGGTGAAATTATGTGGGCGGGTGTGAAAAGTAACTCTAATATCTCGCCGACTGATTTACGAACATATGTGGATTTCACTCTAAAACCAAACTTACTCAAGGTAAAAGGTATTTCTGATGTAATTGTTATGGGTGGAGATGTTCTTGAATGGCAGGTCAGACTCAATGCGGATGCTCTAAGTAAATACAAGATTACTCAAGAAGAAATAAATCTCGTACTGGAAAGAAATCTGCAAAATGCATCTGCAGGCATAATACAACAACAGAACAAAGAGTACCCCGTTAGAATATTTGTGGCACCGAAAGAAATTAGTGAATTAGCAGATATTGCGATTCATACAGAAAATGGCCCTGTAAGATTAGGTGAGATTGCCTCCTTCGTAGAAGGGGCAAGTATAGTTCGAGGTGGTGCTTCTGTTGATGGTAGTCAGGGAATAATTCTTAGAATATTCAAACAACCTAATGCGGAAACGTTAAAAGTGACTAAGGAAGTGGATAGTCTTTTTGTAAATTTACAAAAAACAGCTCCAGCGGGAATTACACTACGAACAGATTTGTTTAGACAAGAATGGTTTATTTCCGCCGGTCTATCGAACGTAGAAAAGGCATTAGTTGAGGCACTTATAATTGTTGCCGTTATTGTCTTTCTATTTTTAGTGAAATGGAAACCTACCCTTATAACATTATTAGCAATACCAACATCCATCGCAGTTACTGCCATAATATTCTATTTGTTAGGATTATCGGTAAATGTTATGACACTGGGAGGTATTGCTGTTGCAATTGGTGAACTCGTAGACGATGCGATAGTTAGTGTTGAGAATATTATAAAAAGACTACGAGGTAAAAAAACAACAGGGTTAGAGAGGTTGAAAATTATTATTGATGCGGTTCAAGAAGTTCGAGGATCTATCATCTACGCAACTATTCTGGTAGTTCTTGTATTTATTCCTGTTTTTTTCCTACCCGGAGTTGAAGGTAAACTACTAACTTCCCTTGGGCTGTCATATATAATTTCACTCATTGCTTCCCTTATTGTCTCTCTAACACTTACACCTGCACTAGCATCATGGTTGTTAAATGAAGAAGATCAAGAAGAAAAAGCTCCCAAAATAATTACTTGGATTGAATCTAGAACAGAAAAGATATTGGGGTCAATCATTCATTCTTGGAAAGTAGTTACCGGTATATTTATAGTATTAATTCTCGCAACTGGTATTCTTTATGCCAATGCTGGAAAAGAAGGTATACCGCCATTTAACGAAGACTCCCTTACAATCGGAGTATTGCTTCCCAATGGGACAGGACTAGAGACTACAAATTTGTTTGTTCAAAATATTGGAGCTCAGATTAAGTCACTTCCATTTGTATTAAATGTTAGTAATACTACTGGCCGTGCAGGGGCTGATGCTCACGCGAGTGGCGCAAATTCAGGGGAAATGCAAATAGTCTTTAAAGAAGGATCTGCGGAAAAGATAGATGAGTATATTCCAGAAGTACAAGACATACTCAATAAATTTCCTGGCGCAAGCTTTTCGCTCGGGAAACCGATAACGCACCGTGTAGAAGAATTACTTTCAGGTGTTCGCGCCCCCATTGTTATAAAATTATTTGGTGACGACGTAGATAAACTACGCAGTTACGGAAACTTAGTTATAAGTGCCTTAGGTTCACAAGCAGGAGTTAGTAATGCTCAACTTTCTCGTGATGTAAAAGTTTCTGAAATACACATTTATCCAGACTTAGGACTGCTTTCTAAACAAGGCATAGATCCTGGACTTATTGGTGAGGAAATCGAATCAGGCTTTATCGGCAATTATGTGGGTGAGATTGTATCAGGATTACAGCGTATACCTGTTGTCACTAAGCTTGATAATGAAAGCAGAAATTCATTCAGCGGATTACGAGATACAATTGTAAGCGAAACGGGAATGAATATTGGAAGTGTTTCTAACATAGAGTTTAACGAAGGAAGAACCTCAATAAGTCATGAAGGCGGGCAGAGAGTTGTCGTCGTTAGTGCAAATTATGAAGGTGGTGACATTGTTGGTGCGGTAGATGCAGTCAAGGCAATATTAGAGAAAGGAGAGCAACCAGAAAATATAACTGTGAGTTATGAAGGCACTTATCAAAGTCAAAAAGAAAACAGTAGGAAATTATTATTCTTATTTATTATTGTAATAGTCCTGATAGCACTCATACTCTATAGTGCATTTTCTTCTTGGATATTAACTGCATTGATTCTTCTCAATATTCCCGTCGCATTCTTTGGTGGATTATTGTTCGTATACATAGAGGGTGGAACAATTAGTTTGGCTCATTTAGTTGGGTTTATTTCACTCGCGGGTATAGCCTCAAGAAATGGAATCATGCTTATTTCAAGAATGAAAGAGCTTGATGAAGAAAAAGTACCTGGGATAGATATAAAAACAGTAATTATCGCTACAAAGGAAAGAGTGGTCCCTGTACTTATGACCTCCATAGTTACAGGACTAGCTCTGATACCATTTATTCTTGGAGCAGATTCTCCAGGTAAAGAATTTTTGGCACCACTTGCGGTAGTTATTACTGGTGGTCTCATTACTTCTACTATCACATCATTATTCTTCATGCCAGTATTGCTAGAACGATTTGGTAAGAGGATTTAAATATAATCTCCTTAGTAAATAAGAGAAATTATATTTAAATTTTGAAAGGGTATACAATGATAATAAATTAAATGAAACTATTAATTAACTTAAGAAAAAGAGTCGAAACAGTTTTGTTCTATAGTGTTATTGGCATAGTGTTCTCACTGAGCTATTTCCTCGTTCTTTACTGGAGTCTCTCCTTGGATTCTAGCATTACTATGCTTATCGAAACCACCAAGGACCAACCTCTTTATCTTTGGACTTACATTCTGTTAACTGTTTTAGCTGTAATTCTTTTCGGGATAAACATCTCTACACTTGTATATAGATGGAGAAGATTCGGTCCACCTTCATTAAAGACTCAAGGAGGAGCTGGTCTCGGTTCATTTGTGGGCTTTATAGCTTCATCCTGCCCCATATGCGGCTCTACGGTACTTGCCGCATTAGGTGTGATTGGAGGAGTAACAGCTTTTCCCTTGGCAGGTTTGGAGTTAAAAGCATTATCAGTTCTGCTTCTTATTTTTTCATTGTGGATCATGCGTCGCGATATGAGAAAAATGAATTGCGGGGAAATCAGTTGCCCAACTCCAAAGAATGCTTCCTTTAAGAAAACAGAGAGACCATGGCTGGTAGGCTTGATAGGATTACTGCTGGTGCTCTTTTTTGCAAGCTATCAAATGCTCAGAACCGAGCCTGTGATCGCAAGGCTTCTTCAGTTGGATAAGAAAGATGAAGAGATTTACAAGTTGTTCTTTAAAGTTTCAGCTAAAGTGATTCCGCCTAAGGGATTTCAGAGTAAAATTTCACTAAAAGACGCGGTAGTAAAAATTGTGAATGAAGGAATAATTGATGAGAAAAAATTCATAGACATGTATGAGAACCGTGGCGGGTTACCAAATGAACTCAAAGAAGTATTATCTAACCCAAGCAATAAGCCCATTCTTCTAACAAAGGAAAATGCAAATTATTATATTAATTTGCTATGGCCAATCGGCTTAGCTAATTATATGGAGACAAATAAATCAAGCCCGGTTAACAGTGAAAATGGAAAATCATTGTTTAAGTTCGCTTCAACTGGAGGATGGACGCTTGGAAGGGAAAAAAATGGTGGGTCTTACTTTAATAAATTCAAAATTGTGGAACTTACTTCTGAGGAAGAGAGGCTGGTCGTTAGAGTCGCCGAAAATACTTACCGTCCTTGTTGTGGAAACTCTACATTCTTCCAGGACTGTAATCACGGTTCCGCTCTTTTAGGTCTTTTGCAACTTGGTGCATCTCAGGGTCTTACTGAGGAAGAACTTTATCGCGAAGCTCTAGCGTTTAACTCTTTTTGGTTCACTCAAACATACATTGAAACGGCACTTTACTTCAAGTTAATAAAAAATATTGACTGGGAAAATGTGGATCCGAAAGTTGTAATGAGTAAAGATTTTTCCAGTTCTGGTGGTTGGAGAAAAAACGTAAAAGCGGAAATAGCCAAGTTTTCAAATATAATCCCTCCAGCAAAAGGAGGGGTAGGCTGTGGAGTATAATAATTAGTAACTTAAAATATAAAAAATATGAAAAAATTTTCACTTTATTTTCTTGGTGTTGTTTTATTTTTTGGAGGAATGATCTGGTGGTCCAAGACTCTTCAATCAAATGATCCAGACATTATTTCACGAAAAGGTATTCATTGGCATTCCACATTGGCTATTTACTTAAACGGAGAAAAACAAGAAGTTAGTCCAAATATAGGTGTTACTGGAGGAGCTATGATGCCGATGCACACCCATGAACCTACTGGAGAACTTCACATGGAATCGGAAGGCGTAATTAGAAAAAAGGATATCACCTTGGGGCAGTTCTTTAAGATTTGGGGGAGAGATATAAATTCATTTGGAAAAAATATGATGATGACTGTAAATGGAATAGAAAATACAGAATTGGGTAATTACATCATGCAGGATAAAGATAAAATTGAATTGAGGTACGAGAAGTAGACTGTCCACAGGAACACTCTCCCTATTCTGTATTTGTATTGTATAATTATATTAATTAATAAGTTAATAAATTTATGTCATATAAAACAGCACTTAGTATTGGACGAATCTTTCTAGCATTATCATTTCTCGCGTTAGTCGGTGCTTGGCTCAATCAACTAAATAGTTTTTCTCCATTAGGCATGACTCAACAGCATATGTTTAACGATGCGATGGTCTTAGGGCTTCTTGGTATTGGAATGCTTATCGATGCTGCATTTCACAAAGCAGATAGAAGATAATCTTCCTTATTTAACGCTGGAAAAGGCATTAAACTGAGGTTTCGCACATGGAAGGGTGAAGTAAACTAATAATATGTGGGCAGGTATCTCTTAAAGCATTACGGAAGTTGGAGTAGATAACTATTTATTTTAATTATACCACACTCCATAATTAATTGCAAGTATTTATCCCTCTACTAAATGAGCCGTTTGAATATATAATATAGATATGACAGAAGAAACAGCTCCAAACATAGAGATTCCAACAGTTGCTCCAGCTGAACCACAACCTCAAACGGCTCAAGTACCACAAAGTGAGCCGTTACCTCCTGAACCAGAACAAGCACCTGAAGTAGAAGTTGAGAAAACAGAATCTGCTCCAGCACTAACACAGGCAGAGCCTGTGTTATTTCCACCACAACCAAGTTTAGCAAGAGATTTACTAAACAAAGCACGCTTTGCCATCCAAACTCGAAAGAGGGTAAAACTTGATCGCATTATGACTTTGTTCGCGAAGCGAACAAATATAACCAATGATGAAGTAGAAAAGTTTCTGCATGTGTCAGACGCAACAGCAACACGTTATCTAGAAATACTGGAGAAGGAAAACAAAATTACCCAAAGTGGTAAAACTGGAAAAGGAGTAACGTATACAAAAATCTAGGGAGCAAAATGTGTGTGCGAACGGGAGGGTGGGTCAAACACACAAGATGAGCCTCGGGCATTTCCGCTAGGGCGTCCGGTATCTGACGAGCGCCGCCGTTTTCAAAGTCGCATCCAGTCAAAGCGAAAGCGACACCACAAATAATAAATATGAAAACGAGAAGAGGGGTTGGCGAGCCGGGCGGGGTGAGCCCTGTTCCGCTCTGCGGAATGCGGAGCGAAGCGGAGCACGAACCGAGGCGAAGCTGGGGAGAGGATTCCTTCCTCTCCCCAAACAGCTGTTCTGCATTCCGAACGAAGTGAGGAATAAGCAGAACTCCTAGCAATCTAGGGGCTCGTAGCCCTAGCGGAAATGCCCGAGGCGAATGCTGAGGGTTGCACCCACGGACTGCACACTAGCGGGAAATAATCACGAGACAAACGGCTCACATACCACGATATGAGCCGTTACGATAAAGTTTTGGAAGCAAAGCATGAGAGGAAACTGGCACTTTGAATTCCGTCCGTTTCTCCTCCTTGGAGAAACCCGCCCGAGACCCGCCCACCGACATACAACTCAAAAGAAATCCGCGCGAAACAAACCTAGCATGGTTCAAGGTGGCGGGGCGAGGGCGGAGCGGAACAGTGGGAGTGGAGCCGAACACATCCTGTGTTCGGTGGAACGGACACTGTGACGGGACGGAATTCATTAAACAAGTTTAATGAAGAAAGTTCTAGCGGAGTCATAAAGACACTCCAGAAAAAATACCCGAAAAGGGTTTTACTTGTCAGGTCTGAACTGCGGAAAGGGGTCGGGTGAGAAGTGATGATGTCACTTCGCAAGACCTTGAACATTCTGTAATCAGAAGGTGAAAGGTGTACTGCTTCTGTAAGAAGAACTAGGTGTTTTCCCGTGGAGGAAGAGTTGGGAAAACCGTGGGTTTCCCAGAGTGTGAAAGCCTGACAAGTGGCTCCAAAAAAATACCCGAAAAGGGTATTTTCTGTACTCCTTGAAAAAAAGCTATTTTATTGGTATGATGTTTTTTATATGGTGACTCTGAAATGTAGGAAGGAGACTACATCTGTTTCAAAATAGCCTTATTATAAAACGTATTTTCGTGATGTTGCTTATGGATTATGCTCAACGACCTGATTTTCATATAGGAAAAGCGAGTGACTTGCAGGGTAAAAGCAGGGTTTTTTATCGTTTCTTGGAAATGATTCCCGGTATACTCTCATGGTCAACTATTTTATTTGCAATCCTTATCTCAAAGTTCTTACCAGTATGGGCTGCTTTTTTTATTATCACATTTGATGCGTATTGGTTATTTAAAACACTCTATCTTTCACTTCATCATTATCACAATTATGAACGTATGCAACATGCATTGCGTACTGATTGGAATAGTATGATGAGAGATATGCCACATGATCATGTGTATCACATGGTACTCCTTCCTTTTTTTAAAGAAGAGTTGTCTGTAATAGAGAGCACTATTTTATCATTAAAATCTGCACAGTATGACCAGTCAAAAATGATTGTTGTGCTTGCTGCTGAGGAAAGAGGTGGTGTACAGTCAGTAGAAAATGCACGTCTCATGGAACAAAAATATAAAAACGATTTCGGTCATTTTGTTGTTTCTGTTCATCCTCAGGATTTACCAGGAGAAATTTCAGGTAAAGGTCCAAATATTTCGTATGCTGCAGAACAAGCACAAAAGCATGTTCTTGATGTTCATGGTATTGCACACGAAGATATACTTGTGTCTGCCTTTGATATCGATACGGTTATCTACCCACAGTATTTCTCTTGCCTCACATGGTATTTTTTAACAACAGAAAATCCTCATCATTCATCATTCCAGCCAGTACCGTTGTACAACAATAATGTGTGGGATGCACCAGCGTTTTCTCGAGTTGCTGCAATGTCGAGTACTTTTTGGCAAATGATTCAACAAGAACGTCCAGAGCAATTGGTTACTTTTTCATCTCACGCAGTGTCATTTAAATCATTACGCGAAGTAAATTTTTGGCAACGAAATATGGTTTCTGATGACTCTCGTATATTTTGGAATCTCTATTTTGCCAATAATGGTAATTATAAAGTTGTTCCAATCGGGTATCCTGTTTCTATGGATGCAAACTTAGCTGATACATTTTGGCAGACGACGGTAAATATTTATAAACAACATCGACGATGGATGTGGGGTGTAGAAAGTGTGCCGTATATTATATACCATTCGATTCACAACAAAGCGATTCCACTACGACAACGATTGAAACATATTGCAATTCAGGTGGAAGGTTTTTGGTCACTTGCAACAAATCCAATCTTTATCTTATTGCTCGGATGGCTTCCGTTGATTTTAGGAGGTAAGGAATTTAATGCTACGATATTATCGTACAACCTTCCGTTTGTAACAAGAAATCTGTTGATCGTTGCAATGCTGGGTCTTGTATTATCGGCATTCATTTCATTTAAATTATTACCACCTCCACCTAAACATATAAAAAATCTCTGGTTTAAAAAAGCAGTCATGGTGGTACAGTGGTTTATCGTACCTGTTACAATCATAGTGTTCGGTGCTATTCCAGGATTAGATGCACAAACAAGGCTTATGTTTGGAAGATATTTTGGTACATTTTGGGTGACTCCAAAACATAGAAAAAATTAAGATTATGCAACCACTTTCAAATAAAAAACGTTATACGTATTTAATCACCCTTTCGACTTTATGTATTGTGTTGATACCGTTTTTAGTGCTGTATGCTCGAGGGTATCGGCTCAATGATGCATGGAGTGTTATACAGACAGGAGGTATTTATGTAAATCCTCAAGTATCTGGCGCAGCGATATATATCGATGATAAGAGTATAGAACAAACAGGGCTGTTTCAAAGAAGTGTACTTAAACAAAACCTTAAAAAAGGTAACCATAAAGTTGCTATTTTAAAAGATAACTATCGTTATTGGGAAAAAACAGTATCTGTGGGTGATCAGTTGGTAACTGAACTCCATCCATTTTTATTGCCAACCACAATCAAAGAGCGAGAAATACTACCATTTAGTGATGTATCGGGTCAGGCAACAAGCACACGAACAAAAATAAAAAATACGGAATATGAAGATGTTCTTGCGTATTTTAATGCGACAACTACTGTAAAGGCAAAAAATGTTTCCGTATCTGCAACGACGACTATTGATCAAAGAAAAAATCTCATACAGCGTAATAAGCTTGAACTATGGATCGATGCTGGCAATGTTTCAGTAATGTGGAAAGGTGACCCAGAAGGTGTACCGTATTATTTTTGTATCGCGCAACAATGTACTTCGGAAGGCTTAGTTGATCTTGAGAAAGATATTAAAGATTTTGATTTTTTACCAGGAAGAGATGATGTTATTATTGTGTCAACGGAGACAGCACTATACACGGTTGAACTTGATGGAAGATTCGGAAGAGTTGTAGAAGTGTTACGTACATTCAGTAGTCCACAGAGTCAATTTGTAGTTAAAGATAATGGATTATTTGTAAGAGAAGGATCTGTTATTACAGAGTTGATGTAGTCTATACAAAAAATCTCACTATACGTAGTGAGATTTTTTGTTAGCGTATTGTTGCTCCAAAAGTTTCCTTGGTTGCTTCTTCAAGTTTTTTGTGGAGTTCGTCTACTTCAGTATTTGTGAGTGTGCGGTCAAGTGATCGGTAGATAATACGGAATGCATAGCTTACATTACCAATGCCAAACTTCGCATCGTTTTTGTAGGTATCAACAAGCGCCATTTCTTCCATCATAGAGCCTGCAATATCTCGAGCGAGGTCAAAGAAATCATTTGGTACGAATGTGTTTGGAACGATAAAAGAAATATCACGAACAACGGGAGGGTATTTGCTTACTTCAACAAACTTCGTGCCCAGTTTGAGCTGCTTCTTTACTCGCTCGTCAGTAGACCAGAGAAGGCGAATATCAGGAAGCTCCATGCCAATCATTGCGAGTCGCTCAAGGCCGAAACCGAAAGCCCATCCGTTGTATCCTTCAAGACCCATCTTAGTGAGTACACTTTTCTTTGGCATACCGCCTCCCATAATCTCAATCCATTGGTTGTTGATTTCTACTTCTATTTGGAGTGATGGGTCGGTGTAAGGAAATGTGTCATCGAGGAAGCGATACTTTACGTCGGCACCAAATGTACTTTGTACGATTTCAGTGAGTACTTTTTTGAGCTCATCAAGTGGCATAATACCGAGTGAGTCTGGTTGTAAGAAAAGCCCACCCATCTGGTGGAAGATATTCATGTGTCGTCGGTCAATCTCGTCTTTTCGGTATACTTTTCCATAACACATCACACCGAGAGATTTACCTTCAGAGATTTTTTGCTTTATTTCTGGAAGATTGAGGTAGTAGTACCACATCACCGTATCGTGTGTACGAAGTACATGCGTATCATTTACATAGTATGTATCAGACTTGCTTCGGGCTACATGGTCTGGAGCAAAGTCAAAGAGATCAAAAAGTATTTCAGTTGAGAGGATTTCAGGGATATCGATATGATCAAAGTTTTTAAGAATAGGAAGCGAAGTTACTCGTTCTTTGATCTCGTGCAGGGGACTACCTTCAGTTCGCGAAAGATCAGGCATAGCAAGGTATTGTCGAATACGATTGGCTTCCGCATCAGTGCGCTTTTCAAGCTCTGTCCGCAAAGCATTTTCCTCATCTCTTGAGACTATATAGTCTTTTCGTGAAAGATCTCCGTTTGTATAAGTGTTTTCCATGGGTTTAGTGTACAAATAAACCCTACTTGATGCAAGAAAGAATAATATAGAGAAAGCGGCCCGGAGGCCGCTTAATCGAAGGTGAGATCAATTTTATCGAGAACAAGACCTTGAACCCATCTGTTGTTGGTGTTTGGATACATGAATCCAGAAAGCACTGTTACTGGAGCCTGGCTTATAGAGTGGTCTATGAGATGTTGGACCAAATTAGATTGGTTACCCCTTTTCGCATTTTTCCTATCAGACCAAGTTATCTCAGTGTTGGTAGGTAGACTAGCTTTTATATATGATCCTTCTTCATTCGCTTCAAAATTGAGATAAATATTATTGTCGTAGTGAAGACGACAAGATAATTCTGCTTTCTGCGAGGCTAATTTCATAAGTTTCTCCAGGGTGATTCCATTTTTATATTACATATCGAATAATGTTTTGTCAATAAAAAAACAAATCTTTTTTGCTTCCTCTCATACTTCATTTTTGGTATAATAGTCTCACTATGGCTAAAGACGATAAGGAGAAAAAACCAAAAAGAGATACGTATGGTGCGGATGCGATTCAGGTGCTTGAAGGGCTTGATCCAGTGCGAAAACGACCAGGTATGTACATTGGTACGACAGGTCCAGATGGTTTACATCACCTAATCTCAGAAATTTTTGACAACTCTCGCGATGAAGCAATGGGTGGTCATGCAAATGATATCGAAGTGGCACTCCTTCCTGGACCTGATGGTGTGGCTCGTGTTCGAGTTACAGACAACGGTCGAGGTATTCCTGTGGATATTCACAAACAAACAAAAGTTTCAGCTCTTGAAACGATTATGACCACTCTCCATGCGGGAGGTAAATTTGGTGGTGAAGGATATAAAGTGTCTGGAGGTCTTCACGGTGTGGGTGCCTCTGTGGTAAACGCTCTCTCTGTATTTTGTCGTGTAGTAGTACACAAAGAAGGTGCAATGTGGATGCAGGAGTACTCTCAAGGTAAGAAAAAGGCGGATGTAAAGAAAATCGGTAAAACCGATGAGAAAGGTACCGTAGTAACCTTTGAACCAGATAAAACTATTTTCCCGATTACAGACTTTGACTTCAATCGAGTGGTAAACCATCTCCGTCAGCAGGCATACCTCGTAAAAGGTTTGCGTATTTCTGTGATTGATGCACGTGAGTACAATGGAAAGATAGATGATGAAAAGGTGTTTCGTATCAGGGACTTGGGACTCGATGTGCCTTCAATGAGTTTTTATTTCGAAGGTGGACTCTTGTCTTTGGTTAAATTCTACAACTCAACAGAAAAACCAATTCATAAAAATGTTTTCTATATTGAAAAAAATACAAACGAATATGAGTCAGTAGAGGTGGCACTCCAGTACATCGATGATATTTCTGCGCGTATCATGCCGTTTGCAAACAATATCTATAACCCAGAAGGAGGTACACATATTACCGGGTTTAAGACAGCACTCACACGATCTCTCAATACCTATGCTCGAAAGAATAATTTAATCAAGGAAAGTGAAGATAACTTCACAGGAGATGATGTGCTTGAAGGTGTCACTGCGGTAGTGTCTGTAAAGCTCCGAGAAATTCAGTTTGAAGGTCAGACTAAAGCAAAGCTTGGGTCAGTAGAAGCACAAGGAGCAGTAAACACTGTATTCTCTGAAGGATTTGCAGAATTTTTGGAAGAAAATCCAGATGATGCGCGAGCAATCATCAACAAAGTAGTGCTTGCACTCAAAGCGCGAAAAGCAGCAAAGGCAGCAAAAGACTCAGTGCTTCGAAAAGGTGTGCTTGAAGGTATGGCGCTTCCAGGAAAGCTTGCAGATTGTCAGGCAAAGGAAGCTTCGGATTCAGAACTTTTTATTGTAGAGGGAGACTCTGCGGGAGGTACAGCAAAGACAGGACGAGACCGACGTACACAAGCAATCCTTCCACTTCGAGGAAAGATCCTCAACATTGAGCGTGCACGTCTCGATCGTATGCTTGGTTCTGAACAGATCAAAAACCTTGTACTCGCACTCGGTACAGCTATTGGAGATACGTTTGATATTTCAAAACTTCGATATCACAAGATCATTATCGCAACGGATGCGGACGTCGACGGTGCACACATCAGAACACTTATTCTGACACTTATGTACCGATTCTTCCGACCGCTTATTGATGGAGGATTTATCTATATTGCTCAACCACCGCTTTATAAAATCAAAATTGGGAAAGCTATTCACTATGCGTATTCAGATGATGAAAAACGAGCAATTGTTGGTGATGTGGATGTGCCAGAAGTAGAAGCAATAGAAGGAGGGGATGAAGTAGAAGAGGAGGAAACAGAGGATACTGAAGAAGAAAATACAAAAGGTAAGAAAGGAAAAGGAGAGGTTGCAAAGACTCAAAAAATATCAATTCAGCGATATAAAGGTCTTGGAGAAATGAACTCAGATGAGCTCTGGGAGACTACTATGGACCCTGCTCGACGAGTACTCAAACAAGTAACGATCGAGGATACTCGAGAAGCAGATAAAGTATTTGATATTTTGATGGGCTCTGATGTACCATCTCGAAAGTCATTTATTCAGACGAATGCAAAAGCAGCAACGATTGATATATAACAGTAGACAGTTAATAGTCACAAGTTAATAGTAGAAATAAAAAAACCGGCTGTGCCGGTTTTTTCTATGTTAGATTGTTGGGTTAGATTCTTCTGTTTTTGGTACTTCGGGAGTAGTCGCTGTGGTTGCTTCTGGAGCTCTTGGTACTACTGGTTCAGGGGTGGGTGTCTCAGAGGTTTTCATCGGAGGAGGGGTCACCATGGTTGATATTTGATGTGGAGTTTCAGGAATAATGAAGTATGCAATGATGTAAGCGATAACTCCTGGGAAAATACCAGTTATAAGCACAAGCACAACAAATGCAATACGGAGAATAGTTGGATCAACGTCAAAATATTCTCCCATCCCACCGATTATTCCAGTAAGAATCTGATCTCGTTCACTTTTATATAGTTTTTTCATGGCCTTTATATTATGCTCTTTTTTTAATTTCTTCAACAAGGTTTGCAACAAATTCTTCTGCACTTTGTGCGCCAATCTGACCCTTATCTCGATGCTCCACAGTCACGTTCTGACTTTCAATTTCTTTATCACCAAGTACAATCCAATACGGAATCTTTTCATTCTTTGCTTCGCGTACTTTCTTGCCGAGATTTAAGTCTCGGTCGTCAAAGTCAGAACGAATACCTGCCTCTACCAAAAGCTCATGCACTTTTTTTGCATAGTCATTGTGAGTATCTCGCACAGGAATCACTTTCACTTGCACTGGCGCAAGCCAGAGAGGGAAGTTGCCGGCATAGTGTTCGATCAAGATTCCCATGAATCTTTCAAACGATCCAAAGATTGCTACGTGAAGAACAACGACTTTATGTTTTTGACCGTCCTCACCAGTATAATTCATATCAAAGTTTTCTGGTTGGTTGAAGTCGAGCTGAATTGTGGTTAATTGCCATGTTCGGCCAATTGAGTCTTTAACTCGAATGTCGATTTTTGGACCGTAAAATGCTGCCTCACCTTCTTCAACACTGTATTCAACACCCCATTTTTTCACTGCGTCGATCAAGATTGATTCAGCTCTTTCCCATACCTCATCTGCCCCAAAGTACGCCTCTTTGTTTTTAAGGTCTCGCACCGATATTTCAACTTTGTAGTCATTAAATCCAAAAAGACCGTACACTTTTTGCATAAGTCCAAAAATCATTTCAATTTCTGATTTGATCTGGTCAGGTCGGATAAAATGATGAGTGTCATCTTGTGTTAGGTTCTTCACCCGCAGAAGACCAGAAAGCTCACCACTCTTTTCATTGCGATATACGGTTGTATTTTCAGCAATTCGAAGTGGAAGACTTCTGTAACTATGTTGTTCTGCGTTATATATTTCAAAATGATGAGGACAATTCATCGCTTTCATTACAAACTCATCACCATTTTCATCGGTCATGGTTGGCATCATTGCGTCATATTTACCCATATGTCCGCTTCTCATGTAGAGTTCCTTTCGAGCGATATGGGGAATTGTAACAAAAGAATACCCAAGTTTTTCTTTTTCAGAGCGGATAAAGTTTTCAAGCTGTGTACGGATAATATTTCCTTTTGGCAGGTACATGGGCAGTCCTTTACCAACAAGTTCTGATACAGTAAACAGACCCATCTCTTTTCCTATTTTCTTATGGTCCCGTTTCTCAGCTTCTTCTTTTTGGGTTACATATTTTTCTAAATCTTCTTTTGTCTCAAAAGCCAATCCATAAATACGAGTAAGCATAATGTTTTTCTCATCTCCTTTCCAGTATGCACCAGCAAGGCGCTCCAACTTAAAGCTGTCTAGGGTCACCTTAGACATATCGTCGACGTGTCCACCACGACAAAGATCGGTGAATTCAAAATGTCCTTCACCTGAAGTGTAAAGGGTGATCTTTTCTCCTTTTTCTATGATTCCAGAAATAAGCTCCAGTTTGTATGGATTTGTTGCAAACATTTTTTTTGCTTCACTTTCCGACACTTCTGTGCCAGTAAATCCTTTCCAGTGGGGAAGGATTTTTTTCATTTCTTTCTCAATCTTCTTCAAATCCTCTTCTTTAATAGGAGTTTTAAATTCAAAGTCGTAGTAAAAGCCGGTGTCAGTAGCTGGGCCGATAGTCGGTAAGGTATCAGGGTACAAATTTAAAACTGCTCTAGCGAGTAAATGGGCGAGTGAGTGTCGCTGGTTTTGTAATTTTTCAGTTTCCATATGAGTATAGTACCACTAGAGGCTCCCCAAAGCCACTTTTTTGATTTATAAAAAGTTTCTTAAAAATGCTTGACAAAAATATATGATATGCTAATATATATGTCAGATCTGTGCGGAATTGCAAGCTTTCTTGTGCCAAGCAAGAAAGTCAAGGCGAAACTGCACTGTGGGGGGTGATATTGGGATTAAGTTCCCGCGCTCCCCCCACTCGAATTTTTTTCGTTTAGAAGAGAGGTCGTCAATTGAATGTGACAACACGACTTCTCCCTCCGAACCTATAAACCCCCAGGTGTATGTACACCTGGGGTATTTTTTTAGTTATCAACAGGTCTGCATTTATAGAGTTGACACAGAAAGTAGAGGGTGTATTATATAAGTGTCGGTTGAGTGGTCGGTGGTGTTTGGGAGGTCGAGACGCTCGCGTTTCCCTCCCAAATACTTACCGGACACACTTCCAACATTGTCCTTTCGTTGAGCAAAGCTCAACACCCCCGATCCGAAGCTTTGCTTCTGATCACCCTGTTCTTTCCGAAGATTTGTTTACAAATCTTCACCCGTTTCCCGACTCATCTTGAGTCACACCGCCTTCCTGAGCTTTTGCTCCGGAGGTTTTTTGTTTTTATAACTTGCTCTTTTTTATAGTAGGTGTATCATTTATCTGTAGCGCAGTTTGGCTACCGCGGAGGGGAGTGAGTAAGCTGTATCAGTATTCCACCCTCTGCATCATGTTCCTTCTTTTTGTTTTGCCAGCTGGGAGCAGTACTCGATTTTTTCAGAGGCCGCTTCCACTACATCTCCTCGTATATTGTTACGAAGGAGTTTTTTTATTGCTTTTTTAAAAAAATATTGTTAGGTTATTCCCAGAAAGGAAGTGAAAGTGGCAACAACTTTAACTTATCGCCAAGTAGGCGATGTGACAGTGGTGGATGTTACAGGAAAGATTATCCTCGGCGAAGGTTCAATGATGCTTCGCGATGGGATCAGGGAACTTATTCGTAGAGGTGAGAAAAAGATTATCCTCAATTTCTGTGAGGTTACCTATATCGACAACTCTGGTCTGGGTGAGTTGGTATCTGGTTTTACCAGTGTCTCGAATGCGGGAGGAACTCTCAAACTTCTGAACCTTACCAAGCGTGTCCAGGATCTTTTGCAGATAACCAAACTGTACACAATTTTTGAAGTTTTTGATGACGAGGAAACAGCTCTCATCAGCTTCAATCGGCAATAACGAATCTCAACCAAAAAGCTCGGGGTAACCCGAGCTTTTCGCGTATTTGTATTTTACAGTAAACGAGAATTGTAATTTAAAACAACATTACGCAGCATCATTTCACCACCTTTTACTTCTAGAATAATTTTCAAAAGCATTCGCAGACTTTTGTTAGAGATGCCAGCACTTTCTGCTAGACCGTGAGCACCAAGTCCTGTACTCAGGACCGAAGCGAAGCGAGTTTGCGGAAGGTCAAAGAAAGTGCGCGACATCTCTCAAAAGGCGAGGACGATTTTTAAAATTATTCTAGAAGTTTGATTTTCTCCGCCAACACACTCTCCTTATTATCTTTTTTTGAATAAGTCCCTTTGACCACAATACAGTTGTCAGTGGCGAGTACATCTTTGAATTCAGTGTATATTTTAGGAAATACTACAAGCTCGATCGTATCACTCAAGTCTGCAAGTCTCACAAAGAGCATTTTATCTCCCTTTTTTGTCATGATCTCTTTCATCTCCTCGATAATACCTCCCACAATAACAGTATTTTTTTCTTTTGCAGTTTCTTTTAGTTTGATAATTGTCATATCACGTTTACCAAGACGATCTTTAAACTGATCGAGAGGGTGTCCAGAAATATACAACCCAAGTAGTTCTTTTTCCCAAAGAAGTTGATCGTTGATGTTTGGATTCTCTTCAGGAGTCAATAGTAGTTGTGCATGTGCTGCACTGGTTGTACTACCAAACAGAGAGTCCTGAGCAATACTTGCTTCTTGGCGTGATTCTTTGTGATAAGTGAGAAGTACGTCAAGGTTTTTGAGAAGCGTGTGGCGAGAGTATGTTGCACCGATTAAAGAATCAAATGCTCCTACTTTTATGAGTGCTTCAAGAGATTTTTTATTAAGATTTTTATCAGTAACTCGTGTTAAAAAATCTTCAAGGTTGAGGAAAGCTCCATGAGCTTTTCGCTCGGCAATGATTGATTGGGCTATACCTGCACCAAAGTTTTTGATAGTAGTGAGTCCAAAACGAATTGAATCCGCTGAAAAATCTTTTGTGATGAGTTTTAGTTCTACCATCTCATCAAGTGTAGTCACGTTTTCGGCATATCCTTTTTCTTTAATAACTGTAAAACCTTCAAATGATTCGTTTACATCAGGTGGAAGTATGGTGATTCCAATACGTTTACATTCGGCGATTGATTCTGCCACCTTTTCTACCTCGCCTCCGTGGTGAGTCAGTACGGATGCCATATATTCCGCAGGATAGTTTGCTTTTAGATATGCAGTTTGGTATGCCACTTTTCCATAGGACACTGAGTGCGCTTTGTTGAAACCATATGATGCAAAAGGTTCAATCCATGTCCAAAGTTCCCGAGCTTTTTTTTCTGGCCATCCAGAGTGGGTGATGCATCCTTGAATAAAATTTTCTTTTTGCTTCTGCATTTCTTCAGGGATTTTTTTACCAACCGCTTTTCGGAATTTATCCACTTCACCCCATGTGTATCCTGCAAGTTTGTGAGCCATCATAAGAAGGTCGTCTTGATACACCAAAATACCGTATGTTTTAGCAAGGATTGATTCGAGTGCAGGGTCAAGGTATGTGATGAGTACTTTACCGTGCTTTCGGTCGATATATTCAGGAATAAACTGAATCGGTCCTGGTCGGTAGAGTGCCACCATCGCATTAATATCGTGAATCGTTGATGGTTTGAGTTCGACTAGAAAACGAGTCATACCATCACCGTTGAGTTGGAACAAGTCGGTCGTTTCACCTTTTGCAAGCATGCGAAAAGTTTTCTTATCATTCATAGGTATATCGTCTTGTGTGAGGGTTACATCAACCGTTTTCTTTATGAGCGCAAGTGTATCAGCGATAATGGAGAGGTTTTTCAGACCAAGGAAGTCAAACTTAAGAAGACCTGCATCTTCGATAGAATACATGTCGTATTGAGTGATGATTTTTCCTTCACCTTTTGGATCGTACTGAAGAGCAGTATAGTCTGTGATTTCTGTCGGAGATATGACCACACCTGCTGCGTGAATACCCATATGTCGAGCACACCCTTCAATTTTTTTTGCCATATCCACAATCTGTTTGATGGTATCATCGCTTTCATACAAATCTTTCAATTCTTCTACCTCATCAAGTGCTCGATCGATAGTCATTGGGAAACCTTGGGCACCCATAGGGATGAGTTTTGCAATCATGTCTCCAGTCGAGTACGGGAAACCAAGTGCACGAGTTACATCACGTATTGATCCACGAGCAGCCATGGTTCCAAAAGTACCGATTTGGGCTACTTTGTCATTTCCGTATTTTCGTCGAGCGTATTCTACCATTTCGTCTCGACGGTTATCGGCATAGTCCATGTCGATGTCCGGTGCCGAAGGTCGGTCTGGGTTAAGGAAACGTTCGAAAGGAATTTCAAATTCAATCGGGTCGATGTTTGTAATACCAGCGAGGTACGTCACCATTGATCCGGATACCGATCCTCGAATGTTTGAAAGAATACCGTTTTCACGAGCAAAGCGGAGGAGGTCTCCCACTACAAGAAAGTATGGAGAGTATCCTTTGTCTTTAATCACTTTGAGTTCATAGTCGACACGAGTACGAAGTTCGGGGGTGTCGACCACTTTTCTTCGAGCGATACCTTCATAGGTGATACGGCGAAGCTCATCGTCGTATGAGAGTCCACTTTCTACAATATAGTTTGGGAACACCCATTTGCCGAGCTCAATTTCCAAGTTGCACTTATCTGCAATTTTAATTGTGTTTTCAAGTGCTTCAGGTAAATGCTTAAAATATTTTTCTGCTTTTTCCTGTGAAATAAAAGAAAAATCTTCTTCTGTGTTTCGTTCCACAAAATCTCCACCGTTTTGAATTGAGAGGAGTGTTTCGCGTGCTTTCTTGTCTTCTGGGTCAAGGTAGTAGACATCATGTGCAGCGACGAGTTGCAGAGAGTTTTCTTTTGCATACGCAACGAGCTTTTCCATTGATTCCTCATGTCCTTTTATTTCTGGGTGATGGGTGACTTCGATATAAAAATCATCGCCAAAAAGCTTTTTATAAAACTCTGTTTTTTCGTTGGCGAGTGGAAAGTTTGCGAGGCGTACTGCTTGCACTATGTCTCCAGAAAAAGAAGGAGAGATACATACAAGTCCTTCATGGTGTTGCTCGAGAAGTTCTTTGTCGATACGAGGTTTGTAGTAGAAGCCTTCGAGGTGGGCCTTGCTTACAAGCTGAATGAGGTTTTTGTAACCTACGTCATTTTTTGCAAGAAGTACGAGGCGAGTTCGAGATTTGTCGATACCTGCTTCTTTGTCATGTCGGGTGCGAGGTGCAAGATATGCATCGATACCGATAATCGGTTTGATTTCTTTTTTCTTGCATTCAGAAAAAAATTCAATTGCTCCGTACAGATTGCAGTTGTCGGTCAGTGCAAGTGCAGGCATCTCATATTTTTTTGCTTGTTTTACAAGTGCATCAATTTTCGGCAGTGCGGTAAGGAGGGAATAGTGGGAATGAGTGTGGAGGTGGATGAAGCGAGACATGTGTACATTATATCAAATGTAGAATGTTTTTTAGAGTTGACGCGTGCTAGAATCTTTGTGATGAAATACCCAATGAAATACATTATCGGTATTGATGAGGTAGGTAGAGGTCCTTTGGCGGGGCCGGTCTGTTTGTGTGCGGTGAGGGTGGAAGCGGGAATGTATAAAAAAATGCAGAAAAACAAAATCTTACCTGCGCTTGGGAGAGACTCAAAAAAGCTTTCAAAAAAAGACAGAGAAAAGTATTCACAAGTACTTTGTGATTTGGCGCAGGAAGGAAAGTTACATTTTACAATCGTAATGCAGAGTAATGTGGTAATCGATACAAAAGGAATTTCTTTTGCAATCAAAAAAGCATTGAGTGGATGCTTACAAAATGCGGGAGCGACAGAAAAAGATGCAGTACTTCTCGATGGAGGGCTTAAAGCTCCAGTCGAATTTCCAAATCAAAAGACGATTATAAAAGGGGATGAAAAGCATCCGGTCATTGCATGGGCGTCAATTTTGGCAAAAGTCCACCGTGACAACTATATGAAAAAAATGGGAAAAAAATATCCGGAATATGGGTTTGAAAAGCATATGGGGTATGGAACAAAACTTCACAGAGAAGCAATCAAAAAATACGGTCAGAGCATAATTCACCGAAAGTCTTTTTTACATGACTTTTGACTTATGCCACTTTTCCCCAGTCTATTGATTAAAATAAAAAATTACGCTATAGTGTCTCTATTATGGTAGTACGAATGAGACACACCCGCGGGCAGACAGGAAGTCGACGATCGCATCATGCGCTCAAGAATCCTGGTGTTACTGTGGATTCAAAAACAGGCGTAGCCCACATGCGACACCGAGCATCTTTGGTCACCGGTACATACCGAGGACGACAGGTTATCGATGTTCAGGCGAAACTTGCTAAAAAAACTAAAAAAATACAGGCTCGCAGTAAGTAGGCGAAGTGGTAGGTTTTTAAGAAATTGAGTACGTTTTAATATGGCAAACAGGCACCTTTCCAGATCAATAGTTCTTCAGTCACTCTTTGAGTGGGATTTTAGAAACGAAAATTTCGAAGAAGCTTTGGAAGTGTTTAAACGTAACGTCGATGAATTTGCTCCCGGTCAGGGAGATTTGGCGTTTATGGAAGGGCTCATGCGAGGTGTTCTTGAAAAACAAAAAGATCTCGACCTCATTATCGAAAAAGCTGCTCCGGACTGGCCGATCGACAAAATCTCTATTATGGATAGAAATATCCTTCGTCAAGGTCTCTATGAGCTCCTCTTTGCTGACCGCTCACAGGTACCTCCAAAGGTTGCGATCAATGAAGCAATCGAGCTTGCTAAATCTTTCGGCTCTGATACTTCAAGCAAGTTTGTAAACGGTGTGCTTGGTGCGGTTTATAAAGAGATCGGAGAACCAGGAAAAGAAGAAACCACAAAAGATAAAAAGAAAATTGGTGGACCGATCCCAACAGAATACCTTGGAGGTGCGGTAGTGTATGCAAAAGTCGGTGAAGATATTTATGTAGCACTCGTGCATGATGTATTCGGTCGCTGGACTCTTTCAAAGGGGCATATTGCGGGGGGCGATGACCAGCCTGCAGAAGTGGCTCAGGCTATCCAAGAAGAGCTCTCTCTACCTGTCACAATCAAAGACAAACTTGGAACAAATGAGTATGCAACCTATCATCCAGAGAAAGGAAAGATAAAGAAAAATGTAACCTACTACCTCGCCGAAGCTCCATTTGAAGATATAAAACTCGTAAACTCAGGAGGACTCGATGATGCTCGATGGTTTAAATTGGGGGATATATTGGATTTGAATTTTTATAATGATATTCTTCCTCTTATCACAAAAGCAGTAAATCTGTTAGTAGCTAAGTAGACGGCTCTGGTCTTTTTCACCAATTTCATCGACTAAAATTATAAAAAGGTACTCACCGTACCATTAAGTACGTCTGCGATCCTTTTTAAATTTTATTCGCGACCTTGGCGAAAAATCCTCAGAGATTCTTTGTATAGTTCTGTGTTTTCAAAAAAATAAAACAAAACTACCTGCGGTTCCTTTCGAGCAAGGATCCGCAGGTAGTTTATTGGTCTTTTAACTCAAGATCTTTTTGCCTATGACGAAAATCATACCAAAGAGGCTAAAGTATTGAAGCTGTCTGAATGACTCCACAGCCTCTTGCTTTTTTAGTATATTGAAGGCAAGGGTTACAGTACTTATTAACCCAACTCCAGTAAACATAACGAACAATTGCCATTCCATTCTTGAATTCTCCTTCGGACACCTTAAGTCTTTTGTCATTCTAAATCAAGTTCGACAAAATAGGTCAAAAGTGGTATTATAGGCCCAAGCTCTTTTGAGAGACGGATACGAATCTAGAAGTCAGGGTGGGACAAGGTGTCCTTTTCTTACTTTTGGTTTTCTCTCTTGATATGAGTGTACCCGGAGTCTACTTGATGGACTTGACGGACTTTATAAACTTTTGACTCACATATGGATTTCACTACATTTGAAAAAAAGGCAGGAATTGATTTTAAAGATAAGGCGCTTTTGAAACAAGCGTTTGTTCATCGTTCATATATCAACGAAAACAAGTCGTCAGGACTTTCTCATAACGAACGTCTCGAGTTTTTGGGAGATGCAGTGCTTGAGCTCGTGATCACAGACTTTCTCTTTCGAGAATACAAAGACCGTGATGAAGGTGAGCTTACTTCATACCGCTCTGCGCTCGTAAATGCGACAACGTGTTCTGATATTGCTACATCACTCGGGGTCAACGACTACCTTCTTCTGTCAAAAGGAGAGAGTAAAGATATGGGTCGGGCACGACAGTATATCTTGGCAAACACACTTGAGGCTCTCATCGGTGCAATCTACCTCGACTCTGGATATGATGAAGCAAAGAAGTTTATTGAAACATACTTCACTCCACTCATTGAAAATATAATGAAAGAAGGTTCTCATATCGATGCAAAGAGTTTGTTCCAAGAAAAAGCACAAGAGTTCGACAGTATCACTCCTGCATACAAAACAATCAAAGAAACAGGACCTGATCATGACAAAAAGTTTACGGTAGGAGTATTCCTTGGAAAAGATCTTGTGGCGGAAGGTGAAGGGAAGTCGAAGCAGGATGCGGAGCAGGTCGCGGCACGTGCAGCTCTTGAAGTCCGTGGCTGGAAATAAGTTATAAGTTCCACATTTGGCCAATCTCATCGACTAAAATTTAAAAATAATTCTCACCTGCGCACTCAGGCAGGCTTAAATTATTTTTAAATTTTATTCGCGACCTTGCCTCAAATCTGAAACTTCTAGAATAAAAGGTAAAAAGTTGATATAAAGGAAAAAGTTCGATAGTGTTTAGGTAGAGAAAGGAGTTTCCGATGGAATGTTGTGGAGTTATAGTTTCTCGGCAGGAGGACATTGTTGGTCATAGAGACGACGGGTACCTGGCTGAATGTATTTTGCCGTATAACCACGAAGGTTCTCATGTGGTTCAAACCCCTGAGGGTGAGTGCTTTTCTTGGAAGGATGACTGGGAATGTGATTGTTGTGATGCAGACGAAGATGAACGGTGTTATGTGTATGGTCCGATCGAAGAATCGGAAGTGCGTAAGTTGTTAAAAAAGGGAAGTTCATTGTGAGCCCGCCGCTTCCCGGCGGGCTTTTCATTTGCTTTGGTTGTGATAATCTTTCGTAAGAAAGAGGTGTGCTGTGAGTAATCAAGTTAGTAGAAGAATTGTTATATCCATTGAGAAAGATCCTGTGACAGGGGAGGTCCTAGGTCCCCGTGTACGCGGTGTACCCGATGATCAAATTGATCAAATGGAAAGTATTGCACCTAGTGACGAAGAGCGAGACTTGGCAGATATGGCAGAAAAATTGGAACTGTATGTGGAGGGGGCGTAAGCCCCTTCCTTTTGTTTTTATCTACAACAATATTTTAAATCTCGTGCTAAAATAATGTAACATTTAAATTTGAATGCAGTTCGAGGCGTGAAGTTTTGTTTGAGACCAAGCTGTACAAGTTGTACTGCGCGGGAACAAACAAAACGAGCAACAAAGAAATGCGTCAAATTTAGAGGTTACACTATGTACTTAAAATCGATTGAGATTGTTGGTTTCAAATCTTTCGCTAAAAAGAGCGATCTTACTTTTGCATCAAAAGTTTCTTCGATTGTTGGTCCGAATGGTTCAGGAAAATCAAATATCGCTGAAGCATTTCGTTTTGTGCTCGGAGAACAATCGATGAAGTCGATGCGAGGAAAGAAAGGTGAAGATATGATCTGGAATGGTTCTTCGGAAATGCCGAAAGCGGGGAAAGCATCAGTGAAAGTGGTTTTTGATAACTCATCTCGTTTTCTTCCACTCGATTTTTCAGAGGTGTCACTAGAGCGTGTGGTACACCGAGACTCAGTCAATGAATATTTTATCAATGGCTCTCAGGTGCGTCTCAAAGATGTGATCGAGCTTCTCGCGGGTGCTCATATTGGTGCATCAGGACATCACATCATTTCTCAAGGTGAAGCAGATCGTATATTGAATGCTTCGGTACGTGAACGAAAAGGAATGATCGAGGAGGCACTTGGTCTTAAAATCTATCAATACAAAAAAGTAGAGAGTATTAAAAAACTCGATAAGACTCGAGAAAATATTGCACAAGTGGAATCTTTAAGGCGAGAAATCGCTCCGCATATTCGTTATCTTAAAAAACAGGTTGAAAAAGTAGAAAAAGCAATTGAATTTAAACATGAACTCCTCGGACTTTCTTTAGAGTATCTTAAGCGTGAAGATGACTATATCAAACGCATTCATGCAGAGATTGCTTCACAAAAAAATCCTCTCGAAGCTGAATATCGTCATGTACAAGATCAGTTGTATAAGATAAAAGAGCAGTTAAAAAATGCAGAGCATAAAGATGCAAAAAGTGCTGAGCTTGTTGTGCTTGAGGAACAGATACAGTCTGTGAGACAGAAAAAAGATGCACTGGTACGAGATATGGGACGTATCGAAGGAGAGATTTCATCTCAAATGCGCCTCATTAAAAAACAAGAAGAGCTTGCACGGAGTAATGAATGGAAGACAGTGCAGCTCCGAGCGGTAGAAGACCTCCACTCACAAGTCTTTGAACTTATGGGTCATGTAGAGCATGCCGTAGACCCACAGACAGTAAAATCTTCAATACAGGCAATTCGTGATCTTCTTAAAGCGTTTGTGGAAATGCATCGAGATACAGTAGATACTACTCTCATCAAAGAAGCAGAATTTGAAATACAAAAATTAAGTGAAGAGCGTACTCATATAGAGCTACGAATCGCTGAGGTCACTCAGGAAGAGAAAGTTGCGCATACCGCGTATGAATCTCTCAAACGTTCAATTGAAAGAGAAAAAGATACAAATCGAGATGCGGAGAAGGAACTTTTCATTCTCATGTCTAAAGAGCAGAATGTGTTGGGTGAACTTCGCACACTTGAATCAAAAGAAGCTCAAGCACGAGTACTTGAAGAAGATTTTAAGCGAGAAGTAACAGAACTCTCAATGTTTTTAGGGAGGGATGTTCTTGCGTTTGGAGAAAAAGAGTATTCTCTGATAGAAGGTAGAGAGGTGCAAGAAGAGCGAAGACGAAAAATAGAAAAAATAAAAATTAGACTCGAGGATTCAGGTGGAATCGGAGGAGGTGAGACAGTGAAAGAATATGAAGAAGCGCTCGAACGAGATCAGTTTCTCGAACGAGAACTCGCTGACCTTTCACATACTGCAGAATCCCTCGCAAGTCTTATTGGCGAGCTGGATGCAAAAATCGCATCTGAATTTACGGTAGGTGTGGAGAAAATCAACCGACAGTTTAGTGAATACTTTGCGATGATGTTTGGAGGAGGAGAAGCAAAGCTCTCTGTTATCAGAGAACAAAGGGTGAAAAAGAAATCAGACCTCGACAACCTTTCTCCTGAGCCGGGCTCGAGGGAAGAAGAGGTGGATGAAGAAGAGGGTGAAGCGGGAATTGATATTGAGGTGTCGCTCCCACGTAAGAAAGTGAAAGGACTCATTATGCTCTCAGGAGGTGAGCGAGCGCTTACGTCTATTGCACTTCTTTTTGCTATCTCTCAAGTAAATCCTCCACCATTTATTATTCTCGATGAAACAGATGCAGCACTTGATGAAGCAAATTCTCGCAAGTATGGAGATATGATTGAAACGCTTTCAAAGTTCTCTCAACTTATTGTGATTACTCACAACCGAGAAACTATGTCTCGTGCCGGAGCGCTTTACGGAGTGACGATGGGGCAGGGTGGGGTTTCAAAATTACTTACTGTCTCCTTTGAAGACGCTGTGGCAGTGGCTAAGTAAATATAAAACTATGCTCGTTTTTATAGATGATTCAGGGGATGCAGGATTTAAGATCGACAAGGGTTCAAGTCGATTTTTTGTAATTGCACTTGTTATTTTTGATGATGAATTAGAAGCAGAAAAAACAGCCATTGCTATTAAAGAGTTACGAAGAGAATTAGATTTTCCTGCAGATGTTGAATTTAAATTTGCCAAATCAAAACCTTCAGTTCGCGAGAAATTTTTACAAGCGGTCACACCTTTTAATTTTAGAATAAGATCCTTGGTTGTCGATAAAAAGAAGATATATAGTCCTGAACTACAAAATAATAAAAATTCATTTTATAGTTACATTATCAAAATGGTTCTAAAGCATAGTGATGGTTTTATCTCCAATGCGAAATTAAAAATTGACGGTAGTGGAGATCGTATCTTTCGAAAGAATTTCCTCACTTATTTAAGAAAAGAGCTAAATAACACTGATTATAAGATAATGGCTCAGTGTAGGCTTGTAGATTCGAAAAGTAATGTACTGATACAAATGGCCGATATGATAGCGGGGACTATTCGCAGATCATATGATGAAGGCAAAAAAGATGGAGTTCAATTAAAGAAAATTATAAAGAAGCATATTCAAAACGAATGGGAATTTAAATAGGTATAAGAAAAAACCCTTTCGGGCTTTTTCCAACCACGCTCCTAGACTAGGTGTCCTAGCCACGCCACCGTCCGGTGACTGTTTGGAATACAGGTTTGTGTACATACACAATACCAGGTTTTAGATGATTAGGCAATGAAGAAGTGGATAACTCAGTCGTCGACTATTTGTCGACAACTGAACCTATAAATATTTGAGGTTGTGATATTTTGTCATGGGTTGAAGTTAGAGGCTTTAAATGAGAAAATAAACCATTATGAAATTTAAAAATGATAAATTCAAAAAGTCACGAGGGGGATATTCACGTCTCTTGCAAATTTCCTGTCGAAAGTGCAACTCAGTAGTTTGTTTATATCAAAAAGATGGACCCGGTAGCCTTCGCCGAATGTATATAGATCGAATGATTGAACCTAAAGTTTCCGTTTTAAGAAAAGATTTAACTTGTCAAAAGGATCACTTATTGGGTGTAAAAATTATTTGGGAAAAAGAAAATCGTCCGGCTTTTAGACTGTTTGTTGATTCAGTAAGTAAAAAGATAGTTAAATTCGAAGACTTTGAAGATGTTATGCTCGTAAAAACAGTTGAAGAGCGTCTCAAAACAAAAGGGAAACTTCTGACACATGAGCAAGTGTGGGGTAAATAAAAAATCTGTACCCGGTACAGGTTTTTCTGTATGATATAAAAAGGAGTGTACAAAAGTGCCCACATCGAAGCGTCCACCCGTTTTGCTTCCTGAAAATAGGTTGCAGATGAAGCCTGACCGTCAATTCAAAAAGACTCTGATAAAAGTTGCTCAGACGGTTGAGAAAGAACTCGAAGAAGAGCGACAAACCAGAGGAGATCAGTCAAAAAGGATACAACGAATCCTCGGGACTGTCGTGAGATAAGGAGTTTGCCTATGCCGAATTTAAAAAACCGAGCTCGAAGAGCTCGGTTTTTCACATTATTTCACAATTGCATAGTCGAGCAGTCTTTTTTCTAGGTCTGCAGCCATTACTTTAAATCGAACGGTGTCACCAAGGGTAATTTTCTTTCCTGTTTTTTGTCCGGTGATTGAGTAGGTTTTTGGATTGAAATCAAACATGTCGTTAAAGAGTGTGCCGAGGTCTTTTGTTTTCATCATCCCTTCACATTTTGTTTCTTTTTCTTCTATGTAGATACCCCAATCCGTCACACCAGTGATGGTGCCAGTAAACTCTTCACCGACATGCTCCTGCATGTATTCAACTTGTTTGTATTTGATAGAGCCACGTTCTGCATCCGCTGCTTGTTTCTCACGGTCAGAACATTCCATGCTTACTTTTTCGTAGTATGCATATTCATCTTGCTCAATTTTTCCGGTTTTTAATTCTCGTTCCAGAAGTCGATGTACGATCAGGTCAGGGTAGCGACGGATCGGTGAAGTAAAGTGTGCATAGTAGGTAAAGCCTAAGCCGAAATGCCCAATGTTTTTTGTAGAATAAATCGCTTTCGCCATTGAGCGGATTGTTGCTGTCTTGATAAGCTCTTCGTTTGGGTTGCCTTCGACTTGTCGGAGGAGAGTATTGATATCTTTTGCAGTTACCTCACCATCTTTAACTTTGAGTTCAAAACCAAGTGCTTTGAGGAATGTTGCCAAATCCTCAATTCGTTCCTTGTTTGGTGCATCGTGGATACGGTAGACAGACTGTGCACCTTTGCGGTTTGGTTTTTCATTTGATTTGAAGATGTATTCAGCTACTTCACGGTTTGCAAGAAGCATGTACTCTTCGATCATGCGATGAGTATCCTTGCGCTCTTTTCGATATACCTTGATTGGCTTGCCGGTCTCATCGAGTACAAACTTTACTTCATCAGTCTCAAAGTTGATTGCTCCATTTTCAAATTTTTTCTTTTCAAAAATCTTTGCAATCTCTCTCATGATTGAGAGATCGTCATGATGAGGTCCTTCTCCTTTGTCGAGTACTTCCTGAGCTTCTTCGTATGAGAAGCGGTGGTCTGAGTGAATGATTGTTTTTCCAAACGATTTGTCTTTGATTTCTCCTGTACGAGTAATATGAAAGACTGCAGAGAATGTGTATTTGTCTTCGTGTGGGTTCAGTGAACAGAGGTCGTTTGAAAGAATCTCGGGGAGCATCGGGATGGTGCGGTCTACGAGATATACCGAGAGAGCGCGACGGCGTCCTTCTGCATCGAGGAGTGTTCCTGGGCGTACAAAGTGAGATACGTCTGCGATGTGCACGCCGATTTCGTAGAGGTCAGGGCCGATTGTTTTGATCGAAAGAGCATCGTCGAAGTCTTTTGCATCAGCAGGATCGATAGTAAAGGTGAGGACGTCTCGCATGTCTCGACGTACTTTTACTTGCTCTGCAATAGTCTCTGGTCGTGACTCTTCTTCTTTTATCTTTTCTGCCTCTTCATCTACACCAGCAGGGAATTCAATCTGAAAACCTTTTTCGTAGACGATCGCTTGCATTTCGGTGTTGTGTTCACCTTTGCGTCCGATCACTCGGATGATTTCACCGACGGGTGCAGGTTGTTTTTCGTTCCAGCTTGTTACTTTTACTACCACCTTCATACCGACTTCTGCAAAACCAAGATCACCTTTTTCAAGAACAATATCTGTATACATGCGGCGGTCGTCAGGAATCATATAAAACATGTCGCCATGTTTGTCGACAGTACCTACAAACTCCATGCGAGCACGTGAAATTACCTTAAGGACTTCACCTTGCGCTTTGCCCCACATAAGCTCGGGTCGTCGGCGTACTTCCACAGTATCTCCAGGGAACGCTTTGTTTAAAAATTCTTTTTGTATTTCAATTGTCTCATCTATCGCACCTTCTTTTGGTGGAACAGAAAAGTATCCAGTCCCTTTGCCTGAAATAGAAAGGGGACCAGTGAGGGTTTCTTTTGTATCAATAGCCATATGGGGATACTATATCAGAAATTATCAAATCGATATATTTGACTTGTAATATCAAATATGGTAGAATCTGAATTAGATTGGAGGTGGCTATGAAAGTCACGTTTAAAGATGTATTGTCTGCACGTGCGGGCAAAACCAATACTACGATTCGGGTCATTGTGGCTCGGATCCTGTGTTGGATAAAAAGGAGAAAGAAGTGAGGGGCGTCGTGTATATTATGCGGCGTCCTTTTGAGTATTTTTTACTTCTTTATTGTATATATCCTCAACAAGATCGTCTGTTTTTTGTAGATCAATTTCATGTACAATTGATAGTGTTGCAGCACGACCCCAGTTATTTGATGTGTCTCGTTTATGATCGGTATTTTCTCCTCGCACAGATCTCACTATATATAAAAATTTTCTTCTATCTGCGCGAAATATATCCTCATACGTTTCGCTATAGTAAGCCATTGCGCGGTTATCTCTATCATCAATTTCAGTTCCGTTGATTGTCCACTCAGAATCTGTTGGAATAATCTTATTGTTGGTTGCGTGGTATCCAAGTGTGTACCCATTTGATTCGGCTTGTGTCGCCAATGTAAGGACGATATCGTGAATAGTTTGATCCTCATCTTCTACTGCTTTTATGTATCGAGGGAAGTTTTTTATCCGGAGCTCTCTTGGCATAGAAAGGACACCTTTTATTTGTGTTTCAGATAAAAGGGAAAGTTCTTCTGTGAAGTTTTGAATCATTTTCTCGTCAGCACCTGAGTCTTCAAGATCGTGTATAAATGCAGAAATGATTTCGTTAATCACTATTGTTTCAAATATTGTTTCTTTTGAAATAGTAATAGATTCTTGTTTGGTAGCTGGGGCCGGTTCGGGTGTGAATTTTTCCATATGTATACTATATTAGAACAATAGTTGCATTTAATAAAGGTATTACAGGTATTATTGACTCGTCGACCTATTTTTGTTACTATCTAAGCCATGTTAAAAATACGATTACAGCGAACAGGGCGAAAGAACGAACCGACATTCCGGCTCGTATTGACCGACTCAAAAAATTCAACAAAGAGTGGGCGATTTTTAGAAGTGCTTGGAAACTATGATTCACGAAAAGGTGAAAAGGCAGAGTTTAAATCTGACCGAATTTCACACTGGATGACTATGGGTGCCCAGGTGTCTGATACTGTACACAACCTCTTGGTAGACAAGAAAATTGTTACAGGAAAGAAACTCAACAAACTTCCAAAGAAAAGTGCTCCTGTAAAAGAAGTGGTAGCGGAAGCTCCTGCTCCTGAGGTAAAAGTGGAGGCTGCTCCAGCACCAGCTCCCGCTGCACCTGTAGAGGAAGCTCCAGTGACTGAAGCTGCTCCTGTAGAAGAAGCTCTTGCTTCAACTGAAGCACCTGCAGAAGAAGCGGTCGCTTAGGTTCCTTATAATCTGAATATTTGAGCAAGGTTCTAGGCGGACAAGAAAAATAATTGGAGACATACTGTCGTATGATGAGGATTATTTTTTGAAGTCCAACAACGAAATTTGCCAAATATGCAGATTATAGTAAAAGTTATCCGTTGACGTGCTCTTGCACCTCAACATACAATTATACTGTACTACCTTTACCAGTAACTGAATGCATATTTTATGGAACACGATACACAATTTTTAGACTTTGTTATTAAAGCACTTGTAGAAAACCCACAGGATGTAAAGATCAATCGAACTGTTGATGAGATGGGCGTATTGATGACTTTGGATGTAAATCCAGCAGACATGGGTAAAATCATTGGACGAGAAGGGAATACGGCGAAAGCAATCCGAACACTTTTGCGAGTAGTAGGAATGAAAAACAACGCTCGAGTAAACCTCAAGATCAATGAGCCAGCAGGAGGGATGGAAAAAAGCTCTTCATCTGCGACAAAATCGCTCGACGACGCAATGGCTGACCTCAAGCTTTAATTAAGGAAACAAAAACCACTCGATTTGAGTGGTTTTTGTTTATCTCGAAAAAGTTGCACGTTTGTCTTTTTTATGTTTTTATAGTCGCAGGAGCTAACAAAAAATGAGAGTAGAACGGAGTGTTAGACTCGATCTGACCATGCATCACTACAACAAGCCGGGTCACGATGAGTACTACGCAGGGAGAATGAAAGCAACTCTTCCGAATCAGTCAGTGTCGTTTGAGGTCGAGGTTTATAACCCGGATGACGAAAAACTTCTCGAAGTTGTCATTCGGAAAGAGGGGTTCCAGGTTGTGAAGATACAACCTGGTTCGGAAGTTCATTTCGATGACGGCGCTCCTGGGGGGATAGTTGTCTTCGCTGTGTTTGCACGTCTGATTTTTTCAGCGATTGCTCAGATTAAACTCCAGGAGGGGTTGGTATCGTGGGCTAATGTGACTCAAGGTATTCGTGCTCTTGCTGATGTAGAGCCTCTCCATCATCTTTCCTTCACTGAAACTGTGGAATGGTTGTATTCCGACAGGAGAGGTTTTGAGCATTTTACGCAAGCGGTGCTTGCCGAGTACTGTAAACATTAGTGGGAAGCCCGCATCTGATCTTCGGATCCGATGCGGGCTTTTTGATTAAATAGACTTTAGTATAAAAATATTGTATAGTAATGTTTATGCGATTTCATATTATAAGTCTTTTTCCACAGGCGTTCGACTCCTACATCGGTGAGTCGATTATTAAACGTGCAATTGAAGATAAAAAAATCAGCATCTCTTTTTATAATCCACGCGATTATGCTGATGATAAATGGAAACGAGTCGATCAAAAGCCGTATGCGGGAGGACCAGGGATGGTGATCCAGGCATTGCCTGTGGCTAAAGCTATTGATGTTGCTTTAAAGTCGGCAGAAAAGAGTCATAAGTCATTAGTAAAAAAAATACAGAGGTCAAAAAAGAAACTATTGACTCAGGACTGTAAACTGTCTACTAAGATAATTTTCCTTTCGCCTGCTGGAAAACAATTTGATACTCCATATGCCAAAAAATCAGCAAAAAAGTACACTGATATTATTATTGTCTGCGGACGCTATGAAGGTATTGATGCTCGTGTACAGAAAATGTTTAAAATGGAAGAGGTGTCAGTAGGTCCGTTTGTTCTCACTGGTGGAGAGCTTCCTGCACTTATCATGATTGATTGTATTTCACGGCAGGTGGAAGGAGTACTTGGAAACTTTTCATCACTCGAAGAGACTCGGACTGCAAGTAAAGATTCATATACTCGACCAGAGATTATTGAATATAAAGGAAAGAAATATAAAGTACCGAAGGTGCTTCTCTCAGGGGATCATAAAAAGATTGAAGCATGGAGAGAAAAACATAAATAAAAAAGACGGCTGGACCTTGGAGGGTCCAGCCATTTTGTTTGTTAGAGGAAGATTGTTTCTCCATCGTACGGCATGTTCACCTGGGCGACTACGTCGTGTGACGCAATTTGTATTCCTGGTGTAAGTACCGATCTGATAAAATCGTTAGGTATCGGAGGTCCATCACGATGGACAAGTACTAAATGTGTTTTTGCACCAGAAGTGCTTGCGTCACTCCAATGCCCCATTGTTTGATGGACCAGGCCAGGATGATTATGCCCGTGCCCTGGCCGGTATCTTTCCTCGCTATCGTATTCCATGTCGAGGATGATCATGTCTGCGTTTTTACTCCATTGTGCAAAATCAGCTTGATGTTGATGGGTTGCGAGTTCACAATCTGTCGCCACCACAATCGTTTGCCCAAGAGCCTCGATTCGAAATCCTGTAGAAACATCCGAGCCATGGGGGAGTTCGTAATCGGTTATTTTGACACCATATCTTTGGAATGATGGCAGGTTACTTGGACATACAAACTGCATAGGTATCGGGTGCAGTGGCGGAGACACCAATCTGTTCATTTCCATGAGTGCATACTCGGTTATAAGGCACGAGGTGTTTTCCAACATACCAAAAAGGTACTTATTGAATCGGACCCCGATTATATGGTCTGAGTGTAGATGTGTCTGCAAGAGAATCATCCGTTGAGGTTTTTGTCTAGTCATGAATTCCATGACATTGTGGATGCCGGTACCGTTATCGATAATGATACCGACCGACAGGTTTTCATTGGTTGCGGGGATGTAAATCCCATAACATGTGGTGAATCCGTTGCGTGGTCCGAAAGGAGAGACTCCTCCAAAGCAAATCTCGATCTTTCTTGATAGAGTGTGTACTGCTGAGTGTATGGTGCTCATTCTGAGTATAAAACTACATTTTTCTGATTTGTTGTCAACAAGTCTGAAATTTCTTACAATGATATAATCGATCTATGAATATCACAAAATATGGACACTGCTGTTTGCTTATTGATATTGAAGGGGTAAGGATTCTCACTGACCCTGGTTCGTATTCAACACTCCAATCAGAAGCTCGGGATGTAGATGTGGTTTTGATTACTCATGAGCATCCGGATCATTTGCATATTGATTCACTTAAAGACGTACTTTCAAAAAACTCAAATGCACAAGTAGTAACAAATACAAGCGTCGGTAAACTTTTGGAAGCAGAAGGGATTGTGTATCACAACGTCTCACATGGAGAGAAAATAGATATGAAAGGAATTGTAATTGAAGGGTTTGGAGAAAAACATGAAGAAATTTATAAAGATTTTGGACAGGTAGAAAATACAGGATATTACATTGGCGGTAAGTTTTTCTACCCGGGAGATGCTTTCTTTAAT
Organism: uncultured Candidatus Saccharibacteria bacterium; assembly: GCA_964426735.1. Taxonomy (GTDB): domain Bacteria; phylum Patescibacteriota; class Minisyncoccia; order Phycocordibacterales; family DATDWN01; genus UBA910. The sequence goes on from CAYRRP010000002.1 coordinate 104,311, forward strand.
CCAAAAAGACCAGTCGATGTGCTTGCTCTTCCGGTGTCAGGTCCGTGGTGTAGTATTCATGACGCCGTGGAGTATGCACTTACTATAAAACCACGAATTGCTTTTCCGGTTCACGATGGTTTTACACCACTTCCAGGCTCAGTGCATGGTATTCCAAAAAAATATCTTCCAGAAGCAGGGATTGATTTTGTGGTGATTGGTGTTGGGGAAACAAAAGAATTTTAAAAAGCACCCTCCAGTGAGGGTGCTTTTGGTGTGGGTGTTCTTCAGAGTGTTTTCCAGGGTTTATGGTACTCGCAGAAAGCGAGTTCGTCGACACCATCTGTTTTGTAGACAGCTAGCTGTCCACAGTAGATTGGTCCACTTTGGAGATCTTCCGTTGTGTGATAACAACACCGATGTGCTGTTTCGGTGTCGTGTATCTTTCGAAAAGATAAAGATCGATGGTCTTTTTCGATGTCCCTTTTTCTTAAATCATTTGGCAACCTGAAGTCGCCAGTGAACTGCTTCAGTATCCTCAAGACTTCTGCTTGGGTGGAATTCATGTATAATCTCCTGGGTAAATCTTATACTAATCTAGTTATTTTAATAATCTTTGTCAATTCAGTTGTTTGCAGACAGACATGATACAATACTCCCATGACTCAAAAGGATGCACTCGAAATTCTAAAGATGGGACGTAATGTTTTTTTGACTGGTCCAGCAGGAAGTGGAAAGACGTTTGTGCTCAATGAATACATCTCGTATCTCAAACAATCAGGTGTAGAAGTCGCCATCACTGCATCGACCGGTATCGCATCCACTCATATCAACGGCATGACGATTCACGCATGGTCTGGTCTTGGAATCAAAAGTTCGCTTTCAGACTACGATCTAGAGAACATGATGGAAAAGCAGTATCTCTATAAGCGATTTGAAAAAACACAAGTGCTCGTGATTGATGAGATTTCAATGCTTTCAGGAAATCAGCTTACGATGGTTGAGTGGATTTGTCGTACGTTTAAACATAATGATAAACCATTTGGAGGTATGCAGGTGATACTGTGTGGAGATTTTTTCCAGCTGCCTCCGATTACAAAATCTTCTTTTAGCGAAAGTACGGGAAATGATTTTGCATATGAATCTGATGTGTGGAAATTTGCAAAATTTACTATCTGCTACCTCTCAGAGCAACACCGACAGAAAGATGGGGACTATCTCACCGTGCTTAATCAGATACGATCAAATAAAGTGAGTAAAGATACTATTGAACTTTTACGTTCACGAGAAAATGCTGAACCTGATGTTGATGTACCTGCTACAAAACTTTTTACCCACAATGTAGATGTGGACACTATCAATCATAAACATCTTGATACATTAACTTCAGCTACAAAAGAATTTAGTATGTCTTCTAAAGGTAAGGACTTTCTCATTGAGGGTTTGAAGCGCTCATGTCTTGCACCAGAGCGTCTACGACTCAAAGAGGGTGCACGAGTGATGTTTGTAAAAAACAATTATGAAGTTGGATTTGTAAATGGAACTCTTGGTGTGGTTACTGGTTTTAATACGTTTGGTGAGCCGGTGGTGCGCACAGTGGGAGGTAAGCTTATCTCTGTGGTGCCTATGTCATGGAGTATTGAAGAAGAAGGGAAGATAAAAGCGGAAATCACTCAGCTTCCACTGCGTCTTGCATGGGCTATTACGGTGCACAAGAGTCAGGGTATGAGTTTGGATGCGATGGAAGTGGATCTCTCAAAGTCTTTTGTGAAAGGGATGGGTTATGTTGCGCTTTCACGTGTACGTTCGCTTTCAGGTATGAAGCTTCTTGGTTTCAACACGATGTCCTTAGAAGTAGACCCTTCTGTACTTGAGTTTGATGAGGAACTTAAAGAGGTTTCAGATACTGCGGTAGAGGAGCTCAGAGGTATGTCTCTCGATGAGCGAAAGAAGATTCAAAAAGAATTTCTTTCTCGAGTGGCGCCTGCAGAGAAAGAGAAAAAAGAACCGAAGAAAAGTGCTCGAGAAATCACCAAAGATATGCTTGCTGAAGGTCTTGGACTTTCTGATATTGCGGATGCACGAGGAGTGAAGCAAGATACGATCGTGGCGCATATAGAAGAGCTCATCGAAGAGGGTGCAGATCTTGATATTGATCATTTGAAAAAAGAGTTTGCATACAAAGAGCTCGATACCATCATTGATGCATTTGATACGTGCGATACCACTACGCTTTCTCCAGTGTATAATTATTTAACGAAGAAAAAGAAAAAACCGACGTATCTTAAATTACGAATTGCTCGATTGTTTTTGTAAACAACACATCTCTTTCTCCTCACAAGTCTCTTGGGGCAATCTATCTAGCCCTGGTGGGCTAGCGAACTGCTCGCCAATCAAGAAAAATATTTTCGACGTCACATCTCAGAAATAAGAAAGATTACTTCCTTATTTCACTCGAAGTTAGTCGAAATAATCGACTTCTGACGGCTACCTTCTCGCAAACTCCTCGTTGAGTACAACTTCGTCAAACAGTGCTTCAGGTTACGCCGTCTCACCTGAGTACAGGTGTCAGTCGTAATTTTCTAATTGGCTGCGCAAGGCCCCAAGAAACTTATGATTCGACGAGATTTGATATACTAGGTTATATATTATGAAAGCTAAAACCTTCACAGAAAAAGTATTTGAGGTGGTGAAAAAAATCCCGAAAGGGAAGGTTTTGACGTATGGGGAGGTGGCGAAGAGAGCGGGGAATCAAAAGGCGGTGCGTGCGGTGGGAACGATTATGAAGAAAAATTTTAATCCAGATATTCCATGTCATCGAGTTATACGTTCTGATGGGAAGGTTGGGGAATATAATAGAGGAGGTGCTACTGTAAAAGAGCGGATTTTGCGTTCTGAGGGTTATGTAGCGTATAATTAACACATATTAATTTATATATTATTTTATGACTGATTTTATTGGATTGATTAAATTACTTAGTTTACCAGCTCTGTTGGGAGGTATCGTATTATTTGTCTTTGGATATCTCTGGTATTCAGTTGTATTTAAAAAGTATTTTATGAAGCTTCGAGAGGAGGCGGGTATGATAGGGGAAGCTCCCACTAAACAGCAGATGATCAAAACTCTCGGTATTAAGCTCATCCTCGATATCCTTACTGCTGCATCATTTACTCTTGTGGCATATCAAGCGTTATCATATCGTGTTACTGCACTTATTACATTTGTTATATGGATTGGGTTTACTTTCCCATCAATCATGAGTGCGTACCTTTGGGACAACCGATCATTTAAATACACAGCATTTGAAATCATATTCAGTCTCGCATCGTTTGCTGTGCTTGCACTCGCAATACGGTCTATATTTTTTTATCTAATGTAAAAAATTGGTATGAAGTATTGGCTCATCAAAAGTGAACCAGATTGCTACTCAATAGACGACTTAAAACAAGACAAGGTGACTTCGTGGACTGGTGTGAGAAATTACCAAGCGCGTAATTTCATACGCGACATGTCCAAAGGAGACCTTGTTTTGTTCTATCACTCTGGAGCAAACCCTCCGGCTATTGCAGGTATCTGCACAGTGGCAAGTGCTCCGTACGGAGATATAACTGCACTCGATCCAAAGAACGATCACTTCGATCCGAAAGCTACAAAGGAAAATCCAATCTGGTCTGCAGTCGATATGCAATACGTAAAGACTCTCAAAGAACCTGTTACTTTGCCTCAAATCAAAAACAACCCAAAGCTTTCCGACATGCTCGTTGCTCAGCAGGGAAGTCGGCTCTCAATAATGCCGGTGAGTGAGAAGCATTTTAAGCTTGTTTCTGGAGTTTAAATTCAAACCTTTACATATAATGATACGTGTGGTATCTTATTTTTAGGAGGCGTACATCGCTATGAAGCTATTAACCAGGGGAAGTCGTAATGCTTTCTCATGCGTTCTCATTGGATCTGCTTTATTGATCCTTTTTGGGTTGGTAATCGACAAAAGTCAGCCACCCGTCGGTGAATTCTGGAAGACCACGTCTACAATCTTTCAACTTGTGGGTATCGGAACTGTCATTTTTGCAGGAATCCTGCTCGACTGGGTTCCTGTCACTTCGTTGGACCTGTACCAGGCTCTCCAGCAGACTGTTCGTGATGATGAAAAGATGTTTGCTATGATGGAGGGAGTGATAGTTAAGCAGGTTAAGTTCTTACAGATGACGGTTCTGGAGAAACTCGATTATACATTCTTTCTACTGAATGGTATCGGGCTCATCATCTACGCCGTCCGTGATTTTCTTGGAATGATACCTGAAATAGTAATTCCTATGGCAAACAGCGATCGATTTGTGGTGTCGCATTGGGCAAGTGCCCTGTTTACTTTTCTCATTGCGGTCGTCTGTTTTCTACTTGCGCACACAGTGCGTATGAGATTCACAGACAAGTGGGAAGAGCGTTTCAAGATCTTATTGAAGGAGGTCGAGGATGACCTAGGGAATCTTCCGAGTCGGTAGTTCTTGTACAACAAAAAATAGTGGGCGAGGTCTGAGATCTCGCCCTTCTATCAAAGTATTTTTTAGAAGAATATTTTGATGGGAGTAAAATCCACGTTCTTTAAAAGGAGAAAAACCATGAAAGCAACGAGAAGTGTATTAATTGGCTTTAGGAAACAGCACGGTCTTTCTCAACAAGAATTGGGAAGACGAGTTGCATATCAAATGGGTTTAGGATGGTCCGATGTGGCTTGTCAGAAACGGATTTCCAACTGGGAGTCTGGATCATCTGAGCCGAATGAACAAGAGCGAAGTGCGCTAGCCAAAGTCCTTGGGGTGACTCGAGAGCAAATCGACGCAAATCTAGGGAAGACATCTCAGGACAGCATATTCCATTGGTTGGCGAGAGATGATGCGGAACCTTCATTTGTAGGAATCTGCTGCACTTCGGGCCCAAGGGAAATACATGATATGGGAATGTTAAGTTCTCTACAGAAGGGTATCGCTGCTGGAAAAATTTCGGTCGCGATGTTTATTCCTGGGAACCGCATTCCAGACACTGGTATTGATAGTGGTATACTAAATGGTCATATCGCTGGTGTTGAAAAGGATGTAATAGAATACTACCGGTGTTTGGTTGCTTCTTCGAAAGATACCTGTGATCGAGTACAGGTGTATCAACCAACGATCAATCTTTCGATGCCGTTTCCGCCGATGATGAGTTGTAATTATCTCATTGCATATCGCGACAGAGGTACGGTTCAATCAAGGGTGTATTTCTGGGTTCGCACGGCGCGCTTCGATGATCTAATGCTTGTTGATGCTGATCATACGCCACGGACTAGCATTTGGCAACACTACTTTGATCCAGTTTTCAGCACTTGGTACAACAAAAAAGTGCTTTCTAGCGGAGGTGGGTTTTGGAAATCAACTCCGATTGCAAAGCTGTAGTATTTCTGTTCTCTTTGGGCGAGTCTGTACGACTCGCCCTTCCATTCAAGATTATTTTAAAAAGTAGTTTTGAATGGGAGTAAAATCAACGTTCTTTTGAAAGGAGGGAGAGGTTAATGAGTATTCTCGATCATGAAATTATGAGACGGCTCTCGTTTAATCAAGCGGAGTTGGCGCGTATTCTTCGCATAACAAGGCAGGCGGTCTCAATCGGTATCAAAAAGGAAGAGTCGTATCTGAGTAGTAACAATCTTCTTAGAATCTACGACACATTCATTATTTACGGAGACCGACGAGCTCAAATTGTTGAGGAAATATTAAAGAAACAGTTTGGCGTCACGCCGAATTATCAGACCCCTTCTAGCATAAGTAGTAGCCCAGAGGGATGGCCTGAAGCAGAAGAAGTGTGGTTATTTGCGGAGAATCCGCTTGAACTCACAATTCCTGCACATGCTTTCCTTATGAGAAAGCAATTTGCGTCCGCTGAAAAAACTATTGTGTATTTCGTTGGAACACCAAATATCGGTCATCAGCTCGCTCAACGTTTGAGTTACGAAGTCGGAGCAGTTAATCGGGAAGGAAAGCAGTCTGCCAAAATCTACATCGTTCACTGTACGAGTATGGTGATGATAATGAGTTGTATCTTCTTCAACCCTCGAACACAGGTGAAGGGATATTTCAAAAACAGAGTAGGAACCTTCACGATGATGCCTGAGCAGGAATCACGATCTATATGTAGCGCTATCTTGACTGCTGGTGTGCGTGTCGAAGAAAGTAATTTTTTTCCTCAAGGAACAAGTAGTTCAGTTCTGTGGAATGGTCTGTTTTTTGAGGTTATTCATCAGTTCAAATGATTATTTCGTCGTACTTGTTTGAAGCCACCTCAAGAGCCGCTCGCTCCTCGGGCGGTTTTTCTTTTGCAAAATCTTGTATGTTTTATTGTAAGCGTGGAAAGGGAAGTCGGCTTTCAATAATGCCGGTGAGTGAGAAGCATTTTAAGCTCATTATCTAAAATTCCCCTAGGGGAATTTTAGTATGCATAACTGGGTAAAGTTATCCACGTCATAGGTTGGGCTTATGGAAAACAGTTGACTTATTTGTATAAGTGAAGTATTGTCACGGTAGGAAAGGGGGTAAATAATGCCAAAAAACCTATGGAAAATAGTGCAAATTAAAATGCACGAAGAGGATCTCCGGCGCTTAAATTTACTCGCTATAAAAGACAAGACAAGTGCGGAGTATCAGATTCGCTTTGCTGTGCAAGAACACTTGGCACAAAGAAAGTCTGATCTAGAACAACCCAAAAAAACTAATTCCAAAAAAGTACTCAACTTCAGACCTAAGAATTAAATTGCCTATACTCAAGATATAATTTCAATTTTGCAGTAAAGAAGTTGCCCGCAAGTCAAGTCATCCTAAGAGGTGGCTTTTATTTTTCCTGGGGAATTTTAAGTCCTGCTATTGAAGAGATGAAGTGGGTGCCGTAGAATTATATTGATAAATAGATTACTGGTTTTGGTCGGCAATTTTCTGTATCTGAAAGAAATATGAGATGTATACGTATATAACTGTGCTTGCCCGCCGTAGCTCTTTTATAAAGTGCAAAAGTGGGGATAACTCGCTTGACGTGTAGGGTGTGAAATAAGCAGTTTTTTTGGTAAATTACGTTTCTGTTGAGCCATTATTTGTCGAAAAAAGATATACACAGCTTTTCTTGACTTTTATTTGCTTATTTGAATGTTGACAGAGGCACCGTCTCTACCGTATACTGTATCTTAACTTCGGCAAAAGCGATTGAGTCATGGCCATGTCGCGGAAGGGGCATTACAAAACAGTCTCTTTACTATTTTGCATACTATTCGCAAATAACAACTTAAGAGTAAAAAACAAACCTTTGGGGAAAGGTTTGTTTTTGGTGTTTTGTAATTTTTTTATGAGGTATTTATTAAATAGTGCACAAAAACATGTCGCAACACACAACGCACAACGGTCCACGACCTAAAAAGTTTTTCGGACGGTTCAAGAAACCGCTTGCAGAAACACCAAACTTCGTTGAGCCACAGCTCGACTCATTTAAATGGTTGATAGAAGAAGGTCTTAAAGAGGTCTTTAAGGAATTCTCTTCTATTAAAGATTACTCAGAGAAAAAATTCCAGCTTGATTTTACAGGCTTCGAATTAGCGTTACCTAAGTATGATGAATATCATGCAAAGGAAAACAAACTTTCATACGAAGCTCCACTTAAAGTAAAAGTGAAGCTCAAGAATCATATCGTTGGTTCAGAAAAAGAGCAGGAAATCTTCATGGCTGATTTCCCACTTATGACATCTCACGGTACCTTTATTATCTCAGGTATTGAGCGTGTTATCGTACCTCAGCTTGCTCGTTCATATGGAGTATTCTTTACTGCAAATGAAGTGCGCGGACGCCGACTCTTCGGTGCAAAGGTAATCCCAGGACGAGGAGCATGGGTAGAAGTAGAGTCAGATGCAGACGGAGTGATCTATGTACGTATTGACCGAAAACGAAAGTTCCCGGTATCAACACTTCTTCGAGTATTTGGTGCTCACACTGATTCTGATATCAACAAACTTTTTGCTGATAATGAATTTGCTAAACAATCTATTGCTAAAACAATTGCAAAAGATACCGCAAAGACAATCGAAGATGCATACATCGAAATTCACAAACGACTTCGAGATGGAGACTTGGCAACTGCTGAAAACGCAAAGGAATTTGTCGATGCACTTTTCAACGAAGAGCGATACGACCTTTCACCAGTAGGACGTTTCCGATTCAACCAGCGATTTGGTAAAAAACTCGATGAAAAAGAAAAAGCACGAAAAACTCTCTCTATAGATGATATTGCGACTATCGTCACTCATATTGCCCACCTCAATAACACCCCACACTCACAGCCAGATGATATCGATCACCTTGGTTCACGACGTGTACGATTTGTTGGAGAGCTCTTCCAGCAGAAAATCCGAGTTGGTATGGCTCAGATCAAACGAAACATTCAAAACCGAATGTCTACTATTGATACTGATGTGACATTGCCAGTTCAGTTTATCTCACCGAAACCACTTCAAGCGAGAATCAAAGAATTCTTCACCACAAACCAGTTGTCACAATTCATGCTCCAGGAAAACCCACTTGCAGAAGTGGAGCATTTGCGAACACTCTCTGCGCTTGGTCCGGGAGGTTTGAACCGTTCTCGAGCAGGGTATGAAGTACGTGACGTACACCACTCTCACTACGGACGACTTTGTCCGATCCATACACCAGAAGGTCCAAACATTGGGTTGGTACTTCGTCTTTCAGTGTATGCTCGATTGAATCACTTTGGAATGATTGAGACTCCGTATGCAAAAGTAAAGAATGGAAAAATTACTGCAGATATTGCATATCTTAATGCGTCTGAAGAAGAAAATTTTGCTATTGCTCACGCCGCAACACGATATGATAAAGAAGGAAATATTCTTGAAGATGTTGTAGAAGTGCGTATCAACGGTGAACCATCAACAATTGATAAAACAAAAGTTGATTATATTGACGTTGCGACAAACCAGGCGTTTTCTATTGCAACAAACATGATTCCGTTTGTAAACCACAACGACTCTACTCGAGCGCTGATGGGATCAAACATGCAGAAACAAGCAACACCGTGCGTGGTACCAGAAGCTCCACTTGTAGGAACAGGTATCGAAGAGTCAGCGGTGAAAGATACAGGACGACTCGTACTCGCGACTGAAGCAGGAACTGTCTCATATGTAGATGGAGGTTTGATTAAAGTAAAAAGCGAAAAAGGAAAAGAGACTGAATACAAGTTGGTAAAATTCTCACGAACAAACGGCTTTACCGCATTCCATCAGCGACCTTCAGTCAATGTAGGTGATACGGTAAAGAAAGGTAGTGTACTTGCAGATACCTCAGCATCAGAACATGGACAAATGGCAATCGGTCAAAATATCTTGATTGCATTCATGTCATGGTCTGGTTCAAACTATGAAGACGCGATTATCCTTTCAGAACGACTTGTAAAGAAATCTAAATTTACTTCAATTCATATTGAAGAGTTTGTAGTAAATGTGCGAGATACAAAACTTGGTCCAGAAGTAACAACTTGCGATATTCCAAACGTAGGTGAAAGTAAACTCAAAAACTTGGCAGAAGACGGTATTGTACGAGTCGGTGCTGAAGTGCGACCGGGAGATATTTTGGTTGGAAAAGTAACTCCAAAAGGAGAAACACAACTTACTCCAGAAGAGCGTCTCCTTCGATCACTTTTCGGTGAAAAGGCAAAAGATGTAAAAGATACATCAAAACGAATGGAAGGTGGTAAACGAGGGCGAGTAATCAATGTACAAGTATTCTCACGAGAAAAAGGAGATAAACTTGATTCAGGTATCATCAAACGAATCCATATTGAAGTTGCAGAACTTCGAAATGTATCTGTAGGTGACAAGCTCGCGGGACGACACGGAAACAAAGGAGTTATTTCAAAGATTCTTCCAGAAGAAGATATGCCGTATATGGCAAATGGTACTCCAATCGACATGATTCTTACACCACTCGGTGTGCCATCACGTATGAACTTGGGACAGATTCTTGAGCTTCACTTGGGTCTTGCAGCAAATACATTAAACTATCAGGCAATCGTACCTCCATTTGCAGGTGCGACCGATACTGAAATTAAAGATGAACTTGTAAAAGCAGGCTTCCCAGCTACCGGAAAGATTCCATTGTATGATGGACGAACAGGAGAAAAATTTGAACAAGATATTGCGGTTGGATATATGTATATCTTGAAACTTCACCACATGGTTGAAGATAAGATTCACATGCGATCAATCGGGCCATACTCTCTTATTACACAGCAGCCACTTGGAGGTAAAGCTCAAAGTGGAGGACAGCGATTTGGAGAAATGGAAGTGTGGGCACTCTTGGGTCACGGTGTGGCACATACATTGCAGGAGATTCTTACTATCAAATCAGACGATATTCTTGGACGATCAGCTGCATTTGATGCGATTGTAAAAGGTGAACCAATCACACAGCTTGGCACCCCTGCATCATTCAACGTACTTCTTAATAACCTTCGAGGACTCGCGCTTGATGTGGATGTAGAAGAGTCTCATGACGAAGAAAGCAAATAATTGGTCGACTAATACATCTTCAAACATATGAAAACACAATCTAAATCAAACTCAACAAACTTCGACATGATAACCCTTCGACTCGCGTCACCAGAGCGAATCTTAGAGTGGTCATTTGGAGAAATTACAAAACCGGAAACGATCAACTACCGAACACAACGTTCAGAAAAGAATGGTCTCTTCGATGAGAAAATCTTTGGTCCAGATAAGGACTACGAATGTTATTGTGGAAAATATCGAGGTATTCGATATAAAGGTATTGTGTGTGAAAAATGTGGAGTAGAAATCACTCGATCGATTGTTCGCCGTGAACGAATGGGACATATCGAGCTCGCGACTCCGGTATCACATATTTGGTTCCTCAAATCAATGCCATCACGTATTGCGATGATTTTGGGTATCCCAACAATGGATATTGAAAAAGTTATTTATTTCGCAGGATACATCGTTACGTCAGTATCAGAAGAAGAAAGAGCTCGATACTTGAAAGATCTTGATTCAGAATACAAATCAAAAGTAAAATCTCTTCAGGATGAAAAGACTAAAGAAGCAGTGAAAGAGATGTATCTTGAGACAAAACGAGATATTGAAAGTATTACAGAAGGCAAAGTACTTGATGAGGTTGAGTATCATAACTTTGGTATGAAATACGGTACATTGTTTGAAGCAGGTATCGGTGCTGAAGCGATTTTCAACATTTTCAAAAAACTCGACCTTTCTAAACTGCTTGCATCACTTCATGCGGAAGCAGAAAAAGCGTCAGCACTTGAAATCGGTAAAATCAACAAGCGAATTAGTACTATTTCAGCAATGGTAAATTCAGGTGTGCGTCCAGAGTGGATGTTCCTCACACATATCCCTGTGATACCTCCTGCACTTCGACCAATGGTTCCATTGGATGGAGGACGATATGCAACATCTGATGTAAACGATTTGTATCGACGAGTGATCAACCGAAATAATCGATTGAAGAAACTGAAGGAGATTCATGCGCCTGATGTTATCTTGCGAAACGAAAAACGTATTTTGCAAGAAGCAGTTGATGCATTGATCGATAACTCAATCCGACACGGATCTGCATCAGGTGGTGCAACATCACTTGCTCAGAGACGAGCACTCAAATCGATTGCGGATAACCTTAAGGGTAAGCGAGGTATTTTCCGACAGAACCTTCTCGGTAAACGTGTTGACTATTCAGGACGATCAGTGATTGTGGTGGGACCTGAGCTCAATATCAATCAATGTGGTCTTCCAAAACACATGGCACTTGAGCTTTTCAAACCATTTGTGATTTCACAGCTCTTGAAACAAGAACTCGCATACAATATTCGAGGTGCAAGTAAACTTATCGAAGATGGAATCCCTGAAGTATGGGCGATTCTTGAAGATGTAACTAAAAATAAATACGTACTATTGAACCGTGCACCAACATTGCACCGACTTGGTATCCAGGCATTCCAGCCAGTATTGATCGAAGGAAACGCTATTCAGCTTCACCCGCTTGTATGTTCAGCGTTCAACGCGGACTTCGACGGAGACCAGATGGCGGTACACGTTCCACTTTCAGATGAAGCTCAAGCAGAAGCACGAGAGATCATGGCAGCGGATAAGAACATCCTCAAACCAGGAAGTGGTGATCCGACTGTATCAGCAAAAATGCTTGATATTGTACTTGGTGCATACTGGATGACAAAAGAGATGACTGGAGAGAAAGGTGAAGGGATGGTGTTCCAGAGTCCAAACAGTGCAATTACAGCATACGATTTCGGTGCGGTATCATTCCGAGCAAAAATAAAAGTACTTCCAACTGATAAAGAAAAATACGCACAGTTTGATGGAAAAGTGTTTGAAACAACTGTAGGAAGATTGTTGTTCAACAGTGTGTTACCAAAAGACTATCCATTCGTAAATGGTGAAATGGTGCAAAAGAAAATAACCGCATTGATCGATGATCTTATTGAAAAATACGGTATTGAAAACGTACCTGCAATTATCGATAAAATTAAGAAGTTTGGTTTCAAATACGCAACACATTCTGGTGTGACATGGGGAATTGATGATGTGGTGATTCCTTCAGGTAAACAAGCAATTGTTGAGGCTGCTCAAACAGAAATCTATACTATGATGGAGCATTTCAATGACGGTCTTATTTCAAAAGAAGAGCGTCTTCGAAAAGCGACAGAAGTATGGCACAAAGCAAAAGATGATGTAGGTAAGTTGATCCCAGCATCAACCCCTGCACATGGATCAGTTTCTGATATGGTGCTTTCAGGAGCGCGAGGTTCTTGGGGTAACATCACACAGATGGCAGGTATGAAAGGTTTGATTACAAACACTTCAGGAGAAACTATTGAATTCCCAATTAAGTCATGTATGAAAGAGGGACTTACACCGATCGAATACTTTACGACTACTCACGGATCTCGAAAAGGTTTGACTGACACAGCGCTTAACACTGCGAAAGCTGGATACCTGACTCGAAAACTTTTCGTTGTAGCACAAGATATTGTGGTGACTGAAGAAGATTGTGGTACTACCGAAGGTATTGTAATGGGAGAAGAGTCAGGTGCAATCGATTTGTCACTTGCAAAACATATCAAAGGACGCTTTACTGCAAAAGATGTTATTGGTCCAGATGGAAAAGTATTGTTCCCACAAGGTCATCTTATCTCAAAGAAAGATGCGACTATGCTCGAACAGCTCGGCGTGAAAAATGTAACCGTACGATCACCGCTCGCATGTAAAACACTCGATGGTGTGTGTGTGAAATGTTACGGAACTGATCTTGGTAAAAACAAAGTTGTCGAGATTGGTGAAGCAGTAGGAACTGTTGCAGGACAGGCGATCGGAGAACCAGGAACACAGCTTACAATGCGTACATTCCACTCAGGAGGTACTGCGTCAGTTGGTGGAGACATTACTTCAGGTCTTCCACGTGTTGAAGAAATCTTTGAGAAACGACAGCCGAAAAATCCAGCAATTGTTTCAACTGTTGGAGGTATCGTTTCAGATATCAAGATGAACAACAAAGAGAAGACTATTACAATCACTCCAGATCTTGAATATAAAACTAAATTGAAAGGAGAGATTGAGTATTCTGTAAGTTTGAACCGAATGATTTTGGTGAAGGTTGGTGAGCGAGTAGAAAAAGGAGATATTCTGACTGATGGTTCTGCAAATATCGATGAACTCTTCCGATATGCAGGAAAAGATAAAACCGTAAACTACATTATTTCTGAAATCAATAAGCCATATGATCTTCAGGGTGCAGCAGTATCTCGAAAACATATTGAACTTATCGTTCGACAAATGTTTGCACGAAAACGAGTAAAAGATGCAGGTGATACGATCTTTACCCGAGGTGATTTGGTAGACAATGCATTCTTGGCTCAAGAAAACATGCGCATGAAAGCTGAAGGTAAAGCAGAAGCAAAAGCCGATTCAGTGGTAATGGGTATTTCAGATGTCTCTCTTTCTCGCAAAAGTTTCTTGGCTGCGGCTTCATTCCAGCATACGACTCGTATTTTGATCACCAGTGCAATCAAAGGTACAACAGACAAACTTGCTGGTCTTATGGAAAACGTGATTATCGGTAAACTTATTCCAGCAGGAACAGGATTTAAAGGAAGTAAAAAAGCTCAGATTATACAAGATGTACGTGATGCACGAGATGCAGAACGTGGTTTCCAAGGGGAATAACAGATCTTTTGACATAGTATCTGAAGCAAATTAAATTGCTTCAGATACGCGACGCGGAAGCGTTTGAGTATGAGCCGTACAGTCGTACGGTGAGTGCTCAAACGTGAACCGTAACAAAGTAGATGAGGTAATTTTATTTGTCTTCACACTATGTCATCATCAGTTGATCAAATCAAATCAAAATTGGATATCGTTTCTGTAGTGGGAACGTATATAAAACTCGAAAAAGCAGGAAGTAATTTCAAAGGACGGTGTCCGTTCCATAACGAAAAAACTCCCTCTTTTTTCGTATCTACTGATCGAGATTCATACTACTGCTTTGGGTGTCATGCAAAAGGAGATATCTTTACGTTTGTGCAAGAGTTTGAAGGACTTGATTTTGTGGGGGCACTGAAAGTGCTTGCTGAACGAGCAGGAGTGACACTCGAATCTGTTGTTCCTCAATCAAAAACAGAGAAAGATGAAATGTATCAAGCACTTGAACTTGCCACATTTTATTTTGAAAAAAATCTTTCAGTGGAAAAAGTTCCTCGAGATTATCTCGCGCATCGAGGTATCCATGAAGACACAGTGTCTTCATGGAAGCTTGGATATACGTATCCAGAGTGGAGAGGTTTATATGATTTTCTCCTTTCAAAAAAAGTTAGTCCATCTGTGATGGAAAAAGTTGGACTTGTTAAGAAAAAAGAAGGTACCACGGATAGTTTCTATGATACATTTCGTGGACGTATTATGTTTCCTATTTCTGATTCATCCGGACGTATTGTTGGTTTTTCAGGACGTATACTGGTTGATGATGGGAAATCACCAAAATATTTGAACTCACCAGAAACAGAGCTCTTCAATAAATCAGAAATACTCTACGGACTCCATAAAGCAAAGCACACGATTCGTGAGCGAGATTATTCTATTTTGGTTGAAGGTCAAATGGATCTGGTGATGCTTCATCAGGCAGGGTTTACAAACACTGTTGCGTCTTCCGGAACAGCATTGACTGCAGAGCATTTGACTCGACTGAATAGACTTTCTCATCGAGTTATTATGGCATTTGACGGAGATGCTGCAGGTATTAGTGCAGTGTCACGTGCGTCGAAAATCGCACTTTCTCTTGGTATGGAGGTGAAAGTAGCAACAATGCCTGAAGGTAAAGATCCTGCTGATTTAGCAAAAGATGCTCCTGAAATACTTTCGCATAGTATCAAAGATGCAACGCATGTGATCTTTTTTGTACTCGACCAATTACTTCACACGGTAACTGATCGACAGATTATCGCACGAAAAGTTGTATCGGATGTATTACCTTTTGTCAGCTTTATTAAAAGTTCATCAGAGCAGGCACATTTTATTTCTGAAATATCTGCACGTACTCGAATCAAGGAGGATGCATTATGGAATGATTTACGACAAGTCACATTGGCTTCTTCAGGAGTTGTACGTCCACATGAAATAAAAGAAAAGAAAGAACAAACAGATAGACGGTTTGTTGTCGCACGAAAGATAATCGGTATCATGGAGTGGCAAAAACACGCTGCAGAAAAACAGATTTCTTTTGAACATATTGAAACAGAATTGGTTCGAATTCTCGGTCCTGATGTGGATGTGTTTCGGGAACGGATCAATCCAGATCTAGAAGCGTTGCTCTTTGAGACGGAAAGCTATTATAATAACCGTACAACATTACAATCTGATGTCGACGAACTCCTCATCACGCTTGAAGAAGAAGATTTAAAAAGTAAACTGATTGCCTCCATGACAGCACTTCATACTGCAGAGAGTTTACATGATACAGAGAAATCGCTTCAATTATTACAAGAATGTCAGCGCCTCTCAAAGAAAATCAACCATATCAAACAAAACCATGAAAAAAAATAAACCCACAAAAAAAATAATTAAAAAAGCTCCGGCGAAAAAAGTTGCCAAAAAAGCACCTGCAAAAGCGAAAGCAAAAGTGAAGGCAAAAAAACCAGCAAAGGTAATGCTCCCAAAAGGTAAAACAAAAAAGAAAGCAAAACCTGTGGCAGCGATGCGAGCGTTTAAAGATGATGCAGGTAAAAAGGTGAGTAAGGTGGATAAGATGGAACAAGCGGTACAGCGTCTACTTTCCAAAGGTAAGGAGCGTGGGTTTGTGACATACGATTTTATTTTGAAAGAGTTTCCAACTATTGAGGATGACATTATCTTTCTCGAAGATCTATATGAGCGACTACAGACTGCGGGTATTGATGTGCTTGAAGGAGGAGGGCTTTTGCAAAATCCTGCTGAAGATCCAGAACTCATGGGTAAAAAATATGGATACAATGGAAAGTCAGATGCATCGTATGACTCTATTCAGATGTATTTGAAAGAAATCGGTCAGTACCCACTCATCTCCGGTTCAATGGAAAAGGAACTTGCAAAGCGTATTGAAGCGGGAGATATCGAAGCGAAA
Source organism: uncultured Candidatus Saccharibacteria bacterium (assembly GCA_964426735.1). Classification (GTDB taxonomy): domain Bacteria; phylum Patescibacteriota; class Minisyncoccia; order Phycocordibacterales; family DATDWN01; genus UBA910. Next base: position 121,006 of record CAYRRP010000002.1, read on the forward strand.
AATTTGCTTGCTCGTGCAAACTTGCGACTCGTAGTGTCTATTGCGAAGAAATATGTCGGGCGATCAGCAGACCTCACTCTCCTTGACCTTATCCAGGAAGGTAACCTTGGTTTGTTTAAAGCGGTTGATAAATTTGATTGGACTAAAGGATATAAGTTTTCAACGTATGCGACCTGGTGGATCAGACAAGCGATCACGCGAGCGCTTGCAGACCAGTCTCGAACAATTCGCGTGCCGGTGCATATGGTTGAGACAATTGCGAAATACAAACAAGTCGTGCGACGACTTTCACAAGACCTCGGGCGTGACCCGCTTCCAGAAGAGATTGCAACAGAAATGAATCTTGATGTTGATAAGATTTATACTATTGAAAAAATTGATCAGAGTACTGTCTCTCTCGAGGCTCCGATTGGTGAAGAGGATGATGGTAAGTCAAAGCTTGGAGACTTTCTTGCTGATGATAAAATCCTTTCTCCAGACCAGGAATCAGCTCGACGAATCGTTGGTGATCAGGTGCGAGAAATCTTGAATGATCTCCCAGAAAAAGAGCGACGAATTCTTGAAATGCGACATGGGCTTCTCGATGGTGTGACTCATACGCTTGAAGAAGTAGGGAAGGAATTTGGAGTGACTCGTGAGCGTATTCGACAGATCGAGGCGAAGGCTCACGAAAAAATACGTCAACACGACAAAATTAATAGATTGAGAAATTACTACTAGTAACAAGTATCAGATTTTTTTATTGCTTTGTAACTTTTTAGAGGCAATCTATCTAGCCCTGGTGGGCTAGCGAACTGCTCGTCGTTCAAGAAAATTATAGACCGAATACAGTCTTAATTTTCTAAACTCCTGCGCAAGGCCTCTAAAAAGTTACAAAGCAAACAAAATCTTGATTAGGTAGTGTTAAAAACAAAAAGGCCTTGAAGGTCTTTTTGTTTGTAGGTGGGGTGTGATAAAATTCACACGGAGGGAAGTGATGGAAAAGAGATTGAAGCGAGCGGTGCAGAAATTACTAAAAGGAAAACGACCATTTGAAGGAAGAAGGGTCGTATTGGTTGAGCATCATGGGTCGGAAATGGTAGAGCGTGAATTTAGGGTTTGGCATATTTCTGGTGATCATGATGATTTTTCTCTCGAAGAAATCGGTTCTCATGTTGCCCACACTCTTGTGTTCCGCAAGGGTAAAAATGGACGGTTGTATCCAGTAAGAAAAAAAGAGGGTACCTGAATAAGGTACCCTTTCTGCATATAATATAAACTCCCGCTGGTGTGGTATCCTTAAAGGTATGAAATTTGAAGAACGCTATAAAAAACTGAACGCAGAGCAAAAGAAAGCGGTGGATACTATCGAAGGGCCGGTGTTGGTGGTAGCAGGGCCGGGGTCGGGGAAAACCGAGATCCTTTCAATGCGTGTCGCCCAGATATTGAAAGAGACTGATACAGCTGCAGGCTCTATCCTTTGTCTTACCTTTACCGACTCCGCGTCTATCAACATGCGAGAGCGTCTCGCAGGGCTTATTGGTGTACAGGCATATCGCGTCGGTATTTATACCTTCCATAGTTTTTGTACTGAAGTGATTGGTCGGTATCCAGAATACTTTTTTGGACATGCTGACTTTCACCCTGCTGATGAAGTGACACGTAGAGAAATTCTCCAGACTCTTTTTACAGAAATGTCATATGACAATCCGCTTCGCTCAGAACATCCTGAACAAGGTTTTGTGTTTTTAAGTGGCGCACTTTCTTCTTTTTCTGATTTGAAACGAGCAGGTCTCACTCCAAAAGAATTTCAAATGATTATCGCTCATAATGAGGAAGAGATGAAAGCAATTAATATACTGCTCGCAGAATATATTCCTGAGCGTATTTCAAAAAAAGAAATAAATCGGTTTAATGATTTGGTAGTAGAAGTAAAAAAAATAAAGAGTACACCTAAACCTTTTGAACATATTCATTCGTTTACTCAAACATTTTTGTACGGATTGGAAACCGCACTTTCTTCTGCTTTTGAGAGTGATTCGTCTACTCCACTTTCTGAATGGAAACGAAAAGAAATCGAAAAAACAGATACCAGTTTTGTACTTAAAGATTTTACCCGTCTCGATAAGATGAAGGCACTCGGGAGTCTGTATGAAAGCTATCAAAAAGCTCTTTTTGATGCTGGATATTTTGATTTTGATGACATGATACTTGAAGTCGTAAAAGCACTTGAGACAAATGAGACACTCCGACAAATGCTTGAAGAGCGTTTCCAGTATATTCTCGTCGATGAATTTCAAGATACTAACGATGCGCAGATGAGACTGCTTTATGCACTTACTTCATCAGAAGTGCATGAGGGACGGCCCAATATTATGGCAGTAGGAGATGATGATCAATCGATCTATCGTTTCCAAGGTGCAGAGGTTGCCAACATGCTTTCGTTTGCGACTCGGTTTAAAAATCCGACGCTTGTATCACTTTCAAAAAACTATCGTTCGACCGCAGAGATTTTGGAGATTTCAGAATCAATCATCACTCAAAGCGAGCAGTCTTTGCGTACACTGCTCCCACAAATCGAAAAGAAAATTGTAGCGGCAAATACTAATCTCCCAAAAGGTCAGGTTCATTTCAAAACCTGTGCCACAGCACTTCATGAATATGACTATATTGCACAGGAGATTAAAAAGCTTCATAGTAACGGTGTGGCATATAAAGATATTGCGGTGATTGGACGAAAGCATGTGTCGCTCCGTGAGTTGGTGCCATACCTCCATGCACATACAGTTCCTGTGCAATATGAAAAAAGACAAAATGTATTTGAGGATGATATCGTGATGCAGTTGGTTACATTGTTGCGGTTTGTTGATTCTGTCTCTCGAGTAGATGTAACAATGAGAGAAGATTTGTTGCCGGTGATATTGTCTTTTCCGTTTTGGGGGCTTTCACGAGATGTGGTGTGGGGCATTTCACTTTCTGCACAAAAAAACCACCTCTCATGGTTCGAGGTAATGAAAAACCATGATGAAAAGCATATCAAAGATATTGCAGACTTTTTAATCACACTCGGTGTGGATGCACAATCTCTTCCGGTGGAACGAGTGATTGATCGTTTGATTGGTGGCGAGGTTGCTTCGGTTGTAGACAATGAATACAGTGAAGATGAGCAGAGTGAAGAAAAAAAGGAAGGGTATCAAAGTCCACTTCGTTCATACTATTTTAGTGGAGAAAGTTTTGTCTCGCATAAAGCGAAATATGTAAGTTTTCTTTCGGCACTCAAGGTGTTTATCGAAGCGCTTCGTGAGTATAAAAGTGGCGGGGTAGTATCGGTGTCTGACGCGGTACGATTTGTGGATGTGCATGAAAAAGCGGGTATAGAGCTTCTTGATCAAAGTCCATATATAGAAAGTGAAGATGCGGTGACACTTTTAACATCACATAAAGCAAAAGGACTCGAGTTTCCGGTAGTATTTGTGATGTCACTGACTGATGATATGTGGGCAGGTAAGGGGGTGCCAGATAAGCTTCCGTTTCCAAAAAATATTAACGCCCGTCCAGGCGCAGATAGTGTGGATGATAAACTTCGATTGCTCTATGTAGCACTCACTCGTGCACAACATACACTCTACATCACACATTATCGTGAGCATGCTTCAGGTACGAAAGCGTTACTTTCTCAATTTATGAATGCTCATGTAGAAAAGTTTAGTGACCATGATAAAGTTCCTGCAACAGATTTGCTTGATATTGCACGCAGTGCTCATATTCATACATACACAACAAATGAGACTGCGCTCCTTAAAGATATCGTCAAGGATTATCAAATGCCAGTAACGCATCTCAATAACTTTTTAAATATAAGTAAAGGTGGACCACATCTTTTCCTTGAGCAAAACCTTCTTCGATTCCCGCAGGCAAAAACAGTGCCAAGTGTATACGGTACTGCACTTCATAGTGCGCTTGAGTATGTCTATACTTACTACAAACGTGAGGGAGTACTTCCTGAGTTTTCAGGTGTTATCGCAAAAGCACGTCAAGAAATCATTGCAGGACGTCTGAGTCCAGTGGATACACGAGTACAGATGGAACGAGCGGAAAAAGCGCTGACGTTGTATATGAAAAATCACGGAAAAGATATTGATCCATCTGATTTGATTGAAACCAATTTTAAAAACCAAGGTGTTGTAGTGGGCGATGCGCGGATTACGGGAAAGATAGACAAGATGCATATTGAAGGGAATACGATAGTTGTGTCTGATTGGAAAACAGGTAAGCCAAAAGATTCATGGGAGGTCTCAGGAGATGAAAAAATACAGCTCCAGAACTATGCGCGACAACTTTTATTTTATAAACTTCTTGTTGAAGGTTCGACTGATTTTAATTCGTATGTAGTAGAGGAAGGAAGGCTTGAATTTCTAGAACCAGTGAAAAATAGTTTTGTTACCTTGCCACTGGAGATAGATGAGGATGAAGTGGAACGATTGAAAAAACTCATTGAAGTGGTATACAAAAAGATAATCAATCTTGATTTTCCTGATGTTTCAAAATATTCACAAGATATGAAAGGGTGTTTAGAATTTGAAGAGGATTTGTTGAGTGGGAAAGTATAGTGTGGTAGTCTGGAATAAGAAGGAGTTTTTCGTATGTTTACACGACTGTTTTTTCTTACTGCACTTTCTGTGTCTGTAGGGACGCAAGTATTTTCAAGTGGCGTCTTTGTGCCTCGCTTGATTCACTGGACGAAAATCGCACGTCCAATTCAAGAAAAAATCACCGGGACGATAACCTTCATTGTCACCGTAGGGGACAAAGGGGAAGTGCGCGGTATTAGGTTGAAAGATACACGCGACGTAACTCCTCAGAATGAGGTATGGATCAGGGAGATCCAAAAAGAAGTGAAGGGTCACTGGAAGTACGAACCGAAAAACAATTTTGCCATGTACTACATCATGGCGGTTGATTTAGTGATTACTGATGAAGATTTTCGCCCCCTGAAACCGAGAAGGTAGGGGGCTTTTGCATATCAAATTTAAAAAAACTCACACCAGGTGTGAGTTTTTTTAAAATTGTTATTTAAGAAGAAGATCGAGTGTTCCTTTTAAACTCTCATACGGTTGAGCTCCGTTGATTGGAACTTTTGATCCATCTTTTTTAGTAACGATGAGACTATATGGAGTACCTTTTGCTCCTGCTTTGATACCATCCTGATAATCAGCCTCAACTTTTGCGGTAAACTTTCCACTTGAAAGACAAGTGTTAAATGCATTTACATCAAGACCAATCTCTTTTGCAATCACAGGGAGTTGTTTCTCATCAAAACCATTGTTTGATGGTGTTCGTTCATAGAGTGTGTTGGTGAAAGCCCAGAATTTGTCGTTGCCACCTTGGTCCGCTGCACATTCTGTTGCTTCAGCTTGTTTACGTGCTTTTGAGTGGAGTTGGTCGATAGGGAAATGTCGGTACACCCATGCTACTTTCCCATCTTTACCATATGTTTCCATTACTTTTCTCATTGTAGCGTGGAATTGTTTACAAAATGGACATTCAGTATCTGAATATTCAACAATAACAAGATCTGCATCTGGATTACCGAGAATATGATCATTTGTATCAACAGGACGTATTCCTTCCGCAGAAACAGTATCAGGAAGTGCTACTGCTGGTTTAGCTGTTTTTGTTTGAGAAAAATATAATGCTCCTGCAATAAGTGCTCCTGCAATAACTATAGCAAAAGGAATTGAAAATTTTTGTAACGTTGTCTCTGTATCCATGAGTGAAAAAATTAATGATTAAGTGGTACAATTATAACCTATGGGTTATATCGATGCAATTATTCTCGGCTTAGTTCAAGGACTTACCGAATTTTTACCGGTGTCATCATCAGGACATTTATTAATTGTACGAAATCTTTTGCAGTTGCCACTTGTCGGTACACTTGCCTTTGATGCGGTACTTCAGTGTGCGACAGTGCTTGCGGTGCTTGTGTATTTCGCACGCGACTTGTGGGGGATTGTTATTTCCGCTTTTCGGTATGTGATGCACAAACCAATTTCAGAAATTGAAAAGACATATCTCTGGGCGATATTTCTTGGCACTATCCCTGCAATTGTATTTGGACTTCTTCTTGAGTCAACAATGGATAGCGTATTTAGGAATATTCACTTGGTGGCACTCGCGCTTTTATTAGGAAGTGCTTTGATGTATTTTGCCCAAAAATATGCAGAAAAAAGTTCCCCGAGGGGTACCTTAGGGGAAACGCAGTGGCTTACGGTCAAAAAGGGAGTTATCATTGGGTTTTTTCAGAGTCTTGCGTTGGTGCCAGGAATCTCTCGCTCAGGGGCTACTATTTCAGGAGGTCTTTTGGCAGGGCTTTCTCGCGAGGAAGCGACGCGTTTTAGCTTTCTTCTTTCAGTGCCGATCTTGGTTGGATCGGGGCTAAAAAAGCTCCTGGAAGTCGATTTTACGGCTTCTGGGGGCGTTTTAGGGTCATTATTTGTTGGTTCTCTGGTTGCGTTTGTGGTGGGTTTTTTGGCAATTCATTATTTCATTAAATACCTCAAAGCCCACACCCTTTCAGTGTTCATCTGGTACCGGGTTGCGCTTGCTCTTGCAATTTTTATGTTTCTTTAAAAAAGTGACTGAGTTTTAATTTCTTCCACCGGCTCCCAGTGTTTTGTATCCAATTTTATTTCTTTATTAAACGGACCTTCTTTAAATAAAAGTTTTTTGTTTTTGAGTGCAAACTCGTACACATCTTTGGTAATTTTTACATCATCAATGCAGTACTTTCGTATTTTTTCTATTTCACCAGTGCGCCACCATGCCACCGCTTCGAGACCGTTTCCACTTTTGTGTATTCCAAACGTGCCTTCTGCTACCTGATCAAGCTTCATTCGTCTCCCGTACGCATTGCGGATTTCTTTTAAAATATCAAGACTTTTAATCGTATTGAGATCACCACGACCTTCTTTTTTAAAATACTTATTGAGAAGTGGGATATCAAAATGATCACCGTTGTAGGTGATAAGCATGTCTGCTTTTTCAAAGAGAGGCCACATATGTTCAAATTCTTCCTGAACATATGAGCTGTATTCTCCGGTTTCATAATCGTACAAACCTACAAGAGAAATATTCAAGTCAGCAGGGTCTTGCGAACCTACGTCACTAAAGATATTTCGTGTTTCAATATCAAAAACAATTTTTCTCATACAGGGTAGTCTTTGATATCTATATAGTTAGTTTTTCAATAATACCAGCAATATCAAGCTTGCTCTCCGTACCTGTCGCAAGTTCTTTAAGTGTGTACTGTTTTGATAACACTTCGTCCTCACCAATCACGATGATATACGGAATGTGTTGTTTTGTAGCATATCGTATCTGATCACCAATTTTCTTATTTGAGATATCAATCGATATATTTACATGTGCATCTCTCAATACTTTCGCTATTTCATATGCGGTTGGTTTTTGGAGTGTGGTAAGCGTACAGATGTGAATATGAGCAGAAGAGGTGTATTGTGGAAGAAGATTGTGTACTTCAAGAAAGTCTCGTGCTCCAACATCTCCCATACCAAAACCAACCGCAGGAATTTTGCGTGCCCCAAAGATATCAAGTAAATCATCGTATCTTCCACCTCCAAACAATGCACGATTATTTTGAGGACTAGTGTCAAAAACCTCAAATACGATTCCAGTATAATAATCAAATCCGCGCATAAGTGTTGGAGAAAATTCTACATTGGTAACACCTAATACAGAGAGTTGTTCGATAAGTTCTACAATCTGTTGTGCAGACGTATTGCTTTCACCGAGATAGGCGAGTAAGCGTTCATTTGATGAGAGTGTGTGTTCAAATTCCCGCGCTTTTTCAGAAGTAATAATTTCAGAAAGCGCTTGAGAAAAACTCTCGGTTGATATTTTATCTTTTTTATCAATCAACTTACTTGTCTTGTAGCGTTCATCTTCAGTAAGACTGAAACTGTCGTAAAGTGCGTTTATCAACTTTCTGTTGTTGATTTTGATAATAAAATCATCATCTGTAGCTCCAAGATTTTTTAAAATAGTGTATGCAATAGAAATAACCTCAGTGTCAGCTTCACTTGATTCTACTCCAAACAAATCAACGTTGAGTTGCCAGTGTTCACGAAGACGTCCTCGTTGAGGTTTTTCATATCGGAAAAGGTTCGGTATCGAATACCATCGGAGGGGGAAGATGAGCTCTCGTTCTCGGGCTGCGATCATTCGGGCAATCGTCGGCGTCATCTCTGGTCGCAAAGTAACTTCTCGTCCACCACGATCAGTAAACGTATAAGTTTGTTCATTTACTATTTCTTCACCAGATTTTGCTTTATACAGTTCTGCAGATTCAAGTATTGATGCGTCGTATTCAACATACCCAAAACGCTCCACAGTTTCTCGGAGCTTTTTAAAAATGTAATTTTGTACAAATTTGTCTTCGGGGTAAAAGTCGCGAACTCCTTTGTAGCTTTCTGTACTTAATTTCATGGTGACAGTATATCAGGAATTTTTTATAAAAAAAACTTGTGAAGGGGTGCTGAGCACCTCACACAAGTTACGATTTGTTTTGCAACCCCTTACAATCGTGAAATAGGGGCAGCGCCAGGGAGACCTCGTGAGAGATCAGTGGTGATACTATATCAATACCAAAACATTGTCAAATAGTATGGTATTCTATAAGAGATGTCAGTCATTGCTATATACAAAAAAATCGGCGAAACTCCACTCGAGGCTCTCACTCGACTACGGAAGAGTATACCTGAATACAAAGAAGAAACATTGTCATATGCAGGGCGCCTCGACCCAATGGCAGCAGGAGTGATGCTTGTACTTGCAGGAGATGCCAACAAACAAAGAGAAAAATACTTAAATCTTGAAAAAGATTATTCTGCAGAAATCCTTTTTGGTATTTCGACAGATACCTATGATACGCTCGGTCTCATCACCGAAGTGTCAAGGAGTGTCCTTGACATAGGAGAGTTTGAAGAACAGTTGAAAGAGAAGGTGGGGGAAATGAAGGGCACCTTCAGTCAAAAGTACCCGGAGTATTCTTCAAAACCTGTCGATGGTCAGCCGCTGTTTGCTCATGCTCGTGCAGGGAAGCGAGTGTCTGTGCCAAGTCATGACGTTACTTTGTTTGCATCTGAGTTAACATCAGTAAACGGTATTGATCGAGTCGAACTCCTTTCACGTATCGAAAGTCAGGTGGCTTTGGTAAAGGGGGATTTTCGTCAGGCAGATATTGTAAAAATGTGGAAAGAAAAACTAGAGCAGTCGGAAATAAAAGAATTTGTAGTGACAGAAATCGACCTCTCTGTTTCTTCTGGTTTTTATGTGCGACAGTATGCGCATGATGTAGGTGAGATGCTCGGAGTGCCTGCATGTGCACTTTCTATTTTACGGACACGAGTAGGTGAATGGAGTGTTGGGGATTGTGTATTGTAAAAAAATTACACCACACTTTTAAAAAAAAGAAGGGCACCTTCCTGTATCTGTACATTTGCAATCTTTTATTTCAAGTGATTCAATAATAAGAGAAACTTGAAAGGAGATTGTCTTCAATGAACGATCAGGGTGAAAGTGCACGAGAAGTTTTCGGATTGAGAGTGAAAAATGAAAGGTCAAAGCTGAAGATGAATCGAGGGATGTTTGCTAAGTATGCAAATGTCTCTGTTGAATGTGTTGCTGGTATAGAACACGGGGAGATTGATTTAGAAAATCCAGAACACATGAAAGTTTTGAAGGTTCTGGGTCTTACCGTAAAGACTGCAACACTTTCCCCTACAAAAAGATTGAGGTGGACGCGTTTCAAATTACATTCAAACTTTTCGAGTCGCACCCGGAAACTTCCTCCACGGCATGTTCGAGAAAGTCTCCATCGTTGAAATCTAATTGTCCCGGGTACAAAGTTGTGCCCGGGATTTTACTTGCAATTTTATTGAGGTGTGGTTAACTAGTATCTAGTAGTTCATTTCCCTAAAGGAAGTCGTAAACAATGACCACGATGCAGCAAGCCGCCTCTCAGGCGGTGATTCCTGCGTTCATGTCTGTCGACATTCGTCAGCGTGGAACGCATTTCAATTTCGATCAGGACGATGCTCCTGGTCTGAAAAAGAGTAAGCATCCCAATCGGCACCGTCGGTGGTACAATAGTGCCACCAACCGACGCGGTCGACGTGGTTCGTCCTTTAATCCTCATCGTCGCTAGTCCTTCTGGCGACAAAAAAGCCCGGACGCTTCTTGCGTCCGGGTCTTTTCTATATCTCTCAGATGACTGTCTACTTATGACTTCCCTTATCCCTTATATTGTTTCTTTCGAAGTCGTGTTGACTGTGGAGTAATTTCAATATACTCATCGGTTTGCATGATTTCCATCGCTCGTTCGATATCGAGTTTGTATGCAGGGGCGAGGTATACTGTTCCGTCAGATCCTGATGCACGCATGTTGGTGAGTTGCTTTCCTTTGGTTGGGTTTACGAAGAGATCTTCACCTTTTGAAGAGTTTCCGATCACTTGTCCTTCGTACACTTCATCACCTGGTTCTACATAGAGCACTCCTCGTTGCTGGAGGTTGTCGAGTGCAAATGCAAGACATTTACCTTTCATCATTGAAACCATCGCACCGAGGTGTGTTTTCTGGATTTCACCGACGTAGCTTCCGAAGTTGCTAAATCGAGATGAAAGAATCCCGAGACCTTTTGTATCGATTACAAACTGTCCACGGTATCCCAAGAGTCCTCGTGTTGGTGCTTCGAAAATAAGTCGCTGGTTGCCATCACCTTGTCGGATGTTCATCAGTGTTGCTCGTCGAGCGGAAAGCTTCGCGATTACAGTACTTGCAAACTCATCGGGTACATCGATCACGACTTCTTCAAATGGTTCACTTTGGACACCATCGATATCTTTGATGAGTGCTTGCGGTTGTGATACCTGGAGTTCGTATCCTTCACGACGCATGTTCTCGAGAAGCACTGCGATGTGGAGCTCACCTCGTCCAAACACATTCATCTTGTCTCCAGTAAAATCAACCTTGAGTCCTACGTTTACCTCGAGCTCTTTTTCGAGACGTTCTCGGATCTGTCGAGATGTTACAAATTTACCTTCTCGTCCTGCAAACGGCGAGTCGTTTACCAAAAATTCAAGAGAGATTGTTGGTTCATCAATATTGATAGATGGAAGTGGTTCTGCATGCTGGTCTGTTGAGACAGTGTCTCCGATGTATATTTCTGGAATACCTGCAATCATCACAATATCTCCAGATGTTGCTTCTGCTTCTTCCTTCTTAGACATACCTTCAAAGGTGTATAACTTGGTAAGTCTTCCGGTGAGTCCTTGTCCATTTGCTTTTTTTACATACACGGTATCGTTTGCTTTGAGTGTACCTTGGTACATTCGGCAGATCGCCATACGTCCGAGGAAGTTGTCGTATGCGAGGTTGAATACTTGAAGCTTTGCTGGACCATCGTCCTGAGTTGATGCTGGAGGGACAAGGTTGAGGATGGTATCAAGAAGAGGATTCAAGTTCGTCGCTGTATCAGTAAGTTTCATCTTCGCAACTCCTTCACGGCCGATTGCGTATACAGTGGTGAAGTCGAGTTGCTCATCATTTGCACCAAGATCCATGAACAGTTCGAGTACCATTTCGTGAACATCATCAGGACGTGCTGCAGGTTTGTCGATTTTGTTGATCACAACAATCGGCTTGAGTCCAAGCTCAAGAGATTTTTTCAATACGAAACGAGTCTGAGGCATCGGGCCTTCCTGAGCGTCCACTACCAAAAGCACCGTGTCGATCGATCGAAGTACACGCTCTACTTCAGAGCCGAAGTCAGAGTGACCCGGTGTGTCCACGATATTGATCTTCGTGTCTTTATAAAAGAGGGAAGTGTTTTTTGCATAAATAGTAATACCACGTTCTTTTTCAATCGTGTTTGAGTCCATCGATGCACCTTCTTCAGTCATGCCGTTTTGGCGAAGTAACGCATCTGTTAGAGTCGTTTTCCCATGATCCACGTGAGCGATTATCGCAATATTTCTTATCTCCATATATGTTACGTCAGGTCTTTTTAACCAATTTCATCTTCTAAAATTTAAAAATAATTTTCACCTACACAAATAGGTAGGCTCAAATTCTTTGTAAATTTTATAAGCGACCTTGGTCAAAAATCCACTGACTTGTGAATTAATGATTAATTTACGAGTCTTTCCTAAAAGAGCCATAATTAAAGCATGTTTTGGGGGAGTTTGTCAAAAGGTTGGGATGCGGTACTTGACAAATAATATAAATAGGTGTATAGTACCCTACAGGAGGAAGCTAAGATGGCTTTCATAAGAATATTTTTGGGGATGATGATTATCCTCGGAGTTGTGGTGTTGGTCACATACCCGACCGACACCAGGAAGGACGTTGTCCATTTTTTGAAGACGGGTGACTTGCAGGTCACCGCCTTCAAAAAGGTTGTTGATGGATTCCGGCGATGAGTCGCCGGATCCTGAGGGTCCTCCTGATCCTCTCTGTCCTTCCTGCAGTAGTCTATTTCGGGCTACTGCTCAACCAACAGTACAAAAAACCGAAGCCGCTGGTGGTGACACCCGCGGTTTTTCATATCCAGATTTTACTTTTGATACATGTGAGGTACACTTAATATATGTTGGAATTTAATATTAAAGATGTTCCATTTTTTCATCTCTCTGATCCGATTCCGTTTTTGAACGGCACTCTCCCTCAACTCTCTTTCGGTTTTAACGGTGATTATGCAAAACTTTTGTTGCTTGTGCTATTTCTGTTGTATTTTATAGGGTACAGCATTGTTTCGGGAATTGTGTTTTATCACTGGAATACATACGGCATGAAGACGTACACTATTTTACTGGTGAAGCTTGTGTTTACGGTCGTGTCGTTGTTTTTCTTTGGACTTTTGTTTGGATTAACTCTTTCACTATAATATATGGCAAATTACACCATTCTACATTTAGATACTGACGAGCATATTCTTCTTGAGGTACGTCGTCACTGGATTGTATTTATCGGTCACGTGATTTCATTTATGTTTTTTTCGGCACTTCCGCTTGTACTCTACATTCTTGCACATATGTTTTCTTTTCCGTTTATTACTTTTATTTCATCGGGGCCTATTTTAAAAATAGTGGCACTCTTTTATCTCGTCTGGCTTCTATCCTTTTGGCTTTCGTTTATTATTACCTGGACTAAGTACTATCTCGATGTATGGTATGTGACCGAAAAGCGTATTATCGATATCGACCAACAAAGAATCTTTCATCGAGAAGTTTCAAACCTTCGCTTCGACAAAATCCAAGATGTGACGGTGGAGGTGAAAGGTTTCCTCGCGACTTGGCTTGATTTTGGAAATATCAGAGTGCAGACAGCGGCAGAGGATAGTAAGGATTTTTATATGACCTATGTGAACTGTCCGGAAAACGTAAAGCGAGTGATTTTTGCTCAGCATAATGTGGTAGGAGATAAGACAAATAACACAACTGATCAAGGTGGAGTATAAAAGCCGCCTTTTGGGCGGCTTTAGCTTCAGCTTGGGTAATAATTCTAACTCCTACCAAACGGGTGGTATCTCAAGGGTGACTCCTTCGGGGCCAGGACCCAGAGTTCAAAATCTCCCACCTATCCTGCGCATTTTGGGTAAGCTAGTAAATTATTCACACAGACGGAGTCGAACCATCTCAAGATTTTTTCCTTACGGAATCATCAAGCCCTTTGAAGAGCAATGAGAAATACTACAAGAGCCTTGTGAGAGCTCTTTTTCTGCATCACTACGCATCGGCACCAAGGTGTGTCCCAACCTGAATCTTCAGGCAATCTACCAAATGAGAAGTTAAACGTCAATGATAAGTAGTTGACAGATTGACTGGTGTTGTATTTAATATATCGAGGAGATAGCTGTGGACGAAAGAATGAACCATTTTAAGTTGGGTGATTTTGTGACCTGGGATACTAGGAATCACCCGGATGAGCTCAACAAGATGATTGGTAGTTATGGAGTGGGACCTTTTATGATCGTGGGTCTTCGTATGCACGATGGACTCAAACCTCCATATCCAGTCAAAGTGAGTATTCAACTAAAACATGATCGACGGGAGTTTTCCGGTCATTGGTTCGAGAAGTTTACATTCAAGTTTCGACTCATGAACAAGGGGATATTACTTGCTTGTTTTGAAAGTCCATACCCCATGAGTTCAGATAGTATCCAAATTCGTCTGCAAGAATTTGATTTTACGTTCAATGTCGTGAAAAGAAAACTGACGTATCTCGACGATCGTGAAACAGATGTATCTTTTGAAACCAAAACATGTGCAGGTCAGTGGGAACGAGTCATCGAACTCAAAAACTACTAATCCACCTCAACCAAATGCAGAAAATCTGCTTTGGAGGAGGCGGATTTTTTGATAGTAAATTTTTCTTTTTTATACAAGAGTGATAGAATACTCCCGTTGTTTAAAAATTAATATCTAACACAATGGCTAAAATTTCAAAAATAGTTGCACGAGAAATTATTGATTCACGCGGAAATCCGACAGTTGAGGTGGACCTCACTCTTTCGGATGGCTCTTTCGGACGAGCTGCAGTACCCTCTGGTGCATCGACAGGAAGTCATGAAGCAGTGGAGCTTCGAGATGGAGACAAAAAGCGATATGGTGGAAAAGGTGTGCTCAAAGCGGTGGCAAATGTAAATGGCCCACTTTTGAAAGCACTTAAAGGAAAAGAGTGGAATCAGAAAACACTCGACATGGCGATGATTGCTCTCGATGGTACAGAAAATAAAGGAAAGCTTGGAGCAAACGCAATCCTCGGTGTGTCTCTCGCATTTGCAAAAGCACAGGCAGAGTCTCTCGGTAAGCCATTGTGGAAATACTTTAAAGATATTTCAAAGACAAAAGAAGTACGACTTCCGCTTCCAATGATGAACATCCTCAACGGTGGTGCACATGCAGCCAACTCAACAGACCTTCAGGAATTTATGGTTATGCCAGTCGGAGCAAAGTCTTTTGCTCAGGCGCTCCAGTGGGGAACTGAGGTATTTCATGAATTGAAAAAACTTTTGAAAGCAAAGAAACTTTCTACAACAGTAGGAGATGAAGGTGGATACGCTCCGACACTCCCAACCAACGAAGCTGCAATCGAAATTATCCTCGAAGCTATCAAAAATGCAGGTTATGTAGCAGGTAAAGATATCAGTATCGCAATCGATGCTGCTGCAAGTGAATTCTACAAAGATGGTAAGTATCACCTTACTTCAGAAGGTAAGGTACTTTCTACAGAAGAAATGGTTGCGTTTTATGCAAATTGGGTTGCGAAATATCCAATCGTTTCAATTGAGGATGGTCTTTCAGAAGACGACTGGGCAGGATACGCGCTCATGACAAAAACTCTCGGAAAGAAAACTCAAATTGTAGGAGATGACCTTTTCGTAACAAACATCACACGACTTAAGAAAGGTATTGATGAGAAATCTGGAAACTCAATCCTAATCAAGCTTAACCAGATCGGTACTGTGTCAGAAACAATCGATGCTATTACCATGGCTCGAAATGCAGGATATACATCTATCGTGTCACACCGATCAGGAGAGACAGAAGACACAACTATCGCAGACTTTGTGGTAGGACTTGGAACAGGTCAGATCAAGACTGGATCACTCTGTCGATCAGAGCGAACAGCAAAATACAATCAGCTTCTCCGAATTGAAGAGTCTCTCGGAAAGAAGGTGGTGTTTGCGGGGAAGAAAGCGTTTACAGTTTAGTTTGAAGTTAAAATTAAAAAGAAGACAGCGGCGGCACTTGGGTGCCGCCGCTGTTTTGTTGCTACTCTGCTTCGGGAATCTCCACAACTTTACCGGTTCCTAAGTCCATCAAGAATTGGAGGTGTATGGAACCGAAGCCGTTGTAAATCACAAGGATCAATAACCTATGACTTACTAAAGCAGAGAACCTACACTCTGTTGTGGATGGTATCTCAACCGACACCCCCTGAAACCCAAGGTGTTGGGTTTCGAGGTCCGACTTCGGTGCGTTACCGTAGACACGCATATTCTGCAGATCCATCAGGTAGCTACCGGAATTGTTGCTGGTAATAACATGGTTCGCATCTATTTGACGAGGGATGTAGCGTGACGGAGTTGTTCCTTTCTTGGTTTGTGGATTCCAGAGCTGAAACTTGGAATCCGTTGTTTTAAGTAACCAAAATCCATACTCGACTCTTTTTGGTTTGTCAGAGTGTGAGCAGGGTATGATAAGTCCTCTGGAAGTTTCAAAGACTCCCCAATGACCATCTTCTGGATCTTGTACATGAAAAAGTGTTGGGTCAGGGGTTGCCACACGCTGACTAGTCAAAAAGTCAGCCAGCGTCAAGTTCGCGTTAACTACTTTGTGTGATGTCATTAGTAAATATCCTTTCGTATAGAACAAATTTCTCATTCAAACTACCGTATGACTCAATACCTGTCAATATTACGTATTTTGTATTTTTTGCGGTATAGTATGGGCATATGAAAACTCACAAACAAGTTGCTTTGATTGTATTAGACGGTTGGGGATATCGAGAAGATACCAAAGATAATGCGGTGGCTGCTGCGCATACACCAAACTTTAAAAAATATTGGGACATGTATCCACACTCGCTTTTGGAAGCAAGTGGTCTTGCGGTAGGTCTGCCTGCGGGGCAAATGGGAAACAGTGAAGTGGGACATATGACTATCGGTGCTGGAAAACCGCTCGATCAAGATCTTGTCCGTATCCAAAAAGCTATCGATACGGGTGAGTATGAAAACAATCCTGCATTTACTGCGCTCTTTCAGCACGTAAAGGATAACAACTCAGTCCTCCATGCGCTCGGACTTGTCTCTGATGGTGGTGTGCATTCACATCAGGAGCATCTCTTTGCATTTCTCCGTGCGGCACATAAAGCAGGTATAAAGAAGGTGGCAATCCATGTATTTACCGATGGACGAGATACCGCACCACAAAGCGCAGGAGAATTTATGAAAAAGCTTGAGGCGGTACTTGATGAAGTAGGGAATGCATTTGTCGCCTCTATTTCAGGACGCTTTTATGCGATGGATCGAGATAATAACTGGGATCGACTCAAGAAAACAGAAGAAGCACTTTTCGAATGTAAAGGAAATGTGTGTACGATCAAGCCATCTGCATATCTTGAAGAGTTGTATAAACAAAATCTTGGTAACAAGAGTCTTGATGAGCATATCGAGCCTATCGTCTGTACTGACCTCAATGGTGAAAACTGTGCAATCAAAGATAATGATGCGGTGTTTTTCTTCAACTTCCGCTCAGACCGCGCTCGCATGCTTTCAGAAAAACTCATCGAAAAAGAAACAACACATAATATTTGCTTTGCTACACTTACAGAATACAGCTCGGAGTTTAAATGTCTTGTTGCATTCCCTCCGATCAAAATCGATACAACACTTGCAAAAGAAATCTCACATGCAGGACTTACACAAGCTCATATTGCGGAGACGGAGAAATTTCCGCATGCTACGTATTTCTTAAATGGTGGTTTTGAGGGTGAGTATCCGGGAGAAAAACACATCTTGCTTGATAGTCGAAAAGATGTGCAGACCCACGACTTGGCTCCAAAGATGCGAGCAGAAGCAATTGCTGATAAGACTATAGAGCAGATCAACGCAGGCACAAACTTTATTTTCGTAAACTTCGCAAACCCTGACATGGTGGGGCATACTGCAAATGTACCAGCGATTATTGAAGCAGTGGAAGAAGTGGATACTCAGCTTGGACGCGTGGTAGAAGCGATGAATGCTGTCGGAGGTGCTGTGTTCTTCACAGCGGATCATGGGAATGCAGAAGTGAATATTGATCCAGTGACAGGAGAGAAACATACATCTCATACGATCAATCCAGTGCCTGCAGTACTTACTGATGCAGAATTGAAAATTCACAACGGAACACTGGCGGATATCGCGCCAACAATTCTTGAGATCTTAGGACTTACTCCGCCGGTTTCGATGACCGGGAAGAGTTTGGCTGAGTAAGGTTCGAACCTCAATGTGTACTTTTTTGGAGCACGCATAAATTTCTGCTGAAATTTTGCTCAGTCTCGGCTACCCGCCTTGCGAAGTCTCCAAAAAAGTACACATTGAGGTTCTTTCTTTAGTACATATTGTGAGATATGTGTTGACATATAGAGGCTGAAAAAAATTAAAGCAACTAAACTCTCAGTGGTTATATTGACATAGGTTTGTTTTCTTGTATCATGTTTCGGGTACGTTCGAAAATCTGTTCTTTTTTGGGAGGAAAAAATGAAAGCTTGGTTTTTTAATGGTTTGCAAGGGTCAGGTAAAGGTAAACAAGGTGAGTTTCTAGAGGCATTGTCGTTCAAGCGAGTTGTTGCCTCCGAAGCTCTTGCTGAGAAAGAAAAAAATGATCTCAGCTATCAACAAGAAGTCAACGGATACATCAGTTCAGGTCTGCTTGTCCCGGATGAGATTACCGTCAATGCAATCAAAGATTATCTCCAGGATCGGACGACTCCTATGGACAACATTGTCCTGGATGGTTGCATGCGTACTGCTGGTCAGGCTGAGGGCATGATCCAGTATTTGGAAGACATGGGGTATAGCATTACAGTCTTCCTCTTCGTCCTTCCTGAGGAGACTGCAGTTGAGCGGGCACTTTTGCGTCGTAGAAAGGACGACACGCCTGAGAAGTTGAAGGTTCGCTTCAAAGGGTACTACGATCATTTGGGGTCGGTGCTTGCTACGGTTGTACAACGTGGGTATAGTATCCATGTGATAAACACTGCCGGAACGCCAGAGAGTATTCATCTTGAAATTTGCAAAATCACGGGACTCAAGACGAACATCATGGTATCGACTCGATAAGCAACAAAAAAGGCGCACCGACATTTGTTTGTCGGGGCGCCTTGTTTTTTATATTTAAATCACCGATGCGCAATGTTTACATTTGCGAGCGTCTTTTGGAATTTCAGAAATACATTCAGGGCAGGTTTTTGTGGTTGGTTCTGATGGAGTTTCTGTTTTTTTGGTAAGAGTCATGAGTTTGTTCAATGGTGTCACTACAAAGAAGTAGATTGATGAAGCAACAATAGTAAATGAGATGAGGTTGTTTAAGAATTTACCATACATAAATCTGCTTTCATTGATGGTGAAGAAAAGTCCAGAAAAGTCTGGTGCTTTAAAGATAGCGGCAATCAGTGGTGTCATAATGTCTGCAACGAGTGAGTTTACGACAGCGCCAAATGCTGTACCGATCACGACACCAACCGCAAGATCAACCACATTTCCTCGTAAAATAAATTGTTTAAATCCGTTCAACATGTTTTATACATTAGATGCTAATAGGATAAGTATAGCACTTTTTGTACCTGTGGATTACTCTTGCATAGTTTGTATACAGAGCATGGTAGACTTTATATATGCAAAAAGGTTTTACACTTATTGAACTTTTGGTGGTTATTGCTATTATCGGGATGCTTTCGTCTATTGTTCTTGGTGCTTTGAATAGTTCTCGAGCTAAGGCAGCGAATGCATCTATTCGTTCAAACCTTGCAAGTATTAGAGCTCAAGCAGAGCTCATCTATGATGGTACGCCAGGATATTCGGGTATTTGTAGTAATGCTACAATAAACAATTTTAGAAACGCGGCTGTTGCACAAGGGGCAGATTTAGATGGAAGTGGTGGAGTTCAAAATGTGTGTAACACTGCTGGGGGTGCGAGTCAGACATCGTACGCTATTTCTGTAGAGTTAAAAATCACTGAAAATACATTTAGGTTTTGGTGTGTAGATAATTCAGGGGCATCTCGTGGACATGTGAACGCGCTAGGTGCTGGGGTTGCAGTGTGCCCATAATCATTACTACTGTGCAAAAAACACGAGGGTTTACATTGATAGAGTTGGCAATGACGATAACCATTATCGGGTTGTTGTCCGCTATTGTTCTTGGAACAATTCAAATAAACAGAGACCGTGGAGCCAATGCTTCTATAAAACAAAATTTAAACTCTCTTCGTTCTGAAGTTGAGCTTTTGTATAGTAACAGCCTATCAACATATGTAGGTGTATGTGATACAACAAAAGTATTACAGATTCGATCTGCTATCAATCAGATAAGTGGCGGTACTACAGTCTGTTATAGCGGTAGTGTGACGTGGGCAGCTTCATCACCACTTAAAACACCAGAAGGTTCGTACAATTATTGGTGTGTTGATACACGAGGTACTGCACGTGGTCACGCAAGTCCTCTTCCTTTAAATGCTACCGTGTGTCCATAAAGAGGTAGATTTTTAGAGTGTTAGTTGAAAATCTTACCGAGGTATGTGTTGATTTCTCTCTGGTCAAGATCATAAAAAAACTTTTTTTCTGTATAGAGTTTTGTTGCAAGCTCTACACCAACAAATCTCCAGTGCCATGGTTCAAATTTGTAAAATGCATTTCCTTTTGGATATGAAAGGGTAAAACCGTACCGATGTGCATTTTCTAAAAGCCAAGAATAGGCACTGGTTTTTTCGAATGCTTCCAGGTTTTCTCCATTTTTTGGTGTGGTGAAGTCAAGAGTACTTCCAAGCTGATGTTCTGAGTATCCTTGATCAGCAGAAAATTTATTTGCAGCAGTGCTACCGTATTGAATTTTGTAATTTGCTTTGAGGGCTGCTTGTGTGCCATACGAGCGATACCCAGAAAGAACAGAGAGGGGGATATTGTTGCTTCGCGCATCACTGATCATGTGTTCAAGGTACGCTTTTATTGTTGTGTGAATTTTCTCAGGTTTTTCTGGTCGAGCAAGATATTCTGTTCCAATATCAGAGAGAGAAGAAGGTGTATAGTTTTCATTTAAAAAATATACAGATGAATATTTTTGGAGAAGTTCTTTGTCTGTTTGACTGAGTTTATAGAGGTCGCCAACGGTTGAAGAAATCGTTGCGATTTGTTGTTCATACGAATTGTTTCGTGCTTGTTCGGTCTGTAAATCTCCGAGCAGATGACTATTTTCCTCTCGTGCCTGAGCGATAGATGCCAGGGATGCATCAAGAGCTTGAGTGGTACTTGCGAGGGATTCTGTTGTGGATATGAGTTTTTGTGAAAGGGTAGTTAAGCGAGTATTGAGTCTGTATAAAGAGTATCCAGATACTACACAGAGAAAGGTTAAAAGCCCAATCCACCCATATGTAAGAGGGAATATGGAAGAAAGTTTGTGGTGCAGATGTTTGTCCATGAGTCTATTTTACACTAAAAAACAACAATAATTCTATATATGATGTTAGGTGAGCTTGCTCGCACATGATATACATTTACAACCGATTGGTTTTATATAACGATTTACATATTCACGACCATAATTGTAGGTGAGTTCTTCTCCGGGTTGTATTGTTTTTTTAGCACAAATAAATACACGTCCTTCAGGTCCATCTGCTTCGCAATTTGGTTTGCATGAGTGGTTTATATACCTCGCTTTATTTTCTTTAATATTTCCATTTATCATCGTATGTTTTCCAGTCCAAAAAAGATATTTTCCTGATGCATGTTCATGCTCTGATCGAGGGACTGGAGTGCCTATGTATTCAATAATACATGAACCTTTCGGTATACGATCGCTTGTAAACAAACCCTTTCCGGTGTTTGATTTTTTTACGGCAAGATTAAAATTTCCAATACTATACTTATGTTTATTCATATGTAGAACAATGGTATATCAAAATATATTTTTTACAATACAGGTGTATTGATGGTGGTGTTACAAAATACAGAGTTGGTGTATGATTTATGTATAACACTAACATATACAGCCTATGTCATATACAATGTTCACCATTTTGTTTTTTATCGTGATTTCAAGTATCCGTCAGGTCAATCAATACGAGCGTGGTATAAAATTTACTTTTGGTAAATTCTCGTCAATCATGGAGCCTGGATGGAGAATAGTGTGGCCTATTGTACAAACATCACAAAAAGTAGATGTACGTATCAAAGCGGTTGATGTGCCAGATCAAAACGCAATCACACGAGACAATGTCTCAGTAAAAGTAAATGCTGTTATTTATTACAAAGTAAGTGATGCTGCAAAAGCAATCATTGAGGTCGAGGATTTTAAATATGCGATTTCTCAGTATGCCCAAACCACGATGCGAAATATTGTCGGGGAAGTGACTCTCGATGAGCTTCTTTCGAGTCGAGATAAGATTGCTGATCGTATTCGGGAGATAGTCGACAAAGAGACAGATGCATGGGGACTGAAAGTACAAAATGTTGAGCTCAAAGATGTGAGTTTGCCTGTAGAAATGGAACGTACAATCGGAAAACAAGCTGAAGCAGAGCGTGAGAAACGAGCGGTGATAATAAACTCAGAAGGCGAACTTGCAGCTTCAGAAAATATCGCCAAAGCAGCAGCAATGCTCGCACACACTCCTGGTGCGCTTCATTTGAGAACACTCCAGTCGATCAACGACATGTCTTCAGATCAGAGCAATACAGTGGTCTATATGGTTCCTGTAGAGGCATTGAAAGCACTTGAAGGATTTGCTAAAAAATAGGAATTATTTTTTGAAGAATTTATATTATTTATTATTAATTAATAAAGGTATTTCTGTTATACCTTCATGAATTTCCATATGACAGTTTGCGCAGACAAGTATGCATTTTTCTATTTCCTGCAGTATTTTTTCCCAAGAACGAGTTAAACCTTTTGCTGATACTGTAAACTCTTTTTTTGCTGGATCTAAATGATGAAAACTTAACGCTCGTTGGCATTTATTATATCCGCAAATTTCACATTTACTTCCCTTAGAAGCTCGCGCAAGTTCTCGTAGCTTTCTTCGTCGTTTTTTTACCGCTTCGCGCATGTATACTGCTCTATCGGCATATGTTCTTTTTTCGATTCTGGTAGACATAAATAGAGTATACCACATTGGTGTTTATCAATGTGTATAGGTATCCACTGTTTGTATAGTTTGCAATTCATATGATTTTTGATAGTATTTCTGTATCGAATAAAAATTCGATACTACCATTCCGCGGTAGCTCAGTGGTAGAGCAAGCGACTGTAAAATTGCAGCTTCTTAGAGAAACCTAAGTTGAAAAATGAGGTGAATTCGGGGAAATCCAAAGGTGTAAAAACCAGGGCAATCCCGAGCCAAGCCTTAAGAGAAATCTTAAGGAAGGTGTAGAGACTATCTCGCAAGAGAGTACTTTCTTGGTAATACAAGACGGGAAGCGCCTCACTCCTAAGTCCGAATGGATATGGAGATGATATAGTCCATGCTTTCAGTAATGAGAGGAAACATGTAATCGCTTGGTCGTAGGTTCGATCCCTACCCGCGGAGCACGAAAAGACCCGAAAGGGTCTTTTTCCGTGCTCCGCGGAGAAGATGTGCCAAAGCACATCTTCGTGTAGGGATCGAAAGAATCCGCGGTTTACGCTCGCAGCAGCGAGTGTCGCGGATTCCCGTTTTCACTTTTGATTTTTGACGAAAAATTAAAAGTGAAAAAGATCACCCTACCCGCGGAGCTTTTAAAAGTTTAAACCCCGAAAGGGGTTTTTACTTTTTTAGCTCCGCGGGAGAAAATGTGTGGGACATATTTTCGTTAGGGATCGAAAGACGGAGCGGGTACCAACTCACCAGAGTTGGTCGCGAGTCGCGGACACGAGAAAATTTTGTGACGGCAAAATTTTACTCGCGGAAGATACCCCTACCCGCGAGTTTAAAATAAATGGTACCTAACCTCATTTCCTCTAGGAAAAAAGAAAGAGGGTACCGTTGCAAGCAGTACCCTCTGAGTTCACGAATGTCAAGGCTCCATTTTTGGAGACTAGTACTGTAGGTAATACTATCGATTAGCGATAAATTGTCAACAGGTGCTGAGGTATTAGCATAGTTGACGAACTTATACAAATAGTGCATATTATTTTTTGGAGGTTCAAAACATGTCACTCGCAGATCGACTGTTTAAGGCAGGTGTGTTGCCGGAAGCTAAGTACCGACAACATCAAGTTGCAGAGCAAATCAATGCCATTCAGCCAGTCAGAAAGGCTAATAAGGGGAGATTGTTCACTACCTGCAACGAACTCGATACATGCACAAGCATGACAGAGTTCAAACAAGGTGCGAAGGAGATCCTTGAAGCCGATTCATCGAAGATTGACACTGTTATCAACAAAGCTCACCGCTTTAAGAATGACAGTGACCCGGTGGCAAAGAAGTTTATCTGGTTCTTCTACGAACTCAGAGATCGGATGAAGAAGGTCAAACCAAGCGAACGCGAAGTTCTCCTCAAGAAGGCTTTTCGTCGCCGAGGTTCTACTTTCGAGATAGAGTAGTTTGCAAGAAAGAAGAAGTATGAGTAAGGCCGAACCGAAAGGAACGGCCTTTGTTTTATATAATAAGCAAACCTTTAATCTCTTCCTATGCTACACTCGGAAAAGGATACTCTTTTGCCCAATCTATAGTTCGGAAATCGTCAGCCAGAGCGAGCTTTTCCAAATTATGTCTAAATAAAGCCATTTTGTTATTAAAAAACACTTGACAGTTAAACATAAATAGTGTATCATTAAGTACGGAGGTAAGTATGGTAAACTCGCTAATCGAACGTCTTCAGGTCTCGATTGATCGGGACTGGTTGGTGGCTCAAATTGATGCCATCTCAACCCTCTCCTTTCAGGAGAAAATCACGGCGGGCAAATGTCTCGGTCGTTTCGAGCACCACGCGTGGTGTCTCGAAGAAACCGCCTTTCTCGAGAGCAAAACTCTCGAGCGGGTCACGGAGATCGCTACGATCGCCCTCGACCATTGCGACAAGCAGGCGCCGAGCGACGAGATGAAAGCGGAACTGACACGTATTCGCACCTGGTTGTTTACCGAGGAGTAATCCTCATCCGTTCATCAAAAAAACGTGCCGAGCATCTCCCTATCAGGAATGCTCGGCTCTAGTACTCAGACCGTAATCGAAAATAAAAAACTTCGATTGTGGTATTGAGATTCTGGAAGGTTCTTTTGAATAAAACATAAGGAGAATGGCAAATGCTAGCTACTACAACTCGTCCTTCGATCGAAGAGACGATGACTCAATTCGCCCAAATGATGCGGGCACACGGCTATCGCCCGCCCGTCAAAGATGACCTCGTTGAAGGGGCTGAACTGCTGATGGTTGAAGTCGAGCAGTATATGCGAGACACCAGCATCAGTCCGAAGATCTTCGGCACCGTGATCACGCTGGATGCGAATCCAGTTAGACCGTCCAAGACTGATGCTGAGAAGGAAGTCGTGTACTACCATTGCACAATGCCCGCGTGGGATGGGCAATGCTATGTTGACCTCGAACAGTTCACTTCAGTCGCCTACCGCAAAGGTTGCTACGAAAACGACTGGCGGTGGATCATTAAAGCTCGCTAGTTCTTTCATCGGGCGACCTCGTGTCGCCCCTTGTTCTCTGTTCATCAAGGAATTGGTGAATTGAGATTCAGGAAAAGGAGTTCTTTATCATGTATAGTCATGCACCAGCAAATTACGTTTGTCCTCTGTGTCAGATTGCAAAAGGTCAGATGACCAGCAGAGGTTCAAATGAAGAAGCAGTAATTTTTAGAAATGATCTCATTACGGTATTTGTCGCTGGCAAGTGGTGGGCAGCAGCTCCTGGTCATGTGATTATTATTCCAAATAGTCACGTGGAAAACATCTACATGCTTCCAGATGAGATCGGTCATGAGATTTCTAGTATGTCGAAGAGGGTGGCAATTGCCCTTAAAGAATCACGTGGATGCGAAGGTGTCTCAATTCTGCAACACAATGAACCTGTAGGAGATCAGGAAGTTTGGCATTACCACATGCATATCCTTCCTCGAGTTAGCGGTTATGATTTTCATACCGACTTCCACAAAACATCGTGGGCTGGAATTGATACCAGACGGAAAGCTGCCGAAAATTTGAAAAATTACATCAGATAAATCAAATGTAATCACGCCGCCCACAACGAAATCCGTTGGAGGGCGGATTTTCTATACAAAACAAGTTCTAACTGCCTCAATAGTGTTGAGCAGTAGAAAATATTAAATACCCGAAAGGGAATTTTTGATTTTCCTGCTCCATGGGAGTGAGGCAGTGGGACTGCCTTACGTTAGGGATCGAAGACCTTTGATAATTTTTTGTGAGTTAATAGGAAACAAAAAACAGAAAAGGTGTACAGAAACTGTAAGTTTCGATACTCTTACCCGCGGGGTCAGTATTGTACATATACTAAGTGTTACTAACCCTTAGTATATGTACAAAATTATTTGACATACTACTTTTAATGTTATACTATATTTAGTAGGAGGCATTCTAGTGACTTTACAACTAATCAACATTAACATGGCGGAGAAGGTTGCAAATATCCTTCGTCGGATTTCAAAAGTTCAGGATGTTGAACTTTTTGGTAGCCTGGCACGTGAAGGCAAGGGTGAGGATATCGACCTCATCCTCATCTGCGATGAGGACACGAGCCAGATTTTCATGCATTTGGTGGAAATCGAGGCACGCCATTCAATACTTCGAAACAGTGCCTGGTACCACAATCTCGCACAGAACAGAAGTCACATCGCTGAAAATCTTCTGGATCCAGAAGGTGACGGCATGTTCGAAGAAATTTGGGACGAAAACATCCCCGTCGATATTTTCATCTTCCCGCCCGATTGGCGGAATCGCCTGGAAGAACTCCAGAGCCGCATACCCCATGACGATCCAAAGTTCATGGAGAACATCGCTCAAGACGCCCGCCCGATTGCGTGATTCCACGCTTTGACCAACTAGAGAGAACTTCTTTGGCTTCGATCAGAGTGGAGATTCAAGTTGGTAATATTGGGGCGAGGTCTCAAACCTCGCCCTCCTATCAAAGTATTTTTACACAAGAATATTTTGATAGGAGAAATCCTTAAGTAGTTCCTTTAGTTACAGAAAGGTTTATATGTCACAGGAAAGGCAGTCTACTGCTCTTTGGGCAGATGAGATCGAAGAAAATGGTTTGTCGGCGGTTATCGCCGACAGGCTCAAGTTCCACGGCGGACTCAATATAAATTTTGTAATGCACAATACAGGCTGTTGTGCTGCAACAGTAAGAAAACATCTCGAACGGTTGGTGCAAAACGGTTCGGCAACCAGAGGTGTTCAGGGTGATTGTATTTACTATCGTCCAGCGCAGCAGTGATGGTGGGGATACAGAGATACACCGTCCGAGAGCCGTTCGCTCCTCGGACGGTTCTTTTTATAGTATTTATCGATGAGGGCATCCTATCCAACAACACGGTCTACGTTTGCCTTTAAGTAAATTTTCAGACATGATTCGTATTCTTTTTTTACGAGTTTCATCTTTTTTTGCTGACGTAATCCAACAAATCCATTCATTGCGAGCAAGGGGAGTGATATCTTCCCATACGATATTTACATTTGATTTTGAGCTCAATAATGTAGCCATGTCTTGTGGAGTTGTATGTACTGTACCGTTGAGAATGTTATTTTGCATATAAGCATTCTAACAGATTTTTTACATGACAGGGGTGGCTTTTGTTTTTATATAAAAAAATTTAGATGGTGGTATACTTTAATTATGTATATAAAAGTAAGGGTAAAAACAAATCAACGTTTTGAAAAAGTAGAAGTGCAATCTCCCAATCATTTTATTGTCTCTCTAAAAGAAAAACCCGAAAGAAATCTTGCAAATACACGTATTATAGAGATATTTCAAGAACGTTTTAAAACAAAAAATGTGCGAATCATACATGGAGCTCACCATCCTGCGAAAATGCTTTCGATTGGGTATTAACAGGTTGAAGAGGTGTGTTTGGGTGTATACTATATATGTGCCTTTTTAATCCATAATACAATAGTATGAATATAAGAATTCATAGCCCACAACTACCAGTGACCCCAGCAGTAGAAGAGTATGTGCTCAGACGAATTACTCCGCTTGGAAAATTGATTCCAGATCAAAATATTGTGTGTGAAATAGAGCTTGCAAAGACAACAAATCATCATAAATCTGGAGATATTTTCAAAGCTGAGGTTAATATGGTTCTACCGGATAAACATATTTATCTCGTGTCAGAAAAAGAAGATGTGTATCAGGCGATTGATGCGTTGAGAGAACAACTTGATCTCACACTCTCAACACGAAAAGAAAAGAAACAAACATTGTTTCGACGAGGTGCATCAAAAATTAAAGATATGATTAAAAATTTAAGAGGAATATAATGAATAAAGAAAATTTAACTTCAAAAGCTCATCCAATGCTTTCTACGTTTGTACTTATTTGTTCTATTGTAACTATCGGTTTACTTTTTGTAATGCAAGAAGCTGAAGAGACTCGTCAGGTGCTTGCGAGTCAGGGAGATTATTCTGTGTATATTACAGATTAGTTTCCTCTCAAAAAATCGCTGTATAGCATTTCCTTTTTTCCTTCTGGTTTAACATGAGTGATAACAAGTTGTCCATGCTCCACATGGGCTTTTGTTATTTGTACGCGAATGCGAGTATTGTGGTATTCGGTAAAAAAGAAGACCGTAGGCCAACCCACAAATGCACGTACTTTTCGTGCAATGAGGTGTGGGTCATCTGTTTCGAGGTGTACTTCTCCATCTTGTTTTTCTATTTTTTTACAAAATGTTGCGAGAGTATGTTCTTGTTCAGTGGTGGGCCAAGTTCCGGCAATCCATTGAGGTAGGACGCTGTACAGAAGATTGGCACCTTCTTGAGCAAGGATTTTTTCTGCAACATCTCGGTAAGCGAGAGTGGGGAGTATATCTTCGGGTATGGTTTTTTGGATCAGTAGTGGCCCATGATCCATATCTGCATCAAGGAGGATAATACTCACACCAAAAGGTTCGCCAGCGAGTATGGTACTTTGAATAGGACTTGCACCCCTGTGTTTTGGGAGCAATGAAGGGTGGATATTGAGCATACCTTTCTTTGGTATATCGAGCACTTGTTGAGGGATAATCTTCCCGTATGATGCAACAATACCAACGTCAAATGGGCCATATGAATTGATCGCATCAACACTTTCTTGTGTGCGGAGCGTGCGGAGTTGTAGGGTAGGAATATGTCTTTTATCAGCCCATTGTTTGGTAGGAGGTGAAGTGAGAATCATCTTTCTTCCCACTGGCTTATCTTCTGTTGTTACAATAAGTGCAGGAGTAAGAGCATGCATTTCTAGTGTATCAAGTACGTCTGTGGCAAACTCTGGTGTTCCAAAAAATATAATTTTTGATGTGCTATTCATAATGTGTGTGTACAAATATACGAATGAGAAACTTACGAATGGTTACGAATGGATGCATCTCCTTATTCGTATTCATTCGTAGATTTGTATTATTCGTTAATTCGCTTGTTTACTTTCGGGAATAATTTCCTCAACGTTTTTTGCCTTATCGATAAACAAGATACCATCGAGATGGTCTATTTCATGTTGGAAGATTTGAGCAAGTAATCCTGATGCTCCGAGAGTAAACGGGGTACCTGTTTCATCGAGTGCGTCCACGGTAGCTTTATGTGAACGGAGTACTTTACCATAGAGATAGCGTACAGAAAGGCATCCTTCCTCAAGATTTTTTTTATCTTTAGAGAGTTTGGTCAATACGGGGTTGATGAAGATAATATTTTTACCATGGAAATTTTTATGTCGTTTGGTGAGCTCAAAGACTTTATGAGAGACGATAAATATACGGTATGGCTGGTTGATTTGGGGTGCAGCAATAGCTACCCCATCATCCTGAGACTCAAGGGCAGTGATCATATCTGCAATCACTTTCTTTATTTTTGAACCACCAATATCCTTTGGTGTTACTGGTTGCGCAATCTTGCGAAGGGTAGGGTGGTCTCGTTGGATGATCTCTATCATATGCTTCAAACTTATCACAAAAGTGAGTCAGGGTCTATCTTTATTTGGAAGTCAGGAGGGAGGGCTCGAAGTTTTGAGAGCAGTCTCTGATCAACCCACTGATCTTGTTCGAGGACGATCAATCCGTGTACTACGTAGTGATGATCGGTTCCTTTATGGAATGATTCAAATAGTGATATGTCATATGGTTCAAGAAATTTCTTAGCATCTTCCATTGCTTTTCGTGCCTCAGTTTTTTTACCTTCTCTACTTATTTTGATAAATGTACGAAATGGTGGATACCCGAGGTCTTTGCGTATTTTTATCTCTTCTCGATAAAAATCTGAAAGATTTCCTTTTAATGCAAAATCAAATACATGTTGATCGGGCTGTCGGGTTTGGATAATTACTGCATGTTCAGCAAGTGTACGGAGAGAAAGGAGAATATACATAATTTTTTCATTGATACGGAAATCAGGGAGTGCAAAAAAAGCATCCAGTGACACCACTCCCGCATTGTTTATTTTTTTTGTGAGATAGGTAAGTGCCATTTCTGTACCCAATATTACTGACCCTGGGTGATCGTAAAATTTCTCAGCCATACTGACTGCTTGTTTATGTGTCTTAATCCGGTTTTTATCCATAATATATACATGAATATCAGGGAAAAGAAGTTTCAATTCTTTTTCTACGGTTTCAATACCAATACCAAGTGTTTGTAGGTTCCAGCTTTGACATCGACTGCAGGTTTCGTGAGCGCTCCGTTTGGTACCACATTTGTTGCATACAAATAGTTGCATGGTTCCGTCTTGAGTTTTTGATTGGGTGTATGTAGTGACCGGTGCACCGCATTCATGACAAGATACAGTCTGTCCACAATCATGACATACTGAAAGCGGGGCGAGCCCTTTTCTTCCGCAGAATAAAAACAACAGCTCATTATTTTCTTTGTTTTGTTTGATAAGTTCTTTGAGTGCGGGAGTGAAAATTTCAAATTTTTTATGAGGAGAGTTTTTAGGTCGACGGGTATCGATCAGAGCTGATTCAGAAGTAGATAATGATCTAAATTTTAATGTAGAAAGTTCTGCATATATATCGTGTTTTTGTTTCCATATGGTTTCAATACGGAGAGCCATGTCTCCTAAAATAAGTTTGATACCATAGGTGCGAGCAATACACTCCGCAGCTTTGCGTACATCAATATATGGACGAATGTGTCCAATGTATCCTCGAGAACTTTCGTTTTCTAAAATGATTGTCCCGACATCAGACCGAGGAAGACAGAGAAATGAATACGTGCACAATACTAAAATTGGATGTGTTGAAGAAAGAGCATTGTTCCATGTCTCGACAATGTCTTTTTTTGAGAGTTCGTTGTGAAAGATGTAGGTGTATTCCTCAATACCTTTTTCTAAACTCTCTCGAGCAGCTTTAATATCTTCAATCGTAGGAAGTACAAAAAATATACTGCCTTTTTTGGCAAATTCTTCTCTGATGTAGCTTTTATACATAGCATACCGCTCCTCATTACTTGCTTGTAGTACGAGTATTTGGCTATTACGTTTTTTTTCTTCAGGTGGTTTGAGTGGTTCAATCAGTACATGAGTTGATTCGATGAGTGCTTTAGGAATAAGTGCACCCAATACTGCACCAGTGGATGATGCAGTATAGTCAGCGATTGCTTGTGCACTTTCGATAAATTCGGGAAGCAAAAAAGTTTTGTCGTGTACAGCGTCAATTTTTTTGATTTGGTATGACAGATTTTTTATTTCTTCTTTTTTTTCTGAAACGGGGCGTGAAGAGACGACGATACCATAAATCTTCTTGTTTCTCAGAGGAATATGAGCAATCGACCCGAGTGGTATAGATATGGGGGAAAAATAAGTGAGTGTCTCTTTGGAGATTGCTTTGGCGATAGGTATAACCTCGAGGATATTCATACGAGCATTATATCACGACCATCATCAGGTTTTCTCCATCGAGTACGTATACAGATGAATTCATACTTTTTTCAAAAATAGGTTTACTGCCTTTATAGACAGGAAAGAAATTCACTACCTTTTCTGTTGCGTGTTCTACCGCATCGATTACATACACACCAGTATCTGCGGCGAACATAATAACGTCAGTACGATCTTTATAGAAATCAAGAGAACGAACTGTATCTTTTGGAGTTATA
Organism: uncultured Candidatus Saccharibacteria bacterium; assembly: GCA_964426735.1. Taxonomy (GTDB): domain Bacteria; phylum Patescibacteriota; class Minisyncoccia; order Phycocordibacterales; family DATDWN01; genus UBA910. The sequence goes on from CAYRRP010000002.1 coordinate 153,045, forward strand.
ATTTCTTTTACCTCACCTTGGGTGGTACTGAGATAAATCGTGTTATTGTTTACCCATATACTTACAGAATCCTGTTGTCGAGGGATTTGTTCGCTTGGAAGTGGTTCTTTGTACATACGGTTTCTGATATTCCAGTACTCAGCATCTTTCTGAGTGATGATTTGTCCGGTTGTGTTTTGTGTAATAAAAAGTGGCTGTATGGTGTGTGAAGTTCCTGGCTCTATAGTGACTTGAGTCATCCATGGGAAATATCCTTCTCTACCAATAATCACATCGTGGGCACGTACTGAAAGAGGGAGGGTGATCGTTTGGTTTTCTTCTGTTGTGGTGACGAGTTTTTTATCATCTACATACACAATAGTATTTTTAAGGGGAAGTGTTGCAACAAGAAATCCATTCTTTTGAATACGTCCACTTGGTTGGATACGATATCCTGCAATAAAAGCACAAATAGCGATACAGCTGATAATAATTGCTCCTAAAAAGTATGGGTGTTTTTTTGCATAATTGGTCATATTTGGATAGTATAAGCGATATGAGTATTTTCTCCAAAAAACTTGGTATTGACTTAGGTACTGCAAATACGTTGGTGTATGTTCCTGGGAGGGGTATTGTACTGAATGAACCGTCTGTGGTTGCGGTATCTGAAGAAGATAATAAAATACTCGCAATCGGCATCGAGGCGAAAGAAATGATTGGGCGTACACCTGAAGCGATTATTGCGTATCGACCAATGAAGGATGGTGTAATCGCTGACTATCGAGTGACTGAGGCGATGCTTCGGTATTATATAGACAAAGCACTCGGTAAATGGAATTTTATTAAACCAGAAGTACTCGTGTCTGTACCAGCAGGGGTGACATCGACCGAGCGACGTGCGGTGATCGAGGCTGCGATCAAAGCAGGTGCAAAAAATGCATATGTAGTAAAAGAGCCTATTTTGGCAGCGATCGGTGCGGGGATACCGATCCATGAAGCAATGGGACATATGATTGTTGATATTGGAGGAGGGACGACAGATGTGGCAGTTATTTCTCTTGGAGGTATTGTTGCATCGATTTCAGTAAAATGTGCAGGCAACAGACTCGATCATTCAATCGCAGACTATATCAAAAAAACATTCAACCTTGCGATCGGAGATAAAACTGCAGAAGATATAAAAATGAAAATCGGTTCAGCAATACCACTCGATGAAGAGCTTGCGATGCAGGTGAAGGGACGTGATTTTATTTCAGGGCTTCCTCGAAGTGTTGAGATTAAAACAAATGAGATTGTGAAAGCGATTGCAAAAGATTTGCGGGAGATGATTAAGGCGATCAAAGATGTGCTTCAAGAGACTCCACCAGAACTTTCTGCCGATATTATTGATAAAGGAATTATTATGACCGGTGGGTCTTCGCAGCTTCGCAATCTTCCAGAACTTGTGCTTCGTCGCACGGGTGTGAAAGCAGTACTTGCAAAAGATGCGCTTTACTGTGTAGTAAAGGGGACAGGGATTGCGTTGGAGCATCTTGATACCTATAAGAAATCCATAATAGCGAAGCGCTAACAGCTCTGGTCTTTTTCACCAATCTCATAAGCAACCTTGGCGAAAAATCCTCAGAGATTTAGTTGCTGTATATATTGCAAGTATATTAAAAGTATTGTATGATATATGAGGAGGTACTCATGCCACAAGAGTATATGGGAGACCAGCGTTTAATTCTCAACCATCTTTATAAGAATGGCCCGTGTGCCATTCTCGATCTGAGGCCTGTTGTTCCTGTGTGGGCGGACACGATTCTGTATAGAATGCAGGAACAGGGACTGGTGACACCTGTTAAAGGTCTTATTGAAAAATGGACCCTGACAGATGGTGTTCTTAGCGAAATAATCTGTTCAACTGTTCCTGTTTGAAAGAAAGAGGCGCCGATCTCACACATCGAGCGCCTTTTTGCTATAATAAACACATGTCAGTTTTTGAATTACTCAAAAAAGAAAACAATCTTCATCACGCGTATGTGTGTGTTGGTGGTACAGAAAGTTTGTCTACAGAATTTGAGCAGTTCCTTGCTGATCATCTTTCATTTAGTACTGTAGGTAACCCTGACTACCGTGTGTTTGAAGAAAACAATATGTCTGTCGATACTGCGCGACTAATTGGCGTACTTCAAGCAAAGAAAAATTTTAGTGGAGCAAAACAAATTTTTGTTATCAAAGTGGGATCTATCGGTGAAGAAGCACAAAATGCACTCCTCAAAATTTTTGAAGAACCAACTCCCGATACACATTTTTTTGTATTTTTGCCACAAGATACACTTTTGCCAACACTCCGCTCTCGAGTGCGAATACTATATGAAGATCGTATAGAAAAACAAACACCATCTTTTCTCAAACTTTCTCTTCCTGGACGTCTCACGTATATCAAAAAAATCACTGATGATATTAGTGATGAAAAGCAGACAAAACAAAGCGCAATCGATCTGTTAAACCAAATCGAAGGAGAACTCTATGAAGATGGAGGTGTTCTTGCACATGCGTCAGAGCTTGCATTGTGTGAAAAAGCACGTACTGCGCTTTTTTCTCGTGGGGCGATGACAAAAATGCTCCTTGAACAGGTCGCTCTTTCAATATAGGTTAATTCTGCTATTATAGTTATATATGGCATACGATTTTAAAGATCTTAAAACAGGTATTAAAAGTGTAGAAGAATGGCTTAAGGCTGAGTTTTCTGGTATTCGTACAGGTCGAGCTACTCCTGCTATTCTTGATTCTGTTATGGTGGAAGCATATGGTTCTCTAATGCCAATCAACCAGGTGGGGAGTATTTCAGTTGAGGATGCTCGTATGATGCGGGTAACTCCATGGGATATGTCTTTGGCAAAACCAGTAGAAAAAGCGATCATGCTCGCTGACCTCGGACTTTCACTTGCGGTAGATGAAAAAGGGGTGCGTGTTAGTTTTCCTGATCTCACCTCAGACCGAAGAGCGAGTTTGGTGAAGCTTGCAAAACAAAAACTCGAAGATGCACGTATCACACTTCGAGGTGAACGAGAAAAGACAATCAAAGATATTGAACGACGAGAAAAGGAAGGTGAGATATCTGAAGATGAAAAGTTTCGTTTGAAAACTGAACTTCAGAAATATGTAGATGAAGCGGGTGTAGTGCTCGAAGGTTTGTTTGCTAAAAAAGAGAAAGAAATAGCGGAATAAGGTGCCGTCCAAAGTCACTAGTCTTTAGTAGTATGCATATCGCCTTTGTTTTGATTTTACTGTAGACTATTGACTGTCTACTATTTAACTTCTTATATCATGTCTGTCATTATTTTCATCATCATCTTAGCTGTGCTGATTTTTGTCCATGAACTTGGGCACTTTTTGGTTGCTAAAAAGTCGGGTATTCGTGTTGATGAATTTGGGCTCGGTTTTCCTCCAAAAGTTATATCAAAAAAAGTTGGAGAGACATTGTATACATTAAATGCAATTCCATTTGGTGGATTTGTAAAAATATTTGGAGAAGATCCTCATATACAGGAAATTAAACCAGAAGAAAAAAATAGAAGTTTTTATTACAAACCAAAATATATTCAAGCGCTTGTCTTGGTTGCTGGAGTAGTGTTCAATATCATATTTGCAGGATTACTTCTCTCAGTTGGTTTTATGATTGGTCAGCCAGCTACTGCAGACACTTCACGATTTGGTGAGATACAAAATCCAAAATTGGTCATCACGTCTGTACTTCCGGGGAGCCCAGCACACAAAGCGGGACTTGTAGGAGGAGATGAGATTTTATTTGTAGAAGCAAGTGGAAATACAAAAGGTGCTCAACTCGATACAAAAGGAAATCTAACTGCAGAGAAGGTGAGTGAGGTTGTCAGTGGTTCAACGGGAGAAAAAATCACCTTACTCTATCGACGAGGTACCGATGCTCCTACTAGTGCATTTATCACGCCAGTGGATACTATTGTTCCTGGAAGAAAAGCAGTAGGTATCTCGATGGATACGGTAGGTACACTGAAGCTCCCGATTCATACAGCACTTATTCAGGGCGCTATTACGACAGGACAACTTACATGGGCAACTGCAAAAGGACTTGGTACATTTTTGTGGAGTGTAGTGACATTACAATCAAACTTTTCTCAAGTGTCAGGGCCAGTAGGGATTGCTGGTGTAGTAAAAGATGCAAGTAAGCTTGGATTTACGTATGTGATGTCACTCACTGCACTTATTTCAATCAACCTCGCAGTGATCAATCTCGTACCATTTCCAGCACTCGATGGGGGACGACTACTTTTTGTTGCAGTTGAAGCAGTAACGAGACGAAAAATTCCGAGTAAGGTTGCTACGTGGGTGAATGCTACCGGCTTTATCTTGCTACTTATACTTATGGGGGTTGTTACTCTTAATGACATCATCAAATTGTTTTAATGAGTCAGTAGATTACAGTCGACAGTCATAAGTAAAAATCAATATAAGAATTTCTGTTGACTTATTACTGTTTGTTAAAGACTATTTTAAAACTAAATTTTTTGGAGGTGTAAAATAATGGCTCAATAAAGCCATTATTTTAGTATACCAATGGACAAAATGTATTTTGATGGTAAATCTCTTGACAGTTTTTGTGGGTATGCTATAGTTATTCCAGAAAGGAGGTCACAGATAGTGACCAAAAACATGAGCTCGTTTGCTTCCGCTTCCGCTTCCGCTTTCTCGCCGCCGGCCCAGGGCCACTTTATTTTTTCTTCCGTTTTGAACCACCGCTCCCACACCGACCAGGCCGGCGCCAACCGCGAAACCCAGCTGATCTAGCTCGGGCGCCGCGGCCGCCGGCACCCCTCCAACAGGGGTGTCGGCAAGGCGAGTAGTTGTTGAAGTAGTCCGCTTTGGCGGGCGGGCGCCGACTTTCGGCGCCGGCCCACAAGGCAACCGAAGGGGCTGACCCCTTCGGCACAATGTTTTTTTTCGCGAATCGCCCCTCGTTCTCAAGCTTCGGCTCGACAACGAGGGGTTTTCATTTTTACACACATCCAATACATATGGAAATACATAGGGGTACCCTATGTACCGCAGCGCTATCAAAAACACCATAGGGGTACCCTATGTAAAAATATACATAGGGTACCCCTATGTGTTTTTTATATATTTTGCAAAAAGAGGGCAGTGAGGATATGATGGATGGATGAGACAAACACAACTTTTTACAAAAACACGCAAAGAGGCACCTGCAGACGAAACGTCTAAAAATGCAGAGCTTCTTGTTCGTGCCGGTTTTATTCATAAGGAATTGGCTGGTGTATATGCCTTTCTTCCTTTAGGTAAACGAGTGATTGAAAAAATTTCACAGATTGTTAGAGAAGAAATGAATGCGATTGGTGGGCAGGAGGTTCAAATGACAACTCTTCAACCAAAAGAGATTTTCGAAAAAACTGACCGTTGGGATAATAACAAGGTTGATAATTGGTTTAAAACAGAACTTTCAAATGGTACTGAGCTTGGTATGGGTTTAACACATGAAGAACCAATTGTTGATGCATTAAGTGATTATATTAGTTCATATAAAGATTTACCAATATACGTATATCAAGTGCAAACTAAATTTCGAAATGAACTCCGAGCAAAAAGTGGACTTCTTCGTGGGCGAGAATTTTTGATGAAAGATATGTATTCTTTTGCAAGAACTCAAGAAGAACATGAAGAGTTATATGAAAAGGCGGCAACTGCATACCATAAGGTATATGCTCGGCTTGGATTGGGTAATATTACATACAGAACCTACGCAGATGGAGGTATTTTCACAAAACGTTTTAGTGATGAGTTTCAAACATTAAGTGCAGTTGGAGAAGACACAATATATCTTGATGAGAGCAAAAAAATTGCAGTCAACAAAGAGGTGTACACTGATGAACACTTGGCTCAGATGGGTCTAAAAAAAGAAGATTTGGTGGAAAAACGTGCGATTGAGGTGGGGAATATATTTCCACTTGAATCAAAATATACGGATGCACTTGGCGTGTATTATACAGATGAAAATGGAGAAAAAAAATCTATTATTGCAGGATGTTATGGTATTGGGGTCAGTCGTGTTATGGGTGTACTTGCGGAAATATTTTCAGACGAAAAAGGAATTATCTGGCCTGAAGCAGTTGCGCCATTTCGAGTACACTTGGTTATTCTCGGGAACTCTCCAGAGGTGAGAGTTGCCGGTGATCTCTTTTATGAAAAACTGAAAACTCTTGGAGTGGAGACTCTCTACGACGACCGCGACTTACGCCCAGGAGAAAAATTTGCAGATTCTGATTTGATTGGTATTCCAACTCGAGTCGTGATCTCAGAAAAGACCATGCAAGCAGGGAAACTTGAAGTAAAAAAACGAATAGAATCTGAAGCGGTGCTTATGGATGAGACGGACTTCTTGAAAAGCTTATAGTAAAAGAAGGGCACCTTCATATAAAACATAAGGATAGTTGAAAGTCCATAAAGTCTATCAAGTCCATCAAGTCGGGTCCGAAAGCACAATGCATTTACTTTCGACTTTACGGACTTGATGGACTTTTGACTTCTCTGTATTATCCCACAACCTTTTTTCTACGAAATAAAGTGTTTACAGATATAAAACTCTGATATGATGGTGGTATGTTGCGCGCACTTGAACGATTTAGACATATGCTTTCCAACGATATTGGTATCGATCTTGGTACTGCAAATACCCTTGTGTATGTTCGTGGAAAAGGAATTATCATCAATGAACCTTCTGTAGTAGCAGTCAATCAAAAAACAGGACGAGTGGTGGCAGTGGGTACTGATGCAAAAAACATGCTCGGACGTACACCAGGACATATTGTTGCAGTACGACCTTTGGTGGACGGGGTTATTTCTGATTTTGAGGTAACCGAAGAAATGATTACCTATCTACTCAATAAAGCACAAAAAGATCATAAAAAACTTATTGGCCCGCGAGTGGTGGTGGGAGTGCCGTCGGGTATTACCAATGTAGAGATTCGTGCTGTACGTGATGCGACAAAAAATGCAGGAGCAAGTGAAGTACATATTGTAGAAGAGCCAATGGCAGCAGCAATCGGTATTAGACTTCCGGTGATGGAACCTGTAGGTAACCTTATCGTAGATATTGGCGGAGGGACGACTGATATTGCAGTGATTTCACTTGGCGGTGTGGTGCGATCAAAAAATCTTCGCATTGCAGGGGACAAACTCAACACAGATATTATCTCGTATGTACGAAGCGAGTTTAAAATTTTGATTGGTGAAAAAACTGCAGAAGACATTAAAATTAAAATCGGGGCAATTCTCCCAGGAGCAACACCACTTGAAGCATCGATCAAAGGAAGAGATCTTATTACTGGTCTTCCTCGAGAAGTGATCGTGACTGATTCTGATATTCGAGAAGCGATTTCTCAATCAATCGATACGCTGGTTGAAGCAGTAAAGGAAGTGCTTGAGATTACACCTCCGGAAGTAGTTTCTGATGTTATGCAACGAGGAATTTATTTGGCGGGTGGCGGAGCTCTTATTCCAGGACTCGCATCAGTAATCGAAGAATATACAAAAATCACTGTCCATATTGCTCCTGATCCGTTGACTGCGGTGTGTCGGGGTACTGGTGTTATACTAGAGAATATAGAAATGTATAAAGAAGTACTTATTGCAAATGAAGATGAACTCCCTCCTAAAAAGTAAACCTAAAAATAATATACGGAAAGTGGTGATGATCGTGCTCCTTTGTGGTGTCGGTTTAGGAGGTATTCAGTATGTATTTCCTCGTGTACTTACAACCGCAGTGTTGGTTGTAGCAAAACCGTTATGGATTATACGTGACGGTATCACGTATTCCACAACTGGTTTTTTTGGATATTTCGAAAGAGTGAAGACATTACAAAAAGAAAATGATGCACTTCGTGAAGAGTTGTATATGGTGAAAGTAAAAGAATATCAATTTGATCAAGCGTTGGTTGAATACGCGGATTTGAAACTGTTGATGAATGCATCTTCGTCACAGGTATCATCAGCGATTACTGCACGGGTAATTTCAAAACCACCCTTTACACCATATGATACGTTTGTGGTAGATAAAGGAAGTGAGGATGGGGTTGTGATGGGAGATTTGGTGTACGCAAATAATGCACTTGTTATCGGACGTGTACATCAAGTCACTCAACATAATGCATATATCACACTCTTTTCTTCAGGAGATCAGACACAAGAGTTTGTGGTGAGTCGTACGGGTGTATCAGTCGCAACTACCGGAATGGGAGGAGGAAACTTTGCACTTTATGTACCAAAAGATTTTGATATCGTGGTAGGGGATACATTGAGTGAACCATCATACGATATTGGTATTGTAGCGACTGTATATGCGCTTGATGAGACTTCACAGAATTCATTTAAGCGAGTGTATGCACGAGTGCCTAAAGCAATTTTTCAATCAAAGTTTGTGCGTATTGGTAATTTATAATATATGAATGTACATATAATACTCGGTATTTTTCTCGGCGTAAGTTTTTTCTTTTTACCGTGGTGGCTGATTGTGCCATGTGTTGTTGTGTATGGTGTGTGCTATTCACCTGCATACGAACTGTTAGTGTACGGATGTATTGCTGATGTGTTGTACGGTGTGCCGTATGTATACACACTCTATGCGGCGTGTTTTTGTATCGCTGTATATATCGTAAAATCATACATACGGACATAAACGTATTCGCAATTGTCGTGTATAATACGGTCTATGATTTCTTGGTTTATATCTTTTTTTAACTCAAAAAAACAATACAAAGATATTGCTCCGGACGAGATTTTTCTTGATTCACAAAATCTACCCGACTTTGATGTGCATCAGTTTGAGGGACGTATTGAGAAACCGATTTCAAAATGGTCTCTCACATTGCTCTCATCTCTTTTTATTATTGTCAGTAGTATATTTATATACAAACTATGGGTACTACAGGTTGCTGAAAGTAGTCGGTATGCGGTGAAGAGTGAAAACAATCGCCTTGCAGATACAATTATTTTTGCACACAGAGGGGTGATTTTCGACCGATCAGATACTCCACTTGTATGGAATGATTTGAATGATAAAAATGGAGATTTTGCACTCAGAGTATATGCAACATCTACAGGACTCTCTACTATTTTAGGATATGTAAAGTATCCGACAAAAGACACTTCTGGTTTCTATTATCAAACAACGTATATCCCAAAGGATGGTATTGAAAAAATATATGATGCAGTATTGAGTGGTAAAAATGGCTCAAAGATGACAGAAACAGATGCACTTGGGGCAGAAACCGCTCTTCAAATTGTTGATTATCCTCGTGATGGTGATAACCTTCATCTTTCGATTGATGCTGGTGTACAAAAAAGTATGTATGATGCAATGATTGATTATGCTGCACGTGCAGGGTATCGAGGTGGTGGAGGTGTGATCATGGATGTACAATCAGGTGAAATCATTGCAATGGCAAGTTTTCCTGAGTATGACTCAAATGTATTGTCGCTTGGTTCTGATACTGAAAAGATAAAAGGATACTTAAGTAATAAAAATAATCCGTTCCTTAATCGTGTGATTGGAGGACTCTACACACCAGGTTCAATTGTAAAACCTTTTATCGCAATGGGAGCATTAACAGAAAAGATAATTGATCCGCAAAAGAATATATTATCGACAGGTTCATTGTCCGTACCAAACCCGTACAACCCTGATAAACCAACAGTGTTTCGTGACTGGAAAGCGCACGGGTATGTTGATATGCGAGAAGCGATTGCTGTTTCTTCAAACGTGTATTTTTTTGAAATCGGAGGAGGTTTTGCGGGTCAAAAAGGACTTGGTATTTCAAATATAGAAAAATATATGAGAATGTTTGGTTTTGGGGAAAAAACTGGTATTGAAAGTTATGGTGAAAAAGCAGGGGTGATACCAAATCCAACATGGAAAAAAAGTTTATTTGGCGCTGATGAAGAGTGGAGACTGGGTGATACATACAACACCTCGATCGGTCAGTATGGTGTACAAGTAACCCCACTTCAGGCTGTGCGTGCGATCGGTGCGATTGCAAACGGAGGAAAACTTTTGTATCCCACAGTGATCAAACCAAGTAGTTCATACGAAAGTCTTTCGATTCCAGTACCGCTTGCAGAAGATGATTTTACTATTGTACGAGAAGGGATGAGAATGACGGTGACTGAAGGTACTGCAAAATCACTCAACTTTCCTTTTGTAAAAGTAGCTGCAAAGACAGGTACAGCGGAACTTGGTCCGACAAAAAGTCTCGTTAACTCATGGACAGTTGGTTTCTTTCCTGCTGACAAGCCTCGCTACGCATTTGCAGTGGTGATGGAGAAGGGAAGGGCGAATAACCAGGTGGGTGCGACTTTGATTATGAAAGATGTTCTTGAATGGATGAACCTACATGCACCGGAGTATTTTGAGTAGACTTCCATATTTGGCAAATTTCATTGTCGAGCGTCAGCAATTTGATTGTCATCGTACAACGAGTACGCCTCCAATCAAATTCCTTGCTCTTCGCGAACTTTGCTCAAATCTGGGAGTTTAAGTTGTTACGTTTTTAATACATGGATGTCTATCACATGTTGGTTTAAAATTTGTATTGAGCGTATTTTGACCTTTTCAGTCATTTTTGGTATAGTATCGGCAATTACTTAACATTTTCTACACACACATGAACGAAAAAGAATATCTTACAAAAGAGAAGTTTGATGAATTTAAAAAAGAGCTTGAGTACTTGAAAAGTACAAAACGAAAAGAAGTTGCAGAACAGCTCGAATATGCAAAATCTCTCGGAGATCTTTCAGAAAATGCAGAGTACCATGAAGCTCGAGATGCTCAGGCTATTACCGAAGATCGTATCGCAAAACTTGAAGGTATCCTCAAGTCAGCAGTGATTATTACCGAACAGGTAACCGGTACAGTAAATGTTGGTTCTGAGATTGTTGTGGAGAAAAATGGCAAAAAAGCAAACTATGTGATTGTTGGTACTGAAGAAGCTGATGCATTGTCAGGAAAAATATCTATCAAATCTCCATTTGGGCAAGCTGTTATTGGAAAGAAAAAAGGAGATGAGTTTACATTTACCGCTCCTTCAGGGACTGTAACATATAAAGTTACAGAGATTAAGTAAACTTCCATATCTGGCAAATTTCATTGTCGAGCGTCGGCAATTTGATTGTCATCGTACAACGAGTACGCCTCCAATCAAATTCCTTGCTCTTCGCGAACTTTGCTCAAATCTGAAAGTTTGTCGGTTGTCAAAGATTCAAACTCGACTGATTAATAAATTGGACATATAATATTTCTAATGGCATCACTTGATGAAATTCGTGACGTGCGACTTAAAAAATTAGCGTTATTAAAAGAACGTGGTATTAATCCATATCCTGCAAAAATCCCTCGAGATTTTTCCCTCTCTGATCTTAAAATTAATTTTTCAGACAAAGAACGTACACAAGAATCTTTTTCTGTAGCAGGACGTATTGTAGCGTTGCGTGGGCAAGGTGCGATTCTTTTTGCTGTACTTTTTGATGGGACAGAAAAATTTCAAGTGATAATTAAAAAAGATGAACTGTCAGCAGAAGACTTTGGTTTGTTTGCGGATGTTGTAGATATTGGAGATTTTGTTTCTGTGACAGGTGTAGCACTCACCAGTCAGCGTGGGGAACCAAGTGTGCTTGCAAAGAGCTGGATGATGGGTGTGAAAACTTTGTTACCTTTGCCTGAAAAATGGCATGGTCTCACTGACGTTGATGAACGATATCGAAAGCGATACCTCGACTTTTTGATGGATGATGAAGTACGAGAATTGGTTTATAAAAAAAGTAAATTTTGGGATGTCACTCGAGAATTTTTGAAGAAAGAAGGCTTTTTGGAAGTAGAAACTCCCACACTTGAAACAACAACCGGAGGAGCAGAAGCAGAGCCATTTAAAACTCATCACAATGATTATGATTTACCAGTATTTCTCCGTATCTCAGTAGGTGAGCTGTGGCAGAAGCGCTTGATGGCAGGTGGTTTTCCAAAAACATTTGAGATCGGGCGAGTGTATCGAAATGAAGGATCATCACCTGATCATCTGCAGGAGTTTACAAACATGGAGTTTTACTGGGCATTTGCCGACTTTCATGATGGTATGGATTTGGTAAAGCGAATGTATCGTACACTCGCTACTGAAGTGTTTGGAAAAACAGAGTTTACGACACGAGGACATACATTTGATTTGGCGAAAGAGTGGACTCTTGTTGATTATGCTGAAGAAATTAAAAAACAAACAGGGGTTGATATTAACACTGCAACTGAAACAGAAATCGAAAACACCCTTCAAAAACTCGGAGTAAAGTATGAAGGAAACAATATTGAGCGACTTACGGATACATTATGGAAATATTGTCGAAAGAATATTTCAGGTCCTGCATTTTTGATTAATCATCCAAAGCTCGTTTCTCCACTTGCAAAAACAAATCCTGATGGGGTATCAGTGCAAAGATTTCAACCACTTCTCGCTGGAAGTGAGGTGGGCAATGGGTTTTCAGAACTCAATGATCCTATTGACCAACATGATCGATTTGAGCTCCAGCAAAAACTTATTGATGCAGGGGACAAAGAGGCAATGACACCTGATTATGAGTTTGTTGAAATGCTCGAATACGGTATGCCTCCGACCTGTGGGTTTGGATTTGGCGAAAGACTCTTTGCATTTTTGGCAGACAAACCTATTCGAGAGTTGCAGGCATTTCCGTTGATGAGACCCAGAATTGAATAACTAGTAAAAATCCCTTTGAGCAAAGGGATTTTTACTAGTTGACAAATCAATAATATAGGTGTATATTATTTATTAGGAGGTGAAAGAAACCTTATGCTCCAAGTAAAACGGGGTTCGGTTAAGTGCTTTCACAAAAACAAAGGCTGGGGTTTTATTGCCCCTGCTGACGGTACGGAAGATGTATTCTTCCATGTCGATTATCGAAGTGGCTTGAATGAAGATTATCCTGGAGAACTCAAGCTCGAGTTTGTCTTAGATGCAATCTTGAATGAAGAGTGGCGGATGCCGGAGAAAGGAGAGCAGATGATCTATGAACTTCATGTTGGGCCACGGGGTCCGATTGCGGTTCACTGGCTTCGTCCCCATCTTCTTGATCAGGCACAAGAAGTAATTGCCCAAAGACCTGCTCCAGATAATCCGTATACTCGGGTTATGAGGAGTGGTTCCTACCAGGATAACTGGCGTTCTTTGCTGGTCTGGGAAGGGAACAATCTCGAGTTTCGCAAAAAGCTCGATCTGGGCTTTCCAGAAATCCATGACACTCGATACTATGTCGAGGAAGTGAAGATTGATGGCAAGTGGCATAGAGTCTATCACCCGAACCGTTGGCACGAGAAGTACAAAACTCCTTATGGGAGCAAGCTTCAGGGCACACGGATTCAACTTCATAAGCCTGCAGTTCGCGGCGTTGGGCTCGAGGGTACCATAAAGAACATAAACGGGTACTTCGATGAAAACAAGGACGGAATGTTCAAAAATCCGTCCTACGGCGTCATCTTGGACGGCGACCCCGGCACAATTCATTCGTTTCGGCGATCGGATTTCGACATCGTCAACAAATAACTAACAAGCCTCACAGACAAAGCCTCATCGCTTTACTCTGATGAGGCTTTTTCTGTGTTCTAATCGCTTATCCACAGCATCAAGTGTTGTATGGTGGTACAAAGTGGTATAAAATACTATCTAAGTGGGAAGAAGTGGGATGGGATATTTTCATGAGAATATCCTGAAGTAATGATTTAAAAAACCGACATGTTGATAGGAGAATATACACACAGTATCGATGATAAGAATAGAGTTTCGCTACCGGCGAAATTTCGTTCTGAAATGGGAAAGAAGCTGGTGATTACTCCAGGACTCGACAATTGTCTCTTTGTGTTCACGCTCAAAGAGTGGTCGACAATAGAATCAAAGCTCAACACATCTTCTCTCTTGCAGTCTGATAATCGAAGTTTCAACCGTTTTATGTTTGGTGGCGCGGTTGAGGCAGAAGTCGATTCTATTGGACGAATATTAGTTCCAGATTTTCTTCGAGACCGAGCATCACTCAAAAACAAAGTGGTGATTATCGGAGTCTCAAATCGAGTGGAAATATGGAACGAAAAAGCATGGGGAGAGTATAAAAAGGTTGTTGAAAAACAAGCGGATACTTTGGCTGAGAAACTTGGTCAAGTTGGTGTCCTTTAGTAAACATACGAATATGCGAATGAAGAAAAAACACGAATTGATACGAATAAAAAATCCTACGTATCTATTTGGAATCATTCGTAAGTATTCAATTCGTTAATTCGTATCTTTATGTTGCATCGATCAGTACTTCTCAAAGAAATTATCGAAGGTCTTGCGCTACGACCAGGTGATGTGGTGGTGGATGGGACTTTAGGTAATGGAGGTCATACACGAGCGATTGCTGAGAAGTTTGGTGACAGTGTCAAACTTATTGGTATTGATCTCGACCAGGATGCTCTTGAGCGTTCACAGGAGCGTCTCAAAGACCTTTCTCTCGATATCACCTATGTGCTTGGAAGTTTTCGTGATATCGATACGCATTTGACTGATCTCGGTATCTCACAAGTTAACAAGGTGCTTCTTGATATTGGACTTTCTTCAAATCAGCTTGAAGAATCAGGAAGAGGTTTTGCGTTTAGACAAGATGAACCCCTCAAAATGACTTTTAAAAAGGAATTAGGGGAAGGAGAATACGATGCTCATGACATTGTAAATACATGGGATGAGGATTCGCTTCGTACGATTATTAGATCGTATGGAGAAGAACGTTTTGCAGGACGTATTGCAAAGGGGATAGTACGAACACGAGAGCTTTCACCTATTGAAACGACAACAGATTTGGTAAATGTGATCCTTGCTGCTACTCCCAAGTTCTATCATCATGGCAAAATCCATCCCGCAACACGAACATTTCAAGCGTTGCGTATCACGGTCAATGATGAGCTCTACGCTCTCGAAGAAGGTCTAGAAAAAAGTTTTCAGGCACTTGCACCACAAGGAAGACTTGCAATCATTTCATTCCATAGTCTCGAGGATCGAATTGTGAAAGAACATTTCAAATCACTCGAGGCATCAAAACAAGGAATACGAATTACAAAAAAACCAATTACACCAAACGAAGAAGAAGTTTACGAGAACCCGCGTTCTCGAAGTGCAAAATTAAGGATCATTGAAAAAAATTAATTAAAAAATACCATGAATACATACACAGCATACAGAATATTTGATGAAAAAGTTATGTTTTGGGGTTTTTCCGGTATTATATTTTTTTCAGCAATTTTTTATATATATTGTATTACCACCACGATTCACAATGTTGTCGCACGTGAAGATATTGAAACAAAAAGTTCTGAACTTGCATTATCTATCGGACAAAAAGAATTTGATTTGATTGGATTGAAAAATAATATTACATTGGCACGTGCGCAGAATCTAGGTTTCAGTGAAGTTCAAGATAAGACATTTATCACACGACAATCAGTTGGTTTTGTCTCGCGTGAAGCATCTGGTCTATAGTATACTGTGTGTATGTCGTCTCACCCTTCTTTATCGCGGATACGCTTTTTATCTCTTGTTGTTGTTTTCGTCGCACTTATCATTGTCGCCCGACTGTATATATTGCAGGTCACCGAACATGACATGTATATAGATAAGGCAGATAGGCAATACGCGCGTTCATCAAATAATGTATTTAATCGAGGAACTATTTTCTTCACAAGTAAACTTGGCGAAGAGGTTTCTGCTGCAACTTTGAAAACTGGTTTTACTATTGCGATTAATCCAGAGATTTTAAAAAATCCTGAGGTGGTGTTTGAAAAATTATCATCAATTCTTCCTCTTGATAAAACAGAGTTTTTGCAAAAAGCAACAAAACAGAATGATTCATATGAAGAAATTGCAAAACGTACAGACTATGCGGTAGGGGAACAAATCGGAACATGGTCTATTGCAGGTATACGTCCATACAAAGATCGATGGAGATTTTATCCAGGCAATTCACTTGCATCACATACGATAGGTTTTTTGGGGTATCAAGGAGATGAATTTGCCGGGCGGTATGGTCTTGAACGAGTATATGAATCAACATTAAAACGAAATGAAGGTGCATATGTAAATTTCTTTGCACAGATTTTTTCAAATATAGAAAAAAGTGTCACTGATGCTCATGAGGGTGATGTGGTTACCTCGATTGAGCCTACAGTGCAAACTTATCTTGAAAACATCCTCGCACAAATAAATAAAAAATATAGTTCACAATATACAGGTGGTATTGTGATTGATCCAAAAACAGGGGTGGTGTATGCGATGGCACTGAAGCCTGATTTTGATTTGAATAATACAAAAGTTGAAAAAGATATTGCGGTATTTTCGAATCCATTGGTTGAAAATGTGTATGAAATGGGTTCGATTATTAAACCTCTGTCTGTTGCGGTAGGTATCGATACGGGAAAGATTGGCGCTGATACGACCTACTATGACAAGGGTTATATTATGGTGAATAATAAAAAAATATCTAACTTCGATGGTAAGGAGCGAGGGGTGACTACGATTCAAACAGCTCTTTCAGAGTCATTGAATGTGGGTATGGCATTTATTGTAAGTAAGGTTGGAAATGAGGTGTTTTCAGAATACTTCTATAAATTTGGACTCAATACTAAAACAGATATTGATTTGCCTAACGAAGCAAAAAATCTCACTGCCAATCTCAATAGTCCACGAGATATTGAACACGTCACCGCCTCGTTCGGTCAAGGTATTGCATTGACACCTATCTCTACGGTGCGAGCACTATCGACGATTGCAAACGGGGGATATTTGATTCATCCACATGTTGCAACTAAAATTAAGTATAAAATTGGTATTGCAAAAGATATTAAGTTTGCCCCGGGTGAACAAGTGATACAAAAAAAGACCACAGAAGAAGTTACCCGTATGATGGTGCGTAGTGTTGACGAATATCTCCGGGCAGGTACACTGAAGTTACCGAATTATAGTGTGGCAGTGAAGACGGGGACTGCACAGATTGCATCTGAGGGAAAGTACAGTGAAGACGACTTTCTCCATTCATTTGTTGGATTCTTTCCTGCATACAATCCGCGATTTTTGGTATTTTTGTACACCGTAAAACCGAGAGGTGTTCAGTATAGTTCCGAATCATTGTCTGATCCGTTTTTCGATGTTGCAAAGTTTTTAATTAACTATTACGAAATTCCACCTGATAGATAGTATGACTTCTTTAAAAGATCTTATTAAAAAAATACTTATTACATTGTCTGTACGGGTGTTAAAAAAACACAAACCGTATATTATTGCAATCATTGGAAGTGTAGGAAAAACCACAACACGCAATGTGTTGTATACAGTGCTTTCAAAAAAACATTCTGTTCGTAAAAGTGAACAAAGTCTCACTGCTGATATTGGTATACCGCTCACACTGCTCGGGTGTCCGCATCCAATCACTTCTGTTGAAGGGATTCTCCGTAATCTCTATGCAATTATTGATCATGTATATATCAAAGATACGTATCCCGAGTATGTTATTCTCGAAATCGATGGTCAGACACGTGGTGAAATCGAGCGTCTTTCTGAGTGGCTACCCATCAATCTTTTGGTGGTGACCGCTATCGGTGAAATACCTTCTCACGTAGAGTGTTTCGAACATCCTGATATGTTACGTGAAGAATACGCACATATTCGTAAGGCACTCGTTTCTGATGCAAAAGTTGTCTATTATGCTGATGATGAATATGCTCGAGAAATAGGTGGTACAGATCATCCGACTGTATCATACGGGACATCTTCGCGAGCCGATATTGTGGCATCTGATTATTCTATTGTATCTACGCATGATCTTCCTTCGGGTATTTCTTTTTCTATTACCAAACCAGCGTCTGCAGAACCGATGGTAGTGTACGGTTCGTTAGGATTGCATATGGTCAATGGTATTCTTTCGAGTATGGCTGTACTTCAGGCACTTGGTGAGCATCCGTTTTCTATACAAGCGGTGATAGAAAAAATACCCCTCCTTCCTGGTCGAATGCGTATTATCCCTGGTCTAAAAAAATCAGTTATTATTGATGATTCGTACAATGCTTCACCTGTTGCTGTGGAAGAACTTGTCTCGGTACTCACAAAAATAGAAGCGAAAAGAAAGATAATGGTACTCGGTGATATGCTTGAACTTGGAAGATTTTCAACAGAAGTTCATCGAGAAATCGGAAGGCAGTGTGTAGGTATAGATATGCTTGTTTGTGTTGGTTTGCGTGCACGATTTATAAAAGAAGGTGCCCTTGAGGCAGGTCTTGCACCAGAAGTTATTGTACATTTTGATGTTCCAGAAAAAGCGGGGGAGTATCTTCAAAATATGCTCCAAGAAGGAGATGTGGTGGCGGTCAAAGGTTCTCAAAGTATGCGTTTGGAGCGGTGTGTGGAAGAAATAATGGCAGAACCAGAGAAAAAAGAAAAACTCCTCGTACGACAAAGTGAGGAGTGGTTGGGGAGGTAGTCATTGACTTTTTAAATAAAATAGATATTGTTTTAGTGGAATCCAAAAGGAGGATACGTGGAGCAAATCGTTGAATTGTTGGGACACTTGTCACTACAGGTGTTGCTTGTGGTTGGAGCTGTAGTTTGTATTACTATCGTTGCAGTCTTATCCTTTATGTCCACTGAGACATTTGGGTCAGCGCAGAAGATTGAGCGTACAGTTAATGCTTACAATACGGCATTGAGTGCATGGGCTGCTTTTGCAACACAAGAAGAACTTGATAATGCCTATCCGTTGGCAATTGAGATAGAGGCGGAGAAGCTTCCATGTGGAGGTCTTCATATCAAGAAGTCTGTCGTTGTCGTGCGAGCTGGTTTTACAGAAAAGAGATATATGCTCGTTAACTCAAACAAAAACAACCTTCACTTTGTTGAAGAAAAGGAAAGGATGAGTGATGACTCACGATGAACTAAAAATAAGGGTGATGGCACGAACTGTGGAAGGTATAAGGCTTGCAGGGCTGTATCCACTTGAAGTGTTCGATGGTGATGGTTTCATTATCGTTAAAGATGTGTGGAATCAATATCACTTCTACTTTGACCTTGATAGGTTTGAATACGCTCAACCTAAGGAGTCGAGTGATAACGATGGTGTAGGTCTTGTTGCGTGTATTTGTAATTTCGGTGACCGAATCATACAAAACTTTAACGATGTCATGGATTATGTCCAAAAAAATGACATCATCCCTCGAGTCGGACAACTGGAAGTGAATAATCCTGGTTTGTTAACTAGATAAGTCTTATCGGGAGTGTATTGATTTTTTGTCTAGATGCAAGATGCGGTCGTGTATACGAGCGCATCTTTTTGTAAAATTTATTTTTTATGGTATATTTCGTGAGTAATTGGCCTTATCGTCTAACGGTTAGGACACGGCCTTCTCAAGGCTGTAATCGGGGTTCGATTCC
>CAYRRP010000003.1:0-5409 GCA_964426735.1 uncultured Candidatus Saccharibacteria bacterium
GTATCTTCTCCAAGCATTGTATTCCAAACTTTCTCACGTGGTGCGTTTATAAAAATTGAAAAATGTATTTTTTGCATAGTATAAATATACCTAATTTTTTCTTAATATCCTATTTATTACATGAAAATAGGAAATGCAAAAAGTAGTATCACATTAACGATTTTATAAAATCGTAATGTTTTAAGTGCACACATTTGACATAAATATTTAAACAAGTAGATTTGACTTAGGAGGTAGTATGAGCAACCAAGTAAGGCTTAAAGACGGTAAAGTGGACTCCGTCGAGACATGGGTACATTGGAATGGAGTACCATGGCCCACTATTGTCATCCAAAAGGAGGGTGACATTTTTGAGTCAGAGATTGGTGATCCAGAACACGGAGGAGGTTCCTTGCGTGGAAATCTTCGAGAGATTCTCGCAGGATTACACGCTGAAGTTGCAAGTAAATACGAGCAGCTCTTCGCGCTCGAAAACCCTACCCCCGAATCCATCGCGGAATTAGGTTTCAAAGGATACAACATCATTTAACCCAGAATGCGTCCAATTTCTTGATAGAAATTGGACGCATTTAATTTTGCTGTCAGTTTGGTACGCAGGTGGAACCTTAATGAAAATAGAAACCGCCCGCAAGGTTTGACCTTGAACGGGCGATCGATGAATATGCGTTGCGTTATCTGAAAAATACGTCCTTCCCCATGCCTTGCACGAAGCCGCCATTTTTCTCGACGTCGCTTCTTTTTACAAAAACAGGAAAGTGATTCGGAAGATACTCCCCTATAAGATTATAGGCATTTCTTCCTTCGCGCTTGGTAGGCCACTTTTGATAAAAGGGCGAATCAAGCTTGTCTCCCCTCTCAGCATTCGTGAGAAAGACCTCATCAACTTCCGCTTCGGGATGTACAGAATTAGACATACTTTGTGTGCCTCCACGTCTCCTACTGAAAATAATAGCATACTAAATGCTATTATGTCAAGTGCTGACCATGTGGTATGAAATTGAAATTTTATTAGATACGAAAAAGGGCCGATCCGAAGACCGACCCTTCACTCTTTCACTAGACCGTTTTTCCTTTCTTCATCCAAAAGAAGAAATAGGAAGCCGTGTTCACCCAAACATCGAAGGGTTCGCCGACCTTGTCCGGACGGATGGTAACATTTGTGACGTGCACCATCGTACCTTCGATCTTATCAAGAGTGCCGTAATATACGGTCGGCCTCCTTTCACTCCCAAACAAGTCCTCACCTACGATCGCAAGCTCAACTGCTTTATTAAGTAAATCCTGCATGAGTATCTCCTGATTTATAACATAACACATTAATATGTACTATGTCAAATGCTGGCAGTGTGGTACGAAGTTGGAAACTTACTTTTAATAAAACAGTTTAAATCTAACAGACCTCATAAATGTAAAATATATGTTATTATTAAGGAGATATGATTTCTAACATAAAGATAAAAAACTTCAGAAGTATTCGTGAGAGCTCAGTAAACCTTAGTAAATTAAACGTTATCTTTGGTAAAAATGGAGCAGGAAAGACAAATTTTATTTCTGCAATTCGTTTACTCAAAGACTTATCGCAAGGAGGAGATCTTGATACAGTTATAGTTAATAAAATCGCACCTTTTACTAATGAATTTTTTTACTTCAAAGACCCTGCTAAAGTAGCTAATTTTGAATTTGTTATTCAAGCAAAGGACAATGTCATTTATAACTTCAATTATTCTATCGGACTAACTCGATATGCTGGAAGCCAACGATTAGCTATTCAGAATGAATGTTTAACTAAAAATATAGGTTCAAAAGTTGTGAGTATTTTTAGACGAGAAAAAGATTCTGTATTTTCAGGAGAAGAAAACATTCCTATACCTTTTAAAATTGAGATAAGTAAATTAATGTTAAGTTCTTATTCTGATCCAGATGTTTCAGAAATTACTAAAATCATAAACAATTACACATTCATTGATACTCATCTCGGAAATAAAGAAGGGTTAATGGTTGTACAAGGAAATAAACCTGATCTTAACAGTTTAGATGGCGTTGCAGTTTCATTATTTATAAAAAATGGTGGGGGATTCGAAAAAGCGGTAAGTTCTATTCAAAGAATAGTCCCCTCTTTTATTGCACCAATAATAATATCTCTTGATGATAACCAAGAGATTACAAATCAAAAGAATAAAGATCAAACAGAAGAGGTTAAAAGATATTTTGTAACATGGCGAGAAGCAGATGCACAAACAAGACTCAGTCACCTCTCTCTTTCCCATGGAGACAGAAGGGTTATACATCTTTTCTTTAGTCTTTTTAATGCTGATGAATATTCTTTTTTTGTGGTAGAAGAAATCGAAAATGGAATGCATATAGGTAGACTTCTCCGTTTACTTGATGAATTTAGAACTCAAGCAACAAATAATAAGATACAGATACTTTTCACCACCCATAGCAACGATCTTTTTACTGGACTTACCGTACCTGAAGTAATTTTCTGCAAGAAAGAAGTGGAATCAGGTACTCATCTTGTACACGTAAAAGATACTCAGGAATACGAATCAATTAAAACAGATTTGCAAGTAGATCATACTGCCGCTGATATTATTGGATCTGGATTATTTCAATAATTAAAACTCAATTATGATCAAGATTGCTGTTGTATACGAAGGATTGAGAGATACAGATGCAGTAAGAGTTATTATTTCGCGAATTATTGAATCAGAAGGCATAGAGTTTGAAATATCAAAAATGGTTCCTACTCATAAGGGTATCATAGGATATGTAAAGGCATATGTCCGTACTTTTTTCGACTTAGAAGGTTTGCACGTGGGAGTCTTTCTAACGGATCAAGATGTTAAAGTTGATGTAGACGATAGAAGAAGAAAAATTCGACAATGCATAGAGGAAGTGAATCCAACACACCTAAATTATTCCGCTATAGGAGTTGCCGATCCTCATTTTGAAAAATGGCTAGTATCTGATCATAATCTGTTAAAAAAAATTATGAGGTTAAATGGATCAGACCCTATACCTTTTAGTGACAAACTCCCGAAACACCAATTAGAGCTTTTAAAAAGAAATATGTCATTACCACAACCCACGCTCAATGAAATTTATCTAGCCATAAGTAACGAGATTAATCCGGAAGAGATTGGAAACAGATGTCCAGATTTTCGTTTATTTAAAGATGATTTAATAACTGCTTGTAGAAATGCTCAACGCCTAATGGATCAGAAAAAGTAGGAAAATGGGGATAAGTCCAATTATTTACCATTTTTTATGTCATAATTTTTTTGGTCTACCTGGAATCAGTGTCGGGTACCGTTTTTCCCAAGAAAACAAATGTCTTAAATGAAAGACCTACCCCAAGTTACTTAGCAAACCTGTGGTAATAGGATCAGTCCCCATTTTTTGTCCTCCCTATTTCCCCTCCATTGGGATACCAAAATAGACAATGAATGGATTTCTCCCACTCATAGCCAAGGCAATTGATCTCATGTTGCCATCATCAATATCTCCTATCATTTTTCTTTTCAATCTCTTTCGGCTCTGTGTACCTGTATCAGTTTTAAAAACGATGGGATATAAATATTTTTCTTTTTGATTTATATGGGTGCTAATTTTTAAAATACTCGGCAACGCATGTTTTGGTCTTCTTTTTATTGATTTAGAGCTTCGTTTGAATCCCCTTACAACTTTTTCTGCAGTCTCAAAAAGACTTCTGTTTGTCCATCGTAAAGGCAATCCGCCTGCTCGAGGCCACACTCCAACCTCACGAGAGTCTATTTTTGCCAAAAACCATTTACTTGAATTGTATGCTTTTATTCTTTTTTGCCATTCTGGAGAAATTAATTTATCTAGATCTTTTTCTTTAATCTTTAAGATTTTTTCTTTAACTTCTCGCAATGTATTCTGAAAATCCTCTTGATCGATACTCTTTAAAAACCTATGATTATTTCCAGACTTTTTTCCATTACGTACATGAGCTATGTAGTCAGAAATAACAAACGTACGTTTAACCTCAATAGATTTAACCTGTTTAAGGATTTTCATGAATACACTATATCAAAGTTTGAGAGTTTTGACAGGTAGAAATTTATGTTGGACATATAATAGGGTTAGCCCCTATTTTTCCTAAAAAACAGAACCAGGGTTCGACACCCTGGTTCTCTGCTTACACTTCTATACTTGTGATGACACATCAGATTCAAGCTGTTCCATTGCTGTAATTAACTCGTGATACAAGATGAGATGCTTTTCGGCAAATGGCAGATAATGCATCCTGGTCTCAGCAATCTTCCTCATTCGCTTTTCCGCAGTGCAGTTCCATAACGTGAGAACGTTATGGAGCCTATCCGCAAGCTTGATATAGAAGAATTCTCGAGGCGCCGAACGGAATCGAGAGTGATATATCTCATCCCGGTCGTGTTTGTTGGGACACATTTCTTTTGACGGCTTGGTCATATATTCAACCAAAAGCGCCACTTCTTTACCAAACTCAGCATCAACCCGAGCAACTGTCCAAGAATCTATATCTTCAACAATGTCATGTAACAAAGAAGCTACAATAACATGATGATCTTTGATTCGCAGATAGTCGACAACAATCAAGGTTACCGCCCGAATATGTTCAAAGTATCGAGTCTCACCATCATCCCGATACTTTTCACGAAACGCATCTTTGGCGGTCTGATAGGCTCGTTCAATCATCTGATACCGAGGATCAAGCGTCGGAAAGAAATACGAAATCCTCCGAAAAAACTTCTCGCGATTTTCCGCAGCCGAAAGAAACTCCATTCTTGATAACATAATCACTCCTCCTAATCAGACAATAGAATATAATTATTTAAAAGTCAATTTTATATCTGTATGGTACAAAATTGGAACCAGTTAAACTGCAAGCTAGACAAAAAAGTGGTGCACAGATTACCGTGCACCACCTCCCATTCGCTTTACTTTATCTTTACACCAGCTGCTTCCAATTCTTCCCTACGGGCGAATATCGGAAACACCCCCGCCGAAATGGGTTTGCCGTGGATATCGTAGGCAACTTTGCCACGGCGTTTGGTTTTCCACCCACAAGCATCCCAGTCACTTCTGGTGTCACCTGGATATTTACCAGATGAACTGTCAGATGCATTTGTTATAAAAACTTCACCATCCTGTAGTTCAGGATGCGACCACCTATTAACCTTCAAAGACATTTAATCATTCTCCTGTTTCAATTATACAGTACAATATAGTATATTGTCAAGTACTGCCAGTCAGGGAGTCTCGCTCATTACAGGAACAGTGCACCCTTTCGATATTTAATTTCAGTTACTCATAAAATATCTGAAAAAGTTCTTGCGAAGTCGCAACACGACTTCTCACCTCACCGACAATCCGTTCGAGTCCCTGACGCAAAGCTTTGCTTTG
>CAYRRP010000003.1:5509-143610 GCA_964426735.1 uncultured Candidatus Saccharibacteria bacterium
CTACTGGCAGAAAAAAACAACCTTTCGGTCGTTATTTTTTGCTGCCAGTCAGGGAGTCTCTCCCTCGAAATTTTCTCGCCGTCGCTGCGAAAATTTCTGGGCACCGGATTGTCGACAAGCGCTACTGCGCTCGTAGACCGACAATCCGTTCGAGTCCCTGACGCAAAGCTTTGCTTTGCTACTGGCAGAAAAAAACAACCTTTCGGTCGTTATTTTTTGCTGCCAGTCAGGGACTCGAACCCCAATAACATCCTCCAGAGGGATGTGTCCTACCATTAGACGAACTGGCAATACATTACGCAATACTTGAACAGAATACCTGAAAAATACCCTTTTTACAAGGTATTGGGGGCGGATTATTCATACACTTTATGATCCCCGATTGATAAAAAGGCGACTTTATTTTTTGATTCAAAAATACATACAATTCGTATCTTATAGTTTACAGAAAAACTCCATCTATCTTTGAGTGGACCATGGAGTTTGTGCAACTTCAATTGCTTATGATTTTCTTTATTCTTAAATAATTCTATTTTTTCAATAACTTCATCTTGCAAGCCTTTTTCTAAATTCTTATATTGACGAACAAAACTTGGGAGATAGATAATGTCCATCATGGTTTTTATATTTTCTTCGCAAGTTCACGGAGGTCACCTCGCATACCGAGACCTAACGCAAGCTCTCGCTCAGCACGCAAAACAGCCTCAACTGCTTCATTTTCCGCCAGCTGAAGAAGGGCTTTTCGAACAGCATCTGCTTTATTGCTTGCCCGGCCATTTTTGACCATATTTTTTATAAATTTTTCCAAATCTGGAGTAAGTGGTACTGAGATAGTAGTCATAGAATTGTATGATAATTTAATATGATATTATCATACTTTTTTTAAACTTCTCTGTCAACATAAAAACTTTATAGGCTCACTTCTTCCCTTTTATCGCCGCTTCAATGAAGGCGGTAAAGAGAGGGTGTGGGTTTAACGGTCGTGCCTTCAGTTCCGGATGGAATTGGGTACCAAGAAAAAATGGATGCACATTTTTAGGAAGTTCTGCAATCTCCATCAGGTGACCGCTTGGTGATGTACCAGAAAATACTAAACCTTTTGCCTTTATTTCTTCTACGTATTCTGGATTCACTTCATAACGATGTCGATGTCGCTCATGAATGGTATCTGTACCATCCACCTTCGATAAAGCTCCGGCGGACGAGTACGCTTTATACGCATGCGTACCTTTGAGGAGTTTTGCCTCATATGAGCCGAGACGCATGGTCGCACCATACTTCCCTTCTTCCAGGTTTTTCTTTTGTTCAGGCATAATGTCGATCACCACATGAGATGATTTTGGATTGATTTCTGCAGTATGTGCATCACTCCAACCGAGAATATTTCGTGCGTATTCTACAACCATAAGTTGCATACCGTAGCAAAGTCCCAAATACGGAATCTTATTCTCTCTCGCATATCGAATAGCCATGAGTACTCCTTCGATACCTGATTCTCCAAAACCTCCCGGTACGATGATACCGTCATATCCACTGAGCTCCACTATTTTCTTCGGGTTTGTTTCGTATTCTTTTGAATTGATCCAGGTAAGCTCAGGCTTTGCTCCCAACCAATAGCTTGAAAATTTAATCGCCTCAATCACCGAAATATATGCATCTGAAAGCACGAAGTCTCCCGTATCAAAATATTTTCCCACTACTGCGATCTTGATATGCTTCTTTTGATTTTTTGATTTCTCAACAAACTTCTTCCAATCGGCAAGCACATCCCCTTTTACTTTTGCTCGCATATGCAATGAACGTAAAATCATGTCCCCGATTTTGTCTTTTTCAAAGTTGATCGGTACATCATAAATACTTGAAATATCCGGTGCAGAAATCACATTATCAACCGCCACCGAACACGCAATCGCGATTTTTTCTTTTCGTTTGTGATCAAGTGCTTGACTACCTCGCGCAATGATAATATCAGGCTGTACTCCGTATGAGTTGAGCTGTCGGACAGCGTTTTGTGTTGGACGTGTCTTCATCTCACCGAGTACTCCAGGCACCGGAAGATATGAGACCATGATAAATATCACATCTTGCGGATTTTTGATTTTCAAAATACGTGCCGCTTCGATGAACAAAATATTTTGATAGTCACCGATAGTTCCACCGATTTCAATCAATGAAATGTCTGCTTCATGACTTTCAGCAGATCGTCTCCAGCGTCGAGTGATTTCTTCAGTGATATGAGGGATTGCTTCTACACACTTTCCTCGATACCCTAGGTTGCGCTCCTTTTCAATCACATACTTATACACCATACCTGAAGTGATATAGTCATCAGGCCCAAGATCTACATTCATAAAGCGCTCATAATTTCCCATATCTTGATCGGTCTCAAGTCCTGAATCAAGCACAAATGTTTCTCCATGCTCAGTCGGATTCATCGTCCCTGCATCTACATTTAAATAAGGGTCAACCTTGATAGGGTTGACCTTAAAGCCTTTATTTTGAAGGATCTTACCGATGGATGATGATGCAATACCTTTACCGACTCCTGACATTACTCCCCCGACAACGAAAATGAATTTATGTTTTTTCTTTTTGTTCTTATCCATGGTAATTTATTATACGAAAATTCTGCGAATCTATATTTTTAAATGCTTGCGTACAGCAAGGAAACTCGAAATCGCACCGATAACCGCACCAGAGAAGATGACAATGAAAAATATTTGTGCAAAATTTTCAATATAATATGAAAAGACATTGAGACCTACAAAAAACTCAGCGGTTGCATTACCGAGCCAGAGCGTAATTGGGAAAAAGAGGATAAGTGTAATAAAACCAGAAACCACTCCATAGATAGCACCTGAAACAACGAATGGCCCTCTGATATACATCATACTTGCTCCAACCAAACGCATTACAGAAATCTCATCTTTAGACATAAAGATAGCAAGACGAATTGTATTGTACGTAATCAAAATAGATACACACACAAGGAAGAGTGTGAGAATAAAGCCAAGACGATTTGCTGAATCAATCATTCGAGTCAACGTATCAATCGCCGTCTTATTTTGGTAATAATTTACCTTATCGATGATCGATGTACCATCTTGCGAGAGCGAACTTTTACTCTTTAAGAACTCTGCGATACCTTCATATTGAGAAGGTTCTTTTGCACGAATATTGAGTGATGCTCCGAGTGGATTTTCTCCAAGCTCATCGAGTGCTTGTAATGTAAACTGATCATCTTGGTGTTTTTGACGAAATGAAGCTAATGCATCTTCTCGAGAAACATATTCTACTGGAGCTTTTACTTCCGGGAGAGCTTCAAGAGCTTTTTGTAACACAATAATATCTTCTTCAGGTGCAGTACGCACAAAATATACATTGATATCTACTTTATTCTTAATCTCCTGTAGTGAAGCATTGAGAATCGCCCCGAGAAAAATAGTCGCGGTAATAACAAACAGCGTGATAATCATCACAAGCACAGAAGAAAGCGACACGAAACCATTTCTCCAAAAAGAGAAGAATCCTGATCGCATAATTCGTTTTGCAGATATCCACATCATAAAATTATATTATATATTTACCTTGCTTATCATCACGCACGATCCTACCGTCTTCCATAGTAATCACTCGCTTACCCAGTGAATCAATCACCCCTTTATTGTGTGTCGTGAGTACCACTGTAGTACCCAGATCATTGATTTTTTTCAAAATCTGTACAATATCGTATGTGTTCAGTGGATCGAGGTTTCCGGTCGGTTCGTCTGCAATGATAACATCGGGCTGGTTTACAATCGCCCGAGCGATAGCTACTCGCTGTTTTTCACCACCAGAGAGTTCTCCCGGGAAATTCCAAATCTTTTTACCAAGATCAACTAGGTCGAGAACATGAGGAACGTCAGATTCTATTTCCTCATCAGTACGTCCTGCTGCTTCCATCGCGAATGCAATATTTTCATACACGGTCTTATACGGAAGAAGTCGAAAATCCTGAAACACCACCCCTACCTTTCGACGAAAGTCGTTGATTTCATTTTTCTTGAGTTTGTGAATATCAGTTGATTCAAAAAATATCTTGCCATCTGTAGGTTTTTCCTCTGCAAGAAACATTTTAAGAAGTGTAGTCTTCCCTGCACCTGAGTGTCCTACAATAGAGACAAATTCATTTGGTTCTATTGCAAAAGAGATATCCTGCAATGCAACAGAATTGTCAGGGTAGATTTTCGAGACATTGTCGAAATAAATCATACCCATAAGTATACCGCAGATAGCCGTCTTCGGCAAAAGCTACAAATCCTTCTCGGCTTCGAGAAATTCATCGATTTCTCCATCAGTAAGTACCTTATCCACATTACCAGTCTCTACCCCTGTACGGTGATCTTTAACCATTTTGTAGGGATGCAAGACGTATGAGCGGATTTGATTTCCCCATTCAATCTGAGTGGTTTTCGATATATACATCCCTTTCTCTTTCGCTGTTCTCTCTTTTTCGAGCTGGGCATAGATTTTCCCATACAAAATCTGCATTGCTTTCTCTTTGTTTTGAGCTTGAGAGCGCTCGTTGTCGCTTGCTGCTGACAGGTTACTCGGAATATGCACCACTCGCACTGCGGTTTCTCGTTTATTTACATTTTGTCCTCCAGGACCCGATGAGCGAGAAAGCTCAACTCTGATATCTGATTCGGGCACATCGAGCTCTTCTATTTTCTCAAATTTTGGAATCACTTCCACCATCGAAAATGATGTGTGACGTTTCGCATTTGCATTAAAGGGAGAGATGCGGACAAGGCGGTGAACTCCTGATTCATTTTTGAGTGTACCGTATGCATTTTTTCCAGAGATTTCAATAGTGACGTTTCGATACCCACCATGATCATTTTCATTTTGGTGTACAAAAGACACTCCATACCCCTTGTGTTCACAGTACTTCAGATACATATGCAAAAGCATTGCAGAAAAATCTTCTGAGTCATCTCCTCCTGCCCCTGAGAAAATCGTCATGATGCAGTCCCCTGCGTCATACTTACTTCCACCCGCAATCAACGTCTTGAGTTCTGCGATGCGTTTAATAGATGTTTGTGCCTTATCTTTATCAGACCAAAAATCAGCTTGGAGCATCGAAGCCTCAAGCTTGTCGAGTTCTGTTTGATAATGTTCTTTTGTGTCAGCCACGAGCCTAGTATATCAAAAAACCCTAAAAAACATACTTGAAAAGCTTTTTTCCTCGCTTGCGTGCTTGGTCAAATTCAAACACTTCCGATGGCTCTTTTGCAGAAAAAGAAAAATCAATTGAGTATACAATAGTTCCTGATTTTAATTCTTTTTGAAGCTTTGGAAGAAGTGCGTCCATGAGTCGCGGGTACAGATAGGTCACCACAATAGTAGCTGATGATAGGTCAGTGTCAAAAAAATCTTGTCGTTTAAAAGATATACTTGGGATATTTCTCTGCTTTATTCGTGCAAGCACATATGGCACAATACCCCGTTCAATACCAACAAACTTCCCTTTTTTATTGTATTTATAGAGACAACGGAGTATCTTTCCATCACCTGCTCCAAGGTCATACACAACAGAGCCTTCATCGATTGTGATGTGAATATTAAGATCATTCATGATCGCATCGGGTGCTGGCACAAAAGGCGCATTCTTTTTCTGACCGTACCACAATTCTTGAAGTAAGATGGTTGAAAATACAACTATATACACAAGAGAAAGAACAATAAATAAAATGGAAGTGATAGAAAAAAATATCATAAAAAGTAAAGCAAACTTCCGACTCCCTCACAAATCTGCGATTTGATGGAGCCGAAGGCGGGAATCGGACCCGCGACCTACCCCTTACCAAGGGGTTATTCCACCACTGAACTACTTCGGCTGTATTGTATAAAAAAACAAACAAAAAGTTGCCACGCTCCAGACTTCATCCCCGAGAAATCTGGAGCGCCAAGGCAACCCGATATAAATTAAGCCTCAGCTCTTCTTTATATCTCACCGTGAAGTCTGCCACATGCCAGACAACGTAGTTGTACCTATACTATCATAAAATACCCATTCGTTAAATTTACACAAAAAACATGGGAGTCAACCTAGAACAAATAAAAAACACACCTTTCGGTGGTTTTCTATTTGCGCAGCCTAGTGGATGAGGTGAGAACTAAAGTAGCAGAAAGCCCGCCGTTTGCATTTCGCTACTAGGCGGGCTTGAACTTTGACCTACGGATTTACCCTGTCGACAGAACATTTCGTACAATACATAACATTCGGATGAATCCTCCGCGAATCAAGAAGGGACCAAAATGTGCCCAGGCACTTTACGCAATTAATCTTGTATGCCTTCTTACCAGAGTTTACCAAGTAAAAATCAAACACCTCTTTGAACCTGCCGGGGATTTTCATTTCTTCCAGTCCTCCGCCAGTAACCATGATCATGACGGAATGGTTTCCAACTGTGCCACACACTTTTCCGACTCCAACTACCTGGTTTATATTTATGTTTCCAGAAATAGGGTGCAGCATCGTCCCCTGATCATGAGCCTGAACGAAAGAGTCGTAATTCACATCCATGAGCTCGAAGCGGCCGTTGCTCACATTAATCCTCTTTTTGGGTGGAATAAAAAAGATGTGCTCGCGAGCATTGACGGTATTGTGACCTAGAACTCCCCAACTTTCTTCAGCATAGAGGAGGAAAACAAAACCATGCTTCTGGGAGTTGTGACCACTTTTGGTCAAAACTGAAGTTCGACCGCCGATGGTGATGTAAGCTACACCCCGGACAATGATTATGCTCGGACCATTAGATAAGCGCCGAGCAAGAAGAAATTGTGCCTTTTCTTGAGCGTTCAATTTGTTCTCCTTATAAGGTTTTTTTGCTTAGTGCTTTTAGGCAACCAAACGACCTATATTTATTATACCACGTCCTTATAAAATTACAAGCATTATGTTAGAACCAAAAACACCTTGTTTTGCAAGATGTTTTTAGAAAAAATCTCATCAGCACGACCTAGTGGATGAGGTGAGAACTGCTTTTGAAAGAAATGCCGGCTATAGATCCTTGACCAATAACCTGTATCACGGGAAATATTAATGCCCACAGAGTAACTGGATTTAGTAGTATGATAACTATTTGTAAGATATAAGCGACAGCACCTAAAAACCAAGGTATAGGCTTTTCTCTCGCCATTTTTATTAACAAACCGTTTATTGTTGGAAAGAACGAGATAACAAAAATAATTTGCAATGCAACATTCGAGATAACAGCATTACCACTCATTTTCCATAAAAAACCAACTCCGATAACCATAATCAATGAGGCAGTGTCGACAAGGTTAATCTTTGTAAATTTACCTTTAAATAAAGACAGTAAAAATATTATAGAAACCACAACAGTTGAAGTCAGAGATGTGAGTGCGACCCAAATACTTTTATCAACAAGAGCAAAGTAAGTTATAAGGTTGATTAGATTTATGACAACCCAAATTATCCAACTACTTGGGTTTGGAGTAGACTTATTTTTAATAATTTGTGTTAAATATATTCCAGTAGCAACCAAATTTAACAATAAAGAAATCAAGGCTAATATTTGTGTCATACCAAAATATTATCACAGTTCCAAAATCCCATCAGTATACAGAAAAAGAGCTTGATTTCTCAAGCTCTTTTTCGATGCGCGAGTGATGGGGATCTCTCCCTCGAATTTTACTCGTCGTCACTCGTAAAATTCTGGGCACCAGATTGTCGACACTCGCTCCTGCGAGCGTACACCGCCAATCTGTTCGAGCCCCAGCGTAAAGCTCCGCTTTACTTCACTCGTGCAAATAAAAAAGACACCTTACGGTGCTTTTTATTTGCGCGAGTGATATGGATCTCTCCCTCGAATTTTACTCGTCGTCACTCGTAAAATTCTGGGCACCGGAATCGCGACAAGCGCTGCTGCACTTGTAGACCGCGATTCCGTTCGAGCCCCAACGTAAAGCTCCGCTTTACTTCACTCGCGCAAATAAAAAAGACACCTTACGGTGCTTTTTATTTGCGCGAGTGATGGGGCTCGAACCCACGGCCTCGTCCGTGACAGGGACGCGCTCTAACCAGCTGAGCTACACCCGCAATATTTGCTTAACTAACCAAAACAGCTACCCTCTGCAATATTTGCTTAACTAACCAAAACAGCTACCCTCTGCAATATTTGCTTAACTAACCCTAAATACAACCAACTCAACCTATTATACATAAAATTGTATAATTTCAAAGAGGTTTCTATTTTGTGTCGATGAATGGAATCGAACCATTGTCTAAGGCTTATGAGTCCTTCGTTCTACCATTGAACTACACCGACAATATACACATATACATGTGCACACTACTATAACCTAAAAATTGGAAATACTCAAACCTACTGCACCATATTCAACTTCTCTCGAGTCTTTGGTCCCACCTGTCCATACCCTGCTTGCCCACTTTTTGCAAGACCATATTTTACCTGAAATCGTCCGACTGCCTTCTGTGTTGCTGGACCAAAATACCCAGAGACCGTACCTTCGGGATACACCGCTTTATCTGTAGCCAAGAATTTTTGCAACTCAGTAACATCCGCATTTCGAGTGCCCAGCTTGAGTAATTTTGTAAATAGAAATTTTTTTCTTGTAGCTGTATTTTGTATTGTGGTCACTGTTGTAGTAGCCGCACTTAACACAGATGTTGTCTGTTGTGGTATATACCCTTTTGGATACACGGTAACAAACACTTTTTGAGTATATATACCATCAAATCCTCCTCCTGGAAGTTGTGGGTACAATGTAAACGTTACGGTTTTTATGTCAGATGTAGTATTCATAAATGCTACCGTAGTACTACTATTTGGAAGATACCCAACTTCTGAAATAATTTTATTACATGGAAACACTGAAGTACTTGTACTTGTTACAAAGGAAGCTGAAATACCTTCAACACAATCCATCTTCAACGTAATAGCGTTTGTATACTTAGTCGACCAAAGGAGAGACACATTATCATCAGAAGCTACTTTTGGAGGAGTGGCTACGAAACTCAAAATCTGAGTTGGTGTAATTTTTTCAGATCCCACATCAAAGATGATTGTCTCCGCATGAGTTTGATCATACGCACCATCGGTAATATACGGTAAAATAAGCATACTTGCAGAAGCAACATCTACATTTTTATTCTTAAATACAAACACCATACTTCCTGACGGACTCTGTTTTGTTGAAAACATCGGAGTTCCACAAGGCAATGCTACAGAACCTCCTTCCAAAAACACACTTACACTGTCGACACAGCGAATACTAAAGTTTACACCATCGAGTTCTGTCGAAGTCCACTGTACAGTGGTTGTCGCACCCGAAGCTGTCGATGTTGCAGTGGTAAAAAATGAAGTGATAGGATAAGGCATCGTGAGCACTGATACACTACTACTCTGACCTACTGATGTATCTGTACCTGTTGAATCTTTTACGTAGAGTGTAAACGTGAGTAACTTTGTTGATCCGCTTGTATTCACAACAAAAAAACCAAGAGAATCTGATTCTTGTGTAGAAATAGTTGTTTTTGTATCACACGGAAACAAACTTCCATCTTGTTTTTTCACTTTTACACCAGGAACACATGAGACGATCAACGAAGCACCTGCGGCATCTGTCGCTGTCCACGCAACAGAGATAAGTTGCCCACTTGAGATAGTTGAGGGTGTTACTGTATACGATGTGATTTGTGGATTGGCAGCATGTGCGGTATGAGTAAAAAATAATGTAAAAAGAAAAAGAATTATTGTATATTTCATATATAAAATATAACACAAATACATAGTTGACACTGGGGACAATAGTGATCAATTTCATGATTAACACCTAGCATTTTTATGTTCTCTATGATATTCTTGTGCTACTAGCGGGGTGGAGTAATAGTAACTCACAAGGCTCATAACCTTGGGACCGGGGTGCAAATCCCTGCCCCGCAACAAGAAAAAAATACAACAGAGTTGTATTTTGGGATTTGCAAGACGGAGCGGGGTACCCATCGAGCACGATGGGTCGCGAGTCGTGGTCAGAGAATTTTTCGAGTGACGACGAGAAAAATATCTGTGACCAAATCCCTGCCCCGCAACATGTAACAAAAAACACCATACATTGTGGTGTTTTTTGTTTGATATAAACGCTCTATCTATATAAACGAAAACTCTTTAAACACTTGTTCAAATAAACTAATAACTCTCCTTGCTTCTCGTTGAGTAAGTATAAAACTTGGATCATGAGCAATCTGATTTCTCACCTTATGCGCTTCCCATGCAAGATCAAGTGTATTGAAGTCACTTTTCTCTACCCCTTTCAATTTATCACCGATTGAATCCCCTTGTAGGTTCATAGTGTCGAGTAGTTCAGCGAGCATCATATCAGCTTCAATCACTGCAAGCCTCCATTCTGATTCATTATACGATTCAACATGCATTATAACCTTATCCCAATTTTTATTTGTCGAAAGAGGAATTGAAATCGTCTCATCAGATACCTGATTGAGCTTCATCCTTATGTTATTTCTTACTCGAGTCAAGTCATAGAGAATATATGCAATCATACCTGCAAATACTACAATAAGAAGCCATAGTATATATTTCATCCACCATGCAATCGTATGTAGGCCAAATAATATTCGTGTAACCAACGATGGTGTCCCTTCAACTAATGCAATATCTGATTCTTTCACCCATCCATCTGGGTCTTCCTCAAAATCAACATACCAGTATCGTTCACCATCAATAAATACCGGCCCTTGTTTGATTGTACCGCCAGATCGTTGATTCTGTGTACCTCGTTGTGTACCTCCTGGCTCAGTATACACAGCAACATCCGCCTCCATCGCCACAACAGACGCACCAAGTGGACGAAGTGCTGATGCAACTGGACGAGTATACGAGTTGAGCAAATACCGCATCGTAAAACTTTTTCCGTTCAACCCTGAAACAAAATTGTTTGCTGATGTAAGTATTCCACCAAACAATGTCATAAATACAAATAACATGAAAAGCATCCCTGCGATTTCACGTAAAAAATTTGGTGCTTCCGCAGGTTTTTCTTCCGCCTTTGGTTTTGCATCCCCTTTTGGTTTATCGTCTTTTGGTTTTTCGTCAGCCACGTGAATAGATTAAAAGATTAATGAACTATTTCATTATACAAGACTTTTAGATCCAAAAGAAACTTCTATTCTCCTAAGAAATCTTTACCTGCTTTAAAGAGATACTTCTCACCCATATGAGTTGCCATAAGTTGAATACCGAGAGGAAGCTCTGCATCACCGACTTTTGTTGTACCTGATGGAATAGAAAGTGCTGGAATACCTGCAATATTTGCAGTGACGGTAAAAATATCCGCAAGATACACGGAAAGCGGATCTTCTTTTTCTCCTATCTTCCATGCAGGCGCAGGAGTAGTCGGTGTAAGTACAATGTCAACAGACTGGAAAGCGGTTTTAAATTCCTCCTGGATAAGCGAACGTACAACTTCTGCTTTGCCATAAAATGAATCATAGTATCCTGCAGAAAGCACATATGTACCCAAGAGAATTCTTCGTCGTACTTCTTTTCCAAAACCAACACCTCGAGTCTTCATATAATCTTCGAGTAAATCTTTTCCATCTACATGAAGTCCGTATTTTACTCCGTCAAAACGAGCCAAGTTTGAAGATACTTCTGCAGGCATGAGAATATAGTAGACAGAAAGTGAAAGAGCAATATGCGGAAGAGAAATATCTTTTATTTCATAACCAAGTGATTTAAATTTCTCCACTGAAGTTTTGAAATTTTCTTTTACACTCTCATCGATTCCTTTTTCTTCCAACAGACTCCATGGCACACCGATTGTAAGTGTTTTTTTATCTTCTACTTTCTCATAAGTAGATTCATCTACGGTAGTGCCATCATATGCATCTTTCCCTTTCATTGCATCAAAGAGTATCTCTGCATCACCTACTGTATATGTAATCGGACCAATCACATCAAGCGAAGAACCCATCGCCATAAGTCCGTGTCGAGAAATAGATCCATAGGTTGGTTTAAAGCCGACTACTCCACAAAATGCAGCAGGCTGTCGGACAGACCCACCCGTATCAGATCCGAGTGCTCCAAGTGCTAAGTGTCCAGCAACTGCAGCTACCGAACCACCTGAAGATCCTCCAGCTACACGTGTCGTATCGACTGGATTTTTTGTTACACCAAAAGCCGAGTTTTCGGTCGAGCCTCCCATCGCAAACTCATCCATGTTTGCCCGCCCAAGAAACACAGCGCCTTGCGCTTTCAGTTTAGTGATCGCTGTTGCATCATATGGCGCAACATATCCTTCAAGAATCTTGGACGCAGCGGTAACCTTACGTCCTGTAATTAAAATATTATCTTTGATAGCAAGTGGAATACCGAGAAGTGGAGTTGACTCCCCTGCTTGTATTCTTTTGTCAGCAGCTTCTGCTTGAGCAAGTACATCATCATACACCTCAAGATATGCATTGAGTTCAGGGTTTTTCTTTTTGATCTCTTCTAGATATGCAGATGCAAGCTCAACCGCAGTTATTTCTTTACTGTCGAGCATTGTTCGAGCTTTTGTAATTGTGAGGTTTTTTAAATCCATAATGATATACGAATATGCGAATTAAATACTTACGAATGAATACGAATGTTAGCCTAATATTTTTTTAACTTCCAAATAATTACCGTCTCGAGCAGGCGCATTGGTAAGGAGAGCTTCAGTGTACTCACCTTCTTTATTAAGTATTATGTCTTCTCGCATAACATTTCTCAAAGATGAGAGGGGTTTTACCGCCGTCTCAGATACTGAGGTAACCTGACTCACATAGCCCAAAATAGACTCAATACTTTGAGCAAGCGCCTCTTTTTCTTCCTCAGATACTTTCATACGAGCAAGATCTGCAAGCTTTTCTATGTCTTTTTTCTCAATCATGTTCCTATACTACACTATTTTTTAGAATCCGTCAGGAACTAAAATAACGCAATAAAATCACTCTCAGAAAGTATTTTAACTCCCAGTTCCCGCGCCTTATCAAGCTTAGACCCTGCAGACTCACCTGCTACTACGTAATCTGTTTCTTTTGAGACCGAAGAAGAAACATCCCCGCCAAGTGCGCGAATTTTTTCTTTTGCTTCATCGCGAGACATGGTCTGAAGTGTCCCGGTGAGTACAAACGTCTTACCTTTAAGCTTCTCTTCTTTCTGCTGACTGTCAACTGTCTTCTGTAGACTAATGTATGCAAGCAAATCATCAACAATTTTTTTATTTTTTTTATCTTTGAAAAAGGTAGCGACTGACTCGGCAACAATAGGCCCAATACCTGGAATAGCAAGCAATTCTTCCTCTGTCGCACTCCTTATTTTTTCAATTGTTTTAAAATGATTTGCAATATCATGCGCAGTCTCCTCACCTACCTGTGGAATTGAAAGTGAAATCAAAAATCGTGGAAGTGTCGTCTTTCGAGCTTTTTCAATTGACGCAAGCAAATTATCAGCTGACTTTTCTGCAAAACGCGGAAGTGCAAGAAGATCTCCTTTCTTCAAGGTAAAAATATCTGCATATTCTGCTATAAGCTCTGCATCGAGAAGCTGATCGATGATCTTTGGCCCCATATCCTCTATATTAAGTGCACCTTTTGATGCAAAGTAGTGAAGCTTACGTTTTTGTTGTTCATATGAATCCTTTACCACACAGCGCCATGCAGCAGTTCCTGCTACTCGCTCGATCGCACCATCTCCACCACAAAGCGGAACGTGGGTTGGCCATTTGAAAGGTTTCTCTTTTCCTGTTCGTAGTTCTCTAACAACCCGCACAATATCAGGAATCACATCACCTGCTTTTTGAATAATCACTGTATCACCAATACGCACATCAAGACGTTTTATTTCATCTTCATTGTGTAAGGTTGCTCGAGAGACAGTCGAACCTGCTACCAACACAGAACGAAGATGAGCAACTGGAGTCACTACACCTGTACGCCCCACCTGAAAGACAATGTCTTCAATAACAGTTGTTACTTGTTCTGCCGGGAATTTATATGCCACTCCCCATCGTGGTGATTTACCAGTATACCCAAGAGCCTCCTGAATCTTTCGAGAATTGATCTTAAGTACGATACCATCAAGACCGTATTCGAGAGAATCTTTTTTATGTACCCAGTGTTTATAGAAAGTTTCTACCTCAGCAAGATTCTTACACACCACCGTATGTGGATTTGTTACAAAACCGAGTTCATGCAATAACTCAAGCTCTTTTGCTTGTGTTTCGATCTTCTCTGCAACAAAATTCTCTATATCATATATAAATGCGTGAAGATTTCGTTGTGCGACAATTTTTGGATCGAGCTGACGAAGTGTTCCTGCTGCAAGGTTTCGAGTGTTTGCATACAACGGCTCTCCATTTTTTTCTCTTTCTTTGTTTATCTTTTGTAATTCACTTTTACCAATCCATGCTTCACCAATTGCAATAAGAGAAACATTTTTGTTTAGTCGCAACGGAATATCTTTTATTGTCTTAATATTCTCTGTTACATCCTCCCCAACCGTACCATCCCCTCGAGTTGCTCCTCGCACCAATACACCATCTTCATACGTGAGAATAACTTTAAGTCCGTCAATTTTTAATTCCGAACAATATTCCACAAGTTCATCCTGTACCCCACCTTTTTTAATAAAATTAAAAACCTTCTCATTCCATTTCTCCAAACTCTGTTCATCAAATACATCATCAAATGACCATTGCTGTACCGCATGTGTCACCTTTACGAATTCCTTAAGTGGCTCACCTCCTACTCGCTCTGTGGGACTATTTTGTGTTTTTAATTCTGGATACTGTTGTTCAAGTGAACTCAATTCTTGCACTAAAGAATCATACACTTCATCACTTATTTCTGGTGCATCATGTGTATGATACAGTCCGCGATGATAATTGATAACTTCTTGTAATTGGGAAACTCGCTTGATGATATCGTGCGGTATATTTTTTTTCATATGCTCTGTATTTAATAACTAATTCTAATCGCGCGTTCAAACCGAGGATCAGTCGTACACGAATTATAACCTCGAGATTCGATGGTTGTCATATTACCTGGACTTTTTGTAACAGTTACAATAGCACAACTTGAACCAACTGGGATCTGGAATGTACTAACTGTCGAACCTCCTCCTGATGTACGTGTAGGTGTCACCGTACTTCCTCCACATGTCACTGTACCCGGAGTGGTAATATCAAATGCACTTATCGTTGGATTATTTGGATTTTTAATATCCCAGAAAAGTGCACACTCAAGACCACTGTCAGCAATATAAAATGCATTATGAGATTCAGTGTTTGTAGTTGTCAGTGTAAGTTGACGAAGCGCAATATTGGTTACTGCATATGCAACAAGCACCAACGTCGCCGTAAGTATAATAGAAGTCAATAATGCATACCCTGATTGTGATGACGTGTGTTTCATATTATTGTGCCCAATTCCTTAATACAAGTGTCTGCGTATAATTTTTTGTTACATTTTGTGCTGTCCAGGATACCTGCACCACAACAGACACTTCAGTGGCACTGATTGAAGTGATAGTTATTGATCGTTTATATTGAGTAGTTGATCCAGACACATATCCATATATACCTGAGGTGCTGTTGTATAGCAAAGAAGGACATGATGCTGCTGTTGATGAACATGCAGTAATTGTGTTTGCAGCAACATCTACATAACATACTTTCCCGGTAGAACATGGATCACCTGCAACCTGAGCTACTCCCGTAAGCCATCCTACCGAACCTCCTGTTGCAAGTGCATTGATATGAGCAATTGCATTGGAATCTCTCCTGTGACGTATATATTCAAGTGCTTCATCAGCAAGATAATACGCAACTGTCTGATCTTCTGTAAAATTTGTTGCTCGCATCGCATTTGAAACCGCAGTAAATGTTGCCAAAATAGAAATCGACAAAATCGATACCGCTACAAGTACCTCTACCAATGTAAAACCATATATGTGTGTATGTCGTGTTGTATGCATGTTATATATCGATCTTACGCTGAGACATCATCGTTTGCAGATTGAATATTGACTGGGTACTTGTCTGACTTCCTACAGTACCTGAGACAACCATCACTACTCGAGGTTGATATGCATCAGATGGAGACGAGTTAAACACATAAAATGTTAATCGAGTAATTGTTGTTTCAGCGGAAGTAACCGGGCTCGATGCACCATTTACAGTCTTCATAATACGACCACCGAGTAAACTGTACACAATAAGTGAACCTTCAGCAGAACGTATCGACAAAGAGTTTCCCCCACCACCACAATCAAGAGCTGGAGGCGGGTTTATAGTTGTAGATCCACAATAATAGTTGGTACCGAAACGCACCGTACGTGACATAGACTCCAGAGCGAAGCTTAAGTTATCCATCGCTGTTTTTTTAGTTTGAGATTTTGTATTGGTATCAAGTATACTCAATATCGAACCGAGACTTACCGTCATGATAATAATGAAGACAGACAAAGAAACCATAATTTCAATGAGCGTAAATCCACGTTTTGTATTTTTTTTAAACAAGGTATGTGTCATGGTATAACAGGTGTACTTTGAATCATAATTTGTCCAGACAAATAGTCTGTAAGTATATACATAAGTGTACCCCTCTGGTTTACAAGTTCAACATATGCAGTTTTCCATGGGCCACTTATTTCTGCTTTGTTTGTATCATGCACCTTAATCACTGGCTCTGGATTTGGACGTACATACGTCAACACTAAATATCGAGCTGATCCACTAAAACACGTAATTGTATCATTCATATATGCTGCACATATACGTCGCACACTTACCCCACCACGTAATATAGATTTTTCTCGACATTCATCTGCACCAGTACATGCAGCAGCACCGTCATATTTTCTATCACCATTTGTGTCAGAGTAAATAAAAAAGTTTGTTGGAGTCTGCAGATCAAAGGCAATACCATATGGTTTATTAAAATCAGTACTTCCTGATTGAGTTTGTTTAATCGAAACTCCAAAACTTTGTGCTTGTCGCATTGCAAGAGACACTTCACCTGCTGCAGTTTGTAACGCGAGATCGTCATTAAATCGCCTGCTGTTAAAGGTAACCAAAAGTATGATAGCACTCATAATACTTGCTACCACAATAAGCTCGATTAATGTAAAACCTTTTGTATAGTTACGCATTGAATAATTGTGCCAACCCCAACACATCAACCCGAGCAAACAAAACAATCAATACTCCAATAATAAGAAAAGGTGCAAATGGTATTTCAGAATTTAGTTTAATTTTTTCTCGAGTGTACTGTGGAGCGAAGGTGCTTACTGCAACCATTATAAGACCATAGAGTGCTCCTACCCAAAAACCAATCACAACTGCAGATAATCCAAACGGAAAACCAAGGAGCGCACCGATTCCGAAAGCAAGCTTTGCATCACCAAAACCCATCCACATGCCTTTTGAAACCCACCACAAAAATGCAAAAGGTGCTGCAACAAGTATCGGTGCACACAAGTTGAGCCAATCAGCAGTTGATGGAGGGATTGCAAACAAATATGTGAAAAACAACAACTTCGCTACTGCAAGGACGATGAAAGCATACACAAAACTATTTGGAATAATTTTATGTCGAATATCGTATACAGATATGATTACTAATAATGAAACAACACA
Organism: uncultured Candidatus Saccharibacteria bacterium; assembly: GCA_964426735.1. Lineage (GTDB taxonomy): Bacteria > Patescibacteriota > Minisyncoccia > Phycocordibacterales > DATDWN01 > UBA910. The sequence continues at coordinate 23,219 of CAYRRP010000003.1, forward strand.
GAAATAATAAAATACGAGAAATACTGAGTACATCAACCCATCAGGAATACTTGCAAATATATCGTAGAGACTAATCTGGCGATACACAACAGCTAAAAATAACAAAGCTGTAGTGAGTTCTACAAAAGGATACTGCCAAGATACTTTTGTTTTACAACTCCGACATCTACCCTTTTGAATAATAAAGCTCACAATAGGTATCAGTTCATACCATTGTAATTTTTTACCACACACAAAACACTGAGAACGTCCATGAGCAACCGAGAGACCTGTATTATGTCGGTAAATAACAACATTTAAAAAACTACCAATAAGTGCTCCTGCGATTAATGCCCCAATAAAGAAAATTAACATCATGTATACAGTATAATACAAAGTACACCTGTTTAAAGCTCTGTACTGTGCACAACAAAAAACCACCTGAGAGGGTGGTTTTTTGTAACATGTATCAGTATATTACGATGCTGGACATACAGTGTTAGTTGACAATGCAGTGACTCTTGAAGTTGAGACTCCTGTACTATCAACACACCAGTACCCACCTGCTTTTAGAGGTACTGAGGCTGCCCATGCGGCACCCGCAGCTGCAACATTACAAACATCAGCAGTTGCTGTACCGTTGTATGCACTACTTGCTGCATTCAATGCGTTTGCAACAGTAGTATCTGCACATACACCACTACCTGCACCGGCAGTACCATAACTACCGTTTGTATCATAATACAACTCTGCTTGTGCTCTGATGTTGTTCAAGTTACTCTTGATTGCAGCATCAGCACCCTTTCCTCGTGCTGTGTTGAGAGAAGCAAGCACTACTGAAGAAAGAATACCGATAATCGCAATCACCACCAACAATTCAATCAATGTAAAACCTTTGTTCAATTTAACCATATATGGTATTTATTCAAATAAAAACTTCTAATAAATAATTAATTATTTTGTATCGAGTACTCTCTTTACTAGATACATGTTCGTGTAAAACGAATACCTATATTATACGTGACTCTCGGAGGAGATAAAACTCCCCTGTGGATAACCTACTTCTGTATGTTAGTCAAAAAATTAATCAGACGGATGCAGTTCGAGGCGCGAGTAAGGTTTTTGACCAAAATGTACTCGTGGTACATTGCGGGAAAAAACCGAGCGAAGCAACAAAGAAATGCGCCGTATGTTTAATTTTTTTAGCCAGTAGAAGCGATGTTGTAGATAGGCATCAAAACCGACGCAAGCAAAATACCCACGCCCAAACCAAGAGAGACGATCATGATCGGCTCAATCAACCCAACAAGAGTATCCACTGCATTTGTCACTTCTCTTTGATAAAATCGCGCAAGTGTTTTTAATATATTTCCCAGTTCACCGGTTTCCTCACCAACCTTTATCATCTGCACCATCATACCGGGAATCTGACCTTCATATTGAGCAAATGAATTCGACAAAGACATACCACCTTTTACTGAATTCAGCGATGCTACCAACACAGCTTTATATACTTCATTGTCTACCACAGTAGATGTGATCTCAAGCGCACGCAACATCGGAATACCTGACAACACCATTGTATTCATGTTATCAGCAATACGCGAGAGATAAAGTTTTCGATACAGGTCACCTACATAAGGTACTTCTAATTTTAATTCACCAACCCATCGAGCACCTTCTTCTGTTTGTGCATATCGATATACAACAAAACCCGCTATCACTATTCCAATTGCGATAAACACACCATAGCGTACAGCGAGATCAGAAAATGCAAGTACAATTTTTGTATAAAAAGGTATCTCCTGCCCAGAATCTTTAATCATTAATGCAATCTTCGGAATAATAACGGTGAGCATCAAAATCATCACACCAATAAATGTTGCGATCACGAATGCCGGATACACCAACGCACTCTTTGCTTTGGTGGTTACTTCATACGTACGATCGAGATAGTCTGCAAGGTAGTTAAACGTCTCATCGAGTTTACCTGACTCTTCACCTGATCGAACCATGTTAACGTAAAAATCACTGAATATTTTAGGATGTTTACCTAATGACGCTGAAATACTCATACCTCCTTGAAGATCATCGGCGACTTCTGCGAGAGCTTTTCGTAATGTCACATTTTCCACTTGATCAGCAATCAACCTAAAAATACGCAATGCGGACACCTGAGCATCAAACAATGTTGCCATCTGACGAGAGAGAATCACGATATCTTTATTTGATACCCCTGAAGAAAAATGGAGTTCTAGATCAAAAATACCCTTTTTTTCTTCCAATGGTCTTATGAAAGAAATAATAAGCCCTTGTTTTTGCAAAGAATTAATCGCAACATCAATATTTACAGCATCAAGTGTGCCTTCTTTTACCCCACCCTGCTGATCAAGTGCTTTATATGTGTAAATCATTGGTATATTACAATAATCGCTCGAGTCCTTTTGAGTTCTGAGAAAACATGTATGCATTCTCTACTGTAATCTCCCCTGCTTTCACCAAATCTGACAATGTTCTGTTGAGATCAATCATACCGAGTTCTGACCCTGTTTCGATAACAGAATTGATTTCATGAATACGGTTTTCTCGAATAAGGTTTGCAACTGCGGGATTGTTAATCAACAGTTCATATGCTGGTATCATTCCTCCTGATATACGAGGAATGAGTCTTTGTGAAAAAATACCGATCAGTGATGCTGAAAGTTGTACTCGGATTTGGTTTTGTTGTTCCGCAACAAACGAGTCGATAATACGTGCAACAGTTTGAGCAGCGGTATTTGTATGAAGTGTTGAAAACACCAAGTGTCCTGTCTCTGCGGCAGTCACTGCAGTTGATATGGTTTCTGGCTCACGCATTTCTCCGATCATGAGCACATCGATATCTTGTCTAAACACACCACGGAGTGCCGTATGAAAATCTGGTGTGTCCTCACGAACCTCTCGTTGTTCAACAAGTGACTTATCTGATTCAAACAGATATTCAATCGGATCTTCGATAGTGATAATATGCTCAAGACGATGAGTGTTTATGTGTTGTATCAATGATGCAAGCGTTGTACTTTTACCCTGACCTGTCGGACCTACCACCAAAAAGAAACCTTGTTGTTTGTTTGCAAATGTCTCCAAAATTGGAGGAAGGTTCAGTTCTTCAATTGTTTGGATTTTTTTAGGAATAAGACGAAGTGCAACACTCATCTTTCCAAGCTGAAAATACGCATTACCTCGCAGACGAACAATCCCTTTATGTTCATACGCAAAATCAACTTCATTTTCTTCAATGAATTTTTCTTTTTGCTTCTGACTCAGTAACTCATCAAGTATAGCTTTGATATCTGATCGAGTAAGTGCTTTATATTTTACCAATGGAACCAACGAGCTATCGACTCTCATAATAGGAATGCGCTCTTCAGCAAGATGAAGGTCTGAAGCATTCTCTTGAACCAAATGATCAATTAACTCAGAGAGCATTTTATGTTCCATATTATATTTTTTTACGCGTATTATAAACCTCGAGTACTTTCGTTACCACTTCAGACGGTATAGTCATCGCCTTAATAATAAAACCATCGATACCGAGTTTTTCAGCTTTCTCTTCATCATCTGCCTGGTTGGTAAGCATGATAATTGTCGATGTTGAAGCCAACTTTTCTGCCCGAATAATTTCAAGAAGAGCGAGACCGTCCATTGTCGGCATAATAATATCAAGCAAAATTATATCAGGTGTATACCCTTCTCGTAATCGCTGAAGTGCGACACTACTCCCATTTGCAGTTTCAACCTCAAGTCCACTTTTCTGAAATTTTACTGCATACATATCAAGCAAAAAACGATCATCATCAACTAAGAAAATTTTTGTTTTGGTATCAGTCATAATAATTAGAATATCGTTAGTCTTAGTATACTATAGTGCATTTACTTCTTCAAAAGGAATTTCTCGTTTCATTGCCTTAAGAATCGCATCTTCTTTCATTGTAATCATACCTTTGCTTCGAGCAACACGTGCAATCTCTGGTTCTGTTGGGTTTTTCAAAATAACACCTTCAATATCTTTGTCTATTTCCAACACCTCCATCACCGCACGTCGCCCTCGAACACCATTTGGACAATCTGTTGTTGGTGCAATACCGTACACCTCCTTACTAAACTCCAATGTATCTCGAAACTCCGAAGGTAAATCTTCGAATTGTTTCGTAATCATTAGTTCAATACCACCCTCAATAGGAATCGGTGTTCCTGATCCTGGACAAAGCACAGACACAAGACGCTGTGCCATGGCAAGGATCAGTGTCGGCGCAATCAAATACGGATCAACACCCATATCAATAAGACGAGGAATTACGCCAATTGCTGAGTTGGTGTGGATTGTTGATAACACCAAGTGACCAGTAAGCGCAGCTTGAATCGCAAGCTGTGCTGTTTCTTTATCTCGAATCTCTCCCACCATGATAACGTCAGGGTCTTGACGAAGTGTGGTACGCAAACCAGATGCAAATGTATAATCAATCTCTGGTCGTACTTGAGATTGAGACATGCCTTCAATGTTATACTCGATAGGATCTTCAAGTGACAATACATTTTGACGCTCACGATCCATCTCCATGAGCATCGAGTACAATGTCGATGTTTTTCCTGAACCTGTAGGTCCTGAAATCAGAATGAGTCCATATGGACGAGCAAGTGCGCGACGTATACGATCAAGATTGTACTGACTTAACCCAAGATCATCGAGTTTTTTTACTCCTTTTTCCTGATCCAAAAGTCGCATCACCACTTTTTCTCCGAAGTATGTAGGAAATGTAGATACACGAAAATCTATTTTTCTTCCTTCGATACGCGCAGTAAAACGACCGTCTTGTGGTTTACGTTTTTCATCGAGACGCATATTACACAAAATCTTGATACGCGCTACCACTGCAGAATGCACCTTATAGGGAAGGACGAGACTTGTAGTAAGTACACCGTCAACACGAAAACGAACTTTTACACTTTCTCGCTGTGGCTCTATATGTACGTCCGATGCACTCCCATCAGTTGCATATCGCAAAATCGTCGCCACAATCTTTGTTACGGGAGCGTCTTCAGTTATTTTTTCATTTGTAACACTTTCTGGCTCCAGCTCTTCTTTCTTGGCACCATCTTTTTGAGCAGCCTCCGCATCAGTCTTCAATTCAATCTCAAGTTCATTGAGTGCCTTGTTCACCTCACCAGATAATCCTTTGTATGAACCGATAATACGATCAAAATCAAACTGAGAAATGAGAAATACCTTGTACGGCATATTCACCTTTGATGCAATGAAGTTGAGCGCATCACGACCCTCTATATTATCAGGATCTGTAATACCAACTTCAAGCACACCATCTGATACAGCAATTGGTACAAACTTATAATATCGCGCAGAGTCTTCTGGAATATACTCAAGTACACTCATCGGAACTTCCACGTTTTCGAGTGATCGTGTAGGGATTTCCAAATATTCCCCTTTTGCATTAAGGATATCCGACGCATTGATTCCACGACGCAATAACACCTGTTCAACAGGCACACCTTTTTGATTTGCTTCTTGTTCGATTAAAGGAGCATCATCTTTTGAAATAAGATTTTTTTCAACTAAAATTTCGAGTATATTCATACGTAATGTATAGAGTTACGGCCGACTAGTGCTTGCAACCGGTGATGTACTTTGACCTTGAAACGTACCTTCAAACAGATTTGATCTTCCTGGAGCATCAGTCGGGAGCGGAACTGACTGATCGACGAGATTAGTCCATGCGGTTGATGTGAAAAAATCTCCATCGATACTTGCTTGTTGCATTTTGTTTAACAACAACAATATATCAGTGGTAGCTTGATCAGATACCACTTCATTGCCTACCAACGTAGGATCAATCACGACAGTATCCTTACCTTTAAACTGGTAAAACAAGAACGCTACAAGCGATATAAGGAAAATAGTAACTAATGTTTTGTTTTGTTTAAGTGATTGCATATTAGTTCATCCAATAGCTATCTAATGTAATTTTAAACGTCAACCGTGACGAAGTAGTTTTATCTGTCGATACAGAACTATCGATGGTTACTTTCTTAATATCCAACAATTGCAAATTTTTCTCTAAATCCGCAAGAAAGACCACTAGATCTTTATATTGACCCTCAGTGGCAAAATCGAATTCAACAACTTTATAGGGAGACTCTGAGACAACAACTTCCACTGTAGGATCGATAATACCGGTAGTCATCTCAGATGTTTCTTTTTTGTCTGCAAAAGAAAAATCTTTTACCAACATACTGTGTCGTAATGCAATCGCATTGATATCTGCAGTAAGCTTAATCGGGTTATATTGTTTTGGCACAACCTTATTTACTTTTTCTAACTCATCTGACGGAATCGCTTCGTATTGTGCCACCAAAGAATCTCGAATCTCTTTGAGTTGCTGAGCTTTTTGTTGAGCATCCTTAAGCTCCTGATTTTTCATTTTCAAATCACTTGTTGTCTGCCACTGTGGCCACGTATAAAGATAGACAATAATGAACGCTCCTATGATACATAATAATGAGGTGAGTTTTTTCATGGCTTATAGCATGTATTTAGAAATCATAGATACTGTTTGAATTTTATTGCTATACATCACAACATCAGGATTCAGGATTGCTTTTATGGTTGTCTGCACAGCACCTTTATCAGAAAGCACTACTTTAGAGAACGTTACGTCTTTGAACATATCTGACTCGAGAAAAATCTTTGCTTGCTGAGCCCATGCAGCATAACTCTGTGCCTCTCCTATAATGGTTACCACTACATTTCCCTGGGAATCTCGTGTGAATGTAAACGATGTAAATCGTACAGTAGGAAGTGTTTCTTTTTCAAACAACTGAAACACAGGAGAGACGACTTTGTGTTCGGTAAGAAGTGTACGGATAGATTTTAGCTGATCTGAGATGAGAAGTATTTTTTCATTATCAGGTGATTCAAACGCTTTACGCGCCTCACGTAATGCAGTATTTGAAGCTTCAATTTGTGATTTGAGATAATAATTGAAAGCAAACACTCCTCCTGATGCGAGTAGTGAACCAATAAGCACAACAAGAGCGAAAGTGCTCAAAATATTAAAAGATACTCGTGGACTTGATCCAAGAGATGAATTCCCACTTGGAATAGGTGCCTTTGGTATAAACGATGTTTGAAACTTTGGTTCCATGTGCTTGTGTGATAAAAGTAGCGCTCTCTATCTCTGAGCGTATACAACATTCATATTCTATTATAGACCAGAAGTATGAGTTAACCAATACAAAACAGTGGATTACTTTTATATAGAAACACGAGATGAGCCCATCGCTACTTATTCCAATTCTTGCAATCTTCGAAGTGCGAGACCGAGTGCTACTGCAAACTGAGGACCTGTTTGTTTGAGCACTTCATCAAGAAATGCTGGAGTGATTACTTTTGAAAATGGATCTCCTCCACGCACCTCTGTTTGAAAACTTTTTTGTGCAAGTGGCTCAAGACCTTTGAGTGATGACCCTCCCCCTACCAACAATACTTTGTGTATATTTTTATTATATTTTTTCTCGTACGTGAGAATAACCCGATTTGCTTCAGTAAAAAGAAAATCGAGTGTGAGTCTGATAATGTTGGCAACACTTACACCATCTGGAGTTGTATCGATCAAACCAAATTGACGTTTCATCACTTCCGCTTTATCCATCTCTATGCCAAATGATTTTGATATAGCTGAGGTAATATTTTGGGATCCACGGTTGATAGTGTGTGACATACGGAGAATACCTCGTTCAACAATAAATAATTTTGTTGTTGCGGCACCCATATCAAAAATCATCATGGGTGCAATTGTTTGATCGAGCACAGAACGCATTGAACTAAATATTTCAATTTCAAAAAATGACGTGCTTAAATTATTTTTTGCAGCAATATCTCCATAGCGAGACAACATATCATTATGTATTGCGACCAACAATATATCTTGCATCGGAATCTTGCGTTGCACAGGAACACCGGGGATAGGCATCGAAGCATCTTCAGGAAGCGGATCGAGTTTATCTTTTGGAATCACAGACCAATCTAAAGAAACTTCTGAAATAGGGACTGGGATATATTTACGCGCTTCAATAGGGATCATGTTGATTAACTCCTTTTGTGACACAATCGGCATTTCAATCACAGTCATCAAACTTGATGAATACGGGATTGCAATACCTGCAAGATTGGTGGTGATATTCACTTCTTTTTCTACCAACAAATCATGTAATGCTTGGATGATTTTATCTTGAGTAAGATTTGTAGCTTGACCCACTGAAACTCCAGCATATGGCCCCAGAGAAAGCTCTCCGTATGTTTCGAGAAGTGCTTGAGAACCTTTTTTACGAAGCTGTACGACTTTAATAGATGATGATCCTATATCAACACCAATAACACTTTGATTTTTTTTACCAAATAAATTGTCTAGAAAAGAAACCATAAGAGTATTATTATATCATACATAATTATACACTATGATTTACTCTCTCAAAAATATCTTTTCTACAGTTATAGATTGGATATTCCCTCCTCGAAAAAGTGAAGGTGTTGCTACAAAACTTACTTATGAACACATAATCTCTCTTCCTAAACCTCACAACAATCTACCTCCAGATACGTATGCATTATATTCATACAAAAATCCTTTGGTTACCTCTCTTATATGGGAAATTAAATATCATAAAAACAATACAGTTCTTTCTCTTATCGCACCTTCTCTTGCAGACTTGATACAGGACGAATATATGGAAAAAGCATTATTTACCCACTGGGACAGATGTTTGTTGCTACCTGTACCAAGCACTAAAAAACACATGCGAGATCGTGGTTATGCTCACACTGAGTTTATATGTGAAAAACTCATCACACTCCTCCCACCAGAAATCACCTACACACCTCACGTACTCATAAAAACAGTAGACACTCCCCTGCAACACAAACTACACGATCGAGATACTAGACTCAATAATCTCAAAAACACTCAAACAGTTGTTGGTATAATCCCTCCACATACTGCAGTTATACTGATTGATGATGTGACCACAACAGGTGCAACCCTCGTCGAATCACGCCGAGCACTCACAGATGCAGGTGTAAAAGATATCTTTGCATTTACCATAGCGCACTGATGTGATAAAGTTTGAAAGTCTTAAGTATTTACATTACTTGACAAACACGAGGAGCTGTGTCAGAGTGGTCGAATGTCCCTCTTTGCTAAAGAGGCAGGCCCGTTAAAAGGCCTCGAGGGTTCGAATCCCTCCGGCTCCGCCAATACCACAGATTTATGGAGAAAGAGGAACATAATAACAACCCACATATGTACGACACCCCAAATAATCTTATTAAAAAAGAGGGTGACTTTTTTCGTAACATGACTTTGTCCACTACACAAAGACCCTTATCATTACGAATATTTATTACAATCTTTTCCATACTAATTTTAGTTTTGCCTGGCATAACATTCACCATGCTATCAATAGTCCCAATAAGCGGCTATAACACCCCTCTTGTTAGCCGAGTGGCTGGATTAGTGATGGGAATATTTTTTATAACTCTTGGCATATCAATTATCAGTAAAAATATTAAAAAATCTTCTTAAGAACTATAATTTTATATACTAAAACACAAAAATGGGTTATATTTATCCACATTGGAGGAATCGCATAGCGGCCTAGTGCAGCGGTTTACTAAACCGCCATACTCGAAAGAGTATCGAGAGTTCGAATCTCTCTTCCTCCGCCAAAAAATCGTATTTGGGCGATTTTGCGTGAGAGAGAATACTCTGCTGTTAGCAGAGTATGTCGAGATTCGAACAACGGAGCGATTCTTGTTTTAACAAAAACAGGACGCGAGTCGGTGCCCAGACTAAAAATTTCTGACGAGAAATTTTTAAGTCGAGGGAGAAACTCTCACTCTCTCCGTATTGACAATTTAGTATCGGATGACCTGAATACCTTATTGACAGAAAATCCGCATCACGCGGATTTTTCTTGTTCCAAGTCCTTATGTAATTTTATTTACCCGCGAAAGGGTCTTTGTTGTCATCAAGACCTAATTCTTCAAATTGATCGTGGGCAATAATCTGTGCCACCCTCTTCTCTTTCGATTTTTCCTCGAGGTTACCATCTTTTATCACCCAAACCGCAGAACCAAGATCCCAACCAGCTAAGTCGTTTCCGAATTTTCGCTTCAGGAAATCAGTTGTTTTGTCATGATATGCTTTGTATGCTTCATCATTCTTGTCAGTACCCAAGTCGTAAGTAAACCCTATACCATTTTGATCTTTTGATACTTTTCTAATATAGAGTTGGAGATATTTTGGATCGTCTGCCCATTTTTCCGCGACTTCTCCAAGGTCTTTTTGAGAAATTTTGTCGCTAAATTTCCACAGACCCATAATCCAATTTTTTTCTTGCATTTTAATGAATGAAATTAAAAGAAACGTGAATAATGAAAGGAAAGGAACAGGTTAATAGTACCGAGATTTTACAATTTGTCTATTTTTTAATGATGACCCGAGTACCCCAAAAGGTTTCGGAAAATATGCTAAAATACCCTTGTGTTACCTCACTTGATTGACACTTAACACGAGTGGTCCGCAGTTTTGAACGCAGTGAAAAACTGCGGCGTGACACTAGCTACATATGAACTTAATAAAGTTATTAAAAGAAGAAAAAATAATAAAGTTTGGAGAATTTACTTTACGAAGTGGAATTAAATCTAATTACTATTGTGATATAAAAAGAGCATTAGGTAACCCACTCATACTAAAAGTCATCACAAACCAATTAGCTAGTATTGTTCCTAAAAAAGTTACTTGTATAGCCGGATCTGGTTACGGTGGTATAGTTCTAGCGTCTCTTGTGTCTCAAAAAATAAATATCCCTCTTGTTCTGGTCAGAGATAAAATCAAAAATCATGGAACTAAAAAAATGATAGATGGATATGTGCCAAACAAAAAAGATATTATTTGCATTATCGATGATGTATTTACAACAGGTAGCAGTATTAGCGATACAAAAAACAAGTTAACTGAAACAAAAGTTAAGTTTGTTAAACCTATTGTTGTTTTAGACAGATCATCTAAAAAGGATGTTTTTAGTTTGATTATCGATAAAGATATATAAGTAACCAGTGTACCTCAAGAAATGCGTTACAGTATACTTCATCAATCTTTAACACAAAACACCATGAACAAACCAGTTTTTATACAACCACCAGGTTTTCTTGCTCGTCTTGGAGACGTATTACTTACACCATTTATGTACCTGTTTTCCGGTACGTTCAAAGAAACACCTCAGCGTACACATGTATGGAACAGTATTCGGTTTTCAGATCAAGAGGTATCTCATTTTGATACTGAACAAATGGTACAGTGCGGTGGTATCTCTGGTGCAATACGTCAAGTTAATCAAATCCCAATATTCCACCTCCCTGTTCTCGGAGGATGGCGTGACTATGTAGTACTTGAACCCGTAAATTACAAATCTACCTGGAATATCGGGTGGAATATTTCTGGAACAACAGGAGCATCACGTTTTGTATTACAAGGTCCTGTACGTATACTTGTAGGACCAAAAGCCATTTGTTTTTTTGGTATCAATACACAAACAGGAGAACAAATACCTATCAGGAAAATTGCAGTCGGTCGTATTGGAAAAGGTGGTGAATATGCACAAATTCCACTGTTATAATCTACCCTTCAAACGCCTCCTCCAACTTTTTAATATCAAATTTCTTCATCTTCATAAATGCTTCGGTGACTCGAGCAATTTGTTCCTTTGTTCCAGAAGAAAGCATTTCTGTCATACGCACTGGCACCACTTGCCATGGCACGCCAAACTTATCATTCAACCACCCACACTGAACTTCTGCACCTCCATCGGTTAACTTTTCCCAATAATAATCAACTTCCTCTTGATCTTTACAATTCACCACAAAAGAGATCGCTTGATTGAATGTCAGTGGACTTTTTTTACCACTATCTAGTACTGCAAACCGTGTACCATCGAGCATAAAACCTGCGTGTTTTGTGTGAGCACGATCGTCATCGACCGGCTCTGTACCATCATATGGTGTCACATAATCAACATGAGAATTTTTAAATATTCCTGTATAAAAATCGACAGCTTCTTTTGCCCTACCACATACATCACCACAAAACATAAGTGTTGATACGATTTTTTCTTCTGGCTTTTTTCCATCCATACACAACACCTGCCACGATACACCATATTTATCTTGTCCCCAACCAAATTTTTGCGCAAAATCATATGAATCAAGAGGCATTAATTCTTTTCCCTCTTTGGTAATCTTTTGCCACAAATCATCCGCTTCATCAGTAGTATCGCAATTGATAATAAAAGAAATTGTTGGGTTAAACGGTAAATATGGACCCGTTGTCATAAGATCGAACTGTTGTCCATATATGTACATGCTTTTCATCTGCACATGACCAGACGGTGTATTATCCAACTTACCATCACCTCCTCCAGTTACATCAGGAAAGATTGATGCATAATACGAAATAATCTGATCGATATCTTTTTCAAACCATAAAAATGGGACTATTGTTTTCATACGATTAACTATATCAAAGAATGTTCTATTTGTTTAAAATCTATATTACTTCCACTCAACCTATTATCTTTCAAAGATGTACCTACCGCACTTTTTTACACCTGAAAGACCTCATACCTGCTATACTTACACAGGTTATTTCTAACACCACACCACCATGAAAAAAACAATGATCTTAATCGTACTACTTGTATTACTTGCTAGTGAAGGTTTTTACATCTTCAACACAAGAACCACTCCTCCTCCATCACTTCCACAGAACATAACAACACTGACCTACACAGACACAACACACAACTTTAGTCTCGAACTACCTAAAGACTGGAAAGGATATACTCTAGTACCGGGAACTATACAATTTGGAGAAATAATCACTCTCCGTCATCCACTGTGGACCAAGGAGAATCCATACATGGACATCCCTATCCTTATATATCCAATCGCACAATGGCAAGTATGGGAGAAAAATAATTTTGAAGGCTACCCTACCGCAGCACCAATGGGTCCAACCGAGCGAGGAAGAAATGCAAAGTATGTATTTGCAACCGCTCCTCGATATAACTACAGTTTTGCACCTGGTTGGGAGACAGTGGATACAATTGTTGAAAGCTTAAAAGGTTTCTAACCTATCCAATTTATATTAAAAAATGAAATCCCTTCCGTGCTCTGACCACGAAAGGGATTTTGAAAACTATTTACGAACCAAATTGATGGATTCTAACAGGAAAGCTTTTGCCATCTCCTCGTCCATAGGATCAAGAGCGTTGCCACTAGGTCGAAGCCAGCTCTGAGCGTCGAAGCTCAGTTTTCGATATTTTCGGACCAGATCCTTAATTGGATCCAACCTTCCTGGACCAAGACCACCAGCCACCACAACATCAAGCCACGGAAGTTGCCCGTAAATTTGCTCAATAAAAGGTTCAAGGAAACCAGGATGCAGCTTCTGCCCTGTCCCCATACTCAAATCAAGAAGTACATGCGTCACAACCCCCTCGTAGGACCGAAGCCTACGAACAAGTTCGTGAGGATTATCGTTGATTTCCTTAAATGCATCTTTTCCCACCTGAAGGATCACCTCTAGATCGGTTTTAACAGACTCTCGAATTGCACCGGCAATCGCCTTCTCGTCTGGCCAAATCATGTCGAGTTGGAGTGCATTCATACCCATACCACCGAAACCAATAGCTCTTTCCAAATCACATTGAATTGCAGGATCTTCGCGATAATCAGCATAGTGAAGACAGTTCATTGTCTCAGGGGATTGAAGGTAGAAAATATCCTTAATCTTCTCATTCTTTGGAACTGCACTTGTCCATTTACATGTAATTCCACGGAGAGTCTTATTCGTCATCATAACCCCAATATGAAATCTTCGGTTAAGACCCAGTGGTTGGTTTCCGTACCAGAAGCTGAGCATACGCTCGACTTGATCTGGATTCATAAAATCATTCACTCCAATATAAGGAGTCGCCATCTAATTTTCACCTCTCTCTACCCTAGAGTCTACTTATTTTTTGACACAAGTCCAGATTGATTTCATTTCCAATCAATTTCAGGAAGATTGTGTTTCTTCAAGTATTCATTTGCCTTACTAAAGTGCCTACACCCAAAAAATCCACTGTACGCTGAAAATGGAGACGGATGTGCTGCTTCGAGTACGAGATGTTTGCTGCGATCAATAATTTTTCCTTTTTCTTTTGCATAGTTTCCCCACAAAAGGAACACGAGATGTTCTTTTTGTTCTGAAAGTGCTTGTACTGCTTTGTCAGTAAAATTCTCCCACCCTACTTTCTGATGTGAACCTGGAGAGGATGCTCGCACTGTCAGTGTTGCATTAAGGAGAAGTACTCCCTGTGAAGCCCAACGCGAAAGATCTCCATCACGAAGTGGAGTTACACCAATATCACTTTCAATTTCCTTGAAAATATTCTGGAGTGATGGAGGAAGTGGTATTCCCGTATGCACAGCAAATGACAAGCCATTCGCCTGCCGTGCACCATGATACGGGTCTTGTCCGAGAACTACTACTTTCACCTCATCAAAAGGACACAAATCAAATGCACGAAAAATATCCTTTGGTGGTGGGTAAACTACAGACGAAGCGTATTCTTTTTTTACAAAAGCTGAAAGGGTTTTGAAATATGTTTTTTCTACTTCGTCCCTTAAAACCTTTTTCCACGATTCTTCTATTTTTAACATAGTATTTCTGCTATATTATATCGTATGAATATAAAAACAATTATTATTGTATGTATCCTTATTGCTCTTGTTGCCACTGGATATATCTTTTATCCTAAAAAACCCACAGTGAATCCTATCGTTCCAGGACGAAATGATGACAGCACCTTTTGTACCGCTGACGCAAAAGAATGTCCTGACGGATCATATGTGGGTCGCCAAGGACCAAACTGTGAATTCGCAGAATGTCCACCTGTAGTAAAAAAGAATCCTCCTGAACCAGGCACACCAGAGCTTGAATAACAATACACCACCGATACTATCGGTGGTGTATTGTTTACTTGCAATGTTCTACAAAGTAAATCATTGCCTCTCTCATAAACTCAGCCATGCGCGAATGGTATTTATTCAAGTTCTTTTTGAATCGCTCATCTGCGACATACATTTCTGCCAAACCTCGATACATCTCCAGATTTGGTTCGTAGAAGGTACGAAGTGAATTGTAGTGCTCTGCGATCATGGCTTGCACCTCTTTATCCTCAGGACCTTTTGGTATCAGGGTCGCGAGTTTTTTCATAAAGACATCGCCTTGTTCGGCAATTCTTTTATAATCTTCTTTAGTCCAGTTCTTGGTGCGTTCTTTAGATTGTTTCCAGGCATCAGTATTCCCCCATCGCTCTTTGGCTTCTGCTTCATAACTTTCCATCTCTTCTTTAGTGAGACCTCCATAGAGCTCCTCATCTTTCATTTCTTTTTTATCGTTCATAGATTTAATTGTTTTATCCACCGTAGCTAATAATTTCTCGATTCTTTTTTTCTTGAGTGTGAACATATGTCTCTGATCCAACAGCGCTTTTTTTGGATCATAGGTTTTAGAGAGCATCATCTTTTTAATATCTTCAAGACTAAACTCGAGCTCTTTGAAAAAGAGAATCTGCTGAAGCCGTACGAGCTCAGCTTTTGTGTAATATCGGTATCCATTCGACTTTGTGAATGCAGGCGACAAAAGCCCGATTTCATCGTAGTAATGAAGTGTCCGGACAGAAACCGATGCTAATGTCGCTAATTGTTGAATGGTGTATACCATAATCTTACTACTCTAGCATAAACTATGACGTAACGTAATAGTCAAGAGACTAGCCTCTTCATATAGACCTTTTTGGAGCACGGATATTTTTCTGCTGAAAAATTCCTCAAGTCTCGGCTACCCGCCTTGCGAAGTCTCCAAAAAGCTCTACATGAAGAGGCTTTCATACTCATTGATTTCCGTTATTAAGATAAGATACACTTCCCTGTATGAACTTGGGTCAATTCAAAAAAACTATTTGGGACTATTATAAAAAGAATGGCCGGCACGATTTGCCGTGGCGTCCGCCTACACTAAAGTTTCTGCGCGATAAAAAAACACTCGATCCGTACAAGATTCTTATTTCAGAAGTCATGCTCCAACAAACTCAAGTACCGAGAGTGATCGAGAAATACAAAAGTTTTTTGAAAAAGTTTCCGACTGTGGAAGTGCTTGCAAAAGCATCACTCAAAGATGTACTCCTGGAGTGGCAAGGACTTGGGTACAATCGCCGGGCAAAGTATTTGAAACTCTGTGCAGAAAAAGTGGTTAATACTTTTAATGGAACATTTCCTAGGGATTTCAAAACACTTACTACTCTTCCAGGCATCGGTCCGGCAACCGCAGGCGACATTCTCGCTTTTGCATACAACATTCCTGTCCCCGTCATCGAAACCAACATCCGCTCTGTATTCATCCACTTCTTTTTCCCCGAGGGTACCCCTCGGGGAGTTCACGATCGTGATTTGTTACCAATTATTGAAAAGACACTACCAACTTTGCCCTATATCAGACACAGGGGCATTAGAGAATGGTACTGGGCACTTTTTGACTATGGCGCATTCCTGAAGCAGACTCGAAACCCGAATACCCAGAGCAAACACTATGTGAAGCAGTCCTCTTTCAAAGGATCAAACCGAGAGAAACGTTCGCAGATTTTAAAATTAATTTTGACGGGAGGAAAAAGTGAAAAAGAAATTATGAAAGCGCTCGGATACGAGAGTGACGTGGTGCAGAAAAACCTAGAACAAATGCTAAAAGAAAATTTAATTAAAAAAGAGAAAGGTAAATTTTTTGTATAAGAAAAGAGAACCATATTACAGGTTCTCCATTTTTTTATCTCATATTTTTTATATCAGAATACAGACTATCGCCCTTCGCCAGCGCTTGCGCATCGGCGGCCGACCAGACAGGGTCGGCGACTGTGGTCTGCGTTCGCTTTCGCGACGCTCGCCCTACGTCGTTGACCGGACGTAGACGGTTGGGCTAAACTCTCTGGACTAACGACTCTGACGAGTACGCATGGTCCACAGGGTCTTACGTAAGGCTCTGCCCGTGAAGTCCCAAACTCGTTGAGGTTCGGAAGCAAACACGACCCAAAAAATCTCGTCACCGTCCGCATCGCGGCTGGTTAAACCCGATTCTCTGGCAAGAGCCATAACGTCCTTCGCCTTTTCACCCCCTTCGACAACAACGACCTGATGGCCGTTGATTCCTTTATTTCTAGGGAAGGTTGCGACTGGGCTATAGTCTGTATACACCTTGAACTCCTTTCTGTGATTAATATTAACATACTATATTTTTTTGTCAAGTACTTTTTTATACCACTATAAACCGCTATACTGAGGGCTATATATGAACCCGCTTTCCCTCATCGAAAAAGAAATACGTGTACTCGATGCACACAGACGAGCTCTTCATAAGCTTGGCATACGTACCGTCGAAGATATGCTCTATCACTTCCCTGTGCGCTATGGCGACACGGCGGAAATCAAAAATATTCAAAGCCTCACTCCTGGCGAAGACGCAGTGGTGTTTGGAAGAATCTCAGGACTTAAAACAAGTAAAGCGTTTGTCAAAAAGACGCCGATGTCTGATGCTACACTTTCGGACGAAACAGGTCGTATCAAGATTGTATGGTTCAACCAACCATACATCGCAAAGATGCTCTCTGATGGGGCGATAGTGCGCGTCCAAGGAAAAGTAACGCTGCGAAAAAAAGATGAGAGTCTCTATTTTTCAAACCCGAAAATAGAGATTGCAAATAAAATACCGACAGGTGTCGGCTCAAGTCTTTTTGGTGCTGACGGAGAGGAACACAACCTCTACCCCGTATATCCCGAAAGCAAAGGAGTGACTTCAAACTGGATGTATCATGCAGTCGAGCGTATTTTTAAATCAGGCACCCTTGATCTGCTCCCTGACCCACTTCCGCAATATCTCCTTGATACGTATCACCTCCCCGATCTTAAGACTGCGATGATTTGGATCCATGCTCCCAAAAAAGAGTCGGACGCGATAGCGGCGCGCAAGCGTTTTGCCTTTCAGGAAATATTTACGATCCACTTACGCAAAGAACAAGAAAAACTCACCTGGCAGAAAAACCAGGCGTTTGTGATAAACACCAACAAGAAAAAAGTTATGGAATTCATGAAAACATTTCCCTTTGAAGCAACTGACGCTCAGAAAAAAGCAATCGACACGGTACTTTCTGACTTTACTCGAGGCTTTCCGATGTCTCGCCTTCTCGAAGGAGATGTGGGTTCTGGGAAAACTGCAGTTGCAGCAGCGACTGTGTTTTCAGTCGTCACCTCTCGACCAAATGGAAAGGACTTCGGAAATCTCCAGGTTGCCTACATGGCTCCGACTGAAATCCTTGCAAAGCAGCAGTTTGAAAACTTCATCGCTTTCTTTCGAGGCACCGGAATTCAAGTTGGTCTCATTACCGGAAGTGGTTGTAAAAAGTTTCCATCTAAAACCGATCCATCATCATCGACTTCAATTTCTAAAGCCCAGCTTTTGAAATGGATTAAGAATGGAGAGATACCTATCGTAGTCGGTACTCATGCGCTTGTCTACAAAAGTGTAGAGTTCAAACACCTTGCCTTTGCGGTGATCGACGAGCAACATCGCTTCGGAACACTCCAGAGACAAAAGCTCACAACAAAAAATGATCTCGCACCCCACCTGCTTTCAATGACTGCAACTCCAATCCCTCGCACACTTTCCCTCACCCTCTACGGTGATCTTGACCTTTCAATTCTTGATCAAATGCCAGTCGGACGAAAACCAATCATCAGCAAGATAGTGTTGCCACACGAGCGAACATCGACCTATGAAGAAATTAAAAAAGAACTTCGTGCAGGAAGACAACTTTATGTCATCTGTCCTCGTATCGAAGAAGTAGACCCGACCAAAGAAAATGCAGTGATAGCAAAGTCAGTGACTGAAGAAGCAAAACGTCTCAAAGCAGAAGTATTCCAGGATTGGAGTATTGGAATACTCCACAGCAAAATGACACCCGGCGATAAAGAAAAAGTGATGAGTGAATTTGCCGAACATAAAACAGATATTTTGGTTGCAACGTCGGTGGTGGAAGTGGGAGTTAATGTCCCAAATGCCACAATGATTATCATTGAAGGTGCAGAGCGTTTCGGACTTTCTCAACTTCATCAACTCCGTGGACGCGTGATCCGCTCAAACCACCAAGCATACTGTTATGTCTTTACTGAAAGCACCGGAGAAAAGACAAAAGAGCGTATGAAAGCGCTGGTTACCGCCAAAAATGGTTTCGAGCTCGCAGAGTTTGACCTCCAAGCACGTGGTGCAGGACAACTCTACGGACAAAAACAATGGGGTGTTGGAGATTTGGCGATGGAAGCATTGCAAAATATTAAACTTGTGGAAGCGAGCCGTACTGAAGCACGAAAACTTGTGACTGATGACCCTGATTTAAAAAAATATCCCCTCCTCAAACAAATCATCGAGTCTGAAGTAGATAAAATACACTTTGAATAAATAAGAAACCGCCGTGTCTGAAAAACTCGGCGGTTATACAATCTAAAATCATTGATTGGTTGTTTAGTTCACATTAGTTTACTGTAACTTTTTTAGCACCTTCGATAAAATTGAGTGCCTCAGCTATCATTTCCATGTCAAGCTCAAATCCAGGTATTTCACAATGAGCTTCGTTTAGATTCATAATGACTGTTTGCACTTCAGGTATAACTAACTCATCTGCATCTGGCAACAGAGATGCATCAATTTGAGAACGAAGTATTTTCGCATCTGCTGGTGTGATAACGGAATGCTTAAGTCCACTTTCAACCATATATCGTGCGTAAGGTTTAGACCAGACTACAAAATACTCACCTGTCGAGTTAGTAATCTTGGCAAAACGGCCACAAGATGAGACCTCTAATTTTGCTAATCCCATTTGACATCTTCCTTTCCAAATTGAACACTAATGTATTTTTTGAAAAAGCACAAGAGTATGATATACATATCATTCATGCATTTTAGAATTCTCAAAAAAATTGGATTTGTTCTTTTAATTATCTTCGCACTTATCGGCGCAGGTTTTACAGGAATGTATTTTGCAATCAAATGGGGCTGGACAAATACTCGCGGAGCGATTGATATGCAACGTGATGCATTTCTTCAAAGCGGCAAAGCTCAGACTGCAAATGTTATCGGAGCTACTCCGGAAAAAAAATATTGGCAAACCACAGAAGAATGGTACGTGTTGAAAAATGCACTCACGAAAGACAAAGCAGTCCTCTATAGAGCAGCGTCAGCGTCTGGTGTATCCCCTCGCCTTATCGCATCACAGCTTGTAGTAGAACAACTTCGCATGTTTAATTCAGATCGCGAATCATACAAAAAGTTTTTTTCACCACTAAAGATTCTTGGTAGCCAGACTCAATTCTCTTGGGGCGTTATGGGTATCAAACGCGAGACAGCACTGGTGATAGAAAAAAATCTCAAAGACACCGCCTCTCCGTATTACCTCGGTGCACAATACGAACACCTCCTTGATTTCCATACAACAGATATAGAAAACGAACGATTTGCTTTTATGACAAATCAGCATGATCACTATGGAAGCTACCTCTACGCAGGATTGTACTTACGACAATTTATGCAGCAATGGAAATCTGCAGGTTTTGATATATCAAAACGAGTAGATATTTTAGCCACACTCTATAACATCGGGTTTAATGGATCAAAACCAAATGCGAACCCACAGTCAGGTGGCGCACAAATCACAATCGGCAACAGAACATATAGCTTTGGCTCTCTTGCTCAAGAGTTTTATGATTCAAATGAACTTTTGGATGAGTTTCCGAGAAACTAATTTAGTTTTGTGGTCACTCGAAAAATTCCTCGACCTGGACTCGAACCAGGGACCAATTTATTATGAAAATCTCAGAGTCCACCCACCACGACTCGAACGTGGGACCCCCGAGGTATAAGCTCGATGCTCTAACCAACTGAGCTATGGGTGGACTCTATTATTTTCAAAACAAAATCTATATAAGCTCGAGTCACGAGTCAAAATCTACTGACTTTGCTTGCAACCCCGCCTCGCACCGTCGTGCTCCGGCCTTGCGAGCCGATAACATCGACTCTCACTCTACCAACTGAGCTACACGCGGATATGTTATAATTAAGACCAACTTAAAGTAACATAAATATGAACAAAAATAAACTTTGGTTTAAAGCAAAAATGTACGGATGGGGTTGGCAACCGACTTCATGGGAAGGATGGGCTGTGCTCGCACTCTATATTACAGCAATATGGATTAATGCTCGAAACATTGATTTCTATGCACATTCTGCAAGCGACACTCTTATCAATGGAGTGATCCCTTTGGTTATCAATACCATTTATTTACTGATTATTTGTTACTGTCGAGGTGAAAGACCTCGATGGAGATGGGGTAAATGAGATTAATACAAAAGCCTAGCGGACAAAGCTACATCCGCTAGGCTTTTTTTAGTTAATACCATCGACCGACACCTCGTCAATCGATTGAAATTGTTTACCACAACTACGGCAAACAAAGACACCATCCCGAAAAAAGACTTCGCCGGCACAGTCCTCGCCCCGCCGGTATGGCTCAGCACAGAAACCAATCCTTTCCATGCAATACCCAACGAGAGAGCCCTCGACAATGGTCATTAACGATCCTCCTTCCTTTACCAAGATATCAATACGTTCCCTAAATTGTCAACTAAACACTACACCTACAGGTGTAGTGTTAGAACTTTTACAAGCAACATTGGTTAAATTTTGGAAGTTTTACACTTGGTGCTCAATGTCTAATTTCTTTTTAACCGTAACCCCATGAGCAACCAACAGCGTTTCGAATTCATCACGTTCCATTGTCTCTGTTTCCATCAGACGTTTAGCGATCGCATCAAGAAGTTTTTTATTTGCTTCGATTGTTGTTTTTGCTTTCTCCTCAGCCTCTTTCATAATCTTTGAAATTTCTGCATCCACTTCCGCTGCTACTTTTTCAGAATATCCTTCAGACTCTACTCCCCGACCAAATAACACTTTTCCTCCACTTCCCTCCAGTGCTATTGGCCCAAGCTTATCTGACATACCGTACTTAGTCACCATATCTCGCGCGAGTGCAGTCGATACCTGGAGATCATTTGATGGTCCTGTAGTCAAATCATCAAACATCATTTTCTCTGTCACATACCCACCGAGCGAGACTGCTATGTCATCGAGAAATTCTTTTCGAGACTGGAGTTTTTTATCTTCAATAGGAAGCTTGAGTACATATCCTGCTGCACGTCCTCGAGAAATAATCGAAATCTTATGCACCGGATCAGCATATGAAAGAAGTGATGCAAGTACCGCATGCCCTGCTTCATGATAAGCTGTGATTTCTTTTTCTTTCTTTGAAAGAATATGACTCTTTCGCTCAGGCCCAAGCATCACCTTTTCGATAGAGCGAATCAGGTCGTACTGAGAAATCTTGGTACGATTTTCTCGTGCTGCCAAGATCGCTCCTTCATTCATGAGTGAGTATAAGTCTGCACCAGAAAATCCTGGTGTACGCTCTGCTATTACTTTTATATTTACATCTTCTGCAAACGGTTTCTTTTTTGCATGAACATTAAGAATTGCTTCTCGATCATCTCGGTCAGGAAGATCAAGTGTCACTCGACGATCAAAACGTCCCGGTCGAAGGAGTGCCGGATCAAGTACATCTGGTCTGTTGGTCGCTGCCATGACGATCACTTTTTCATTTGGCTCAAAACCATCCATCTCTACGAGGATTTGGTTTAAGGTCTGCTCTCGCTCATCATTGCCCCCACCCGCACCGACTCCTCGCACGCGTCCTACCGCATCGATCTCATCAACGAAAATAATTGCCGGAGAATTTTTCTTTGCCATCATAAAGAGATCTCGAACACGAGATGCTCCCACACCCACGAACATTTCTACGAATTCAGATCCAGAGATTGAAAAGAATGCAACACCTGCCTCCCCTGCTACCGCACGAGCAAGGAGTGTCTTTCCGGTACCTGGTGCTCCCATCAGAAGGATTCCTTTTGGAATACGTGCACCGATTTCAAGAAACTTCTTTGGATTTTTTAGAAAGTCCACAATTTCTGAAAGCTCTTCCTTTGCTTCTTTTGCACCAGCCACGTCTTTAAAAGTTACTCGCTGAGAGCTGTCGTTTGGATCGATCATACGAGCTTTTGACTGTCCGAAAGTAAATGCTTGTGCTCCTGCACCTTTCACCTGTCGAGTCATGTACCAGATGAAAAGAAGGACGAAAATAATCGGGACAAGAAGTGGAGCGAGATTCATCACCCAGTATCCAAACCCTGATTCATTTTTGATATCTACTTTTACTTTTCCAAGCTCCGCCGGAGTAGTACCGTAGTTTGAAAGTGTATCAGTGAGTGCAGTACCCTCTTCTTTTTTAGTAAACTTCTTATCACCATTTGCATACACCATATCGAGTGAGTCACCCTTTACCACGATCTCAGTCACCTGCCCCGCCTTAATATCAAGTGCAAGCTGTGAAAGCGGAATTTCTGTCGTTGTACTTTTTTTCCCACTTAAAAAAGAATACACACCTGAAAGAAGGAGGAAAATCAAAAGTATAGTAGCAACATAATTAAAAACAGATACTTCACCAGGACCTTTTTGCTCAGGCACTTTCTTTTGCATATTCTTTTTATCTTTGTTTTTTGGTGGTTTAGTGTTTGGATTCATGGGGGTATTATAGCGTATTTAGGTGATGAAATACATCATTTCTGCTAGACTAGAGACATGAGCCTTATTACAAACAAAAAAATCCATTTTAATTATGAGATTACCGAGACAATACCTGCCGGTATTGAGCTTTTTGGCTTTGAAGTAAAATCATTACGTAATGGACAAGGTTCTCTCGACGGCTCATATGTGACCGTGCGCGGCGGCGAAGCATTTGTGATCGGTATGCAAATCCCAGCATATCAAGTCGGAAATACACCGAAAGAGTACGATCCACTTCGTAATCGCCGACTCCTCCTCAACAAAAAGGAGATTGCTCGATTGGGAGAGATAGAATCACGAAAGGGATTGACAATAGCACCTATTTCAGTGTATAATAAAGGCAAGGTTTTGAAGGTAGATCTCGGTATTGCGACTGGTAAAAAGAAGTTTGATAAACGTGAGACTACAAAGAAACGAGAAGTCGACCGCAATACCCGAAGAGAGTTTGTTGATCGATAGTAAAATTGAGTACATTGAAAAGAGAAACCCGAGTCCCAACTTGCTCAGAATATTTCTGATCAAATTGGGGGTGCCAGGTTTTGACATAGTCTGCATCCGTTCGCGCACTACAGAGTTCCAGTCAACTCTTTAAACATCTGGAAACTATACGTGTAAACAATACTGTTGCACGAGCAAAAGCTTCTGTTTCTCCATATTTTGGAGTTAACAACTTTGCTTTCTCTTACGCACGAGCTTAATTTAAGTTTCGTCCCTAGGAGGGGGTGATACATCCGATATCTCATACGATGTCTCATTCATATAACTGTGAGGTCCGGTCACTTCCCTGTTTCAGGTTGTGACCTAAAAAATGAAACTCGCCTTTTTCTTGTTTTGTTTGTTTTATAGAGAAAAAGTCTAAACGTTAAAACATTCTATGTAGTGTAGACCCGTTCGTATTCTCTCTATGCACGTGGCTTCGATGTCACCACTTCCACAAATTACAAAAAAAACTGCTCAAGGCAGTTTTTTTGTAATTTGTGGAAGTGAGCAAAGCGGAGCTTTGCGTGTGCATCGAAGCCAACGGAGCGAGGGCTCCCATCACCAGATGGGACCGCGAGTTGGTGCCTAGACTTTTCCGAGCGACGGCGAGGAAAAAGTCGAAGGTTCAATGTCACCATTAAAAACATGTTTTGCGAGTGGTATTGAAACGGCGGAACGATTCCTGATTTAGCAAAATCAGGACGTGAGCCGGTGAGAAGTGATGTTATCACTTCGCAAGACCTTGCCAGAATTTTTCAGAGCAAAGCGAATGAAAAAATCGACAAGGTGTACTGTTCCTGTAAGGAAACCAGACACTCAGTCGAAGGTTCAATGCCACCACCTCTCTATCTATTGACAAAAGGTATTAGTGCTATATAATTTTACAAGGAAAGGATAATCCATGACTCAGAATTGGAACGACGCCGCTGCACGATATCAAGCTGCGAATCGTCAAAAGCTACGAGAACAACTGGTGCAGGCAACTCCCGTTGCATTACCGGCACCTAAGCCCGATAACTCCCTGGAAATCGCACAGGCTGCAACAGATCTACATACATTTATGAGATCTGAAGAAGGAAGATCTGCTCTCGCACTCCTACAAGAGAGCCGCCGGCATTTCATTTTTGGTGAAGATAGTGATGGTGGAGGTTATGGTACTGTCTACTATCTTGATGGAACAGGTCTCCATCGCTCCATCGAAGCGATGGGTATGTGGGTTGCCTACAGCAAGGAGGTGGCAAAACCAAAAATAAGCAGTATTACTGCCCACGAGGCCGTGACTGCTGCTGTTGAGAATGGGCGGAAAAAACCCAGTGAAATCATCTCCTGGCTCCGCGCCGAACTCGACAAGATCGCCGCAGCCGCACCCCAACCTGAACCCTAACCGTTCCCCCCGCCGAAAGCCGCCGCGCTCTCGGCGGCTTTCTTTATTCCAAAACCTTTACATATCAAAAAAATACTGTATAGTATTTTAAGAAAGGATACTAAATATGAAATTCCTCTTAATCGGAGGACTTGGTGACAGTATCAAGTCATTTGACCCTTGGATGCGTGCACTAAACAAGAATCGAGGTGGGTACCGCTATATCCCGGTTACTGTATCCGGAGATACGGGGTTTTCCCACCGAATACAAACTCTGAAGAAAGCTTTGGATGAAGAGGTTGATCCTGTCTGCATCATCGGTCAGTCCGCCGGAGCACTGGCTGCACTTATGGTCGCAAGCGACAATCCAAAAATGGTAAAAGGAGTTATTGCGGTCAGTCCCGCAATGCCGAAGGGTATTTCACCTTTGAGTGTGCCCTTGCTTTCGGTCATGTGGAAGTATTACTATCACATGAGAATGAGTCATCTCATCGAGGTGACAGCAAAAGACTATACAAAACTTGCTCTCAACAACGTTTCAAATCCAGACACCCTCTTGGCAAACCGCCAGAAAATTTCAGGACGAGAAGCGTATGAACTCACTGCTGACTCACGTCCAGCACTTGCAGGAATACGGTTTCCCGTGGTGCATATATATGGGACAGAGGACAGATGGGTAAATCCCAGAGTACAAACGGAGTTGTTTAGACTTCTTGGTGGATGCAAATCACTTATCACAGTATCTGGTGCTGGTCACATGCCTGCACATCACCCAGAAAAAGGTGCTATGGTGGTGAACGCAACACTCAACAAACTCAAAGACCTTATTACCTTCTGTGGTGGAGCCAGGACATGATGTCCTGGCTCGCTTTTTTTACTTGACCTAAGTTTTAATCTACTATATTATAGTACTATATCTTAGTAACATAAAAACTATGACGACAATCACTGTACCCCTTAATACAGCACTTAATGAATTCATTAATGAACAAGTAAAGCTGGGTAAAGTACCCAATAAAGCTGAGCTTGTTCGTGCTGCAATTATTAAATATAAGGAGGACGCACTCATTACTGAGCTCCTCAAGGCAAAACAAGAAGCAAAAGAAGGTAAACTCTTTACCGGAGATTTAGATGTACTTGCAAAGCGCTTTTAACAAGCCTCTATGCTTACCATTTTTTACACTCCTAATTTTATTCGCAGATACAAACATCTTGATCCTGCTTTACAAGGCGAGGTTAAAGATAAGATTGAGTCATTTCGAACTATTAAGAATCATTTAAAGCTCAAGGTACACAAACTAAAAGGATCACTCGATAATACGTACGCTTTTTCTGTGAACTTTAAGGTGCGAATTATTTTTGAATACCAGAAAAACAAGAAAAACATAAACCTGTTGTATGTTGGTAGTCATGATGAATTATATGCTTAAGAAGATGTATACTTAACCTATGGAACATCTCAAAAGAAACATCACTATCACCCTCTTTGTTGCAGCTGCAGGACTTATTGGTTTTGTATTATTTTACACTCCACCTGCTCCACAAAAACAAAACAATATACTTCCCGGCGAACCACTACAGTACACCTACTCTTCAGAAGATATCTCTTTCACCTATCCTGCATTTTTAACATTAGATACAAAAGATAGCATAGTCTCACTTCACCATGAGATACCGTATGAAAACAATGGTGCTTGTGACATGGTAGGAGAATGGGTGTTACACAAAAATCTCACTGATTTTCATGTCACTATTCGTATTGCATCAACATCACTCGTACACACAGTACAACAAATGAGTCCATACATCCCTGAAGAAAATTTCGATGGTGATGTACTCAAGGTAAACCCTGGTTTTATTGATGCATTCGAAATCGGAGCACTCAAAGGATTTATGATTTACGAAGGAGCCGAAGGGTGTGGTATGACAACTTACTACTTCCCTGTTTCAAACAACCGAACACTTATGATTCAAAAAGAATCGATACAAGCTCTTTCGGGTGTACGTGGACAAGAAGAAATACAGAGGATATTAAAAATACCTGGATCTATCGCACCAAGTGTTTCAAATAAAATTTTTGAGGAAATTATTACTTCACTTATAATCAAATGATGCCTTTATTTTTTAGTGCTCTTATGTTTATTTCTTGTATCGTAGGCTACGGTGCAGTAATTGCAATCGACACTGCTGGGCTTTTTTGGATTTTTAAAAAACGCTCAATGGATTTTGTCTATCAAATGACCGGTATTACCCAGCCACTGATCTGGCTTGGGTGGAGCGGTATCACAATCGGTCTCCTTGGCACCCTTTCTTTTACTCCTCTTACCCCACTTACCACCTACCAGTTCATCCTCCTCGGTATTCTTGGTCTCAATGGTATATTTTTACAGATAACCAAGAAAAAACTTAACCTCACCAATCCTTCGCAAAAACTCCCCATTTTCTCGATATTTCTCGCAACTGTCATATCTCAAACAAGCTGGATTACTTTCCTTGCTCTCCAGTTCATACGCACTCTGTAAAACTTGTGTTTTTCTTTAAAAATGGTATTCTTACTCCATAATTTTAGTAATTTAAATTGAACATTTGAGCACAAACGTACGTATAAATCATCAAATCCAGGCACCAGAACTTCGAGTACTTCTCGAATCAGGAGATAACCTTGGGGTTTTAAGTCGAGCTGATGCATTAGACAAGGCTCGAGAGCTTGGTTTGGACCTTATTGAAATATCACCAAAAGCTATTCCACCGGTTGCAAAAATCATGGATTATGGTAAATTTCAATACACTGAAAACAAGAAGCTCAAGGTAGCAAAAGCCAAAGCTCACGCTGTTGAAGTGAAGAACATTCAAATCAAAATCGGTACAGGAGACCATGATTTGGAGCTTAAGGCTAAAAAAGCTTCAGAATGGCTCTCTGCAGGTCACCGAATCAAAGTAGACCTCTTTCTTCCAGGACGATCAAAGTACATGGATGAGAAGTTTCTCCGAGAACGAATGGATCGAGTACTTAAACTCATCACGGTTGAATTCAAAATTGCAGATCCTGCAAAAAAGAGTCCTAAAGGCCTCAGTGTCATAATCGAGAAAGCATAAAAACATGAAAACAAACAAATCATACACAAAACGACTTAAGGTTACTAAAACAGGAAAAATCTTAGCTCGAGCAAAAGGTCAAAACCACTTCAATGCAAAGGTATCTGGACGAGGTAATCTTGCAAAGAAAAACTCACAGAACTTCCCTATGAGTAACAAGGAGATCACCCGATTCCTTCCGAATGCATAATAAATCAAAGGATTAAAGTAGTAGGATTAAAGATTAAAGAATAAGAAAATTCAAAAAACTCTTAAATCCCATTCATTAATCCAGAATCTTTAATCATTAATCCAATTCAACTAACATGACACGAGTAAAGAAAGGCGTTAACGCGCTTAAATCAAGAAAGAATACACTCCGAATGGTAAAAGGTTACCGAAACGGACGAGGCTCAAAACAGCGACAAGCGTTTGAGGCTATTTCTCATGCAGGTACCTATGCGTTTGCACACCGACGAGATAAAAAAGGTGATGCTCGACGACTCTGGAATGTAAAGATTTCATATGCAGCAAAGGAACTCGGTACGTCATACAGTAAACTCATGGGAGGTTTGATCAAGAAAAACATTCTTCTCGACCGAAAGATTCTCTCTACCCTCGCTCTCGAAGCACCTGAGACGTTCAAGAAAATTGTAGCTATGGCAAAATAGTTTACAGTAGACAGCTATCAGTCATTAGAAAAACCGGCAGATGCCGGTTTTTTGTTATCTAACAATCCAACACATAAGGTCTCCCTCTTTGTGGATACAGCGCATCTACATCGAGATAGTCTCGGAGTCTCTGCACTAAGAAAAGTGATGCCTTAGGCTCCCCCATCACCACAAATACTTTCTTTACTGTATGAGCAGTATCAGCAATCATATCGATTAAATGTTCACTATCTTTGTGAGATGAATATCCTGTAATCATTTCAATACGTGCACGGACAGGAATTTTTACATTCTGAATTATAAGTTCTTTCGGAGCTTCTTGTATTGCTCGCCCGAGTGTACCAACCGCCTGATAACCCATCAACAGTATGGTATTTTTTGGATCTGGCAAATAATTCATTTCATGAAATACCACTCGCCCACCGGATGACATACCCGACCCTGCAATAATAATTTTTGGACTTGCTTCTTCGAGTAAAGATTTTGATTCTTTTCCATCTCGCACAATACGTAGTTTAGGAAAATTAAAAATATCATCTCCACCTTTAATCTCTTTTTGCACCCCTTGATTAAAATACTTTGCTGTATGTTTGTATATGTCAGTAACTTTCAATGCAAGCGGAGAATCCAAAAAAACAGGTACGGAAGGAATCTGTTTTTCTTCCACCAGATTATTTATTTCATACAAAATAACCTGCGTACGTTCGAGTGAAAAAGCAGGGATGACAATAGTCCCGCCACGAGCAATACCTTCTATAAGAATTCTCTTAAACTTTGCATCACGATCTTCTTTTGATTCATGATTTCTATCACCATATACACTATCCATAACAACATAATCAACGTCTGTAATTTTTTCTGTATCTCGCAAAATTGGTGTTGGAGAATTACCTGAATCTCCTGTGAAAAGAATCTTTTTGGTTCCATAAGTAAATTCAAACATAGAAGAACCGAGAATATGCCCCGCATCTTTAAGAAAGACAGAAAATTCATCGTTTATTTTTGTATGAGTATGATATGGAATCGTACGCCAATGAGAAAGAGCTTTATCTAAATCATCTTGTTCATACAGTGGAGCTTCTTGTTTTTCTCGTCTATTTTGCTCCATAATCTTTAGCGCATCAGTGAGCATTACCCGAGCAATCTCTTTGGTTTCTGGTGTAGAAAACAAGGAACCTGTAAATCCGTCACGAAATAGCTTAGGAATTTTACCGATATGATCCATATGTGCATGGGTGATAAAACCATAATCTATCTCACCAAGATTATACGGGAAGTCAGCTGTATTTTCTTGATCTGCCTCAGGTACCCCCTGTAGAAGACCACAGTCGACAATAAATGCGGAGTACTCCCCTCTTACCAAGAAGTTTGCACCCGTAACAGCACCTACGCCTCCCCAAAATGTAATTTCAAGTTTCTTAGACATTCTTCTTCTCTAAGTTATGCACATATACACTACCACATACTGCACCCAGCGTATCCATAACAATATCCATACCAGTGTCCGCCCAATATTCAACTGATGCAAGGTTGGTAACACCAATAATGAGTTCAAAGTATTCCCATACCAAACCAACAAGGACTGTAAATACTACTCCAAGGATAAGCTTTTCTGTATAAGAAAGTGCTGACTTAAAAAGTGACAGTGCCCAAAAGAAAAAGAGTGCAACAAAAAGACCTCCAAGAAAGTGCATAACCATATCAAACCAAATCACAGTCCAAAAGAGATAGAGCTTGTACGCGATAGCATTTAATGCTCCTACAATGAAAAGAACCCAGAACATCGCTCGAAAGAGTGTACTTTTTTGCATATAGATAATAATACCCTGAAAAGAGGCTAAATTCAAAACATCTCTCTGTATACAAAAAGTCCCAAAATTGAGTAAGGTCGCGTATAAATTTTGGGAAATGTTCGTAGACGTACTTGTCGTACGGCGAAGAATATTTTCCAAAATTTAGACGATGAGATTGCTCAATTTTGGGACTTTTAGTAGGGTCGCGGTATACTTCCTAAGTTAAAAACTTAGGTGGGTGCCCGCACAATGGAATGTTGCAGCTTTCGCCCCGCGATTTCATTAAATATAAGGCTCCCTAAAAAATGGTTAGCTAGAAAATATACAGCAACCCTATGTGCATTATACTCTTATAAATAAGTTCCGCAACTTAACTCTTAGGCATATAAACTTTCATAATCTAGATGCAGTTCTAGGAGAAAATTTGAAAATGCGAGAAGCCTTACTTTCGGTAAGGTGACGAGAATTTTTAATTTTTCGACAACGAAATGCGCTAGATTTGGAAGTTTACTCAAGAATTCCGTCTAAGTTGACGTCATACAATATTTCGTCCTGAACAAGACGATACGATAGTATTTCCTCTGGTTTAAACCACAATGCAATTTCTTTTTCTGCTTCATCCACTGTACCTGATGCATGCACGAGATTTCGCACTGAGCGACTGTCTGTATCTGAAAGTTCATATGAGTCAAGAACAAAATCCCCTCGGATTGTCCCTATATCTGAAGAAAGTGGTTCCGTTCCTCCGGTTATCTTTCGTACAATAGCAACCGCATGAGCACCCTGCCATACAAGTGCAACAACCGGACCTGAAGACATGTATTCTTTAAGTCGACCGAGTATTCTTTGACTCGCTTCAAGAGGATCCTCTGTAGGTGGAGTTAATCCTTTTTCATGATAACTTTTAATTGTTTTTTCTCCTGCCTTACGTCTCCACTCTGGGTCAACCGTATAATGCTTTTCAACCATCTCTTCGGTCGGGATAAGCATTTTTGAACCCACAAGTTTGAGACCGATTCGTTCATATCGTTTGATAAGCTCTCCTATTAGACTACGCTGTACTCCATCTGGTTTTATTATCACCAACGTTTTTTCTTGTTTTGGATGCATCATGAGGATTAAAGATTAAAGGATTAATGATTAAGGAATAATGCGATAAAAATTAACGAGTAAGGACAATAGGTTCACCTTCAGTGATTACGACAGTATGCTCTGCATGCGCTGCCCACGATCCATCTTTTGTTTTATACGTGTACCCATCTTTTGCAAGTACTATTTTATCTCCTCCGAGAGTAAGCATTGGCTCAATCGCAATCACCATACCTGGTACTAATTTCTCACCTTGCCCCTTTTGACCCTCATTGGGAACATACGGGTCTTCATGTACTGTATAACCCACTCCGTGGCCCGCCAGGCTCTCAGGTAGGCCATACCCGAGTGAACGAGCGTATGAGCCGATTGCATAGCTTATATCGCCAATATGAGCCCCACCACGAGCTTCTTTAATACCCCGAGCAAGCGCCTCTTCGGTGTGAGCGATGAGCTTTCGCTCCCTCTCACCCACTTCCCCTACACCAACCGTAATCGCACTATCTGTAATCATCCCTTTATGTGTAAGCCCAAGATCGAGAGTAACCACATCTCCTTCTTTTAGAATCTGAGCATCTTCGTTTGGAATACCATGCACAATCTCATCATTGATAGAAACACATAACGCTGCTGGATACGCACGTTTTGCACCTCGTGGTGTGTAATGTAAAAATGCACCTTTATCTCCACCCTCTTTAATGAGTTCCCGGGCTTTATCTTCAAGTGTTTGTGTACTCACTCCAGGGGCTACTATTTTTCTAAGCTCACGCAAAATGAAAGCATGACGAGCGCCACCTTCTTTGAGGATTTCTATTTCTTCTGGTTTTTTGATTCGAATCATAAATATACGAATATACGAATGGGATGCTTACGAATAGATACGAATACATTCAAACACTATTCGTTGATTCGTATGTTTAACTTCTCCATAATCTCTTTGTTTACCTCTTCGATCGTTTGTTCACCATTGATATCGAGCACCCGGTATGCAGGGTTATCCCTGAAGTACTGGATTGCCGAAACAACCTCTGTATCAAACCACTCTAACCTTTTTTTGATTTCTGACAA
This sequence comes from uncultured Candidatus Saccharibacteria bacterium, assembly GCA_964426735.1. Classification (GTDB taxonomy): domain Bacteria; phylum Patescibacteriota; class Minisyncoccia; order Phycocordibacterales; family DATDWN01; genus UBA910. The sequence goes on from CAYRRP010000003.1 coordinate 56,665, forward strand.
CTCATCATCAGAGCGCCCTCGCTCAAGAGCTCGTGCCATAGACCATTCATTTGATGTATTAATAATGATCACTGCAACATTTTTTCGTTTATAAAACTGTAGTGCAGTATCGAGAATCGGTGACTCGTACCGGCGTCGACAAAGACCGTCAAACACAAGATGCTCGTCTCCAGTGAAATTCTCCACCAGAAACGAAGTCCAGAGCCACACTGGCATAAATGGCGGCATAAGCCCTCCCGTCTCCATCACTTCTTTTGTCAGCCGAGCTGAATGATTATCTCGAACAATAAACTCACGAAGTTTTTGTCCAGTCTCGAGATACAAACACTCTCGCTGCGAATCATTTGTTTTCAAATACTCCATAAGAAGCTGTGCCTGGGTACCTTTCCCCGACCCCGCTCTCCCAAAAAGCAATATGGTTTGTGGTGTCATGAGTATAGTATAGTCGAAAGTGTAAAAAGTCGAAAGTTTGTAAGCTCAGGAAAATATAAAAAAGATCCTTCATTTTGTCCCATACTAGTATGGGGAACGAAGGATCTTCTGATAGATCAACACTAAACGATGCCCGTGAACAGACGCCAACCTGGAGCATAGAACATTGTAATATGACTTGGTATTTCTACCTTCCAACACTGCAGAATGTCGTCCCATGTGACTTCTGACCACCAATTATCTGCACAAAAGATATTGATGCCATACGTAGTTAAGGAACCAAGTTCCCCACAAGGCTGACGATTGATCAATTCCTTGATAGCACCGCACACTTCGGAAGGAGCGAGGTGTTTTATACCACCAGACACCTTGAATGCTTCTTGCATTTCATCAATCATACAGTGCTCGACTACGTTAAACTGATTGAGTTTAATCCGTGTACCGTTACGCAACGCCGTAGCCGTGCCATGCCGTTGTCTAAAATAATCCCCAACCCTCAACCCTAATCGGGTCTGATAATAGGTTTTAGGATCGTAATTCCCGGAGACGACAATTTCAATATCATCCCCTTTTTCCACTTTCCTGCTCATACTCATAACTACCCCTTTTCAAACAGTTTCCACCTAGGATTATATAGTTATATTATTACCTGTCAATAGTACCGATTACACAAAATCCCCTTTTTTGAGGGGATTTTGTGTTTTGAAAACTAGATATTATGTGGTTACGAACTTTCACAATTTCTCCGAGGTCGCGGATAAAATATGGAAAGGGACCGGAGACGTACTTACTGGTACGATGAGGACCATTTCCAGATTTTAGCCGATGAGATCGGTGAAATTTGGAAGTTCTGTTGTTTAATACTCCCTAATAGAAACTTGAGCGTCGATTTTTTTGATAAGATCAATAACTACGGATACCGCAATCAAAAGCGCAGTACCTCCTACTGAAACCGCTGTAATACCAGTGAGTCCTCTGATTGCCAACGGAAGAATTGCAATCACGCCGAGGAACAATGCTCCGATAAGAGTCAGTCGAGTAAGAGTTTTCGCAATATGTTCAGAGGTTGGAGTACCTGGACGTACACCCGGAATAAACGCTCCGTTTTTCTGAAGATTTTTTGAAATCTGATCAGGATCAAAGGTTACCGCTGTATAGAAGTATGTGAAGATAAATACAAGGAAGAAATATGCAATCGCATACACCCATGAGTTTGAGATAAATGTATTCAATGCAGTTGCAACATTTTTAATTGCAGGATAATCAACATTTGCAAGAAACTGAGATATGATTTGTGGGAATAGCAATATTGCTGATCCAAAGATAATCGGCATAACACCAGCTTGATTCATACGAAGTGGAAGATATGTTGATGTACCACCATATACTTTCATACCACGTACTTGTTTTGCATACGTGACCGGAATCGGACGCTCTGCTTCGGTGACCACTACCACAAGAACAACTACAACAATAGCGATAATTGCAAAAAGTGCATAGAGTGGAAGTTGTACAGGATCAAATACATATGCAAGTTGAGAAATAGCTGTTGGAAGTTGTGACACGATACCTGCAAAAATGATAAGTGATACACCATTTCCAATACCGTATTCAGTGATCAATTCACCAATCCACATCAGAAGCATCGATCCAGCAGTAATAACCGCGAGATTAACCATCAAATCAAACGGTGCCATTGACGCAATAACATTCTGAGATTCAAGAAGTTTAATCAAGCTAAATCCCTGAATCAGTGCAAAAGGTATTGCAAGCATACGTCCATATTGGGCAAACTTTCGACGACCCGCATCCCCTTCTTCTTGATACATCTCTTTCAATCGTGAAGACATTACGGTAAGCAACTGCATAATGATAGATCCTGTAATATATGGACCCACACCAAGCATCACGATAGACAACTGTGAAAGACCACCTCCAGAGAACAAGTTGAGGAGTCCGAGAAATTCACTATTTGCAAACAAAGAAGTAAGTGCTGATTGATCTACACCAGGGATAGGGATAATAGCAAGAAAACGAAACACAACAAGTGCGCCAAGTGTGAACAAAATTCGTGTACGAAGAGCTTTGTCTTGTAATACGAGTCCGAATTTATAGAAAAAGTTTTTCATGAAATTAATATACGAATATGTGAATCATACGAATTTACGAATGAATACGAATGAATGCTTTTGAATGTGCTTTATTCGTAGCTATTCGTAAGTTTTTCATTCGTATATTTCGTATATCTATACTACCACTTTACCACCAATTGCCTCAATTTTAGCCTTGGCAGAAAGAGAAAGAGCGCAACCAGATACAGTAACCTTTTTAGTAATATCACCGGTTGAAAGAATCTTTACTTGAGGCTTCTTACCGTAGATTGTTGTAATCACGCCTTTTGCAACAAGAGTTGCTGGAGTTACTTTGTCTCCATTTGAAAATGCATTTGAAATAGATTCAAGTGTAACAGGCACATATGCACTCTGAATTGATGTGTTGATATTTACACCTCGTCCTCGAAGCTTAGGAACTCGTTTAATAAAATCTCGAAGTTCTGGTCTCTTTTTGTGACCAGCTCGTGCATTTTGACCTTTTGTTCCACGACCAGCAGTTTTAGCTTTAACACCCCCACGACCGATCTGTCGTGATTTCTTATTTTTATGTGTTCTCTTTAGTGTGTTTAACATGGCAGTGTAATTAAGTATTATTTAGCTCTGAGAGTTGAGAGTGCCTTGATAGCAGCCTTTGCATTGTTTACCTTATTTTTACTTCGTGAAAAAAGTTTTGAACCAACTTCCTTTACTCCTGCAAGCTCAAGTACAGTACGCACAGATGAACCCGCGAGAATTCCCTTTCCTGGCGCTCGCATAATAGATACCTGTGATCCAGAAAACTTTGCAAACACCTCATGAGGAATTGAGTGATTCTTTGTAAGAGGAATCTTAATCATATTTTTCTTTGCATCACGTGCAGCTTTGTCGATTGCAAGTGGAGTATCAGTTGCTTTTCCTTGTCCTACACCTACCTTACCTTTTCGATCACCTACCACAACAGCAACAGAAAAACTAAATCGTCGTCCTCCAGTTACCACTCGGGTTACACGTCGAATACTGATGATTTTTTGATCAAATTCTGGTTTAACTCGAGGTTCTCGAGAATCTCTTCGATCACGATTTGGTTTTCGTGCACCTCGCTTATCTTTTGATCCAGCATCTGCCGGAGCAGCCTGTGTATGTGATTTAATTTCTTCTGTCATAGTAATTATAAATTAAAATACGAGTCCCCCTTCACGAGCACCATCGGCAACAGCTTTAATATTTCCTGTGTAGATAAAACCGCCTCGGTCAAACACAACAGTTTCAATATGTTTTGCTTTTGCTTTTGTAGCAATCTCACGACCAACAGCAAACGCTTTTTCAGAAAGAGTCTTACCTTTTACTGTTTTCGTATGTGCAGACACAAGAGTTATCCCTTTTGAATCATCGATCAGTTGTGCTCCCACATGCTGATTTGATTTAAATACCGCCAATCGAGGACGAGTTTCTGTACCAGAAACCTTCGCTCTGATTCGAAGCTTTCGTCGGATTCGTTGTGCTGTTTTGGAAATTTTTGTGTTCATATGATTAGTCGTTAGTCACAAGTCAGTAGTCTTTAGGAATGCATTTACTGTATTCTATTGACTATTGACTGTTACCTATCTTATGCTGACTTTTTACCTTGCTTACGCTTGATAACCTCCCCTTCGTATCGAAGACCTTTGCCTTTATATGGCTCTGGCTTTTTCCAATCTCGAACCATTGCAGCAAATGCTCCTACCTCTTCTGTATTTATACCAGAAATAGTAATAACATTTTTCTCAGCTGTCACCTTTAGAGATGCAGGAATATCAATATGTACTGGATGTGAGAATCCAAGAGCAAGTACAAGCTGTGTACCTTTTACTTCAGATTTGTATCCAATACCTTCAAGAATAAGTTTTTTGACGAATGGTGTATGTACACCATTGATCATATTGGTGATATGTGACCCATATGTTCCCCACAATGCTCTGTTTGCAATTGTTTCTTTTACTGGTGCGAGTGTGATTGACTCTGGAGTAATAGTAAGTGCAACTTGGTCAGAAAAATTCTTTGAGAGTGACCCTTGTGGACCCTTTACAGTGAAAAGACCTGAAGTAAATGTAACTTCTGTTCCCTTCGGTATGGTAATTATTTTTTTTCCTATACGTGACATATAATTTTTTTAGTCGTTAGTTTACAGTCTTTAGTCCTTAGAAATGCTTTTGTATTTCCTGTAGACTATTGACTGCTATCTTCTACCATAACGTACACAACGCTTCTCCTCCGACCTTTTCTTTTCGAGCAACCTCATCAGAAATCACTCCTTTTGGAGTTGAAATCACCATGATACCATACCCATTTTTTACTGGTCTGATTTCATTTGCTTTGATGTATACTCGTTTTGAACTTTTTGAAACTCGCTTTACTCCTCGAATCTTTGGTGAACCATCTGATTCGTATGCAAGAGTTACCTCAATATACTTAATTACTTTTTTTCCTTTCTTTGTAGCACCTTTAATGAAACCTGTTTTTGCAAGTACATCAAGAATCGCCATCTTAAGTTTAGAGTATGACAACACAACAGTTTCCTTGCGGACCTGCCCTGCGTTGTATATCTCATTAATCATTGCTGCAATTGGATCTGTCATATTATTTCGTTGGGAGTATTTCAGGCCAAGAGGGCCCAAAACTTACCACGATGATTTTTTAATACCTGGGATTTTACCCTCATTGGCAAGCTCGCGGAAGCAGATACGGCAGAGATCAAAATCTCTCATATATCCATGCTTTCGACCACATCGAAAACATCGGTTTACTTTTTTAGTTGTAAACTTAGCCTTCTTTAATGATCGTGCGATTACTGATGTTTTTGCCATTGTGTGATTAATTTGCTTATGTAAAGCTTGGGTCTCATCCTAACAGGATTGAGTTCCCAAGTCAAACCTCCTTTTTACTTCTTTTTTGCTGCCTTAACCTTTGGATATCCTTCATCTTTTTTGAAAGGAAAACCGAGGTGAGTAAGGAATGCTTTTGTTTCAAGTGGATTTGAAATATTTGTACCCACTGTTACCGCAAGCCCGAACACATCCTTAAGTTCCTCATCTGCTGACTCAGGGAAAATAGTGTTTTCTTTAATACCGAGAGTATAGTTACCCATTTCATCAATACCTTTTGCAGAGATACCACGGAAGTCTTTTGTTCGAGGAAGCGCGATGTTGAGGAGTCTTTCAAGAAAATCATACATTCGTTTTCCTCGGAGAGTAATCTGAATACCCACAGTATCTCCTTGTCGAACTTTAAACGCAGCAACTGACTGTTTTGCACCTTTTTTTACAGGTTTTTGACCAGTAATATCAGCAAGTCTGTTGTATGTATGCTCTATTTTTTTCTTATCTTTAAACGATCCTACTCCAGCAGAAACAACCACCTTTGAAATTTTTGGTGCCTGCATAGCGTTCTTATAGCCAAACTCTCCTTTGAGAGCTCCGTATGCCTTTTCTACTTTGTCTTTAATGTGTTCCATGTTTTTGTAATAAGTCTTTAGTCATCAGTCACAAGTCTTTAGTAATGCATTCTCTGTATACTGTCGACTGATGACTGTTATCTTTATATCGTGTTTCCCGACTTCTGAGCCACTCGAACTTTTTTTCCATCTATAATCTTTTTTGCAATCCTTGTACCCTTACCTGTCTTCGGATCTACAAGAAGAACATTTGAAGCGTGTACCGGAAGATTCTTTTCTACAACCTGTCCTTTCTCACCACTTCGTCGAGCTCGAACGTGTACCTTTGCTATATTTATTCCTGTTACCAAGATTTTTCCTTCACGTGGAAGTACCCGAGCAATCGTACCTGTTTTGCCCTTATCTTTTCCAGTAATCACTATTACTTTGTCGTCTTTTTTTAATTTCATATAAATTAAGTCTTTAGTCATGAGTCACAAGTCTTTAGTAATGCATTTCCTGTATACTGTCGACTGATGACTGTCTACTTCTATACCACCTCAGGTGCTAGAGAGATAATCTTTTGATACCCCGCATCACCGATTTCTCGTGGAATTGGACCGAATACACGACCAGCTACTGGTTCTTTCTTTTCTTTTGAAACAATAACCACTGCATTTTCATCGAATCGAATATAAGATCCATCTTTTCGTCGAAATGGTGCTTTTTGTCGAACAACAACTGCGTACAATACATCTTTCTTCTTTGCACCTTTTCGTGGTTCTGCTTTTTGAACAGAGAGTACAACCATCTCACCCAATCGCGCATATCGCTTTTTTGAACTTCCAAGTACTTTGAAAATTCGCCCGATCTTTGCTCCGGTGTTATCTGCGATTTTTACAATTGATTGAGGCTGAATCATATAATTTTATTTAGTTACAATAACGAAATGCTTATCTTTTGAAATTGGTCGAGTTTCTTTTATCTCTACCTTGTCCCCTACCTTATGAGCATTTCCTGCGTCATGCGCTTTAAAGCGTTTACTGATCTGCATGAATTTACCATATTTTGGATGTTTTACAAATCGGTTTACGAGTACTACCACAGTATCTTTCATTTTATCAGACACAACAACACCAGTAAGGATTCTTCCCTGTTCTGATTTCTCTGTATGTGGTTGTATTTTTTTTGTTGCCATACTATTTATTTTACGTTAATTGCAGTCAAAATTCGTGCAATATCCTTTCGGATTGCATACCCTTCTTTTATATTTTTAACCTTACTACCAGCAACAGAAAAACGGAAATTTCGAAGTGCCACTCGTTTTTCACCGAGGAGAGCTTTCAATTCTTTTTCTGTTTTATTTTTAAAATCTTTCATAAACTCTGTATTATCGTGCTACTACTTTAGATTTAATAGGAAGTTTTGTTCCTGCTTTTCGAAGTGCTTCTTTTGCAATCGCTTCAGTTACGCCATCGATTTCGAAGATGATTCGTCCTGGAAGCACTGGTGCTACATATGCAAACAAATCTCCTTTTCCTTTACCGAGCTTTACTTCGGCTGGTTTTCGAGTGATTGGCATATCAGGGAAAATTCGAATCCATACCTTTCCTGTCTTACCCATAGCTCGTGAAAGCACTTTTCGTGCAGCTTCAATCTGATTTGATCGAATACGTGCATCAGTTGTTGCTTTAAGTCCAAATGAACCAAACGCAAGTGTTGCGCCACGTGTCGCCGTACCAATACGAGACGTATTTCGTCTCATGGTATGCCATTTTCGATATTTTACTTTTTTAGGTAGCAACATATACGTTTAGTTATTTAGCAAAGATTTCTCCCTTATATATCCACACTTTGATACCAATCGCTCCGTATGGAAGACGTGCAGGATATGCTGCATAGTCTACATCAGCTCGAAGAGTTTGAAGTGGAATTCGACCTTTTTTCATCTTTTCCTGTCGTGCCATAGAGGCCCCTCCAAGACGACCTGAAAGTTCGATTTTAACTCCAAGCACATCTCGGTTAGCCATTACCTTTTCGATAATCTGCTTCCCTACTCGTCGGAAAGGCATACGTTTCTCAAGACCTTCTGCAATCATGTGTGCCACGATTGTTGCATTTGTTTCTGGAGATTTTACTTCTTTGATGTCGATTTTTACTTCACCACCTGATACAAGGTTTTTCTTAGCCATGAATGCCAAAATCTCATCTCGAAGTTTTGTAGCACCTTCACCTGATCGTCCGATGATAGCACCTGGTCGTGAAGTTTCAATCATAATTCGAAGTGCTTTTTCACTTCGTTCCATTTGAATGTCAGCCACATACTGACCTCGCATTTTCTTTTCAAGAAATTCGCGAATAAGCACATCACTCTTCAAGAACTCCTTGAATTTACTTTTCACGCCAAACCATCGAGATTTCCAATCTCTGATGATTCCAAGTCTATGTGAATATGGGTGTACTGTGTGTGACATATTATTCGTTTGTTTTTACAGTTTTTGTTGTTTTCTTTTTTGTAACCTTCTTTTCTGCAACAACTTCTGCCTTCTCTTCCATAACAACCTTAGTCTTCTTTGCTTTCGGAAGAACTTCCTCAAGTGTAATAGAAATCATACTTGTTCGCTTTCGGATAGGGTGAGCTGAACCACGCGCTGCAGGCATTCGTCGGTAAAGAGTCTTACCACTGTTTACTTCCACAGTTTTTACTACCAAGTTTTCAGTAGGCATTGATTGTGCTTTTGCGTTTGCAAGAGCCGATTCGATGAGTTTCTTAATAGGGTCAGATGCTCGTTTTTCTGTAAACTGCATTGAAAGAATAGCATCTGCTACTTTTTTACCACGTACGAGATCAGCAACTACACGAACTTTTCGTGGAGACTGTCGAAGATTTGAAAGTGTAGCGGATGCTTTTGCCATAATATTAAATTATTTTTTCTTAGCGTCAGGAGCTGCTTTAGATGCTTTTGCAGCAGCAATTTCAGACTCTTTCTTTTTAATTTCGAGCTCTTTCTGCATCTTACCTCCGTGTTTAAGGAATTTCTTTGTAGGAGAAAATTCGCCCAATCGGTGCCCTACCATATCTTCAGTAACCAATACTTCAATATGAGTTTTACCGTTGTGTACGCCAAAGTTGAAGCCTACCATTTCAGGAGAGATAACACATGCTCGTGACCAAGTCTTAATAACCCCAGTTTCAATAGGTTTTTTACCCTCAATCTTTTTGAGAACTCGTGGGTCTACATATGGTCCTTTGTGTGATGATCGTGTCATGAATTGATTAAAAAAATACTCTTTTTTGTAAGAGGTAGTAAAACCTTAAACAAAAACTAGATGTAAGAGAAAAACTCTCACGTGCGCTCTATACTATACAAAATGAGGCAATATGTCAAACGTTTAGTAAGCAGTCACAAGTCAATAGTCTGCAGTATAAAAACTGAAATCCTAAAAAGGAGAAAACGGTCAATAATATGACAATTCTACGTAATACTGCAGGAATATAACAAAATCCGCCCCCTTCGAGGCAGATTTAGGTGTAATTTGAAGTAAAAATAAGAGCGACCTTTCCCCTCTGGGAACTGCCGCTCTCATCGACACTAGCGATTAGTTCTGGTATTAATACCCAATTCTTCGTACATTGAAGCCAAGCAATCCATATTTCTTCCATAATCTGGGTCGCCGCAGATTTCTGGATGTTGATACGAATAATGCTTTTCGTACTGTTTATCGAGGATGTTGAGAGCTTCTTCAAGCTTACCACCCTCTTGAGCAAAAACACAAAGACTGCCGATTGCAACTTGGCCTTTAAAGCAAAATTTGTCGACGAGTATCTCCACTCTCCCGATACATTCCGCAGGAATCTTGCCTCGTAAAAACGCCTGCATTCTGACATCTAGATTTGAAAGCGTTGTTATTGTGTCCATTGGACCTCCTTTTACACCTTATAATACTGATTCAAAATGTCAAACAAAAAACACCCTTTCGGGTACTTTTTGTTAAAACCAATTAAATTGCTTCAGATGCTAGGCGGACGAGGGATTTGGGTCGAGACGTACTGAACGTACGGCGAGAATCAAATCCTGAAGTCCAACAACGCAGATGGAGTAATTTTATTGTGTTTTACTTTCGCTTGCCTACTTTACGGCGGGAAACTATGTGCTTATTAGAATATTTCTTAGGAGTTCGAGTCTTCTGTCCCTTACCTGTCGGTCGTCCGTATACAGACACTGCTCGACGTCGTCCTCGGCCCTGTCGGCCTTCTCCACCTCCGTATGGGTGGTCTACTGGGTTCTGAGCTGTACCTCGCACTGTTGGTCGGATACCGAGCCATCGTGAACGTCCTGCTTTACCGAGGTTTACAAGTCGATTTTCATCGTTTGCTACTTCACCTACTGTAGCGTATGCAGTATCTTTTACTTTTCGCACTTCAGATGAAGGCATTTTGAGATCTACATATCCTGCGTCTTTAGCGATAAGTTCAATGTAACTTCCTCCAGATCGAGCAAGCTTTGCTCCTCCTTGTGGTTTTACTTCTACGTTATAGATAAATGTACCAATAGTAATATCTTTAAGTGGTAGTCGGTTTCCAGTCTTTACTTCTGCGTTTGGAGCAGTGATGTATGTATCCCCCACTTTTGCACCCTTAGGAAGAAGAATGTATCGCTTCTCACCATCTTTGTATACTGCAAGACCGATAAATCCTGATCGGTTTGGATCGTACTCTACAGTTTTTACTGTGTATGGAATATTGATTTTGTTGTACACGAAATCAATTTCTCGGAAGAGTCGCTTGTGTCCTGCTCCCTTGTGACGGGTAGTAATCACACCCTGGTTGTTTCGCCCTACTGATCGTTTGAAACCTCGTGTGAGTGACTTTACAGGCTTTGCGGTAGTCAAAACTGCACCGTAGTTGATCGATGTCATGTTTCGACGTGATGGGGTTGTTGGTTGGTATCGTTTCATATTATTGATATTACATTACCTCAATAGTTTGACCTTTCTTAAGGTATACGTACGCCTTTTTGATACCTTTTTTAAAACCTACTTTTCCTCGTACAAATACTTTTTTCTGAGGATTTGTTACGGTTGTAACTTTTACTGGAGATACTTTGTAGATTTCTTTTACTGCTTTGATCACATCTGTCTTTGTTGCGTGTTTTGGAATCTCAAATGCGTACACTGAAGATTCTGACTTAAGCGCAGCTTTTTCTGTGATACGTGGTCGCAATAATACTGTTTTAAGATCTGCTTTCATGATAGTTATGCAAGTTTAGAAGTAACTGTTGAAAGAGACTCGTTTGGATTCTCGATAACAACATACTTATATTTCATCAAATCGACAGGGTTGATGTTTCGGATTTCATCCACTTCAACATTGCTGAAGTTACCAAAGCTTTTCTTTGTAGTTACACTGTCTTTTGAAAGTGCGATCCATGCTGAGTTTTTCTTTTTTGAAAGGATATCAGTAAAACCTGTGATTTTTGAGAAAGATGAAAGAGTTCCTTTTGCGTCTTTTGCTTTTGGAGCAGAGAAATTCAAAGAATCTACGAAAAGGATGTGTCCTTTCTTAAATTTAGCTGAAAGGATAGTATACAAAGCTTTTGCTTTCATTTTCTTATTTACCTTTCGAGTATAGTCTTTTTCATTTCGTGGGCCATGAGTAACACCTCCACCTACCCAGATAGGAGATCGAGTTGATCCATGTCGTGCACGCCCTGTTCCCTTTTGTTTCCAAGGTTTCTTTCCACCTCCAGATACTTCACCTCGGTTTTTAGTGTGAGCAACAGGTGTTCGAGCACTTGATTCCATTGATACAACAACTTGGTGAACCAAGTCAGCATTCCATTTAAGACCAAACACGCTCTCTGGGAGAGTTATTGTTCCTGCTGTTTTACCTGTTTGTGTGTAAATATTTGCTTCCATGATTTTTAAATTTAGTCATTAAAGTCTATCAAGTCTTTCAAGTCCATAAAGTCGGGTGCATTTGGCATCTAACTTGATGGACTTTTGACTTTATGAACCTTTGACTTCTACTAGTGTTCCTCGGCGTCCTGCTACAGCACCTCGAATAAAGATTTCTCCTGCTTCTACGTCAATACCTGCGATAGTAAGACCACCTGTAGTGATACGATCACCTCCAGTTCGTCCTGCCATTCGTTTTCCTTTTGCTACACGTCCTCCGTCTCGTCCTCCACCTCCAAGAGATCCTGGCTCTCGCTCTGAGTGTTTCTGTCCGTGTGATCGAGGTCCTCCGTGGAAACCATGTCGCTTAACACCTCCCTGGAAACCTTTTCCTTTTGAGATAGAAGATACGGTTACACCGTCTCCTGCTGAAAATGTTGAGATATCGATAATATCCCCTACTTTGTATTCACCTCCTTCAATTCGGAACTCTTTGATGTGAGCAAATGAACCAAGTTCTTTTACATGACCTTTTACTGCCTTTGAGATGTTCTTTGGGTTTCGAGAACCAAAACCAACCTGTACAGCAGTATAACCATCTTTTGAAAGATTCTTAACCTGAGTGATTACATTAGGACTTGTTTTGATAACAGTCACCGGATGCACTACGCCCGCGTCGTCGAAGATTTGGGTCATATTCTGTTTTGTTCCGAGGATGAATTTCATATGATTATTATATTGATTTTGAAGACATTTTTCGGACAGTAATGAGAAAAGGTTTTTCTCAACATTGCCCATCACTAGTCCTCATAAAAAATAGCCTAAATGGCGATTTGGCAATACTAGCAGATAATGATTTTTATTTCAAGGGGTATAGATACAAAAAGAGGTTTGCAAAAGCAAACCTCTCCGAAGCAGACTTTCACTCTGTAATAGGACAATTTTGCCCCGTCAGGTACCCACCTCCAAGCAACCATCCGGTAGGACCAAGCTCCACTATACCAGTACAGACGCACCCTTGGTTTTGACACGTACCTACATGAGTACCGACGTCAAGTCGAAACTCATTAGGAATTACTACCCAGGCACCAATTTGGTGCCCAAGTCGAGCAGAAGCATCTTCTACTCTTTTACGACGTCTTTCATCGTCTGGATTTAAAACCATTTTTTCCAAACAGCCTCCTATACTCATATAAGCACATATTTATATATTTGAAAACAAAAACCACCCTTTCGGGTAGTTTTTGTGTATATTAGATGATTTTTACATCAATATTAACACCAGATGGTAGAGAGAGATTTGTGAGTGATTCCATAATCTTTGGGGTCGGATTAAGGATATCAATCAATCGCTTATGAGTTCTCATTTCAAACTGCTCTCGAGCGTTTTTATACACAAACGAAGCTCGGTTTACTGTGTATTTCTTGATCTCAGTTGGAAGTGGGATTGGACCCAAAACCTTTGCATCGTATCGAAGAGCAGTATCCATGATCTGTCGTACTGAGATATCGAGTACTTTGTACTCATATGCTCGTACTCGGATTCGCAATTTAGAAATTGCATCCTCTTTTGCAGCTTTTTTAGGAGCCTTTTTTGTTGTTGTTTCTTTCGTTGCCATTACGGAGTAGCTTACCAAACAATTAAACTATTGGCAAGTAAGCGAAAACCCGCACGAAGACAAAGTCTTCGTGCGGGTGACTTTAAAGAGGTGTTTTGAGTCTTTCTGTGTACTCCTTAAGGGCAGCATCCGCAACCCCAGCAGCAACACTCGCAACATCTTCAGGGTACACATACCGCTGTCCTAAGGGACGACTCAAGTTACTGTTGCTCAACACAGCACACAGAACCCGAAGCCAAATCTCTGACCCTTCTTGAGTATGAATCGACATATTTTTTCTCCTCTTTTGAATATACAATATTTGCATTTTATGTCAACAAAAAACCACCCGAAGATGGTTTTTTGTTTGACACTACGAAAGTTAAGAATCGGTTTCAAATTTGAGACAAGGTCGCGGATAAAGCAAAAACCAATTCCGGAGGTGTACATGTGGTACATTGACGGAATTGGTTTTTGTCTTTAGCCGATGAGATTGGCCAAATTTGGAAGCGCTGTGGTTATGCCACTATCTTAGTAACAACACCTGCGCCAACAGTCTTACCTCCCTCTCGAATCGCAAATCGAGTATTGTCCTCAAGCGCAACTGGAGCAATCAATTTAACTTTGAATGTTGCTGTGTCTCCTGGCATAACCATTTCAACACCTTCTTTCAAAGTCACATCTCCGGTAACGTCTGTAGTTCGGATGTAGAACTGTGGTTTGTAACCTGAGAAGAATGGAGTATGTCGTCCACCTTCTTCTTTCTTAAGAACGTAAACCTCAGCTTCGAATTCTGTATGAGGATTTACTGATTTTGGTTTAGCAAGAACCTGTCCTCGAGAAATATCTTCTTTCTTCGCACCTCGGAGAAGAATACCTGCGTTGTCTCCTGCTTGTCCTGAATCGAGTGATTTGTTGAACATTTCGATACCAGTCACAGTAAACTTAGTGATATCCTTGAGACCAACGATTTCGATTTCTTCACCTACTTTGATAACACCTCGTTCGATACGTCCTGTTACCACTGTTCCTCGTCCCTCAATAGAGAAGATGTCTTCTACTGGCATAAGGAATGGTTTATCCAAATCTCGTTCTGGCATTGGAATATATGTATCGAGTGCATTTGCTAGCTCCAATACTTTCTTTGACCATTCATCGTTGTTATCTGCTGCTTCGAGAGCTTTGAGTGCTGATCCTCGGATAACTGGTGCGTTATCACCATCAAATCCGTTCTTTGAAAGGAGCTCTCGAACTTCAGCTTCTACAAGGTCGATAAGATCATTATCTGGTACCATGTCGCATTTGTTCAAAAATACGATAATCTTTGGTACACCCACTTGTTTTGCCAAAAGTACGTGTTCTCGAGTCTGAGGCATCGCACCGTCTGTAGCCGCTACCACAAGCACTGCACCGTCCATCTGAGCAGCACCAGTAATCATGTTTTTAATGTAGTCAGCGTGACCTGGCGCATCGATGTGAGCGTAGTGTCGAGTTGGTGTTGAGTACTCGTTGTGAGAAAGCGCAATAGTAATTCCTCGTGCTTTTTCTTCTGGAGCTGAGTCGATTTCACCTACTCCTTTGATTTTAGATGAATATCCTTCTCCTGCTCGACCAAGTACGGTCAAGATAGCCGCTGTTAATGTTGTCTTACCGTGGTCAACGTGTCCAATGGTACCTACGTTGAGGTGTGGTTTTGATCGATCAAAATCTGCCATATATTTATATAAATTATACGTATAAAATTACTAATAATTGCCATTTTGGAAACTCCAAAAACTTGACACTCGAGAGAAGCCAAATTTTGGGAACTTCTGCAAAACATCACCTGCGGGCGATGCCAATAAATATAAACGAAATAGGCACAAGAGTCAAACGAAATAGGAGCTTATATCAATATATCTGCTTTCAATTTTGCAACTTCTTCTTTTAAGAGGAGTGTAAAGGTTGGAATTTTGCGTTCAAGAAAAAGTACCACATCTTCAGGAGTGGTTGCATCTTCATTGAGAAGCAGATCGAACTCATCTTGCTCAACATCCGAGAGAATATCAAGAGAGCGCACTAAAATCGCTTGGTATATCAAGCGTCCAATACGATCAACCATGTCTATTTGCTCTTCTTGAGGTAAGTCACCAAGTCCCCATTCAGATACTATGTCTTTTGATAAAGGATTCATATTATTTTTTCAGTTTAAAGAACTTGATATTCTTTTCCATTGCCTTTTTAGCCTCATCAAATGCAAGCTCAAAATTAGTCTTCCCGGCAGCACTGAATATAGATTTCTCTCTACCTATCTCATATTGATGACCAAATGCACCATCTACAAGCTGTGTACTACCGATTCTTTGTCCATTAAGTAATACCGTAATATCGTCACCTTTCTGGAATATATCGATTTGACCTCCTTTATACTGCACAGGGAGATGATAGTCAAACAAGCTTTTTCTCACCGAGTCATCAAGTGACGCCAGTGTTCTTGTAAAAAACTTTGCATATTCCTTACGAATTGAGGCATCCTCGCTAAACTGATACTCTGATTTAAGTGGCATTTTACCCCTCACAATATCTTCTATATTTTTAAAATCAGGTGACGGTATTGCAATTTCAACACCATATGAAGTGATTGCTGCAATTTTTCCATGTTGCTCAAGTATTGCTGTTTGTGGTGACACTGAAGAATCAATAGTACTGTTTTTTTCAACAAGAGATGCTCCAGTAGTCGCAGTATCTGCAGCAAGAGATTCTTTTGATACTGATGATATTTTTAATTCTGGAACATGTTCTGTTACAGGCTGTGCAGTTACGGGTGATACTGCCTGAGGAATATTTTTTGTAACTACAGGTTTTTCTGTATCTACTAATTCCACTGAAGTAACCTTACCATCCGCATCAAACATTTTTCCTGCATATGGTTTTACTACCCCATTACTGTTCATCAATATTTCCGGTTTCCCGCTACCATCAGGCACCAAAGAGAGATTTCCTTCTGCATCAATTGCAAGTTGTTCCCCTTGAAAACGAAAAGCGCTCTCCGCAACCTGACCTGGTTTAAAAAGACCCAAGTCAATAGCAATCTTTTGAGAAGATTGTGCAAAAAGTTTTTCAAGAGCTGGAGTAAGTTTCTGACCTGCTACTGCACGTTTCAATGTATCGATAGTATCAATAAATCCTTTACTTGAAAGTTCTACCTCAACCGGGTTTACTGACACAGGAGCAACTTGTTCAACAGCAGACATGGTTGTTTTTTCAAGTGGAGCTTTTTGTGCAGGAGCATCCTCTTTAATTAACTTATTCCACCACGAAGATTTTGTTGTGGTCGGAGTATCGACAGAAGCATGTGGAGTTGTGAGCGTATCATGCATAGCGTTTATCCCTACACCAGTACCGATAGATGTAGCACCTCCTGCTGCAACCATAAGCGCAGCCTTTTTCAAACGATCACGTTTTGCTTGTATTTCTGCTTCTGATTCATACACCTCGAAATCTCCAATCTTTTCGTCTTGTTGTGTATCATCAATTGTTGCAAAATTTTTCAACGCTTTTTCCTTTTCGACAAGCATCTTTTCTCGCTGTTGTTTATCTACAACAGACCCAGCAAGCTTTGCCCCCATCACACCAGTGAGACCACGCGCCGCTCGCATAGATGCAGTTGCAGCAAAACCTCCTACACCACCTGAGACAAGAGAAAAGAATGCTGAGGATAGTGCAACACGTGCCACAACAGGCAACCGTGCCCATTTATCCATAGATTTCGCTATAATACCTTTCTCTTTTTCAGGGATAGCTTCTGCGATCAGTGCCGTGAGTGCGTCTCGCTCTTTTTTAAACTGCTCCATTACTCCGACATCAAGATGTCTTACTGATTTTTTCTCGATAATAGAAAATTCATGTGATCGAGAAGTTGTTTCCTCTACCTCAACATGACGACGTGCAATAAAATTTCTTAATGCACGACCTGCATCTATGTATTCTTTTTTAGCACTGAGATACGCTTGATCTATATCCCCTTCAGCATCAGGACGTCGTTTAGACGGAACACCGAGTTCAGTCATGATTTTCTCATACACTTTCTTACTTGCACGAATCTTTTCTTTACGAAGAGCTTCTTGTGCTGCAAAGTTTTTAAGTGACTCTTCCAGTTTAGACGAAAGCTCTTTTTCTATATTTTCTGACTGTTCTTGGGTTATTGGACCTGCTGGCTCTTGATACGCAGGGTCAAGAAATTGACGTGCTGCATTTTGAGAAATATCAATCCGCTGAGCCTTAAGCGCAGCTTCACTTACGCGTTCATCAAGTGTTTTTTGTCGTGGAACAACAGAAGGTTGCACGTATACATTTTTACTCGTTGTATTATTTAAAAGATTGCTCAGATTTTCTTTTGTAACGTCATCCAACACATCGGATGTTTTAATTAATAGTTCCGCTTGCTCTTTTGTAATATTTTTATCTCTCAGTGAGTATATGAGAATAGAAAGAACGGCTGGTCTTTCCATAGTCTCTTTCATTTTTTCCAACTCATCTATCACTTGACCAGGCACCTCAAACTCCTGAGTTTTTTCAACATTTTTTGTAATACGTGGTGTTTTAATTATCTGGTAACCTGTCTCAGTTTTGATTCCCAGACCTTCTTTAACCAATAAATCTAATACATACTTAACAAGCTCGGTATTTTCTTTATTAATAACACCCCCTACAGATCGAATATAATTTTCTGGAGTTAGAGGTAACTTATTTCCCTGAGCATCTTCGAGATTTTGAGCTGCCCAATTTTCAGCACCAATACGAATACCATCTTTCATCATTGCTTCAATTGATGAAGGATTTGTTTTGTTTTCATAGGGTTTTATAAGGTCTGCTACGGTACGAGCATCTTTTTCCTTTTGCTGTTGTATAACATCTTCTTGAGTACCCTGCTCTTCATGAACACTTTGCATTAGATATGAATACTCACTTGGAGATACGACTCCTTCAATGAGGGGTAGATTTTTAATAATATCCTCAATTGTTTCGCCATCAACTTTAAAACGAAAAAATGTTTTTAATTTTGTTATTACACTTTTTTGTTCAGCATATTTGTGTATCAAATTATTAAACGCTGTGACCACCTTTTCATACGCAGAATGCTTAGGTTTTTCTGCCATACGAGGATCCATCATCAATGCACGATCTACCTTTGATTGAATCTTACCTTTCAACGTTTCATCAGTCATATGAGGATGCATCATAAATGCATTATCCACTTTGGCTTCAGTGTTATATTGTGAAGCATCGTCAACTGTTTTTTTTGATTGAGTTAGTGAAGGATGTAAACCGAGTTGACCTAAAAACGCTTCACCCGAAGAATCTATCCCCTCAATATTTCCTTTGTTTACTATATCCTCAACCCACGAAGCCCCGTTTGCCAAACTTTCCTTCACTCGCTCGGTGCGTGAAGGAAATTGCTCTGAACGATCAGAACCTCCAATAAAACCAAAAGCTGGCATAAATGTTCCATTTTCACCACTCTTTAAAAGATTTCTATCCAACAGACTTTCGAGCGCCCTATTGATACGTATACGAAGATTTGACCTTCTTCCAGAACGAGGATCTCCTTCGCCTTTATTTCGTAAGATTGTATTAATAATCTGATCAGGTGTGAGCGGAGTCTTTCTTGTAATACTCATAACCTCTTTTTCTATATCAGAAATTGGAGACTGTCCTGCAGTAATTTCTACAGGCTTTGATTCATTTTTTTGTATAGGTTGAACAGGAACACGTATTGGGACTATTTTTTTAGGAAGAGTAGATACCTTATCATTCAAAATTTTTCTAGATTCTTCTGAGGCTTGTGTGATCCCTTGTTTAATTTCTTGTTCTTCCAACACACCAAAAGGACTTTTGGCTCCTGTATCTTCGAGCATTTCCGCAAGCTCTTTCAGATATTTTTCACGATCGGGGTTAAGTGGTTCTCTTTCGTATATTTTCTGAGAATCTTCCATGTGTATATTGTATCTCGGTATCGACTAACGACGCAATGAAAAACTCTCCTTTTTGTGTACAAAAAACAAAACTGACATTTTCTGTCAGTCTTGTTTTTTTAATTAAGATAGTGCTGCACTAAAGCATTCAGACTTGGATGAAATCCGAGGCGGACGAAGAAAATAATGTGAGCCTGCCTAAGTGCGCAGGTGAACATTATTTTACTGAAGTCCAACAAAGGAGTTCGCCAAGTATGGATGCTTACTTTCGAGATTCGACAATAGTCTTCTCAACGTTTGGTGGTACCACTTCGTAATGATCAAATTCCATAGTCACCGATCCACGACCCTGTGTCATAGAACGAATATCTGTGGTATATCCAAACATTTCTGATAGAGGAACTTTTGCTTTGATAACTTTCAAACCAAATCGCTCTTCCATACCTTCAATCTGTCCTCGTTTTGATGAAAGCGAACCAGTTACATCACCCATAAACTGCTCTGGCATTACCGCTTCTACCTTCATAATAGGCTCAAGGATAACAGATTTTGCTTTCTTTGCTGCTTCCTGGAATGCCTGAGATGCTGCAATCTTATATGCAATTTCAGATGAGTCCACGTCGTGGTATGAACCAAATGTAAGTTCACATGATACGTTTACCATCTTGTATCCTGCAACAATACCTCGATCCATTGCTTCTTTCACACCTTTTTCTACTGCAGGGATGAATTCTTGTGGAATCACACCTCCTTTAATAGAGTCAATGAATTCAAACTCATCGTATCGCTTCACGTTTTTAGCAACTTTCTCACCTTCTGCAAGTGGCTCAAGTGGTTTGATAGAAATCTTAACATGACCGTATTGACCTTTACCTCCTGTTTGCTTGATGTATTTATGTTCAGCTTCAGCAGAACCAAGAATAGTTTCTCGATATGCTACCTGTGGCTTACCGATATTCACTTCAACACCAAACTCTCGTTTCATACGATCAACCATGATTTCAAGATGGAGTTCACCCATACCAGAAATAATAGTTTCTCCTGTTTCAGTGTTTGATGAGATACGGAATGTCGGATCTTCATCTCCAAGTTTTTTAAGCGCCATACCCATTTTCTCCTGGTCAGCTTTTGTTTTAGGTTCGATTCGCAAAGATACCACTGGTTCTGCAAACTTAATCGGGTCAAGAATAATTGGTTTTGTCTCATCACAGAAAGTATGAGATGTTTTTGCATTTTTGAGACCTACCGCAGCTGCAATTTCTCCTGCATACACTTTCTTCACCTCTTCTCGATCATTTGCCTGAAGTCGTACGATACGTCCAAGGCGCTCTTTCTCTCCTGTTGTTGAGTTATAGATATATGAACCTGATTCTACAGTACCTGAGTACACACGGAAGAATGTCAGCTGTCCTACGAATGGGTCTGTCTGGAGTTTGAAGGCAAGCGCAGCAAACGGTTCTTCATCAGACGCTTTTCGAGTAATCTCATCACCGGTTACTGGATCTGTTCCATGTACTGGTGGAATATCGAGTGGACAAGGGAGATAGTCTACCACTGCATCAAGTACGAGCTGTACACCTTTGTTTTTAAGTGCTGAACCAGTAAATACAGGGAAAAGTTTGTTTGCAATAACCGCTTTTCGAATCACCGCTTTCAATTCATCAATTGAAAATTCTTTTCCTTCGAGATATCCAGACATCATTGCATCATCAAACTCCACTGCTTTTTCTACAAGCTCTGCTCGATATTTGGTTGCGTCTGCCATGTATTCAGCAGGAATTTCTGCTTCTCTAATAGAGTTACCCATATCACCTTCAAAGTAATATGCTTTCATCTTCAAAAGATCGATTACCGCTTCAAAGTTTGATTCTTCTCCAATTGGAAGCTGCATTCGCACTGCGTTTTTGTTGAGTCGCTCTACGATTGATTTAAATGATCGGTCAAACGATCCTCCTGTTCGGTCAAGTTTGTTGATGAAACAGATTCGAGGTACGTGATATTTATCAGCTTGTCGCCATACAGTCTCAGACTGAGGCTCCACACCTGCCACACCGTCAAATACTACCACTCCACCGTCAAGCACCTTCAATGATCGCTCCACCTCTACGGTAAAGTCCACGTGACCAGGAGTGTCGATGATATTGAATCGCTGTTTCTTTGATGTATTCGTACCCATATATGTTGGATTCCAGAAACAGGTAATAGCCGCAGCAGTGATCGTAATACCACGCTCTTTTTCCTGTTCCATCCAGTCAGTGGTTGCTGCACCATCGTGCACCTCACCGATTTTGTGAGACATACCTGTGTAATACAGGATACGTTCTGATGTAGTAGTCTTACCTGCATCAATGTGAGCAATAATACCGAAGTTTCGTACTCTCTCGAGTGGATAATCGCGATTCATATATAAAATGATTAATGATTAAGTTGTACCTTATAAAAATCAACACGAAAAACCGTGAGATGATTTAATACCCCAAACTATATACTAAAAGTGCCCTGTGGGCAACTTAGTTGACATATATTTTGTACATGTTTAAATAGTCTTCATGCCTGTTCTTTCAACAACCACCCCCTCAGAGACAGTGTCTTTCGCTACAGACGAAGAAGCTTGGTACAATGGGAATCGCGTATTCATCGTCATGGAGGTAAGTCGCCGACTCAGACCCAACGAGCCCTCTTACAAAGTCCGCAAAGGACTCACCACCTTCACGGTCTCGCACAGCGAGCTCTCCCGGACAAGGCACTAGCACCTATTTCTCCAACCTCGCCTCCCCTTTACCGGGGAGGCGTCAACTTATACAAAAAGCACCCCGAGAAGGGTGTTTTTTTATCTGGGTGAGGATTTTTGTTCGAGTTCGAAGGACGGAACTTTTCTCTTGACCAAGATGTAGATTGACTACTTCGCGGGAAAGAGAAAAGTGAGTACCGAAGAAATCGGACAAAAAGACCAGCCAGATTACCAGGCGAAGTGAGCAAACGCTTTGTTGGCTTCAGCCATCTTATGAGTGTTTTCTCGTTTCTTTACTGCTTCACCTTCATTTTTAGCTGCAAGCATGATTTCTTCCGCAAGCTTTTCTGCCATAGGAGAACCTTTTTTAGATCGAGCTGCTTCTACAATCCATTTCATTGAAAGATAGTTTCGTCGCTCAGGTCGAACTTCTCGAGGGATTTGGTAGTTTGCACCTCCCACTCGTCGTGATCGTACTTCCATCAAAGGACCTGTGTTTTTGAGTGCTGTATCAAACACTTCCATAGGATCCTCTACCTTTGCCTTTTCTTTAATATTTTCGAGTGCACCGTATACGATACCTCGCGCAGTCTCCTTCTGACCTCGTTCCATTACATAGTTAATAAACTTAGAGATTTTCTCTGAGTTATATACGTGGTCGGGAGACACCATATTTCGATTTGTTACTTTTCGTCGCATGTTTGTTTAGTCATTAGTCATTAGTTGATAGTCATGAGTTATTCTTCCTATGGACTGTCTACTATTGACTGTTATCTAGTTTATTTTTTAGCTGCTCCACCTTTAGCTTTCTTAGCACCGTATCGACTTCGAGATTTACCTCGTTTGTCTACACCAGTCGCATCGAGTACACCTCGAACGATCTGATATCGAAGTCCTACGTCTTTTACCTTTCCACCTCGGAGCATTACCACTGAGTGTTCCTGAAGTGTGTGACCCATACCTGGGATGTACGCAGTAACTTCCATACCGTTTGAAAGTCTTACTCGGGCAATCTTTCGAATCGCTGAGTTAGGCTTCTTTGGAGTCTTTGTGGTTACTTTTGTACAAACCCCTCGTTTAAAAGGTGATGAATAAAAAATAGGTCGGTTCTTAAGTACGTTAAAACCGCGAGTAAGCGCAACAGAGCGCACTTTTCGCTTTACGTTTGAACGGCTTTTCTTTACTAATTGATTTATCGTTGACATTGACCGTTATCCTAATACATTTGTACTAATATTGCAAGCTGTGTGCTTCTGGTACGTCCATATTTGACGAACTCCTTTATTGGACTGCAAAAAATAATTTCCACCGTACAACGAGTACGTCTACAATTATTTTTCTGGTCCGCCTCGGATTTCAATCAAATCTGAACATCCTCCGAGTTAAACTTATACAAAAAAAGCCTTGTGCAGGAGGGAGCAAAGCTCCCTCCCACAACAAGACATCGATTTTTTCCGACCTTTAAGGGTCAGGCCTCCCGCAATCGTAGTTAGGAGGCTATTATAACATACATAACCGAAGAACCGAAGAACCGAAGAACCGAAGAACCGAAGAACCGAAGAACCGATGAACTGCACAGTGCAGACTGAGAGCTTCAGATGAAGCTTTCTGCAAAGAATAGTACACCCCCCTCAAAATTTGTCAAGTGCTACATCCCTACTCCAGTAATCATCTTAAAAAAGAAACTTACCACCGGGGAAAGGAACTGAGACAAGAAAAACACAAAGAAAATGAGGATTGTGATACTGTAAGCTTCCATAGTAGTTCTGATATGTGCCATGTTGTAAGGCAAAAAGGCAAAAAGTATCTTTGATCCATCAAGTGGTGGGATAGGTACCAGGTTAAAACACGCAAGAACAAGGTTAATTATCGTGATAGTAGCTGATATATGAATAAAATCACTCGATAGCGTCAAAATGCCAGTAGATGCAAGTCGGATAATAAGCCCGAAAAACACTGCAATACATATATTAATGAATGGCCCCGCAAAAGCGACAATAGCTTCGCCCCATTTTTGATTCCTCAAGTTATAGGGATTAAACGGCACAGGCTTTGCCCAGCCGATGATGAATCCCCCAAGCTGATATGACAAGAATGGGAGAATCACAGACCCAAACCACTCTAAATGCTTAAGTGGATTGAGAGTGAGGCGTCCCTGGAAGCGAGCTGTATTGTCCCCTTGCAGATACGCTGCATACCCATGAGCTACTTCATGGGCAACCACTGAAAACATTAGTATAAGTAATGAAAAGATAAAATCGATTTGCATATTGGTAAAATTATGCTACCATATTCCCACATACAAATATATGGCTAAAGCATGTCCAATAACTAAAAAGAGTTCTCAGCTCCAGGGCGGATACTCAAACCGAACTCGTGCAACCAAGTTCAACCCAACTGGTATCGTACGAAAATACGCAAATCTTCAGAAAAAGAAGATCTATATTCCTGAACTCAAAAAGAGTATCACTATGGAGCTCTCTACTCGAGCGATCAAGACTATGCAGAAGAATGGCGTGTATGCGACCCTCAAAAAAGCTAACTTGGTGTAGCAAATAACGGCTCTGGTCTTTTTCTCGCATCTCATCTTCTAAAATTGTAAAAATAATTCTCACCTGCGCACTCAGGCAGGTTCAAATTATTTTTAAATTTTATAAGCGACCTGCGCGAAAAATCCTCAAAGATTCTTTATATGATATAATATGCGCATATGAAGGAAAATAAGGCAAAAGAACAAATATTTTCTGTAATCTACGAACCTGCACCAGAAGGTGGTTTTGTTGTGTCTGTACCGAGTCTACCTGGTTGTTACTCTGAAGGAGAGACTTTAGAAGAAGCTCAGAAAAATATCCAAGAAGCTATTGAACTCTATATTGAAAATTCAAAAGAAATCACCAACTCCCATCATATAAATCCTATTATTGGCACTGTTTCGGTATATGCCTAAAATACCTCTTCTCACAGATAAAGAGATTATTAGTTTGATTGAAAAGCAAGGTTTCGTATTCCTCCGACAAAAAGGTAGTCATAAAATCTTTCGGAAAGAAGGAAAGAGTATTGTCGTACCTTGTCACAACAAACAGCTCAAACGAGGTCTTACAGCAAAAATCTTAAAAGATGCAGGTATTGATCCGGAAAAACTCTGAAAGCACGCTACTTTCTTATAAATCTTTTTCCATCTGACTCAAACACAATCGTCCCCTCATCCATCGTCACTAAAATCTCCACGTTGTTACTTTTTAAGGTCTCAAGTGTGGCTTGTTTTGGATGTCCGTATGAATTATCTTTTCCAGCAGAAATAATCGCAACCTCCGGACTGACTGCTTTTACAAACTCATCTCCTGTTGATGTGTCTGAACCATGATGCGCCACCTTGAGTATATCGGCATCTACATACTCTTTATATTGGCTTACAATATACTGCTCTATATTTTTTGTCGTATCACCTGTCAACATAATAGACGTATCTTTATACACAAGTCGTGCAACAAGAGAACCTTCGTTATGTGACACATCTTCGACATCTCTATCAGGGAAGATAATATCAATATATGCACCTCCTCCAAGCAAAATCTTTTGCCCTGTTCGCCCAATCAACACAGGAATCTCTTGTTCTACAAGAATACGCTTAAATTCTTGATATATTGGATTATTGTCAGCTTTCACACCAGGCTCAAGGACTGCTTCAACATCGTACCGCGACAGAAGCGGTATAAAACCTTCAAAATGATCCCTATCAGGATTAGTTACGATAATCATGTCTATACTTCTATCAATCAGTGGCATTTGTGTAGCAACTTCAGAGACAAGCGCACTGCCTGGTCCACCATCAATCACAACCTGATTGCCTGTCGGTGACTCAATAAAAATAGCATCACCTTGTCCTACATCAAGAAATGCAACTCGAAGTGGACGTTCTCGTGTTTGAAATACAAAAAATAATACTGCAATTACACACACAAAAAGTGTAAAGAGTGTATATATTTTCCAATAGGTATGGATATTTTCTTTAATCCAGTTTTTATTCATAGCTATGATATAGTATAACAGTTCAATTAAATTACGGAATGAATCCTGTTAGAAATCACGGAAATCAATATAACGGGAAATAATATATTATTAGTTTAACTTTATAGGAAACATAAACCACTTTATGATTTCCTATTTCTAATGAGATGAAAACATTTGAAGAAATGAAATTTAATATCGGCGAGCTTATCGGTATTTCTACCGACTCAGTTACCGAACACCTCAAGCTCTACGCTGGATATGTAAAACATGCCAACCTTATCATTTCTAAAATCGAAGAAATGAGTAAAGATTCAGAAACAAATGCATATGCACTTGGCGAGCTTCAACGACGTTTTGGTTTTGAATTTGATGGTATGAGAAATCACGAATATTATTTCAAATCACTCGTTGGTGGTGCAACAGCAATCACCGAAGGTGGCGCGCTTCATACTGCAATCGTTGAAGAATTCGGTTCGTTTGATGCATGGTTTGCACGTTTTAAAGCAGTAGCACTCACTCGTGGTATTGGCTGGGCAATGCTCTACTACGATAAAACAACTGGACGACTTTTAAATGCATGGGTAGACGAACAACACCTCGGACATCTCACCGGACTCTCACCTATTCTTGCGCTTGATGTATGGGAACATGCATTTGTACCTGACTACAAAGCATCTGGGAAAAAAGCATACGTTGAAGATTTTTTCAAAAATCTCAATTGGTCTGTGATTGAAGAAAATTTCAAAAACGCACAATAGTTGACTTGTGGCGTGTTTATATATAGTCTCTACTATAGACTATGCAGGATTTTCATTTTTACAACATCTTGCTCGAGTTTATGTTGAGAGGACCGGTAAATGTCGCAGCACCTTGTACACCTGTGGTCGACCCTTTCTCGACTATCCTCGAGGATGCAGTCTCCGCAGTAAATACGTGCATCCAAAAAACCCCTCTTAACAAACAAGAAAAACAACATAACACATCCCGTCGACGAGCATTACGCGAAAGTCGAGGGAGGGTTTACAGAAAACTCTGACACATGATGTGTTGGAGTTTTTTCTTGCATATAGAAAATATTTTGATAGTGTGTAACAAGGAGTCACTACGATGAAAGATAACGGTACTGAAGACTTAGAGATGTTCCCTGAAGATCTCGAGTCAGATATTTTCTCAATTATGGGCTACTTAGCTCAGGAGCTATCGCCACACACCACGCCTGAAGGATTGGTTGAGAATTGTGCACGCGCAACAGGTGTCAGCCCACACTTTGTTCGCGAACTTCTTGTGGATTGCAGACGTGAATTTTTTAGCAAACTGGTTGTAAAAACACAAGCACCTTAATATCCCACAACCGAATCATCCCCTGAGCGTGGCTCCGCCACACTCAGGTTTTGTTTTTTATGAAAACGATAGAGAATGAAACCAAAAACTACATAACATACAACTAACCAAAACACAGGAATGTATGGTACATGAATATTTGCAAACGGAAGTTTTGAAACACTTTCCGCAATAAATATATCCCACGAGAGAAGAAGATATGTTGGTATTCCTGGAATCAATCCCAAAAAACGTGAGACGAAGCCAGCTATCGCCGTACAGAAACCGAGAAGCATGGTCAGTGGTACAAATGGAAGTACGACAAAGTTTGCAGGAAATGCAAACACTCCAAAATTTCCAGACATGTACACAATATATGGAAGCACAGAAAACTGAGCTCCCAGTGTGGTTGCAGACAATTCCCTTAGTCCATATTTTTCAGTAATAAAAGAAATATGTTTTAAAACAATCGGTGCAACATACATCACACCAATAGTTGCTAACACAGATAGATGGAATGATGGATCATATAACAATATAAATGGATTCCACATAACCATCCCCCATACCGCAAGCAGTAGTGCACGTGACACATTGTACGTCTTATGGAATTGCTTCCCTAAAAGCGCAATACTCGCCATAATACCTGCGCGCACTGCTGAAGCTCCACTCCCTGCCATCAATACAAAAAATATAACACCAAAAAGTGATGCTCCAAATGCAAAACGTACTGACACATATTTCATTACCACCAAAATACTTTCAGCAACAACTGTAATGTTATACCCTGACAATACGATAATATGCGAAAGTCCTGCCGTCCTAAACTGATCTGTAATAGTTTTTGGTAATGCATCAGTCCCCAACAAAATTCCCGCCAAAAGCCCTGCTTCCGGCTCAGGAACCACATTTCTGATTGACTCTACAAATCGACGCTTTAAACCAAAAAGTATCGTAAGGATACTCTTGCCCTCTTCTCCTATTTTCTTAATTGATGCAAAAGAGAGTGTGTGCGTAATAGAGTCTTTAAATAGATACATTTGATAATCAAACATTCTTCCATCATCCGCCTCGATGCGCCCAGGCACACGAAGTGTCCCCGTAGCCACGACATAATCACCGTACGAAAATTCTGGAAATGCATGTGTACTTAAAAGAACACGAGTATCGACTTGTTTAGTGGTGCTCCCAAAAGAAACTTTATCTACACGAAGCATGACTTTCTGCTTTTCTCCATCGGAGACCGGCTCACGCACCACCACTCCATGAAGGGCTATATTTTTTGATTCTTGTGTAGGTAGATTTTTTATATCAGGATAGGAAATCATAAACACACGCAGCTGACCGACACACAACCCAATAAAAAATATAATCAAAAGATGGGAAACTTTTCGGACATCTTCTGTCTTGGAAAATTTTGCATACACACCAAGTACACCCGCACACAAGAAACACGCTACACACAAAGCAACAGAGAGATGTATGAATGAAACAGCAACCCCTACCAAACTGGAAATAAAAAACAGTAACATACTGTTACCGTTTCTTAAACTCACTGATAATATTCTGCTCATCCTCTGTGCTCACTGATTTTTTGAATAACGCACCTGACACACCGTTTACACGCGCTTTACACTCGTCCCAAGTTCTGTGTACCTCAACTACTCCTTTGACACAACTGACATATGAATATGCGGGGTGTGATTTTTTTGACGCACTCTTTTTTTCTTTAGACTCGATTGAACTTTCAACCTGCTCCACATCGACATCATACTGGTCGAGACTTCCTTCATATAGTTCCACAGGATTGTTATCTGCATATGAGGTAGCGATCACATCACATCGTTCATTTGCAGGCACACCAGCATGCCCAGAAACTTTTCGAAACAACACTTCACGAGACGTGATTACCTGATCAAGTGCTTCCCACAAATCTCTGTTTAATACATCATCTTTAGTTTTTGTTTTCCAATTATTTTTTTTCCATCCTTCAATCCAAGAAGTGATACCTGAAATAAGGTAACTTGAATCGGTGTGCACAATCACCTCATCTGCTTTTGTGTATGTGAGTGCTTCGAGTACCGCAGTGAGTTCCATTCTGTTGTTGGTCGTATTTCCTTCACGACCACCGAGTTCGGTTACACGCTCACCTTCTACAATAACCGCACCCCATCCCCCAAGTCCCGGATTTCCTCGTGACGAACCGTCTGTAAAAATAATTGCTTTCATAAAGTGTATTATAGCAGAGTTTAGATATGAAACAGCATTCAGAAGTTGGTGAATATTATATTTAAGCCGTGTCTCGCAGGCTGACGAGCCGAGAGTCAGCGCTGGGCGAGCACGCACAGACAGCGACGGCGAAAAGATAATATTCACCAACTTCTGTTTATATGCCCTACTCAATCACATCCACTATTCTCAACCGCAATTCAGGGAAGTTGCGAAACATCGACTTTTCTATGTGCGCAACCAGATTGATTTTCTGTCCCGCTTCCAGTGCAACACTGTATTTACTTGGGTCAGAAAAGAATCCAATTGCTTGGATAGTTTTACCATTCTTCTTGTGAAACGTAAGTTCAAGATGATTTTTTTCTTTTCCAAATTGTTTCAAACTGCTGATTACCACATCAGAAATCAGAAAAAGAGGCTTTGGATTGTCGATACCATATGGTGCAAGCTTCTCGACATGAGAATAGACATTCCAATCCACATCATCGATTGATATTTCTTTATCCACCACAACAGGTACTGGTTCACTTAGTTCATTACGAAGCGCTTTAAATGAATCATTCAATTTTTTCTCAAGCTCATGAACTGTAGCAAGTGATACCGAAAATCCACCCGCACCCGCGTGTCCACCAAAATCAAGAAATGCATCTTTTGCATGTCCCATCAACTTCATAATATTTGTATCTCCACCTGCTCGACATGAACCTTTCAAAATCACATGTCCGTCTTCATCTTTCATTTCTTCACCTGATCGTCCCCAGAGAAATACCGGGCGATTATGTTCATCACCAAATGAATTTGCAACCAGTCCAAGAAGTGATGGTTTCCATTTTGGATTACCGAGCACTATCACATCACCGAGCACATCTTCTCGTTCAGAAATTATTTTTTTAATTTCTTTTACCATACTTGCCACCACTCCTTTGCGTTCATTATTGATTGTATCTAAATGTTCTGCCATGATTCCTGCTTGTACCGGATCAGTTTCTCCAAGCATCAAAAATGCATCACGAGGGACACCCATGCGAGATGCGGCATTGATACGCGGAGTGATCATAAAACCAATATCTTCTTCAGTGAGATGTGCTTGATTCATTTTTAAAATCTGACAGAGTTTTTGAAGACCTGGTCGTGGAGACTTTCGCATCACATACAAACCATATGATGCGAGCACGCGGTTTTCTCCACGAAGTGGCACCATGTCAGATAATGTCGCGAGACCAACCATATCAAGAAGCCACTTCTCCCACCCTTCCACCACAGAATATCTTTTTTTAAATTCTTCATGTTGCAACAGTGCACACACAACTTTCCAAATCACTCCAGACCCACATAACATTTTTTCTGGATACTGACATCCTGGTTGTTTTGGATTTATAATTGCATATGCACTTGGAAGTACTTCGTGTGGCAAGTGGTGGTCAGTAACAATCACATTCAGACCCTCTGAGTTTGCATACTCCACTTCACTTACATCTGCAATCCCACAATCAATAGTGATCACAAGCGTCACTCCATTTTTCTTAAAGAGATCAGTTGCATCATGACTCATACCGTACCCTTCATCATTTCGATGTGGAATATAAACCTCAAAATTTTCATAACCAATTTTTTTAAAAAAATCATTCATCACCACTGCACCAGGGATACCGTCTGCATCATAATCAGAAAAGATTCCAATCCGCTCCCCTGCTTCTAGCGCCCGAAGAATTCTCTCCACCGCTTTTCCCATATCTTTCAGCAGGTAGGGATCGTGAATGTCCCGATTGAAATCAGGAGCGATAAAAAGCTCTGCATCAGCATGTTCGGTAATTCCGCGAGCATGAAGAAGTTCTTGTAATATCGGATGATACGCTTTGAGATTTTCTCTGACTGCATCCACCAGCTTCTCCCGGACAACATAGTTTTTCATTGGTTAATTTTAACACAGCAATACAAACAACCTCATTGACACACCTCTTTTAAAAGTAGTATGCATACTTTGACATATAAATATAAATATGGTTAAATTAATTTCGGAGGATCTTTTACATGCCCAACGAACTGGTGGTACGCGAGCAACTTGCACTTACGATTACCAACCCGAGAGTGGTCCATATAGCACACCACCTCAGATGGAAACCTGTCACCACTATTGCTCGCATCGAACGAGCACTGCCATCAATCCTGGAGCAACAGATTTATCTTGCTATTGCACCAATGGTTGGTGAATCCGGACTCCTTCCGGAATCCCTCGCCAAACTCCTCAGAATATTTCTAGGGTCAAAGGAGCTTCGACTTGAAGATTTGACACCTGGATACCCAACCCAAAAAAACTTCGATGAATTTATTGAGTTTCTCGGTGAGTGCATCACCATTCTCAAAGTGATCAAGCACGAATATATAACGCTTGGTTTAAGTATAAATGATGCGGCACTGATTGTGCTTCGTTATGGAACAAATGACCCTGAACGTCTTATTGAGATGGTAGACAACAACCTCGAGCAACTATGCGAAGTTCTTGATATCAGCAACAACATTCCGTACGGAACTCGTATGCGAGTCTGTCTGAATGTTGTCATCACAAAAGTGATACCAGGAAATCAAAAGAGCGGTGCTCCCGATCTACTCGATTTTACTGATTTCATTGAAATGGATTCCGTCAGGCGTCACCATATTCGCAAATGTGTACACCAAGAAATTGATGACCATCTTGCTTGTGATTTCCAAACTCTGAGAGGATATGATTCTCTCAAAATACTAAAAGAAGAAGGGATTGGTATTCTATGAGTGGTTTTCTCTCTGATTTAAAGATGTCTATTGCTAAGTCGCGAGAAGGTCCAAAACCATGGGGGGATGTTAATCCCCTCCTGCTTATAGGACTTTCCGACACCATTCTTAACCTTGGCCTTGATGAACAACAGCTACACGCCGTTGTGAAAAGCTATGGTAGGCAACTAACTGCTCAGGTACACCCTGATCGTCAGACGGTCAATATCTCTGACGAAATTCGAAAGCGAATCTTTGAAGGGTTTAATGCTATTGATGACTTTGGTCACTTTCAGCTTGCCTTGAAAGAATTCCGATCCCTTCGTGCAGAAGATCGGCGGGAAAACAGAATACTTCACGAGGCGATATCTGCATTACAGCATCGTATTTCTTCCATAGAAGGCGATGCTTCAAAAATCAAGGAGGCAGCTCTCAAGCTCGAATCTGAAAAACAAGAGTTCTTACGCCTTAAGCGAGAGGAAAGCTTGAAATTACCTGACCTTCAGAGATACTGCGAAGTTGCTAACAAAAGAATCGACGAACTAATCAAGCAAACCGAATCAACCCGAAAAACAGGTAATGCATGGAAGAGTCGTTTTTCAACAGCAATGAAATATATGCTGAATTTAGGCAACTTAAATCAACCTCATAAACTCTTTTTTGATGCACAATGGGTTGCAGTAGTCTCTTTGTGGCACCACGAAGGAAAACCTCTTACACCAGACGACATGATGTGGCGTCTCTTACTTGCACAAGACAAGGAGGTCTGTTCATTAGGTATCCCTTTAGAGACAATCATTGATCAGTGGCGGATAGCCAAAAGTCATTTTGGCAAACCAGAATTAACAGAATCAAAAAAGCTTCCGCTTTCACTGAGTATACTTAAACTAGACAAAGGGGTTCCGAGTCTGATATCTGGCGACAGCTTGACGGTGCATGGCGGTAAAGTTATAGGTTCGATTGATGGAAACAGCCACAAAATCACACGAGAGAACCTGTTTCAAAAGATGGATATTCTAGATATTCCTCGTCTGCTTACACCAACTATCGTACCGAACGGATTACTGGTATCTGTATCGGAACTTAAGGGAGTTAAAGCTTCTTGGAGTACCACTTGCCCTGGCTACAGGTTCCATACAAAGCGAATCATTGTGGCGGCGGGATAAAATTCACACACGTGAAGGATGTAAATCCTCCACGTGTGTTTTGTTTTTTACAAGTGATATACTTTTACTATTATGAATATGAATGATTGTATATTTTGCAAAATAGTTCGTGGAGAAATTCCTTCATACAAGGTGTATGAGGATGAACATTTTTTCGCCTTTTTGGATATTCACCCACAGTCCCCAGGACATGTACAAGTGATTCCCAAAAAGCACCACAGGTGGGTGTGGCAAGTTCCTAATGCTGGCGAGTACTTTGAGGTGGTACGGAAAATAGCTCTCGCCCAACAAAAAGCATTTAATACAGACTGGATACTTTCAAAAATTGTCGGTGATGAAGTAGAGCATGCTCACATCTGGGTGTTTCCAAATAATGAAGTCTCTGGCGACCCGAAAGATTTTGAAGGAAACGTAAAGAAATTAAAAGATTATATATAAAATGCTACCCTTTTGGGGTAGCATTGCTGGTGGAATGGTGGAGAAAGTTGAGAAGTAACAAAAGAAGAAAGAAAAGGTACACACCCCAAACTATCCTTTTAGTGCTCTTGAAAGACCTTTCCTCTTGAGGAGTCATCTTATAGACTCTTTTTTGCCACTGTAAATCGTACATATTCTAGTCCTTAATACCTTTTTCCATCTTCCAGATGGCACAGTTTTCTGGGGATCGTTCAAACTCAACCACCATCTCGACAACAGGTTGAGTCCCATCAGATGCCGGTGACTTAATACCTGTAATCCGCCAGAGTCGCTTTCCATCATCGAAAAAAAGAAAAACTAGGTTACGACCGACATTATGTTTCGTGGTGAGATTGGTATTTCCACATGGTGACCAATCCATTTTTTCTCGTTTTTTTAGCTGGGCCGAATACCATACAGATTGAGCCAAAAATAATACAGCAGCAATAACAGCGAGCGGGCCAAAAGTTTTCACAAGGTGCCTCCACAGCTAATATAATCACCCAGGACTTACTTTGTCAAAGCATCAATTCCAGGCAGAGTTTCGTTGACCAAAAAGTCGAGCATTGCTCCACCTGCAGTAGATACAAACGAAAACTTATCCATCAATCCGAGCTTTTCGATGGATGCGAGTGTGTCCCCTCCTCCGACAATACTGGTCGCCTTACTATCTGCAATAATCTGAGCAAGCTGTTCTGTCTTATCAAAAAATCCTGCTTCATAGTTCCCAAGTGGACCATTCCAAACGATCAGTGATGCTTTTTTTACCAACTCTTCAAGATGCGCAATGGTCTTCGGCCCCACATCGCCAATATATTCATCAGCTTCTACCTGATGTGCATCCTTTAATGAAAGTGCTCCATTTTCTTTTTTAACCGTCACATCTACTGGTGCGACAAATTTTGGATTTAGCAACATATCACCGATACCAAAATCTCCCTCTGAAACAAGTGAAGTTCCCACCTCAAACCCTTGTGTTTTATACACATTGTTTGCAAGTGCTCCCACTACTACCACATGATCTGCTTTATCCAAATATTTTTGTATCAATGGAAGTTTTGTATCAAACTTCGCACCACCTAAGATAAAAAGAAATGGATGTGTCGGAGTAAATGCTTTCGAGAGATTTTCTACTTCATTTAAAAAGAGTGGTCCTACATATGAAGGCAAAAGCGATGGTATACCTACCACTGATGCGTGTTTTCGATGAGATACTGAAAAAGCATCGTTCACATACACATCACCATACTGAGCAAGTTTTTTTGCAAAAGATTCGTCATTTGCCTTTTCTCCTTCATCAGAACGAAGATTTTCAAGCATCACCACATCAGCGTCTTCCATATCAGCAATCATTTTAATCGTTTCAGCAGAAAAAAGATCTTTTGCAAATTGCACTTTCACAAAACCATTTAGATAATCAAACATTGGATACAAGCTCGTATTGCCTTTTGCCTCGGTATGAGCAAGAATAATAATCTTTGCTTTCTTAAGACGAAGCATGTCGATAGTTGGAATCGCCTGATCAATACGATACGGATCAGCAACTTTCCCATCAACGATAGGTGTATTTAAATCCAAACGAAGGAGTACGTGTTTTCCTGAAATATCTCCTGCATCTTCTATTGTCTGTAATGTTTTCATGGTAAATCAATTTTTGAGTAAAGATACGAATTAAATACTTTTAACTTTCTTATTCGTAACTATGTGTATTATTCGTATATTTATTTTATAAGGTCAACGTTATTGATAATGCCTACAAAATTTTCCACTTTAAGAGACTCTCGACCAACCAAAAGTCCGTCAACATAACCTCTTTCGACAATTTCTCGTGCATTATCTGCTGTCACTGCGCCACCGTAGAGTACTTTTGGCAATGGAGCCATTGTGCCATACATTTCCTTAATACATTTCTGAATATATAACGACATTTCATGTACCTGGTGTGAATTCATCGCTTCTTTAGCGCCGATAGCCCACACAGGCTCATATGCAATAACTACATCGGAAATAACACTCTTTGACACTCCCGCAAGACCTGATGCAAGCTGACTTTTAATTAACCCGAGGTATTCTCCGTGTTCATCTCGAACTGACTCACCGATACATAATACAGGAATAAGCTTATTCTCAAGTGCTCGACTCACCTTTTTAGATACAGACGTGTCGCTTTCCCCACGAACTCGTCTTTCAGAATGCCCGATAATAACGTATGCAACTTTAAACTGAGAAAGATGTTGCGCTGAAACCTCACCTGTATATGACCCGGATGTTTCTTCATGTATATTTTGTACACCCAACGCAACTTTTTTAGAGACCAATCCTTTAAGTTCAGAAACATATACAAATGGCGGACATACAACAACATCAGTATTTTTAGCTTTTACACTACCCTTTTTAATACCCTCAACTAACTTTTTAGCTTCCTTCGTGGTAAAAATATTCATTTTCCAATTACCAATAACAAGTTTTTTCTTTTTTAGTGCCATACGCACATAATATCATAAAATACATAAGCATCACGAATGGACGTCCAACAAAAAAGTAGATGAAGTGATTTTACTGATGTTATCTTGTCTCTTCCCAAGAAATGATTTGGTATTGATCTGATGTCAATGGAAAACTCGGAGGCGGCCCGTACAATAAGTTGGCATCATAAATAATATCTCGACTGTCGTATCCTGTACCGTCTGTGTATGCAAAACCGTATCGTAAACTACTTGCAATCATTCCGTACAGTGTCAATGAAGCTTTACTGTCATCCGAACATGATGTTTCGTAATAATACCTTCCTGCACGTCCATTTTGTGCAACAAGTGCCGCATCTATACGAAGATTATTTGCTGAATACTGACCAACGTTTACGTTACCTTGCGATATAAGAGAGATTACATCTCGTCCATCATAATTTGTATATAATAAATTTGCATTGATTGTAATACTTGGTCGTGTTGCAGGGTTATCTGGGAAACGTCCTACTGCAAGCGTCACACGAGCAGTATCAATCTGTCCATCTACCCACACATTATCTTCAAGGAAAATCAATCCATTCGAAGGAATCGCATAATTACCGAGCAGTGTCTGCCCTCCTCCACCAGATGTTCGTATACTCCATGAACCCCACCCTGTTTGATTTTGCACATTAGAACAATTATTACCCACAGACTGAAGTGCAGTAACTCGATACAAATCAAACGTATCATTTGTTTTAAATACTACACGATACCCTTGATACCCTGATGCAGCAAAATATCTTCCTCCTGTTTGTGCACCTGATTTAATTGACGCGAGATCAGTCGTCAATCCAACAAAATCAACCGCCGGAAGCGGAAATTGTCTACCTGATTCAAATACATCAGGTCGAGCAGGTACACTATTTGGTGGTGCTTCGGCAGAACGAAACGTATCATTCACAGTACCACCTGGCAATGTTACGTGAGTATGCACTCCAAACTCATTGTTTCCTGAATGATCAGGGTCATCATATACATCTCGCGAAGACGAAATAACGTTGTGAGCAAGTCCGTCAAAACGAATTCCACCGTTTGAGTGAATAGGGCCATAGACTTCAGTACCCTCTCCAAATCGAAGACTGTCATTGCTTACCACTGCATATTTTGCGAGAGATGGAATTGCAAAACGAGCAGTAATTGACCGCGCAACAGAAGGATCATCGGTGATACGTCCAGTTGATTTTACAGTCACAATAGTAAACCCTGGTTGTGGTGGAGTAATCTCAAGAGTAAAGGAGCCAATCTGATTTCCATCTTTATCATAAAATGGACGCACAGAAGGTGTGCTTGTACCAGTACCATCCTGATAGTCAGTCGGTGCATGTGCAAGATGCCATCGATAATAATCGACTCCAGATTCTGCAATTTGAAGGGCTTGCTCTCTATACAATGCAAGACGTGACGCTTTAATATTTAATCCTGCCCAAGAAACCAGTCCTCCAATAATCACAACTGCAATACTTCCAAACACAAGTGCTTGAACAAGAAGAGAACCTTTTTGTAGTTGGTATCCAGTAGTGGTGTGTATCTTTTTCATAAATTATCTTTAAGATTACGCAGTGTTGCTGTGGTAGTCACTATAAGTGGTATTGGTGTTTTATTTGGATCTTTCTCAATAACCAACGTGATCTTTACCATGCGAATATTTGAAATCACTACAGGTTGAGTAAGTGGTGATGTAGTTCCAGCAAATGTACTTGGATAATACGTAAACAAAGTTGTTGTTGCACTATTTGCAATATGCGAAACAACTGAAGAAACTTTTTCATTTGCCTCTACATATGCAAGTGGACTACCAGTTGGAGATAACTCTCCACGGCGAAGGGTTGTGCCGGACATAAAATACCGTATTCTTTCTTTATTCCCATCATTATTAATATCGCTATAAAAAGTTAACGCGGACGAACTTGCAACAGTTATAGGATATCCTCCAAGAGAAGATGGTGATGCTTCTCGCAATTCAGCAACCATCTTTTTAATCACATGACGTGCATCAAGTTGTGCAGACAAACTATTTTGAGCAGAGAAATTTAAGGTAAAAATGTCACGCTGAAATGTTCCGACCGCAAGTGCAAGTAGGCCAATAATCGCAGAACTCACAACTATTTCAACAAGAGTGACACCTTGTGTATATTTCATATTATTCACTTACCAGTATAACATCTTGTAACTTCCAACTACTGTTAACAATGAGTGGAATCGTCTGAGTTTCATAACCTGTTTTAGTCACCCGAAGACTATATGTACCATCTGAAAGACCTGTAAACACCACTTGACCTGGTGGAGTACATGAAGCGGTAAATGTAAATGCAATATCAGAAATATTCGGTGAACGACTCGTATCATCTGTATGGAGGTAGAGTTTGTATCTTAAATAACGTTTACCACTCGCCGATGAATGTATCGTACGGTTTGCAGTTGTGAAGTAGGTTGCATTTGTACCATCTGGCCCTACATAATCCCATGTACCACCATCATCGTTTGTTGCAATCTGAAAACGTACAGCATTTGCACCCGTACTTGTCGCCTGATCCATCGGAGACCATACGATTTCTTGAAAATTTGAAACTCCGCCAGTATCAAAAGAAGATGATGTCAATGTTCCATCTGTTTGATACTGTCCGAGAATATATTTTAATGTTAAATCACCTGCTGGATTATTGATTTCTATATTTCCATCACTACTTAAATACTGTGACATATTTGTTGATGTTGCTTGTCCTCCACCTGATGACCAGTTTGTTTGTACTAAAGAACCTTTACCGGTCACACGTGTTGCCAACACAGCACCACCAGAAGAAAGGAGTTCAACTGTAGCATCAGCAAGTGGTAGTGATGAAGCACTATCACGTACAGCCACCAGTACTGTCTCTGGATCTTTTGGTGCAACAACAAGATCTACTTGTTGTGATGCGTCAGGGGAAAGCAAAAAAGAAATGAGAGGGTTTGCTCCAATCAAATCATACGTTCCTGATGTCATGGCGAGTGCGTAAGTATCCCACTCCATATTCGACAAAGAGACAGAACCTGAACCACCTGTTGAGTGACTCTGATCATATTTAAGAATCACAGGGTTTGTTCCAATTGTTTTTGTGCCTGTTAAGGTGATTGGTATATTGGTTACTGTTGTACAGTTTGATGCGAAACTATTTACAGATAATGTACTCAACTCATCAATAATAAAACTCTGCGCTGTTACTTGTTGCAACACCACGGTTGCATGAGGTTTGGTTGGGTTTGGGTTTGCAACCGTAATCGGATAGGTGCGTTCAGTAGAATACCCTGATTTAGTAACGGTAATTTCATATGCATTAATACCTGGAGGAGCGTCCACGATAGCGAGCAATCCATCATTATTGGTCACGTCATCAATCGAGATCGTACTTGTGGCACTATTGTTCTCTATATGCACACTTGCTTGTGGTACAGGATTGCCGTTTGCATCAAACACACGAATAAACAATGCTCCATTTGTTGATGCAGTTTCAAGACTTTTAGGAGCAACTCGTGATGTTACACTCACGGGTTTAAAATTACGACACAATACACATCCGATTTCTATTTCAACAACCTTAGAATCTGCGGGCGAAAGGTCATTTGGACTACCGCCAAGCGTTCCATCAAATGGATCATCAAAATTTCGTACTGTAGTCGTGGCGATAAATGTCGTCCCGTCTCGAACCAACGTCTGCACATGAGTCAACAAACCATCCGGAATACCTCCATCAATACCCACACTTGCATACGGAAGATTTTTTACAATTTCCAACTGTTCGTTTGCCAAGTCGATAGCAGCAATCTTTTGTCGTGACACAGATACTGCTTGGTAAATAGAAGTATATGCATTGTATACACCAACAATAATAATGGTAAACACAGAAACCCCCACCAGAAGCTCTATAAGCGTAAAACCTTTTTTATTTTTGATGTAATTT
Organism: uncultured Candidatus Saccharibacteria bacterium; assembly: GCA_964426735.1. GTDB lineage: Bacteria > Patescibacteriota > Minisyncoccia > Phycocordibacterales > DATDWN01 > UBA910. Next base: position 97,155 of record CAYRRP010000003.1, read on the forward strand.
TGCATTTTTATCTTCTCGAATAATTACGAACCAATAAAATTGCTTTAGGTGCGCGGCGCAAGAAGGTTTTGGAGCGAGCCTTACTTGTCGTAAGGCAAGTGGCAAAACTTGAATTGCAACAAAGCAGATGAAGTGATTTTATTGTGTTCGCGGTTAGATTGCATCAGCAAGACTATACGTAGGAGCAAGCATTGAAATAGCAAATATTCCCACCGCTGCACCGATCACAATCATAAGCACAGGTTCAATCACAGAAGACATGTCTTTTGTCTTCTGATCTACTTCATCCTCATAAAACTGAGCTACTCCAACCAACATATCCCCTATTTTTCCTGTTTCCTCACCTACCGAAACCATTTCTCCTACGAAAATAGGGTAAAGATCTTCATGTTTTAAAAAGATTGCAGACATTAATTCTCCTTTCTGAATCACCTGCTCAATATTATCAAGCACAGCTTTATAATAGGTATTTTGAATAACCTCTTTTGTGACAGAAATAGCGACCACAATATCCACACCTGAGCTAATAAGTGACGAGAGTGTACGTGCGGTACGTGCCGAATTAACTTGTTTTACAATATCTCCAATCACGGGAGTATGTAATGCAACATAATCAGATAATCGTTTTCCTTTTGTTGTTCTTAATCCATAATATACACCTGCACACAAAGCAATTACTCCACCAATCATCACGAGAAAATAGTCTTTCATGATATCACTGATACCAATAATGATTCGTGTAGACAACGGGAGCTTAATACCGAGACCTTTAAACGTTTCTGTGAGTGTTGGAACCATGTATACCATCATCAATACACCGATCACCGCCATCAGAGAAAAAATAACTGCAGGATACATCATTGCTCCTTTGATTTTCTTATTCAACTGATATGTCTTTTCCATCTGGTTTGAAATATTCTTGAGTGCAAGAATAAGGTTTCCAGATTCTTCACCTGCACGCACCATTGAAATAAACAAGGTTGAAAATACCTCTGGATAGGCCTTCATTGCTTCAGAGAGAGTAACACCTTTACTGATTTCTTCTTCAAGAGAGGTGAGGATTTTTTTAAACTGACCTTTTGACTGCCTGCCCATAATAGATATTGCTCGAGTAATCGGAAGTCCTGCCTCAATCATAGAAGAAAGATTTCGTGCAAACACGATCTTGTCATGAGTTTTTACTTTTCCTGAAAATGGCATCGAAAAAGATCCTGAGAAAAACTTTTGAGTATGTACTTCGGATGACGAAAGCACCTGTCCCCCTTCTTTTTTTATATCTCTATATAAAGAAAATTTATCGGGAGCTTCTTTTACTCCTTCATATTCTTTACCTTCTGCATCAATTGCTTTGTATTTATATTGTGACATATATATTAAAACTGATGATTTACAAATTTGTAAATCATATTATTTATTCTGAAATTACACGAAGCACCTCTTCTATTGTAGTTGTACCTTGTACAGCCTGAAAAATACCATCTTCAATCATAGTGAGCATACCTTCTTTTTCTGCCTGTTTTTGTATTTCATCTGCAGTTCCACCTTTCATAATAATTTCCTTAATCGCTGGTGATACTTTTAATATTTCATGGATACCTGCTCGTCCACCATATCCATCAGCATCAGCAGTACCCTTCTTTGGTCTAAAGAATGGTATTTTTTCCCAATTATCACTTTTGCCAATTATTTTTTCAGCACGAAGTGCCTCGGCGATTTTATCAAGATTTACCGACTTACCAAGAGTGTCGACTTCAGACTTTGTAAGAAAATATTTTTCTTTTGATTCTTCAGTTAACCGTCGCACCAAACGCTGCGCAATAATAATATTGATAGTCGACACAAGCAAAAATGGCTCAACTTTCATATCGATAAGACGAGGAATAGCTCCTGCAGCACTGTTGGTGTGCAAGGTTGAGAGCACCACGTGTCCTGTCAGTGATGCATTGATTGCTAGAGACGCTGTTTCATTATCTCGAATCTCTCCCACCATAATAATATCCGGGTCTTGTCGTACAAGTGTTCGAAGTCCTGAAGAAAACGTAAACCCTATTTCTGGACGAACCTGTGTCTGATTAATACGTTTCATCTGATATTCCACCGGGTCCTCGATAGTTGAGATGTTTACATCAGGAGTATTGAGCATATCGAGAATAGTATAGAGAGTTGTAGTTTTACCAGATCCTGTAGGACCTGTAGTCAAAATCATTCCTGTTGTTGATTTGATTGCTTTATGAATACGCTCAAGACCTTCTCCATGAAAATGAAGTTTCTCGAGAGTAAAGCCTGATACGGTTTCTCGAAGTAAACGCATTACGGTCTTTTCTCCATAATATGTCGGGAGTGTTGAGACACGAAAAGATACTTTCTCACCGTTCATATCAATCTTAAAACGACCATCTTGAGGAAGACGCTTTTCATCGAGCTTGAGACTTGCGAGCACTTTTATACGAGCACTAATAGACGGCGCAACATTTTTAGGTAGCACCATCGCATCATGAAGCAGACCATCAATACGGTATCGTACCAAAAGCTCTGTTTCCATCGGCTCAATATGAATATCGGATGCATCTTGCAAGATTGCATGTTTCAAAAGCGTATCAACAATACGCACCACTGGCACATCATCTGCCAATTTTTTCAAATCACTTTCTGAAACATCTTCCTCTAAATCCTCAACTTTTTTAAGAGAAAGGGCGTCCTTTTGAATCAGATCACCAAACTCAGCCTTCAAACTTTTTTGATACTGCAACAGTGCTGATTTCATTGATTCCCCATCAGTAAGACGTGGAAGAATTTTAAGACCTACCTTCTTTTTAACGAAATCAATAGCTGTCAAATCTTCAGTATCAAGCATCGCTACCTCAAGTGCAGTGTCTGTTTTTTTGAATGCAACAATATTATGGTTGCGTGCGATAGGTTCTGGGATCAATGAGAGGACTTCAAAATCAAGTTTTTCACCCTTCAAGTCAACAAAGGGGATACCGAGAATATATGCTTGCATTCGACGAAGGTCATCTTCCGTTAGTTTACCTTTACTCACCAATATCTTCCCCAACCCTTCACCTGATTCTTCACCTTCTTTGGCCGCAGCAGTAACCTCAGCACGAGATACAAGACCTGAGTCAATAATGAAATCTTTAAGTTGTGTTTCTTCAATGTGCATAGGAAAGTAAAAAGTCCATAAAGTTGAAAGTCCTTAAAGTCGGAACTCAAACTTTGAATTACATTTAGTATATCAAAAAAGTAGTTTTCTCTAGTGTAAAAATGTGTACAAGAAAAGCCGGCCTAACATCATTAAACCGGCTTTCAGATCTTCACCCCCATCCAAATCCTTTGTGATTCATTAACCACAAACCTACCCCTAGAAAAATTAGCCCATCCAAGCATTTAAACCCAGTTGGCACATCAAGACCAAGTCGGTATGCGGTCGCGGTTAGCCAAAGACAGGTGGCCACTTGGAATCCAACTTGCTGGTCGACAAAGTACACACAGACTATGGCAACCGCGGACAATAGAGCGCAGAGCTTTTCCTTCACATCTGCACCTTCTCTAAAGAAAAACCAACCCTGTAAAAACAAGGTAAAAAGCAGAACAATCTCAAGCATCGTAAGAACTCCTTCCTTATATAACTATACATAATTAGGTTGATTTGACAATTTTTACCACTACTGTATTATATATGTATCTGACAAGTCCGCCCGAAAGGCGGGCACGTTTTTTTAAAAAATTATCAACATTCCAATTAATCACAAGCGGTTCAGATACGCCAGATTTCGAGGCAAAATTTGAAAAATCGAGGAGTCATACTTAATAGTACAGTGACGAGCATTTTTTAAATTTTAACAAAGAAAGCTGGCAGTATATGAGACGCGTAACATATTATGTTTGATTTAAAAGTAATCCATTCAGTTTTAACACAACTCGAAGAAGAGCGAGGTATTCCTCAAGCAAAAATTATTGAGGCTATTGAGCTCGCACTCGCAACTGCATATAAAAAAGAATATGGCAAAAAAGGCCAGATTGTTCGCGCTAAATTTGATATAAACTCAGGTGCAGTTGAAATGTACCAAGTTAAAATCGTTGTTGATGAGTCAACAGTCGTTATGGAGCTTGCAGACGATGCTGATCTCCCAGAAGGCATGGAGCTCTACAACCCAGAACACCACATGTTACTCGCCGATGCCAAACTCATCAAAAAGGATGCGGTACTCGGTGAAGAAATAGTCTTTCCACTCGAAGATAAGGCTGATTATAGCCGTATCGCAGCACAAACCGCAAAACAGGTAATCATGCAGAAAATCCGTGAAGCAGAAAAAGTGTCTGTACTTGGTGAATACGGTAAACGAGAAGGTGAGATTGTCACTGGTACTGTACAACGTATTGAACGAGGAAATATCTTTGTCGACATGGGTCGTGCAACTGGTCTACTTTCATACGAAGAGCAAATCCCTGGAGAACGATATGGTCAAGGTGAACGTGTACGAGCATACATGTACAGAGTAGAAGACTCAGGAAAAGGTGTATTTTTGCGACTTTCACGTTCACATCCAAAATTCCTCGAGAAACTCTTTGAAGCAGAAGCTCCAGAGCTTGCAACAGGTGCAGTCGTAGTAAAATCAATCGCACGTGAAGCAGGTTCACGAACCAAGATCGCTGTTGCTTCAACTGATGAACATATTGACCCTGTGGGTTCTATGGTAGGTCAGCGTGGAGTACGTGTGGCGACTGTAATGTCTGAGCTTGGTGGCGAAAAAATTGATATTATCGAATGGAATGCAGATGCGAAGAAATTTATCGAAGAAGCCCTCTCTCCTGCAAAAATCCTTTCGATTGAGATCAATGAAGCTGACAAGTCAGCTAAAGTAGCAGTATCTCCAGACCAACAGTCACTTGCTATCGGAAAAGGTGGACAAAATGTACGTTTGGCAGCAAAACTCACTGGTTGGAGAATCGACATCCAGTCAGATGGCTCTACAGAGCCATTAGTAAGCGCAAGTGCAGCTCCAGTAGAAGCAGTTGCTGACTCAGATGAAGGTTTTGCAGATATCTCAAGCCTAAAAGCTGATGCTCAAGAGGCAGAGAAGCAAGATTAAAGATTAAGGAATAACTCAAAAAACCTCCCCTAAGGGAGGTTTTTGCATCAACTTATTTTTTCCTGTACTATTGACTATTATCTATTAACTAAAGACTACTCTCATGAATTTAATCAAAGAAATCAGTGCGGGATCAGCCGAAGAGATGAATGTTATCGTCGAAATCCCTAAAGGCTCTAAAAATAAATACGAAATCGACAAAGAAACCGGTCTTATTGCCCTCGACCGAGTGATGCATACTTCTCAGGATATGCCCTTTGACTATGGTTTTGTACCTCAAACCCTCTGGGAAGACGGTGACCCGCTCGATGTAGTAATCCTCACTACATACCCTCTCCATCCTGGTATTTTGGCTAAGGTTCGCCCTGTCGGTATGATGGATATGGTGGATGATGGTGAAAGTGATGTGAAAATCATCGCTGTACCAGTCAAAGACCCTCGTTTTTCTGAAATAAAAGACCTTTCTGACGTCAACAAACATACAATCAAGGAAATGGAGCACTACTTCACTACCTACAAGAAACTTCAGAATAAAGAAGTTATAATCAAAGGTTTCGGCGACAAACAAGCAGCAATGGATGCATTCAACAAAGCGATCGCCGCATTCAAATAATCACTTCATCACTAATCCCCAGAAAGACCTGTCTGTAAATATACAGCCAGGTCTTTTACTTATATAATATACAGATAGGTATATGTCGCATATATCTATCTAATCGTAATATACCAATGAAAAAATACTTATATATATCAATCATAACCTGTGCTCTTGTCTGCGCACCATACGTGTACGCAGAAGATGGTACAACAGGAACAGCAGAAACCACTTCTGCTACCACACCGACAGGTGCACCAAAACCAAGACCACTCGCTCCTATACGAGAAGTTCGAAAAGAAATTCGAGAAGACCGTAAGGAAATGAATGAAGGGATCAGAGAGGATAAAAAAGAGTTTAACGAACAAGTGCGTGAAGACAGAAAAGCACTTGCCTCAAGTACTGCCTCTACAACACCTGCAATGCGAAAAGAATTTCGAGAAGGTGTAAAAGAAGATCGTAAAGAGCTTCGTGAAGAAAACAAAGATAAACGAGAAGAATTTCGTGAGGAAAACAAAGATAAACGAAAAAATGCTCGACTAGAAACTATGGTAACTATCGTAGTAAATCGTCTCAATGCAACAATTACTCGCCTTGAAAAACTTATTGAAAAGCTCGATATGCGTATCGCTAAGTTTAAAGAAAAAGGTGCTGATGTAACTACTGCAACAGCAGCTTCAACAGAAGCAAAAAATGCAATCGCAAATGCTAAAAGCAAAGTAAGTGGTATCACCGTACCGACAAGCTCAACTACCGCATCAAGTACTGCTGAAACAATCAAATCAACAGTTAAACTCGTGGAACAAGACCTCAAAATGGCTCGATCTGCTCTCGAAAAAGCATTAAAAAGTTTTAAAGGTTTAAGCTCTCAAGCAACAACCACACCAACTAATTAATAGTCTCTATGGAAAACGAAACAACAAATCAATTTCAAGCACCACAAACACCTGCTGAACAGGCTCCGGTAACAATGGTGCCTGAAAAATCTTCAACTAGTGGTATCATCGGCACAATTATTATTATTGCCCTTATTATCCTCGGTGGATTATATTTCTGGGGTAAACGTATCAGTACTCAACAAGAAACAGCATCCCTTATCAATCAAGAACAAGTTGCTGCTCAGGAAGCGGCGGCGATCCAGGCGGTAAGTACAAGTGATGAGGTAGATACGCTTCAAGCAGAACTTGATGCAACCATCACCTCTGATCTTGGTGCCGAACTCGAATAGAGCACAATCACTCTATAATACTTTTGTAAAAACCTCGTGTAACGAGGTTTTTACTTGCTTTATTCGTAAAAATTCGTATCATTCGTATATTCGTTAATTCGTATATTTATAACTATGGCTAAAAAAGATTACACAAACATTGTAGTGCACAAACTCCCCCAACAAGAAGTAGAAATTACTGGTGAAATTACTGTAGAAAAAATGGATTCGATGCGAAAAAAAGCAATCGAATCACTTAAGAAAGAAATCACTCTTCCTGGATTTCGAAAAGGTACTGCACCTGAAAACCTTGTAATACAGCAGATTGGTGAAGTGAAAATACTTGAGGAAGCAGGAGAGCTTGCACTCGGTGAAGTATATCCTGATATTCTCGAAGATGAGAAACTTGATCCTCTTGGTAAACCAGAGGTAACTATCACGAAGATTGGTGTTGGTAGTGCCCTTGGTTTTAAGATCAAAACAGCACTGATGCCTGAAGTGAAAATCGGTAATTATAAAAAAATCGCCCAGAAAGTCTATGCAAAAGAAGTAGCTGTAGAAGTCACAGATAAAGATATTGAGGACGTCATCCTCAATCTTCGAAAAAATGTTGCTCATGCAAAACTCCATGAAGAAGGTGGATATGATGAACACGATCACTCTCACGGAGAAATCAAAGATGAAGATTTACCAGAAGTAAATGATGATTTCTTAAAACAGATTGGTGAGTTTGCATCAGTTGAAGATTTAAAAGAAAAAATAAAAGAAAATCTCCTTAAAGAAAAAACTTTTAAAGCAAAAGATAAAAAACGAACAGAAACACTTGAAGAAATTATTAATGCATCAACAATTGAAATTCCCCAGATCTTGATTGATGGAGAGCTTGATCGAATGAAAGCTCAGTTTGAGGATGATTTGGCACAATCAGGTATTACACTTACAAACTACCTCTCATACGCAAAGAAAACAGAGGACGACCTCAAGGCTGATTGGAAAGATACGGCAATCAAACGAGCAAAATCTCAAATCATTCTTAATACTATTGCAAAAGAAGAGAGCATCACACCTGACGAAGCGATGATAAAAACGGAAATGGAAAAAATCCTCGCACACCACAAAGATGCAGAACGTTTCCGTGTACGAATGTATGTGGAAACATTTCTCACCAATGATTTGGTGTTTAAGTTTCTTGAGGAGCAGAAATAGTTGACGAAAAAGTAAGAGTATCTTATTCTTAGTTTAGACTTGCTCCCGCAGAGTAAGACCGCTTGATTCAGGAGGTGAAGAGGAAGAGACGCAAAAATAGCGAGCCCCTATTGGACGTGGGGGTGAAAAAGCGAAGGATGTTATGAACCCTTCGCTTTTTATATTGACTTATTTTTACCACTCGAGTAACCCTGGAGCTTACTACCTTTTATATTACATTCCCAAAAGCACAGCTCCAGCGATTGCTGCTGTCTCTGCTCGCAAAATACGAGGTCCAAGTGCAAACCCTGCAACATTGTATTGTCTAAAGAGTGCGATTTCTTCATCACTAAAACCTCCTTCTGGACCAATAAAATAAGCAAATGAATACTGGTTTGTGTGTGCAGATAGATATTGCTGTATCGGAGGAAACTCGGGATGAAAAAATATTTTTTCTTGAGGAAGCACACCACGTTCAAACAGTTTTGGTAGTGTAGTCAGTTCATGTACTGTGAGCAATTCCCCTCTTCCCGACTGTTCTGTTGCCTCTTGAACAATCTTTTGCAATCGCTCCATATTGAGTTTTTTCTTTTCACTTCGTTCACCAACAATAGGAACAATATGACTCACACCGAGCTCCACTGCTTTTTGTACCACCAATTCAACATTATCTTTTTTAATAAGCGAAAGGCATAGCCAAATATTTTTTATAGGCGCTGCGATTTCTTTTGTTTCAAGGATTGAAAGTTCTGCTTCAGACGGAGAAACTTTTGCAATCACTGCTCGACACTCAATACCTGAACCATCAAATACAATCACCTGACTTCCTACATTATATCGAAAGACCTTTCGCCATTGGTGAATCAGGTCTCTGTTAGAGATATGTATACTTTTTTCCTTTTCAACTATTTTTTCAGTTATATAAAATCGATGGAGTCTCATATACCAATATTGTGCAACAAAGAGTGTAAAAATGAAAGGTCTAGCATAATTCGTTTCTTTTGCTATAATAGTTAACACATTAACAATCAATATTGAATATATGAGCTATTTAGTACCAACAGTAATTGAAAAAACAAACATGGGTGAGCGAGCATACGATATCTACTCTCGCCTACTCAAAGACAATATTATCTTTTTAGGTGGGCCGATTGACGACACCGTTGCAAACCTCGTCATTGCCCAGCTTCTTTTCCTCCAGTCTGAGGATCCAAAAAAGGATATCTCTATTTATATCAACTCACCAGGAGGGTCCGCTTCTGCTACGTTGGCGATGATTGACACAATGAATCATATTAAAAATGATGTTTCTACTGTATGTATCGGTATGGCCGCTTCAGGTGGTGCATGGATGCTCTCTGCAGGGACAAAAGGTAAACGTTTTGCACTTCCTAATGCTGAGATTATGATTCACCAGCCACTCGGAGGTGCTGAGGGTCAGGCTACCGATATTGAGATTCGAGCAAAACAAATCCTCAAACTCCGTGAAAACCTCACAAAAATCATGGCAAAAAATACTGGTCAAACTGTAGCAAAAGTGGCTCAAGACATTGACCGTGACTTCTGGATGAATTCTGAAGAAGCCAAAAAATACGGAATTATTGACAAAGTGTTGTAATAAAATATAGTAATTACAGAAAGGGCATTTATATGGTAATCATCGTAGTTGTAGGTCATTTGGGTGAAGAAAAATTGTTCTACGCCAAAACAACAGAAGAGGCGGAAAACACTTTACTCTTAAAAGGTTTTACGCTCTCAACAAAAAATGAGTCGGTTTTTTGGGAAGACACCTATCGTGGATGCCGAGCGAAAATCAAAAGACCTGAGGCATCTATCCCGCACATCTCGGATCTTTGTTAAACCACCACCGAATACCACGGGTGGTGGTTTTTCGGTTAAATTAGACAAAGTTAAGTAATTAATGTATCGTGTAAGTATTACCCATTTAAATTTGTGTAACTGACTGCTCCACCACTACTGCCCTGACCGACAACCAGCAATTCCCCCTTGTACTGACACCATAAAACTTTTTTAGGCTTCCGTGTAAGGCAGTAAGTTACTGCGTATAATATGTCATTAAAAATAGTAGCAGCCCTTTTGGCTGGAGCATCCGTCATCGGACTTGCTTTAGGTTATTACCTACGACTGATCATTTCTCTCGGAAAACGTGGCTCTATGGAGCTTGAGCTCAAACAAATGGAGCTTGCCGCAAAAGACCGTGAAAAAGAAATCATCGAAGGTGCAGAACAAAAAGCAGAAAAAATCCTTGAAGAAGCTCGAAGTGAAATAAAAGAGAAAGAAGAAAAAGCAAAGAAAACAGAGGAGCGTTTGATCAAAAAAGAAGAAATGCTCGACAAACGGCAGATCGATATCGACTCTGAAGTTGATATGATTAAGGAAAAGATTGCTGAAGTGAAAGAAGTGCGAGATAAGGCGGATAAACTTAAAGAGGAACGCCAAAAAGAACTCGAGCGTGTCAGCAGACTTACTCCAGAGGAAGCAAAGAAGGAAATTCTTGAAAATACCGAACGTACATATGAGGCGGATATTTTGGCGCGTATGCAAAAGCTCGAACGCAATGGTGAGGAGCAACTTTTGAAGAAGGCTCAGGATATTCTCGCTACATCGATTCAACGTCTTGCAAACTCAGTAACCGCAGACATGCTCACTACAAACGTACCGATTCCTTCAGATGAAATCAAAGGAAAGATCATCGGTAAAGAGGGGCGAAATATCAAAGCGTTTGAACGTATGAGCGGTGTGGAAATTATCGTAGATGACACCCCAGGCTCTATTACCATCTCATCATTTGACCCTGTACGCCGACAAGTTGCGAAAGTAGCTTTGGAAAAACTCATCGCCGATGGACGTATTCAACCTGCAAAAATCGAGGAGATGATCCAAAAAGCTCAAGAAGATATCAATAAAATGATAAAAGAAAAAGGTGAAGAAGCGGTGTATGAGTGTGGAATTTTGAACCTTGATCCAAAAGTTGTTGCTATTCTTGGTCGTCTCCACTATAGAACAAGCTACGGACAAAACGTCCTTGCTCACTCAGTAGAGATGGCACATATTGCAGGAATGCTTGCAGAAGAGCTCGGTGCAAATGTACAAGTAGCGAAAGCTGGTGCACTCCTCCATGACCTCGGAAAAGCACTCGACCACGAAGTAGCAGGAACTCATGTAGAAATCGGACGCCGAATCTTGCAGAAATTCAATGTTGATGAAGCGGTAATCAAGGCAATGCAGGCACACCATGAAGAATACCCATATGAAACTATCGAATCTATTATCGTGCAGTGTGCTGACGCTATTTCAGGAAGCCGTCCTGGTGCTCGCCGAGACTCAGTAGAAAACTACTTGAAACGACTCGCAGACCTCGAAGGTGTCGCAACATCATTTAAAGGTGTTGAGAAAGCATATGCACTTCAGGCAGGACGAGAAATCAGAATCTTTGTGACTCCACAAGAAGTGACTGACTTGGAAGCAAAGAAAATGGCTCGTGATATAGCGACTCGTATTGAAAATGAATTGAAATACCCAGGAGAAATAAAAGTAAACGTAATTCGCGAAAGCAGAACGATTGAATACGCCCGATAATAGTTAACAGTAGACAGTCAATAGTCTTTAGTAAAAACAAAAAATCACCTTTCGGTGATTTTTTGTTAATAACTTCGACTGTCTACTCATGACTTATGACTACACACTTCCTTGTCCGTCAACCCCTTGCACTCGAAAACCCTTGGTATATAATAGCTATATAGTAGATAGGGTGAGTCTTGAAAGATTACAAATTTAGTTTTACAACATCCATGAATAAAGCATCATTGGTAGACGCAGTATATGCAGAGCTCGGTGGTACAAAAGTACAGGCTGAGAAAGTGGTTGATATTATTATCGACAACATTGTTGCTACTTTGAAAAAAGGTGGTGAAGTGTCTATCGCGGGTCTTGGTATCTTTTCAACAAAAACTCGAGCGGCTCGACAGGCTCGAAACCCACGAACAGGTGAATCAATCTCTGTTCCTGCAATGAAAGTTCCTAAATTCCGCGCAGCTAAGGGTCTTAAGGACGCCGTAAAATAATAAAATCCATATTTGGTGAATTTCTTTGTTGCTTCACCTTTTTCTCTCCCGCGCAGTACTCTTGTACAACTTGGTCAAGAAAAAGGTTTGTGCCTCAAACTTCACTCAAATCTGAAATTTTCTTACGTTTTATTCTCTAGAGAATATCAAAAAACACTCCAACCGGGGTGTTTTTTGATTACAAAAAGCCCACCAACATGGCTCTTTGTTGGTGGGTTATACATTGTAATGTGCCCTGATGTCTGCGACTACTGTGTCTATGTACGACACTGGGTAATCCTGTCTGGTATTAACACAATAGACATACTCGACCACCAAAAACCACTGCCCTAGTTTTTTCTCAAGCGTGACCATGCACAAACAGGTTGTTTTCCCATAGAGATACAGGGGAAATTTTTCACCTCTGTAAATACTCACGCCTCGCATGCCGCGCTGCGTCCAAAAATCATTCTCAAGATCAAAAATGCAAAGCTCTTCATGGAGTTCGGATAGAGTATCATGGACAAAATTATTTTCTTCATGATTCTCTTTCCACCACGCCTCAATCCATTGCAATATTCTGGACATCAATCCTCCTTCTTCCAGACTACCATAGGTAAAAAACTAATCAATAGAACTATTCAATATTTTCAAAAATAACTCATCCCCCTCAGATTCCTCAACAAAATTCTCCGGATGAAATTGAAAACCATATAGAGGTAAATTTTTATGTTTAATAATTTCAGGACCATCATTTGATATACCCAATACATCAAAAGTCTCTGGCAACATATCTACTACCCATCGATGACTCTCAAATACCCGTACTATCCCCTCTCCCAAACTTTTATCTAAAAGTCGAACTTCATACATTCCCTTTTTGTCCTGTGATAGTTCCTTTAGAGTACCTCCAAACGCAGTAACGATAAGTTCATACCCAAAACAAATCCCAATGACCGGAATTTTTGCATTTTTAATAAAATCTATTTCTTTTTTAAATATGTCCTCATTACCCACCAATTGATATTTACTTCCTCCCGACAAAATAACCACATCAAAATCTGTCGTATCTGTATCAAAATCAGCAAAAGAATGCACTATTTCTTTTCCAGGAATAAGTACTTTAAGTTTATTTAAAAGGGTTGTTCCATTGTCGATAAGTAAAATTTTCATGTGGTAAGTATACCAAATTATTTAGCCAAATTAGTAGGAAGAAAGTTAGAAATTTCCACTGGTGCGGGTGGGGAGAATCGGTCACGAGTAATTCTGGTTCCGTCGAACCAGAATTCTCTCGACCCCGACTCGCGACCCACTCTGGTGAGCGGGTGCCCCCGCTCCGTCTTTCGATTCCCCATGCAAAGCTCTGCTTTGCTCACCCGCACACATATCAAAAAACCGGCATAAAACCGGTTTTTTGATATGTGTGCGGGTGGGGAGAATCGAACTCCCGTATACTGCTTGGAAGGCAGTCATTCTACCACTAAATTACACCCGCGATTGAAATACTCTAGCAGAAAAACAAGTATTCGGCAATTAAAAATGTTATATACTTATACGTATGCTCAGACATCTTTTTACAAAAATCATTCTTTTCCTTAGCCTGTCTTTCTTTATACACCCCAACCCGGTAGTTATTTCAAACATGCCCACACTTCCCCATTCCACAACCACATCAGAAGCGAAAGCAACTTCCACTCAATCTGCGATCACATCAACGCCGTCAACACCAAAAAAAGAAACAACAAAGCCAACTGGTACAAAAAATACCTCAAAAGTCAGCGAAACACAGTCTGTAGCATCATCCACTACTCCCGTAGTAGTCCCAGAACCAACTATTCCCTTTGAGACAATCAACGAAAATGCTCGTAAAGCAGTGGTAAATATTTTATGTACTGTACAAAACTCTAGCTCACTTTCGACGATTACTGGAAGCGGTATTGTTTTAAGTAGTGATGGTTTGATTTTGACCAACGCTCATGTAGCACAATATTTCCTCTTTAAAAACTTTAACAATCAAAAAGATTTTATCTCATGCGTAATCCGTACTGGAAACCCTGCCTACCCTACGTATACCGCAGAGCTCGCATACATTTCTCCACAATGGATAGCGGAACACAAAGGCGATATTGTCCTTGAGAGTCCAAAAGGTACCGGTGAATATGATTATGCTTTTTTACGTATTACCGGAAAAACAGATGGCACTATAGCACCCACAACACTTCCGTTTATTCCCATAAATCTGATTGAATTTACAGAAATAGGTACACCAGCAGTACTCGTCTCATATCCTGCTGGTTTTCTCGGAGGGCAAAGTATTATTCAAAATCTGTATCAAAGTAGTGCAGTGATCAATGTTACTGATCGATTTACATTTGGTGAGAATACTGTAGACCGACTGTCTCTCGGAGGAAGTGTGGTGGCACAAAAAGGCTCTTCAGGAGGAGCTGTGGTAGATAGCAGAGGTACCCTCATTGGATTGATTTCTATTAGCTCAGACGGAAATACCACGGGAGAACGAGACCTTAGTGCCATTACCCTCTCCTACATCAACCGCGATCTTATTAAAAATGCAAACACTACTATTTCCTCTATCGCTTCGAATAGCGCTGTCTTTGCCGCAACATTTAATGAAAAATTAGCTCCTGGACTGACTAAAGCATTGAGTGATGTGATTTTGAAGAAATAAAAGGTATTGTTACAATATACAGATTATGAAAAAAATCTGGAACTCTTTTTGGAATTGGTACGATAGTCACCCAACACTCACCCTTGGTATAACCCTCGGGCTCTTTAGTTTACAAATTATTCACCTGATTTGGCTCTTAACTAGTGTTATTTGGACTAAAGCATTTGGTCACGCACTCTTTGCACCACATGAAGCTTTTGAGCGCATTCTTGTTCTTGTAGATTATACTGAAATACCAGCACTCATCAGTGCCTCTCTTGTATATATTGACGATTTACGTAAAAAAATAAGCCCAAAAGCTATCATGTACCTCATCTTCCTCAACACTCAATGGCTTCACCTTTTCTGGATCACTGATGAATATGTAGTAAGTCAATTTACACAAACTGTTCTTATCCCCTCATGGCTCGCATGGATTGCTATTCTTATAGACTATCTCGAACTTCCAGTGATACTTGATACGCTCAAAAAATTTATTTCATCGCTTCATAAAGGAGAAGTGAAGCAGGCTTTCCAAGCTATTTCTGAACGAGACTAGTTACCCTAAAACATTCTTCCTGAAGAATGTTCGGGCGAACATTTTAGTAAAAATGTTTTAGCCGGCTTTTTCAGCAGCAATTTGTAACACCATATCAAAATTATCTTCTTTTTGTGCTTTATTCGCTCGTGTAAAACCACACTTTTCACATACTTGAATAATATTGTATTCACTCCCCTTCTTTTGTATTTCCGTTGGACGCATCAGTCCTCCACATGTTTCCGCTCGATCACCTGGGTCAATATCAACATGTTTAGACCACAAACACTGTGGGCAATGATTCGTAAAACCATTCCCTACCACAGTTTCTCCGCAGTGTTCACAGACAAAATCTTCAATAGTTCGTTTGAACATACACCATGTATAGTAACACAATCAATCCAAAAAAAGCCCCTCACAAGGAGGGGACTTCTAGTGTCTGTACATCAAATGAAAGTGGATGTCCTGCAGGTGTAGAAAACACCGCACAGGGAACTGCCAGAAATTGATAGCTGCGCATTGGCGTGTAAACGGGGTCAGAATAAGCATGGTTAAATAAAACAACATAACGCACCTTTTCATAATCTACTTCCCTACCTACACCAACAGAAGATTGCATGAACTTTTTTTCCGCTTGATTAATCCATGTAGGAAAACTGATAGCAGTTCCTACATGAAAACCAATAACATCAAAAAGGAAGTATGGAACCGGATAGTTTGCTAAAAATGAGTCAAGTACATGATTTAGCATCCTTCCTTGAAACATCTCGACAGCACGCTCTTTGGTGATAATTTTTGGACAATCTGATGTGAAGTATTCAGAAAAACCATTCTGATACAAACCTCTCAACAGTTTCACGTCACCCGAACACAAAACAATCTTCAATGAACTCCTCGGTGGATCCTCTAAAACTTTTTTCCAATTTACATACATCATCACAACACCTCCTCGTCTAAATACTAAACTTATTGAATTAATTGTCAAAATTGTAATTTAGCACTTTTATGTTACACTAGTTGAGTATTATACGGGGTGTGGTGTAACGGCTAACATGCTTGATTTGGGATCAAGTGACTCCGGGTTCGAATCCCGGCACCCCGACAATAGATTTTCTAAATACACCTAAAGTATTATATCTTCCAGCATCTTTACCCTACATACTCGTTTTTCTTGATCCACATACACCGTAGCTACATCAAACTGCCACTCCGTATCATCTGAGACATTTTTATCAAGCAAATACGACTGTATAGTCCGAGCAAGCCTCTGGAGTTTCCATGGGTGCATATTATCCTCTGGCCGATACCTATTATTCGTTTCACGTGGCACATCTTCAAACTTTCTCGATACACTCTTCACCTCAACAAAGTGAATTTTTTTGTCCTTTATAGCTACCACATCCAATTCTCCCCACTTTTTTAAATAGTTACGATCAGTCACCTTAAAACCTTTTCTCTTAAGATACGTACACACCGCTTCTTCCCCAATTGCACCCAATATCTGTTTTTGGGTTTTAGTATGAACCTTCAATGCAGCTTTTTCTCTCATACATATATAGTATACAAGCTTAATCCTTTCACGTGTAACTATATTATATGTTACATATGTAACATATAATATTTGAGTAGGTACAGGAGGATTCGTAGTATAAAGTACACAATTTCCTTTGTATAAAGCCATTTTTGGAGACTTTTGGACACAAAGTCTTATACTTTGAAGCCTGTCAAAGACTGTCTCTAATACACATGTCCACAGACTTATCCACAGTTTTCAACATATTTTGTGTAAAACTGACTTTAATTTAAAGACTTTGTCCCACAGAATAGGGGTTTAATGGAGACAGTCCGTGATCAAATAGACAAAACTTGGCAAAAGCTAGAAAAAAGGTATGATACATATATTGCACCCGTAGCTCAATTGGATAGAGTATTTGTCTTCGGAACAAAGGGTTGCAGGTTCGAGTCCTGCCGGGTGCACACGACAAAAAATCCCAACTGCTTGGGATTTTTTGCTACGTGTGCACAACGGAGACATGTTTTTTCAGCAGAAAAAAAGGTCGAGTTGTGGACCGAAGGAAATTTCAATTCGACGGAATTGAAATTATCCGAAGTGTACAAGACAAAACCCTATGTATTTGAATTTCTCCCCACTTTGTGTAAAATGAAGGGGAAGCGGCTATGGTTTAGTGGTAGAACACGTCCTTGCCAAGGATGAGATTCGGGTTCGATTCCCGGTAGCCGCACAGAAAAATCGGAGATTTTTATCCGGGAATCGAAAGCCGGAGCGAGGGTTCCCGTCAGCAGACGGGACCGCGAGGCCGGGTCGGGAAATTTTACGAGTGGCGACGAGTAAAATATTCCTGACCGATTCCAGTGCCCATACTCATAAATAAGGCCTCCAAAAGCCTTAAAATCACTCATATGAATACAAACTTCACTATCCCTGTCGAAGTGTCACGTGTAACACAAACCCTCGAAAATGCCGGTTTTGAGGCTTTTTTGGTTGGTGGATGTGTACGAGATCTTATCCTCAACAAAAAACCAAAAGATTGGGATGTTACTACCAACGCAACACCTGAGCAAATCATTGCTTTGTTTCCACATACCTTTTACGAAAACAACTTTGGAACAGTTGGTGTTGTTTCAGATGAAACAGAAGATGACACTCTTAAAACTATTGAAGTTACGCCATACCGTCTTGAATCAGAGTATTCTGACAATCGACGCCCAGACGCTGTTACTTTTTCACAAAATCTCACAGATGACTTAAGGCGACGCGACTTCACCATTAACGCCCTTGCATACTCAGTATCTAAAGGACAACTCACTGATGTCTTTAATGGACAAGCTGATATTTCTGCTCAAACTATACAAACAGTAGGGAATGCGGTCGAAAGACTCACTGAAGATGCCCTTCGTATCATGCGAGCAGTGCGGTTTCATGTGGAACTTGGCTTTATCCTTTCACGTGAAACGGAAAAAGCGGTACTTGAACACGGTCATTTACTACAAAACATCTCAAAGGAACGCATTCGTGACGAATTTACAAAGATTATTATGTCTCCGCAGCCAATGAATGGCTTACTCATGCTGAAAAAGCTGAATTTACTTCAGTATATTGTACCAGAACTGGAAAAAACTATTGGGGTAGAGCAGAACCGGGCACATTCATACGATGTATGGGAACATTTACTTCGAAGCCTCCAGACTGCAGCAGATAAGAACTGGCCTCTTGATATTAGACTTACCGCTTTATTTCACGATATTTCAAAACCTGAGACACGTCGATGGGGAAAAGAGCAGAATACGTGGACATTTTACGGTCATGAAGTAGTTGGTTCACGTGTAACACGGAAAATACTTACTGATTTGCGATATCCGAATAAACTAATTGATAAAGTGGTGACAATGGTGCGATGGCATATGTTTTTTTCTGACACAGAACAGATAAGCCTCTCTGCGGTCCGTAGAATGATCGTAAATGTTGGACGAGAGAATATCTGGGATTTGATGAATGTACGCATCTGCGACCGTGTAGGAACTGGTAGACCCAAAGAAGATCCGTACCGCCTCCGCAAATACCATGCAATGATAGAGGAGGCTCTTCGTGACCCGATTACTGTAGGAATGTTGAAAATAGATGGTAAACGTTTAATCGATGTTACACAGGGAACACCTGGTCCTAAAATAGGGTATACACTTCATGCATTACTCGAAGAGGTACTCGAAGATCCAACTAAAAACACTGTGGAATATTTAGAAAAACGCTCTGTTGAGCTCTATACTATGGATGAGATCGAATTAAAAAAGCTCGGTGAACAAGGTAAACAAACGAAAGAAGAAATAGATCAGCAGGAAATCTCAAAAATTCGTAAAGGACACAAAGTAAAGTAGTTCTGCAAATAAGTTAAACTGCTTCAGATGCTAGGCGCGAGAGAATTTGTGAGTGAGTTGTACTTGTCGTACGGTGAGCGAACAAATTTGAATCGCAACAACGCAGATGGAGTAATTTAACTTATTTAACAACAAAAAACCGCCCAAGGTGGCGTCATTTGTCGCAAAGACGGCTCACGGGCGGCTAAAGAAGTATTTCCCAGCAAGAATAAGGATTTGATAAATATCTCAATCTTAAAATATATAGTAGATAGTGTAGATATGTATATCTCTTGTCCTATCGAACCAAGAAACCTTCATGGGGGAGAACCTGCAGATTCTCAAATGTACAAACGCACAACTTTATGTGTAAAGAACTTTAAACGACAGAATTGTTTGTTTCTTTTTTGATGAAACTCTCGATCCTGTTCTGGAGTAACTATATCAGACAGATAAAAGTCATGTAAAGGACTATGCTGTGGATAACTTTGTCTTATTAATTATATAGCAATGTCCAATTGAAGAGGACAGTGGTCTGACCCTAAAATATCATTGTGTATAGTCATATTTTTCACATTTGAAAGAAGTGATGTGTCAACAAAAAAATAATCGATTCTCCATCCAACATTTCTACTTCGTGCAAATGTTTTCATATCCCAGTATGTGTATATATCTTTTGCATCAGGATTTTTTTCTCTCCATACATCAACAAAATTATTTTGCACCACTTCATCAATCCATGCTCGTTCGATAGGGAGGAAGCCTGTATTTTTCTCATTTTCTTTTGGTCGAGCAAGATCAACAGCGGTATGTGCAGTATTTACATCTCCACAGAAAATCACCTTCATACCTTTTTTACGAAGCTTAAGAATAAACACAAGAAAGTGTTTATAAAACTCGAGTTTATATGCAAGACGCTCTGGACCACCTCCTCCGTTAGGGAAATAGCAGTTCAGTAACACAAATTCATCAAAATACGCAACGATGAGACGCCCTTCTTGATCCATTTCGGGAATACCCATACCATACTCGACTTTATTTGGTTCAATCTTTGAGTAAATAGCGACACCGCTGTACCCCTTACGTGTTTTTGAGGAATTAAAATATGAAAAATACCCTAAAGGAGAGCGTACTTCATCTGGAAGTTGATGTGATTCTGATTTAGTTTCCTGTATACAAAAAATATCCGGACTTTGGTCAATAAGCCACTGAAACGCACCTTTTTTAAAAGATGCCCGTGCACCATTTACATTCCATGAGATTATTTTCATTACTAAAAGATATTACCACACCTTGAATGAAGAAGTTAAATTGCTCCAGATGCTAGGCGCGAGAAAATTTATGAGTGAACCGTACTTGTAGTACGGTGAATGAATAAATTTGAATCGTAACAACGCAGATGGAGTAATTTACTTCTTTCCGTGAAATTTCTTGTGAATGTCACGCAGGTGCTTGTCGGTTACGTGTGTATAAATCTGGGTCGTAATAATGCTCGAATGACCCAACAAAGCCTGAACTGAGCGAATATCTGCTCCGTTTGAAAGTAAATCAGTCGCAAAGAGATGACGCATGGTGTGCGGTGTTACACGTTTTGAAATACCTGCTTTGATTGCATATTGTTTGATGATGCGCTCTATTGTCCGTTTGGTCAGGGGACTTGCTTCTTTACTAGTAATTTCTCGCCCTACCTGCACAAAAAGAGCATCATTCATATCTTTACGGAGAGACAAGTACGCCTTGAGACAATTTTTTGCAGTATCTGAAAGAAATACTACTCGCACCTTTCCTCCTTTTCCTCGAATAGAAAGTTCATCGGAAGTCAGATCAATATCAGACGTGAGGGAACAGAGCTCAGAAACACGCAAACCTGTTGAAAATAATAATTCGAGAATTGCTTTGTCACGAACTGTCTTCAAATCACTACCTTTAGGAGCATC
Source organism: uncultured Candidatus Saccharibacteria bacterium (assembly GCA_964426735.1). GTDB lineage: Bacteria > Patescibacteriota > Minisyncoccia > Phycocordibacterales > DATDWN01 > UBA910. The sequence continues at coordinate 118,312 of CAYRRP010000003.1, forward strand.
GAGAAGGCGAGCGAGCTCATTTTCTGTAATAAGATCAAGAAGACGCTCTCCAGTTTTTGCAAGGTCGATACGCTCAGGCGCAAGAGAAGTGACACCTTCTCGAGCAAGAAACTTGAGAAACGCCCGGAGTGCAATCAGGTGATAGTTTTGAGTTTTTTTAGAAAGAGTATTTTTTTTGGCTTTATCAAGTCCTGAAAGTTGTCTGTTGAGCCACAAACGAAACTCTCGTACCACCATATCGGTGATATCTCCTGGTTTTGAAGCTTTTGTTTGCTCAAGAAAGCGTACAAGGTAATGTAAATAGTTTTGCCGAGTCTGGATAGATCGCCCTCTTTCTATTTCAAGATAGTTGAGAAAATCACGAAGAAAACGCCCTAAGGGGGTTTTCGGTATTCTTTCTTCTTCTGTCAAAGCAGGTTTGCGTTTAGACGTCTCTTTTTTAATCTTTTCCTCTGCCATTTGTATAATTCTAACATAGCTTCACGTCGCACAATAACAGAACAATCGCGCGCTAAAGCACTTGCATTATGGTTTTATTTGTGATATCTTATAAAAACAATGTTAACCAAGACAAAAAAGGCAAAAGTTATCGATACCGTGAAAATTCACGATACAGACACTGGATCTCCAGAGGTTCAGATTTCTATACTCTCAAAACGAATCGACGAGCTTGCTTCACACCTCAAGAAAAACAATAAAGATAACCACTCACGACGTGGACTTCTCCAGATGGTGGCTGACCGAAAAGCTCACATGAAATACCTCGAGAAGAAATCTCCAAAACGATACGCTTCACTCATCAAAAAACTCGGTTTGAAAAAATAGCAAACAGAAAAACTACCCGAAAGGGTATTTTTCTTATGCTATACTTAGTATGTTCCATTTTTTCATAAAGCATTGCAATTAATTTTTTAATACAAAAACATGTCAGTCATTAAACATAAAAATCAACGAGTCGGTATCTTCATCGACACCCAAAATCTTTATCACACCGCTAAAAACCTCTATGGTTGCAAAGTAAATTTTGACCAAGTGGTCAAAGACGGTCTTGCAGGACGTTCTCTTATCCGTGCTGTGGCATATGTCATCACCACTGAAGCAGGAGATGAAAAGGGTTTTTTTGATGCGCTTGAAAAAGTAGGTATCGAAACAAAAACAAAAAATCTCCAAATTTTCTCTGGCGGAGCAAAGAAAGGGGACTGGGATGTAGGGATGGCGGTAGATGCTATCAAGCTTGCACCAAAGCTTGATGCGGTAATCCTTGTTACCGGAGACGGGGATTTTGTACCACTTGCAGAGTATCTCCGTACAAACCAAGGTTGTCAGGTAGAAGCAATCTCTTTTGGAAAATCTTCATCTTCAAAACTTATTGAAGCTGTGGATGACTTTATCGATCTCGACACAAACCCAGCAAAATACCTGATCGGATATCGATCGAGACGACCTCATGCTCGAAATTTTCGTAAACAATCCAGAGTAGACCAGGCGCCAGATCAATCAGTTGACAATCAGACTGAATAATTCTATTCTAAGAACAGAGTCTTGTGTGTACTTCCGCATCCCCCCGACACATAAGAACACCTCATGAGGGGCCATAGGGCGGAGCCCCTCCTGCACTTATTCATATATTGTTTTTTAGACTGTCTCTATCTTCTCCAGTGGTGGAAATGTATCGAGATAGTCCTTATGAGGATCCATGCTCTGCACAGCATTGTATTGATCCTCTTTTTTTATATACAGAAATACTGATATACTTATATACAAATGCCCCCTCTCCCTGACAACAAAAAAAATAGTTTGCAGTCTGTGGTTGACACGATTCAATCACAAATAAGCTCTTCTTCTAAAAACCAGCCGACACCGGGATACATTCCAAACCCTCAATTAAAATCACTGCGAACATTTCAAGGTGATGTGCAGGAACATATCGAAACAAAAAAAGAAACAATAGCCACCATCGCACTAGCTGAACAGAAGAAGAAAATTGAACATAATGAACCTACATACACCGAACGCCCAACGCATTCTTTTACTGCAGGTATTTTGGTTACCATTAGTATTATTTTTCTTGCAGTAGGCGGAATGATTATAGGGGGAATATATTTTTTTAAAACCACCGCCGAACCCACCTCTTCTCTTACTACTGAACAAACAATAATCACATACACTGATAAAAAAGATGTTGTTCTTCCTGGAATAACACATGAATATTTGGCAGCAGCACTACGGAATGAAAAAACATCATTTACTACAGAAGTAGATCGTATTCTCCATACAACTTTTTCATATGGAACAAGCAGTCTCACCACAACTGAGCTGATACCTCTTATCGCACCAAACGCGGGAGATGCATTGCAAAGAAATATCACTTCTGTGATGGTTGGTGTCTACTCATATGACACTCATGAGGTATTTTTCTTATTACGTCCCGATGATTTTGGTATTGTATATTCTGGAATGTTGAATTGGGAAAGTGCACTTGGAAATGATATGGCTGATTTTTTCCCAGCACTACAAAACCATCTCATCACAAACCCTTCAATCTTTACTGACGAAACATATAAAAACAAAGATGTACGTGTAATCAAAGATACAAATGGAAATGTTGTTCTTCTGTATGGATTTATTGATAAAAACACACTCGTGATCACTGCTAATGAGAAAATATTTGAAGCTATTTTGAATCGCTACCTACAAAGTAAACTCTCTCGCTAGTAAAAATTTATCAAGTTCGCAATGTTGAATGTACATACTTGATATATTTCTGACTTGATAGGCTTTTGACTTGATGGACTTGATGGACTATCATGTACATATGATTAATACTGAATATTTTAAAGAAAAACTTGAGGCAGAATTAAAAACCGTCGAGGCTGAATTGCATACAGTGGGAAGAAAAAACCCATCAAACCCTTTGGATTGGGAAGCAAAAGAGGGTGAAATGAACACCGATACTGCAGAGGAAGCTGAAGTTGCAGAAGGTATTGAAGAGTATGAAAATAACTCAGCAATCTTGAAGCAACTAGAAATTCGATATAATGAAATAAAAGACGCTCTCGCAAAGATAGATATGGGTACATATGGTATCTGTGAAGTTTCTGGCTTGCCGATTGAAGAAGATAGACTTGAAGCCAACCCCGCAGCACGCACCTGCAAAGCTCACATGAATTCATAACCACAAACCCATCAGAGCTACTGTAAATACGAAAAGCATTTCTGACTTGATAGACTTTGGACTTTATAGACTTGATGGACTAAAATAGACATATGTCTATTTCTCAAATATACAGCGCTCAGACAAACCTCCTCGATGCCTCCATAGTGACTATAGAAGTGGACCTCTCAAAGGGGCTCCACTCTTTTTCTATAGTAGGACTTGCAGGGAAAGCGGTGGATGAAGCAAAAGACCGCGTATCTTCTGCAATTAAAAATACCGGTTTTACTTCACCAAAAAGTAAAAACCAAAAAGTTGTTGTATCACTTGCTCCCGCTGATATCAAAAAAGAAGGACCTGCATTTGATCTCGGTATTGCTGTCGGATATTTGTGTGCCTCAGGAGACATTCAAGCGGATATGAAGAAGACTGTGTGTATTGGTGAACTTTCACTCGATGGAAGTATTCGAAAAGTGAAGGGTATTATCCCGATGATTATCGAGGCTCGAAAAAGAGGTTTTACTGATTGTATTATTCCAAAAGAAAATAGTATTGAGGCATCAGTGATACCTGACATCACCATATATCCCGCAGAAACATTACGTGAAGTGATTGGTCATATTCACACAAACCCTCATGGAGAAAAATGGCCTGGAATAGAAAGTACTCCTATACCAACTCTTGAAATACACACTCCTGAAATCCACCTCGCGCACAATGATGTCGATATGCAGGATGTCGCGGGACAAGAGGTAGCAAAGCGCGCACTCGAAATAGCGGCGGCAGGTGGACATAATATTATTATGTATGGCCCACCAGGAACAGGAAAAACGATGCTCGCTAAAGCATGCAAAGGATTACTTCCTGAACTTTCTTTTGATGATATGCTCGAAGTTACATCGATTCACTCACTTCACAATGGAGGAGGGGATTTGATAACCGCTGCACCGTTTCGTGCACCACACCATACTGCATCATATGTATCAGTGGTCGGAGGTGGTTCAAGCCCACGACCAGGAGAAGTAACTCTGGCGCACAAAGGAGTACTTTTTTTGGATGAGATGCCCGAGTTTAGTACACAAGTACTCGAAACACTTCGTGAACCACTCGAAGAAAAGAAGGTGCGTATCAGTCGAGCAAAAGGAAGTGTAGTATACCCTGCACAATTTATCCTCGTGGGAGCAATGAATCCGTGTCCCTGTGGATACTATGGAGTGAAGGGAAAGGAATGTATTTGTTCACCGATTCATATTCAAAAATACAAACGAAAACTTTCGGGACCAATCGCTGATCGTATTGATATATGGGTTGAAGTAAATACAGTCGAACACTCAGAGCTTACAAAAAAGGGGACAGGTGAAACAACGGCCGATATTAAAAAACGTGTTCAAGCAGCTCGAAATATCCAAAAAAATCGATATATCGAAAAAGGAATCAGTCTCAACAGCGAACTCTCCGGCAAACAGCTTGTTGAAATGATTCACCTCTCTCCTGAAGCAAAAGGAATACTGGAAGCATCAGCAAAAAAGTTTGATATTTCAGCACGTGCATATCATCGAATCATCAAAACCGCACAAACAATTGCCGACCTTGCAGAAAGTGTACATATCCAACCAGAGCATATTCTCGAAGCATTACAATATCGCCCAAAAGCGTATCAGATTATTTAAATTGATACTGGATTAAAAGATTAAGGATTAAAGGAAAAGGCGCATCCACAGGATGCGCCTCTTTAGAACACATAATCTGTCAGCCAGCAGGGAAGTAGCGAGCAAGTACAGCACCCACTGTCACACAGGTCATGTATATCCCCACAAACCCAGGAACCCCTAAGGTAATCTTCCATTTCTGGAGACCTTGAGAATAGTTATGGTAAGTGACAAGCACTCCCAACATCTGGTTGAAAGCCAACATCAAAAGCAAAACAAACACCGCTCCGAGAACATTGGCAGATGTTAGTGGTATGGAAAAAAAGACCCATGCCCCTAAAACAACAATAACCCACAGCACAACCGAGATCTGATAGAACCGAGATACTTTCATTGGTTACTCCTAAGTAACATTATACAATAATTATGTAAATTAAGCAATAAAAATGTTTTTGGCTTTTAAAAGTATAAAACTTTCACAATTTCGCCAAGGTCGCTTATGAAATTTTAAAATATTCCTCACCTTACAACGAGTAAGGTTCGTCATATTTTAAAATTTCAGAAGATGAGATTGGTGAAATTTGGAAGTTTTAGAATGGGTTTCGGGCACCTCGTACTTCGAAATGGAGATGAGTCCCCGTCGACTTTCCTGTCGATCCCATGTTTCCAATTACCTGACCTTGAGATACATTTTGCCCTACTGAGACTTGCACACCTGAAAGGTGAGCATAGAGGGTTTGTGTACCATTTCCATGTTTAATAACCACATACGAACCGTATCCTCCATTGTACCCACTACTTTTAGCAACAATCACTTCTCCATCTGCAGCAGCAAGAATATCTGAACCAAAATGAGAAACGAGGTCAACACCATTGTGTCCATGTATACCCTGACTCTTCACTCCACCCACAATCGGACGAATATAATATCCACTATATGAAGGTGCAGAAAGATACTGTTGAACTTTCTTCACAGATGTTGATGTGGTTGTTTTTGTCGTAGAATGCCCAGAGAACATTTCTCCATCAGGGATAATAACAACATCACCCACTGAAAGTTTTTCACCGGCAGTAAGATCATTAAACTGAGTGATTTCTTCAAGATCCCCACTGTATTTCTTGGCGATAGATTGTAGCGTATCTCCTTTTTTAACCACATGACGTACTCCAGAAACAGGAAGAATAACCAATCGATCACCAGGGGATACTGTATTTCCTGAAATATCGTTTGACCATACAATTGTATTTGTTGTCACATTAAACATCTTGGCGATTCCAGAAAGAGTGTCTCCTTTTCGTACCACATAAATAGTAATCTGATCTGACGACAGATGATCTTTTGCTGTTGCAGCAACACCAGAAGTCTCAGCAAGCAATGATGAGTCATCAACAATAGCAATATCACCACCACCAAGAGGTTGGTTTGATGGTGCAGTAGCCGCTTGAAGTAAAGCCATATTTTGTGAATTTTGGACAAATTCAACATCAGCCGATGCATCTTTAAACATACCAAACACAAAAGATCTGATCCCTGCAGAGGCAACAAAAGGGATAGCGATAAGCAGACATGCAAAAATAAACTTTGTGAAAAGTTTTATTATAGATTCTTTGTCCGCACCCTTATCGTATGACCCAACTCGACTTCTCCGTACTTTACGGACTGTCTTGTTTTTTAGACCATTTTGATGAGGAGCTTCTTGTGAGTTTCCCCTAATACGCGTTATGTTAGTTTCAATTCTGCATTTCTGTAAATGGCTCTGTTGAGCCATTTTTTACGACTGTATTTCTGAAGAACTTCTTAAGTATACCTAAAGGGATACATCGGTCAACTAGACCTATCCACACAAACTATGGTCAGACTTTATGATATAGTAAGCCCCATGGACGCAACGAAAGACTACCTTTCAGGATTGAATGCTAAACAAAAATCTGCGGTACTTACCACAGAAGGCCCGGTACTTATCGTAGCAGGCGCAGGAGCAGGGAAAACCAAGACTATAACTCACAGAATACTCCATCTTATAAAAAACGGGGTACACCCCCACAATATTCTCGCGATTACGTTTACAAATAAAGCAGGAAAGGAAATGCGTGAGCGAGTGGAGCATTTACTTGCCGCTGACCCTATGCTCCGTGCCCAGCACCACAATGCAGCACCTTTTGTGAGCACGTTCCACTCACTCGGGGTATTTATCATCAAACAATGGGCTGACCGATTGGGACTTCCGAGACATTTTGGTATTTTTGATAAAACAGATTCAAAAAAAGCACTGAAAAAGGCACTCGAATCACTGAATGTAGAACCAAAAGAACATCTCGATAAAGTAGCAAGTATTATCTCTCGAGAAAAAGGACTTGGAGTATCGTACCAAGAATTTGCTTCACGTCAGAGTTATGATTTTACATCTGATATCACTGCTCGTGCATGGAATATATATGAATCAACACTCAAGAAAGAAAAAGCTCTCGATTTTGATGACCTGCTTCTCAAATCACTCGAACTTCTTGAACAACACCTTGACATACGTACGTATTATCAAAACCTGTGGCACTATGTACATATTGATGAATACCAAGATACAAATAAAGTACAAAATAAAATTGCCGAACTGATCTCTGAAAAACATCGTAATATTTGTGTAGTAGGGGATACAGATCAAAATATTTATAGTTGGCGAGGAGCTGAGATCAAGAACATGCTCTCGTTTGAAAAAAAATATACTGATGCTCACGTCATACTGCTTGAGCAAAATTATCGTTCAACAAAAATGATTTTGGATGTTGCAAATGATATTATTTCAAAAAATAAATGGCGTATTCCCAAAAAACTTTTCACTGAAAACACCAAAGGGGAAAAGGTGAGTGTGTATGAAGCATTCAATGAAGTAGACGAGGCTCATTTCATAGCACAAAAAAGTAAAGAGTTAATCGACCAAGGAACATCATCAGATGAAATCGCTGTTCTTTTTCGCGCGAACTTCCAATCACGAATCCTTGAAGAAGCATTTCTCGCATATGGAGTGTCGTACCAAATGCTTGGGACAAAATTCTTTGAACGTAAAGAAATTAAAGATATGCTTTCGTATATTAAATCCGCACTCAACCCAGAAAGTAGTATTGATTTGGCACGCATTATCAATGTGCCGCCACGTGGTATTGGTAAAGTCACACTTGATAAAATAGAAGCTGGCGAATTTGATTCTCTTCCCACTAAAACTCAGGAAAAAATAAGATTATTTAAAGAAATGCTTGCTCGTATTAAAGATTTTATCCTGAGTCATAAAACCTCCGAATCAATTCGTTTTATTGTGGAAATTTCAGGAATAGCGAAAGCGTACACAGAAGGAAATGACGAGGATCAGGAACGTCTCGAAAACATTATGGAGCTTGTCACACTTGCAACAGGATATGATGAATTACTTCCAGAAGAAGGTATCGAGATGCTCCTTACTGATGCTGCGCTTGTATCGGATCAAGACTCTCTTAAAAAAGAAACTTCTGGGGTTAAACTTATGACTGTCCACTCATCCAAAGGACTTGAATTTGATACTGTGTTCATTTCAGGTATGGAGGAAGGTTTATTTCCTCATCAACGCCTTGGCGAAAAGAAAAAAGAAGGTGAGGATAGCGAAGAAGAACGACGCCTCTTTTATGTAGCAGTCACCCGTGCTCGAAAAAAACTCTATCTCACACTCGCTCAAATGCGTACGATTTTTGGAAACAAACAGATTAACACCCCATCTCATTTTATCGGAGATATCAATGAAGATTTTCTTGATCATGAAAAGAAAAGTATGCTGGGGCCTATGGGTAATGCAGGCGGGAAGTATTTTAGTATTGATTTCTAGTCTACCTAGAAATTTTCTCAGATTAAGAACTCTCAAAAACTCATTCGCCAAGCTATGTATGCTGTGTTAGATTAAACTTATGAAAGCTAAAAAGTCACTCGGGCAACATTTCCTCACTTCAGAAGCAGCGGTGCATCATATAGTCACCGCATCAGGTGCTAAAAAAGGAGATACGATCCTTGAAATTGGCCCCGGGAAAGGTGTGCTCACTAAGGCATTACTCGCTACTGGTGCATCTGTCGCAGTGGTAGAAAAAGATGATCGCATGGTACCAGTTTTGTCGGAGACTTTTGTACAAGAAATCAAAGATGGTCAACTCACTATTATTCATGGAGATATCTTAACAACCAACATTGAAAAGATACTAAGTGAACCATACTCTGTTGTGGCAAATATTCCGTATTACATTACAGGGGAAATAATGCGTCTCTTTTTGGAACACAACCACCAACCAAAAAGTATGACATTACTTGTTCAAAAAGAAGTTGCGGAGCGTATTGTTGCTCGCGACAAAAAAGAAAGTGTACTTTCACTTTCAGTAAAAGCATTTGGCGCACCATCTCTTATATCGGTAGTAAAAAAGGGATCATTTTTTCCAATACCAAACGTTGATTCTGCCATTATTCATATCGCAGATATTTCGCGAACAAAACTTGGCACAGTATCACCTGAACATTTTTTCGCTGTGGTGAAAACAGGTCTTGCGCATAAGCGAAAAATTCTTATTTCAAATCTGAAGGACTTATACACAAAAGACACGCTTTCACGTGTCTTTGCAGAACTTTCTTTATCTGAAGATGTACGGGGAGAAGACCTTGATGTTTCTACATGGATCAACCTTTCCCGTATACTCCAACAGTATTAATTGCAAGGTTTTGTCAATGCATCCCAATCATAGTATGCATTGTTGAATGATCCGAAAAGGTTTGCATACTCTGTGTTTCCTCCTGCTGTTCCCGGGAGAGATTGTAAATAATTAAACTTTCCTTGATTTTGCCGATTGAGGTCAAGCGCATTTGTTGCTGTAAATGAGAAAAGTGGGGGAACATAATACGGATCACTCGGAGTACTGTATGCAAGATTGTTTAACGTAACAGTCCATGTGTTATCGCTGTTTTTCTTAAACATATATACATATTTACCATTCTTCATACCTGATCGTGGGGCAGAACATGATGAGGTTGAAGTTTGTGTGGTGGTTACTATTGCTGAAGCAGGCACAATACATGCTGAATTTAGGTATGCTCGAGTTTTTTCTCCCACTACGCCAGTACCTTGAGTAAGTCCGAGGATACTGAGTATTTCAGTTGCATGCGCCTCCTGGAATCTTTTCACTGCAGTCATTACTGTAGAGTCAAACGTTGATGTAGTTTGATTTAAAAACCCACCCTGCTTAAGCGCATAACTCAATGCAAACACATCGTTTCCAGAATTACCAAAAGACAGGTTGTTAGAAAAAGAGTAACACTGAGAGTTTGAGGTTATGTTTATATTTGTTCCGTTTGTTTCCGAAGAAGTTGCTCTTCTTGTCACAAAACTCCCAATATCAATACCGTATGTATTTTTATACGTATTCACCAAATTAGCATAGAGAGAATTTAATGCGCTTAATAATGCAGAAGATGCTCGCGTTGTTACATCTGCTGCAGAAGATTCTTGGTTTTTTGTTGAGCCAACAGAAGATGCTGGCACAGGAAGAGCGCCCTCTGGAGCAGTACACGTATATGCACCATTTACATAATATGGTGCTTTGCCTCCACACTGAGCAAATGCTTTTCCATAAGCAAGTTCTGTTTTTAAAATATCCCAACCAGGATTTACACTCTGGATAATAGCATTTGAACCTGGTGCAGCTGTAAACCCAGCAAGTAAATACGCACCATGTCCTGTAGAACCATTGACTGTACATACTCCATTAAGAATATAGTCTTTCCCTGATGTAGGGTCGACAAATCCTGCAAGACCAAGTTGTTCCACCTTACAACTCATATCATACCCAAGCGCCTCTCCCTGAGCTATAGCTTTATTAACACAATCTTGTGCTGCTACTGGATCTGTACGTATCTCACCTGTACAAGTGCCTGTTGTACTTTGTGCATTAGATAAAGATGGTGCACACATCCATACCATTAAAAAACCAAAAAGAAGTATTTTTTTCATAATTTCTGTGAATAATAATTACTGTTGATTATACCACTGTGTTATACTAAAAACACCATGACACATCAAAAAGTGTTAGTAACTCTCATTCTATGTGCAGGTCTTATTACCTCTGTTTTCCTTATATCAAAAACAGAAAAATCTAATGAAAAGAGTGTAAAAAATGATTCTACTCAACAAAACATAAACCTTTTAGCTACAATTGATAAAAAAGCTGATTCTGATACTGACGGAGATGGTTTAAAGGATTGGGAGGAAAGTCTGATTAACACCAACCCTCAACTCAAAGATACTGATGATGATGGTACGTCAGACGGAGATGAAGTGGTTCAAAACCGAGATCCTCGAAAAAAAGCTCCAAATGACAAAAATATCACTCAAAACACAATAACAGAATCCACCTTAACAGATGAAACTCTTACCGAAAGGGTGTCGAGAGACTTTTTTAGTCGATATTTAATCGCAAAACAACAAAACATAGATATTACGCCGGAGGAAGCATCTGTGATTGCACAACAAGTAGTCGCAAATATTCCAGGCACTATTGAGGTAAAAGCATACGGAATAAAAGATATTGTGATTACACCTAACAACTCAGAACAAAGCAGGCTTGCATATGCAAAACAAATGAGTGACATATTGGTTAATAACTCACCTCAATTCACAGAAAATAGCTTGGAAATTGTCGGGCGTATCATACAAAACCCTACCGAAAACGACAAAAAGAAACTTGCAACTATCCTCGCAAGCTATAAAACAATTCTTTCTAAGACGCTTGCGATAGCTGTACCAAGTACAGTTGTACCTGAGCACCTTGTATATATCAACACATTATCTTCAATTTATTCAAACTTGGCTGAAATAGAGCAAATGACGGTTGATCCAATCAAAGGATATGTAGCATACTCACATTATTCCAATTTTCTCATCAAAATATCAATTGCATTTGAAAATCTCAAGAAAGCTTCAGGTGTCTAGTACGGGTGTAATTGTTTTCAACAGATAAGAGACTAGAGGGGTAGCACCATACCTCACTCGTACTATATACTATATATATGTTGTACCCCTCATTTTTCTCAAAAAAAGTACTGTCAAGTGTTTTAATGCTCTGCCTCATATTACCCTTTGGTTTTCTCTTTAATCCAACAACAGCAAATGCCCAATGGGTAGTATGGGATCCAGGTAATAATGCAACTGCAGTAGCAGGATGGGCATCAATGATCCCAAACACAACTGCAAACGTAATTAACACAGTCAAAGAACAAGGTCTTGATGCAATCGGGTATATTATTGCAAAGGCAGTATTAAGTAAAATGACTGCATCCACTGTAAACTGGATTAACACAGGCTTTCAAGGTAACCCAAGTTTCCTTACAGACCCCGAGAGATTTTTTGGAAATATTGGAGACCAAGTCGCTACTCAGTATTTATTAGGAGCAAATTCTCCATTAAACCAACTCTGTAGCCCTTTTAAAGCAGAGGTGCGTCTTGCATTGGTTAAAAACTATCTTCAAGAAAACACTTTTCAGTCACAATGTACCTTTTCTGCAATCGGGGCAAATTTTGAAAGTTTTACCCGAGACTTTACTCAAGGAGGGTGGGATGCTTGGTTTACCATGACCCAGCAAGATCAAAACAACCCCTATGGTGCATATCTACAAGCAAAACAACAGCTTTCATTACAAATTGGAACTCAACAAAATAAATATCAAACACAAGTTGCAAATGGTAATGGCTTTCTTTCTTATGAACGTTGCCGTCGGGACTACATACCTCCGGCAAATGTTGCAAATAGACAATGTATAAAATATGAACCTCTTACTGTAGGAGGAGGAGAGCCAAAGTGTCTGGCATACGAGATAGCTGATCCGAATGGTCTTGGTTATGATGACTGCCCTGCATCAGAAAAAGAAGTAGTGACCCCAGGAAGTGTAATCAATGAACAACTTGGTAAAGCTCTTGGTTCGAGTTTTGCCCAACTCGAAGCTGCAGATGAGCTTAATGAAATTGTAAATGCACTGATGGTACAACTTGTGAATAAAACATTTAGTAGTATAGGAAATGGTCTTCGTGGTTTGAGCTCTTCAAATTCTACAAATACAAAAAGTGCAACTCAACAACTCCAAGATGCTGTTAATACTTCCAGCTCTGAACTTGGATTAGATACAGTAGTAACTACAACACAAGCACTACAGAATGCAGCTAATACAATCCCTACAGAATTTCAACCTGGATCAACTTCCCAAACTCCTGACCCTGCAGCAATACAAAGGGCAGTAGATGAAGAGACTGAACGTTTTAGACAGCAATACTGCGCCCAAAATCCAGCAAATTGTCCCTCAAATACAAACGGTAACGAAAATCCTTAGTATTCCATGAAATCTGTCGCACAAAAAATCCTTATAACATTTGGTTTTATCACACTTATAACACTAAGTGTGATTCCTGTTTCTGTATCAGCTGATCGTGCTGCGTATGAAGCGTGTGCCGCAAATGCAGGAGATGATCCTTCAGTATGTAATCATTTATTAACAGAAAATGAGGCTCAAACAGGAAAATCAAATCTCTCAGTAGGTGGAGTTGTTGGTGGTGCGATAAGTGGATTGTTTGATATACAAGGAGCTTTTTTGCGCGTACCACTCTTTCTCATCATGAAGATTGCTGCTGCACTACTCGGGATGGCTGGACTTTTACTCGATGAAGTGATGGTACGTACAGTAGTACACATGTCTGATGAAATCGGGAAAATTACCGCCATCAATGATGTATGGAGGATTATCAGGGATCTTGTAAACATGTCTTTTATTTTTATCCTCTTGTACCACGGTATTCGTATGGTACTCGGCCTCAGTGACGCTGGTGTAAAGAAAATCATCGCAGGTATTGTTACCACTGCAATACTTATAAACTTTAGTCTATTGTTTACTAAAGTTATTATTGACGCATCAAACGTCGTTACGCTTGGTTTTTATAATTCAATTAGCGCAGCAGGAGGGACAGCAAAAGGGGATGAGTTTGCTGGAAAATACAATTTTGGTTTTTCAGGAGCTTTTATGAAACCTCTTGGTATCACTGGTGCTTTCGACCCCTCAGGGCTTTCTCAAGCTACAAACTTCACGTTTGGAGAAAATGGAAACATGGTGATTATCTACCTTGGCAGTATTGTATTTATGCTTATTACCATTTTTATTTTTATGGCTGTAAGCGTATTCTTTATCATTCGTTTTGTTGCCTTCATCATACTCCTTATTATGTCACCAGTGGCATTCCTTTTTATTGCTCTTCCTGGTTTAGACAATCTGAAATCAAAATATTGGGGCACACTTTCTGGTCAAGCTCTTTTTGGACCATTGTATATGTTTTACTCATGGCTTGTTTTACGACTCATGGGTCCTGGAGGTCTTGGTTCTTCAGATTATACCTTGGGGTATGCTTTAATGAACCCGAATAAAGATACGATATCGGTGATTATTAACTTTATTATACTTATCGGACTTCTTGTTACATCAGTTATTGAAGCAAAAAAACAAGCAACAAGCGGAGGCATAATCAGCACAAAAATACTCGATAAAGGAACAGGTTATTTGGGAAGTGCTATTTTTGGAGGAGCTTCTATGCTCGGAAGGTCAACATTGGGTAGAGTTGGTCAAAAAATATCAGAAAATGATGATTTAAAGAAAAGAGCTGCCGATGGTGGAAAGTGGGCTCGCCTACAACTACTTGCAGGGAACAAACTAGCGTCATCGTCTTTTGACGCGCGAAACACTAAAGTGATGGAGCTAGCTAGTAAAGATGTTACTGGTTTAGGAGCAATTGCTAATTTTGGTAAAGCAATTAATACAAAAGGGTATCGAGGGTATGTTGAAGAAAAACTAAAAGCTGACGCGGAATCAGACAAAGCAAGAAATGCTCAATTTAAAATGTCTGATGAACAAAAAAACATAAATAAACAAAAATTAAAAGACTATGAAGCCAGTGGAGATGAAGCAAAGAAGAAGAAAGAACATATCGAAGCACTTACTGCCCAAATCGAAGCCGAGGAAAATGCTCTTGGTATACCTGCATTAAATAAAAAAATTACTGAACTTACAGAGACAAAGAAAGCCACAGATGAGCAGAAAAAGAAAACTGATCAAGAAATTACTAACCTTGAAAAACAAATAAAAGAAACTATTCTTCCCGAAGAGCAGCAGCGCCTCAAAAACATTCTTCTTGAAAAGAAAAAAGTTGCTGATGATATTGAAAATACTGCAAAAGAAATAGCTACTCAACTTGTTCAAGAAAATGCCAAATATGAAGAAATTAAGAAAACAAGTGATTACAGAGATATTCAGGAAAAAATTAAAAATCGCACAGAGGAAGAAAAGTTCTACATATCTTCTGAATATGAAAAGCTTATTAGTTTAGCAGATGACAAGAAGGGTAATAAAAACCCAAGAATCAACGCTATTGAAAGAGAAGGCGATAGACGAATTAAAGCATACGCAAATAGGTTGGAGAAAAAAAGTGGTGTATTGAGTGGATTTCCAAATATTATTATTGATAAAGATTACACTAAACGTAGAGCTAGTGTAATACGCAAACTTGCAAATGCTGAAAGACCTGAGGCTAATCTAAAAAAAGCATTAAAAGAATTTAAATTTATCGATGAGGAAGAAAATGAAGAGAAGTCTAAAGAAAAAAAAGATGATGATAAAAAAGAAGAATCAAAAACAACCCCTCCACCTTCAACACCTTAATTAATTACCATGGAAGAAGCACTTCAAGAAATAAAAGAATCACTCAAGACACTCCCTTCACATATACGTGAGGTTGTTACTCAAACAAACTGGGAGCCAAAAATAGAAGAGCTTGCTTTGAAGTATTCACTCACCAACGAACAAAAGCGTGCGTTATTTATTGAGGTATTACTTGTCCTTGTTGCAATAAACCCAGAAGAGGAGATTGTGGAAAATATCGAAAATGAACTCGGTGTTTCTACAATACTTGCTGAACAACTCGCCGAAGAAGTGGGGGAGCGTGTATTTTCTTGGATATATAAACTATATACAGAAAAAGCAGAGCAACACACACACAACGGAGCGCCTAAACAACCAATCAACACCCTTGATACTCCTCCACCAAACCTTCCAGGGGAAATAATCGAGGATCTTCCACTTCCTCCAGTGGATCAAGAACCTTTATTTGCAAAAACTCAACAACGCCCACTACGAGACACTGTTGCGGACTTTTTTGCAAAACCAGAACCTATCGAGACTCCAGTTATAGAACCAACCTCTCTACCAAAACCAGAGTCCGCAAACACAACTTCGACATTTATTAGTAAAAAACTAAGTCAACCAAGCACCATATCTACACCGTCACGTACACCACAATCATATACTGTTGATCCGTATCGAGAACCGGTTGAATAGATTTACCATTATATTTATGAGATTCCAAGTACCACAATTTATTGAAATAGAAGATAAAATCGTAGGACCACTGACGCTTAAGCAGTTTTTGTATCTCGCTGGATCAGTAGGTATGTCAATTATTGCATATCGTTTTCTTCCACTTATTGTAGCGATTATTGTGATTGCATGTGTTGGTTCACTTGGTATAGCTCTCGCATTTTTTAAGTACAATAACAAACCTTTTATCGACCTTCTTGAATCAGGTGTACAGTATTACTTGGGAGAAAAACTATACATTTGGAAAAAAAGGGAGCGGGTTGTTGAAAAACAAAATACTGCTGATAAAAATCCTGCTCAAGTATATGTACCTCGTTTATCTGACAGTAAACTTAAAGAGCTCACCTGGAGCTTAGATATTAAAGAAAATCAAAACCCAGTTACTCGGGAAGAAAGTAGATTAAAGTAAAAGGATTACAGAATAATTCTTATTCATTAATCCTACTACCTTAATCATTAATCAATCTGGTATACTATTCTTATGGCTATTCCTTCTAAAGCAACACAAGATTTTGTACCTATCAAAGAAATACGTGATGGGGTAGTACTGCTCAAAGATAATTCTATGCGTGCCGTACTCCTCGCATCTTCTTTAAACTTTTCTCTTAAATCAGAAGATGAGCGAAAAGGTATTTTATACCAATTTCAAGATTTTCTTAACTCACTTGATTTTCCACTTCAAATCTTTATCCAGTCACGAAGACTTGATATTAGACCATATATTGCTCTTCTTGAAGGTCGGTATAAAGAACAGATGAATGATTTGATGAAAATTCAAACTCAAGAATACATTGAATTTATTAAAAAGTTTACTGAGTCGACCAATATTATGACAAAAAGTTTCTTTGTGGTTGTTCCATACACTCCCGCACTGATCCAAGGAAAAGGTATAGATCCTACAAGTTTTTTTGGCAAGAAAGATGCGGATGATGCTGTAAAAAAACGCATGGTGAATTTTGAAGAAAACAAGACTCAGCTCGAACAAAGAATGGCAATCGTGGAACAAGGACTTGTACGTTGTGGAATCAGAGTGGCACGTCTTGGAACAGAAGAAGTGGTAGAATTATTTTATAAAATATTTAATCCAGGAGAAACAGAAAAACCAATCCAAGTGAGCTAACTATACGAATATGCGAATGAAAAACTTACGAATAACCACGAATACAGAAAATCAAAATGTTTTTTATTCGTATACATTCGTAGATTCGAATTATTTGTATATTCGTATATTTATTTAAAACTATGGGACTATTTGATTTTTTACAAAAAAAAGAAGAGCCGTCAATATCTTCTATCATCCCTCAGGAGATTTACCAAGCAGGTACACTTGAACTGCAGGATATTATCGCACCAAGTGCGTTAAAAATTTCACCAAAAGAAATAAATCTTGGGGAAAAGGTGCTTCGTAGTTTTTTTGTAATCTCTTATCCTCGATTTCTTGGAGAAAACTGGTTCTCTCCAATCATTAACCTCGATAAAGTATTTGATATTGCTATTTTTGTACACCCTATTGAAACATCCGATGTACTTCGTACATTTCAAAAAAAAGTAGCTGAGGTACAAAGTCAGATTATGGAACGTGAGAGTAGGGGACAAGTACGAAACCCGATGCTTGATACCGCATATCAAGATCTTGAAAACCTCCGTGACCAACTTCAACAAGCACAAGAGAAACTTTTTGATGTTGGTTTATATATCACCATGTATGGAGATAATGAAGCGGAGCTTGATAAGATGGAATCAGAAATAAAATCTATTCTTGAATCAAAGCTTGTATATGTAAAACCAGCTCTCTTCCAACAAGAACAAGCGTTTAAAACAGTACTTCCTTTAGGAACTGATCAGCTTGAGGTTCATAGTAAGCTAAATTCTTCTCCACTCTCAAGCCTTTTTCCTTTCATATCTTTCGACCTTACCTCAGATAAAGGTATCTTATATGGGATTAACCGACACAACTCATCACTTGTATTATTTGACCGTTTTTCACTTGAAAACTATAACTCAATTACTTTTGCAAAATCAGGTTCGGGTAAATCATATGCAACAAAACTCGAAATCCTTCGAACACTTATGTTTGATACATCAGTAATGGTTATCGACCCTGAAAATGAGTACGAGTACATGGCTGAAGCAGTAGGGGGAAGATACTTTAAAATATCGTTAAACTCAGAGCATCATATAAACCCTTTTGATCTTCCTATACCCAATGAAGATGAATCTGCTGCGAGTGTTCTTCGAAGCAATATTATAAACTTGGTAGGGCTTTTCCGTATTATGCTTGGGGGGCTCACACCAGAAGAAGATGCGATTGTAGATCGAGCTATCACCGAAACATACGCGCTCAAGGACATAACTCCGGACTCAGACTTCAAAAATATCGAGCCGCCACTTCTTTCTGATTTTGAAATGGTACTCTCTGGTATGGAAGGTGGAGAATCTCTTGCTCAACGTCTTACAAAATATACCAAAGGTACATGGGCTGGTTTTATCAACCGACCAACCAACATTGATATTAATAAAAAATTCATCGTCTTCTCAGTGCGAGATATGGAAGACGAGCTTAAGCCGATTGCAATGTATATTATTATGCATTATATCTGGGCTGCAATCAGAAAGGAACTAAAAAAACGTCTTCTTGTTATTGATGAAGCGTGGTGGATGATGAAATCTGAAGATACTGCTTCATTCCTTTTGTCGTTGGCAAAACGAGGACGAAAATACTTCCTCGGACTAGCGACAATCACTCAAGACGTGGATGACTTCCTTAAATCTCCGTACGGAATGCCGATTATTACAAACTCTTCTATACAAATACTTCTCAAACAATCACCGACTTCAATGGATAAACTCCAGCAAACATTTAACCTCACTGATGAAGAAAAATATCTACTCCTTGAGTCTGATGTAGGGGAGGGAATCTTCTTTGCA
Organism: uncultured Candidatus Saccharibacteria bacterium; assembly: GCA_964426735.1. Lineage (GTDB taxonomy): Bacteria > Patescibacteriota > Minisyncoccia > Phycocordibacterales > DATDWN01 > UBA910. Next base: position 137,504 of record CAYRRP010000003.1, read on the forward strand.
GGACTCAAACACGTAGCAATCAAGATTATTGCTTCATATACTGAAGACCAGATCATCACTTCAGATCCATCTCAGATCCTTGCTATCAAAAAAGCAAAAAACGACTTACTTTCTTCTTGAGATACGAGGCGAGAGATTTGAGATAAGAGATATGAAAGATACACCGCTTTTTTCTCATATCCCTTCGTAAGGTTCAACCTTTACTCAACCACGTAACTTCTATACCATTATCTATATATGGATACTGAACTCGAACAAATACGCGAACAAAACAGATATAAACCAAACGATACCAATCAACAATATACTCCTCCCACAAATATACCTCCCAATACAGCAACGTGGATGTTGGCAACTGCTGGTTTTATCGACGGATTACAAGCACTAATCACTCTTACTGGAGTAGGTGCTATTATTAACCCTTTTGTGAGTATATTTGCAGCGATTTTATTTTGGTTCTGGTTTAAGATATATAATGTATCTTTACTTACATGGCAAAGAATGCTTACGTTTATGTTTGGTGGTGTACTTGAAGCAATACCTGTTGTTGATGCATTACCTGGTTGGTATGGAATAGTGTGGAGAATTATACAAACTACAAAAACATCTTCGTAACCTTTACTGTTAACAACCGTTACCTCTTTTCTATACGGTTTATGATAAAATATGTGTAATGATTTTTCGTTATATTACACAATTATCTTTTTTATGTTTACTATTTTTTTGTGTACCATTTATAGGAAATACACAATTGATTGGTATAACAAACAACGATGTTTCTATTGGAGTTTCTCCAGAAAACCCGGGGCCATATAGTGTAGTTTCTGTAACAATAGAAACGTATTCGTTCGACCTTGATAACTCGAATACACGATGGTATGTAAATGATGTTTTAGCACAAGAAGGTAAGGGGCTCAAAACGCTTACATTCGATACCGGCAAACTTGGCAAACCTATGGTAATAAAAGTTGTTATAGATTCCACTAAAGGAACACTTACCAAAGACCTCACTATTGTCCCAAGTACAGTAAATATTCTTTGGGAAGCACAAACATATACTCCACCATTCTTTAAAGGTAAATCTTTATTTTCACATCAAAGTAGCGTCGTATTTTTTGCCCAACCGGAACTTATTTCAAATGGGAAAGTTTTAAATTCATCGAACCTTGTATACACATGGAGTAAAGACGGGGTTGTACTTGGTAGTGCAAGTGGGTACGGAAAACAAAGTCTCACCCTTACAGGTTCTGTTATTTCTCGTCCACTCCGTATATTCGTAGACGTAACTGATCCAAATACCAATATTTCTGGTTCAGGTGTTATTACAGTAAATCCTATAGAACCTGAAATTCTTACGTATGTTGTACATCCATTATATGGTATCCAATACGAAAAAGTGATAACAAAAACCCTCCCTTTGTCCGGAAAAGAGGTTACTCTTCGAGCAGAACCTTATTATTTCAACTCTGTAGATAAAAATACATTAGGTAAATTAGCGTACAACTGGTCTATTAATGGCAACGTTATTTCTGACGGACAAAATACACAGACACGAGTTTTCAGAAAGGTAGGGGATGTGTTTGGTTTATCAAATATAGGCATTACTGTAAATAACGATTCCAAACTATTACAATTTGCATCATACCAGCTCGCTATTGATTTTCTAAAAGATCGATCTGAATAATTTATGAAAAAAATTTTTTATACATCACTTCTTATATGCACCGCTCTCGTTGGTACTTTTGTGTATGCACAAACACCTTCAACTACCGAACCAATCACCGGAGAATACACCGTTCTTGCCCCTATACCTGGCACAACAAAAACTTGTACCGGAAGTGGTGCAGATGAAAAATGTACTGCCGATATAAATTCTTACTTAAACGGTTTTCTTGGTGTGATAATTAGTATTGGAGCAATTATTGCTATGCTTTATATTGCATATTATGGCTTCCAGTATGCTATCTCAGACAGCGCTTCTTTGAAAATGGAATCTAAAGGAAAATTATTTGAAATTATGGGTGGTCTAGTTCTTATTATTTCTGCATACGCAATTGTATACACTATTAACCCCAAAATACTTCCAGAAGGTGGCTTATCTCTTGATATTAGCGTTCCTCGTATAAACTCTCAAACACCGATGGTTTCTGGTGGTAATGGTGGTATGCGAACCACATTTACAACAAATCCTGATCCTGCAGGAGATAAAGTGGTGCGCGATAGATTAATAAACAATACAGGTATATCAATTAACAGAACAAACCCTTGTACACCAACTCAACGCACAGGTTGTACTTCTTTAACTGCTTTACCTGAAGTCGCTATCACAGGAGTTCTTACCTTAAACAAAGAGTGCCAGTGTAATTTAATAATAACAGGAGGTACAGAGACACTCCCTCATAACGGTGGAGTTAATACTGAACACGGCCCAGGTTTATCTGTTGTCGATCTCAACCCTTCAGCAAAACTAAATTCATACCTTGGAAAACCAAACCCTCAAGAAAGAGACAGGGTTTCAAAAACTATCAATGGTAGAGAGGTAATCTTTATTTTTGAAAAAGCTGGTGGGAATGCATCTCATTCATCAACAGGAGATCATTGGCATGTTCAATTTAAATAATTATGATAAAAAAAATCCTTAAAATAAGCGCATATGTACTTATTGCACTTGCATGTGCACTTCTTGGGTATTATTTTATAATTTCAACAAATGATGGTGGTGGGGCAAATAAAAAACCTTTTTTTGCTAATCTATTTCCTTTTGGAAACAACCCAACAGTAGTATCTGAACTCCCATTTGCAACAACTACAGAAACCACTTCTGATGAGCCATCTACAGGTAATGTAGATCAAGTGATGCGTTTAATATCAAACGAACCTGTAGCAGGAAGTGTTTTTATAGAAACACAAAGAGGGGACATTGTTCGTTATATAGAGAAGGCAACTGGTCATATTTACGATGTTCCTACATTTGAAAACACAGTTTCTCGTATTTCAAATACAACGATTCCTCAATTATATACAGCAAAATTTACTGAAAACGGATCTGGTTTTATCACTCAATATATAAAAGATGATAATTCTCTCGAAACATTGTACGGAAAAATAATAAGTACCTCTACAGAACAAACAGTTACAGGGACGATTCTTTCTAAAAAGATTATGTCTTTTGATATATCTCCAAACGGAAAAACTGTCTTTACGTTAGAAACTACACAAAATGGGAGTGAGGGATATATATCAACTCCTAATGGGACAAACAAAAAACTTATATGGACATCACCTCTACGAGAACTTATTCCTCAATATACTTCAGATACCCATATTGGATTACAAACAAAACCTCATTCTTCTGCCTATGGTATATTATTTGATGTTGATACGAACACCTCAGCAAAAAAAATACTTGTGTCAAACCATAAAAATCTCACGACACTGCCATATATAAACAAGAATTATATTTTGTATTCAAATACAATCGGATTATTTACCATAAATACCACTACGGGTGTTTCAGAAGAACTTTCTCCAAACACATTTGCTGAAAAATGCGTATGGGCACACACCAAAGCATTTGTATACTGTGCAGTTCCGCAAACAACATTAAATTCTAATTCACTGTATGCGTGGTACAAAGGAGAATTATCTTACTCTGACACTATTTGGGAATATGATATAGAGAAAAATACCGCTCGAGAGTTGGTAAATCCTGTAGATGTCGGTGGAAGAGCTGTTGATATATCTTCTATCTCTATAAATAAAAGTGGCACACTACTTTTAATTCAAAGTAAAACCGATGGAAGTTTGTGGACAATTAAAGTTAATTAAAAAAACGACATATGTCGTTTTTTAATTAACTTTTTCGTATATGTTTTCTTATGTAAAGCTCTTGTCCAATGGTAAACACATTGCTCGTGATCCAATAGATAGAAACTGCTGCTGAAACTGACCAAGAAATAAATGTGACGAGTACAGGAAACACGTACTTCATTTGTGTTTGCATCATTTTCATTACATCATCCTGCATTGATGGTTTACTTTTTGAACCCTCATCTTTATTTGTTATAGGAGTAGCGTATGAGATTTGAAAGTATGTTGAAACTCCGGCACATAAAGCAAGCACAACACTTTTTCCCGCAATATCAATCAGCCCAAGAAAACTCATCTTAATAGATAGTGGTGCAGAGACAAAAGAGTAGAGTAGTTCAAGATTTATCGCAGGAAGACCTGATTTTAGAAATATTTGGTACAATGCAATAATAATCGGAAGCTGAAGAAGAAGTACAAAAAAACCTGCAAATGGATTGATATTTTTTTCTTTATACAACTCAATAGTTTTCTGTGTTTGTATTTGTTTATCTGGGTATTGCTCTTTTATTTTTTGTAAATCTTTTTCTATTTCTTTCATTTCAATTTGAGCTTTTGTTGCTTTAATCGAAAGAGGGAACATAATAAGTTTTACAATGATTGTAAAAAGAATAACAATAACTCCCGCATCAAAAAAAGGGAGTATGTCCATAAGATAAATAAGTCCGTTGTAGAGCGGTTGATAAAAAACTGTGTTAAAAAATGATGAAATCATGGTGGATTAATAGTATATGCATTTAAAAACTTAATCAACTAACCGAGCATCTGTGATAAGTTTTTTGACGGTAGTATCTAATTCATCAAACGTACTCTCTTTTGCTTCTTTTTTTAACGTACATACAACATAAAAACCTGGTTTTATATGTGAGTAAATATGTTGAATACTTCTATACACTCTTCGTCTTTGTCTATTACGATCAACTGCTTTTACTGATACCTTTTTTGAACAAAGAACCGCAAAACGACTTGGTGTATTTGTTTTTTGTGGGTACACAGACAAAAACAGGAGAGGTGAGTTAAAACTCATACCTCTTCCTGTTAGTGTTTTGAAGGTTGTTTTATCTATTCTTCGTGCTTTTGAAAGCATATTACTTCTTTTTGATAGATACTTTCTGTTTTACTGTAGAAAGTGCAACTCGTCCTTTTCGTCGTCGTCGGAGGAGAGTTTTCTTTCCACCAGCAGTTTTTGTTCGAGAAAGAAAACCGTGTTTTTTTGCTCGTTTTCGTTTTTTAGGTTGGTAAGTCTGAGACATAATATTAAATTTAATCTTATGAACATAACGTTAACATAATTGAGAGGCTTTAACAAGTGTTCTAAAACTTTTGACCCTATATAATATCTACAACATGGAGTTAGATAATAAAAAAATTTGGGATACGGTACTTGTTGAAATGGAGTTATCTATTTCTAAACCAAACTTTACAACTTGGTTTAAGGACACATATATTTTAAAAATAGAGGATGGTTGTGTGTATCTCTCTGTACCAAACAACTTCGTATCAGAATGGTTATCTCAAAAATTTCATAATACTATTCTTAAATCATTACGAAATATATCAAGTTCATTTCATTCTCTTCAATATGTTATTACAAAAGAGGATATGCGTTTAAAGCTTGCTCAAGAAAAAACACAACTGATTAACAAAGAGCTTCCACTTGATAATTACTATATAAACAAAGATGATAATTTAAACCCTCGATACACCTTTGAGTCTTTTGTAGTAGGACCTTTCAATGAACTTGCTCACGCTGCAGCTCAGGCGGTTATTAAAAAACCAGGAATCGTATACAATCCTTTGTTTATCTATGGAAATACAGGTCATGGTAAAACACACCTCATTCAAGCAATCGGGAATCATTTAAAAAATGGTCAGCGCAAAATATTCTATACGACATCTGAAAAATTTGGCCAAGAATACGTAAACGCACTCCAACTCAATAAACCGAACTTTTTCAAAGAAAAATATCGAAAATACGACGTATTAATCATGGATGATATTCAGTTCCTCTCTGGAAAAATGCGTATGCAGGAAGAACTTTTCCATTTGTTTAACCATTTATATGACAATAATAAACAAATTATCTTTTCTTCAGATAAACACCCTGCATTAATTCAAGATTTGGAAGATCGTCTCAAATCTCGTTTTAGTGCTGGAATGATTGTTGATATTCCACCACCTGACTCAGAGTCACGAGCCGCTATCATTCGTACAAAAATAACTCAAAATAATTTTCCACT
>CAYRRP010000004.1:0-25041 GCA_964426735.1 uncultured Candidatus Saccharibacteria bacterium
TGTTGAACCAGGTTGTCTTTTTGCTGTTGCAATATTGTATTGACCATCAATTTCTTTGTCGAAATAATCTCGAGAACCAACCATGGTGAGAATCTCACCTGTTTTTGGATCTATAACCACAAAGCTCGCATTTTTACCTTTCACATTTTTTTCATTGATACGTGCGTATTTTAAAACAATTTCCTCCGCTTTTTTCTGTAATGAGTAATCAAGGGAAGTGGTAACACGTAACCCACCGTTTTCGAGTACATCTTCACCATATGTATTTACTAAATATTCTTTTACAAACATTACAAAATGAGGTGCTTTAATACCTTTTTCTTCTTTTGGAAGAAAAACAACCTGTTCGTTCTTTGCAGACTGATATTCTTCTTCGGTAATATATCCAACCTGCTTCATTTCATGTAGCACAAGGTCTTTACGTTCATCAAGTGCTTGTTTGTTTTTTCCGTATGGAGAAAAGAAACTTGGTGCTTGAGGGAGAGCTGCGAGATATGCAGCTTCGGCAATAGTCACATCAGATGCTTTTTTACCAAAATAAGCCTGACTCGCTTCTTCTACACCATAATAATTTCCACCATAAGGGATTTCGTTTAAATAGAGCTCAAAAATTTCATCTTTTGTAAGGATTTTTTCGAGACGTAATGCAAGAATCCACTCTTTAATTTTTCTTGTTGGGGTTTTGTCATCAGAAAGAATGGTCTTTTTAATCACTTGTTGGGTAATAGTTGAACCTCCTTGGCTATACGAGAGGGAAGTAAGATTAACCAAAACTGCTCGTAGAAATGCTTTTGGACGAATACCATTGTGTGTGTAAAAATCTTGATCCTCAATTGCCATAGTCGCTTCTTTAACATAAGGGGATATTTCATCAAAAGAAACAACAGTTCTTTTTTGATTTTGAAAAATGTCATACAAGAGCACTTTTCCTGTTCGATCATATATTTTTGTTGATTGGGTAGTTTTTCGCTCTTTAAAATCTTCAAGAGTAGGGAGTTTAAATGTTGATACCCAGATTAGCAAAATACTGAAAAATATAACTCCTAATGCGGTAATACCAAGGAATATATTACGTATTCCTATAATTTTCGCTTTTCGGTGGGTTTTTTTTGCCAAAGAAACACCATGGTGAATGTATTTTTTCATATAAAATAGAATTCTTAGAATTATACCATTATTTATGGTATAACATATGTATATGTTTTTCCAAAAAAAACCAGAAGTAAATACAGATGAGCAAAAAATAGAAGAATTGTTGACCCGAGGGGTTGATAAAATTTATCCAACAAAAGAAGCTTTAAAAGAAGTTTTGCTTTCTGGTAAAAAAATAAAACTTTATCAAGGGTTTGATCCTACTGGTACACAACTTCATATTGGACATATGGTTGGTTTACGAAAACACAGACAATGGCAAGATTTGGGACATGAGGTGATCTTTCTTATTGGTGATGGAACTGGGCAAGCAGGGGATCCAAGTGGTAAGAAAAAAACAAGAGAAAAATTCTTTACACAAGAGGAACTTCGTCAGAATGCTAAAGATTATATACAACAAGCAGGAAAGATTGTTCGTTTTGATGGTGAAAATCCGATAAAGGTTTTATACAATGGCGACTGGCTTAATAAACTAGGTCTTGTGGATATTTTAAATATTGCACAAAATTTTTCCGTTCAACAACTTATTGAACGAGACATGTTTCAAGAGCGGTTAAAAGCAGGGGAATCAATTAATCTTCGGGAATTTCTGTATCCCCTTTTACAAGGGTACGATTCAGTTGCTATGGATGTCGACCTAGAGCTTGGTGCTTCAGATCAAACATTTAACATGCTTACTGGACGAACACTTATGAAAGCGATGAAGAATAAAGAAAAGTTTGTAATGACTACGCCACTCCTTACAGGATCAAATGGTGTAAAAATAGGTAAAAGTGAGGGAAATGTAATTGGTTTAACTGATACTCCTGATGATTTGTTTGGTAAAATAATGTCTCTAAGTGATGATACAATTTTATCTCTTTTTAGACTTCTTACAGATGTACCAAATGAAGAAATTGATTCTTTTGACATACAAAAGGATGCGTTTATGCTTAAAAAGCGTGTAGGACAAGAAATTATTACACAACTTTATTCTAAAGAAGAAGCTGAAGGTGCTCAGAGAAATTTTGAAAATACCTTTTCAAAAGGAGAAATTCCTGAAGATATTAAAGAAACAGGTTCGGGTGAAGTATGGATTGATATGGCTCTAAAGTATAACCTTGTTGAATCAAAAGGTGAATTTCGAAGATTAATAGAAGCTGGTGCTGTAAGTGAAATGACTACAGGGGATAAAATAACCGATCCAAATACGCTTACAACACCGGGTGTATATAAGATAGGGAAACGACGATTTATTAAAATAGTGTAATTTGAGACAAGAGATAGTCATAAGTCAGCAGATTACAGTCAATACATAAGAAAAAACACCTTTAGGTGTTTTTTCTTAACATGTGTCTTATAACTATCTACTAGTGACTACCTTCTACCACTCTTCTCCATCAACAAATTCTTCATCTTCAAGTTCTACATCTTCATCCACTTCATCTTCTGGAAATTCTTCCTCGTCATCAGTATCACCTTCTTTTTTTTCTTTTTTTGGAAGCTTATCTATAAGGAGTGGATCAAACATAAGAGGATCATCTATATCTGTAGGGGCGTCACCATCTACATCCACCTCTACTTCATCTTCCTCTCCTTCAATATGAAGACCAGGGCCGAGTTTGTCAGGGTCTATTTCACCATCATCTCCGTCTGCTTCATCCATAGCTTCTAAAGGATCTTTTACTTCATCGTCGTTGGTAACCATGCTTTTTTTAAATATAAATATTAAAAGATATACCTTACATTTAACTCATTTTTAATACGAGTCCACATATTTGTATCAGATATGGGATATTTTGCAAATAATATAATTGTGGATAGTTATAAAACTTTTAACGACGGATAGCGCAATGAGTAAGTCCAATAGCAACAGCATCAAATTCATCGTCAGAAGTAATAGGTTTTGGAAGGGAAATAAGACGAGGGATCATCTCCATAATTTGTTGTTTATCACTTCTTCCGTATCCAGTGACAGCAACTTTGATTTCAGGTGGGCTGTATTCAAATACGTTGAGATTGTGTGTACCTGCAATAAAAAGAATTACTCCTCGAGCTTCAGCTACAGGGATCACGGTTTTCTGGTTTGAATTAAAAAATAATTTTTCAGTAGCAAGTTCGGTAGGTTTGTACTCCTCAATAACATCTTTGATTTTATTCCCAATTAATCGGAGACGTTCATGGTGGGGGAGTTTAGAAGATGTTTTAAAACATTCAGAAAAAAGCAACGTTTCTTTGCTTCGTCCTTCTTTTTTAATAATTGCGAGCCCGAGGCGTTCAAAACCAGGGTCGATAGAAAGTAGTATCATGGGTACATGATACTAGATTAATGATGAAAGATTAAGGATTAAAGAATAATGCATTTTTCCTATTCCTTAATCATTAATCTTTAATCCTACTTCCTATTCAGCATTAGTGAATACCTCTTGCACCTCATCATTCTCATCAAACTCATCGAGAAGAGTACTTAATACTTCGCCATCTGCTTCAGAAAGGGGGATTGTGGTTGATGGAATCCAACTCATGTCTGGATTTCGAGTAAATGCCCAGGTAACCGAGCCAATCCCTGCGAGAGAAAAACCATGTTTTGAGAGAATAAATTTTACTTCCTGCGCAGCTTTGTTTCGATTTGAAGTGAGTGCTTCAATCACCAGCCCACATCCACCAGGACCATACGCTTCGTAGGTAATCGACTCAAGTGCTTCAGATGGTTCAGAAGATTTTTTAATTGCACGTTCGATAATATCATTCGGTACGTTTTCTGATTTAGCTTTTTCTATTACCGCACGTACACCAGGAGAAGTTGCCACCCCATTAGCTTTTTTAATTTCAGATGTAATTAGACGAACAAATTTACTAAAAATTTTAGACTTCTGTCCATCAGTCTTTTCTTTTTGTCGCTTAATTTTTGACCATTTATTATGTCCTGCCATATATAAGTAGAATATAGAAGTTGAAAGGAAGAATCAAGAGTATGTTAAATGCCGACGGTGTTACCGTCGGCATGTTGAAATTACGGCGCTTTTTCAAACCAGAATCCAGACATCTCCCCTGACATTTCGGCAACCGTTATGATTTGGGGGTGTTCAACACCAGCGTTAGGTGCAGCTTTGGTGACCTCTTTGACCTTGAAAGGCCCCAGGTAACCCAAAGTTAGTTTTTCGATTAAATAACCTACTTGCGCTGAAGTAAGTGCTTGTTTTTTCCAGCGAACTTTATCGCCAACCTTAAATATTTCCTCAGGCACATATCACCTCTTATTGAAATCTATCAAAACAAACTGCGATGTCAACTTAAAGAAGAGTAGGAGGAATAAGTCCAAGATGCTTGTAGCCTAATTCTGTTACTGTTCGTCCTCGTGGTGTTCGATCAATAAAACCAATTTGCATAAGGTATGGTTCGTTAAATTCTTCAATGGTCGCTTCTTCTTCTGATAGTGATGAGGCGATGGTGTTGAGTCCTACAGGACCTCCTCCGAATTTGTGAATAATCGTCTCAAGTATTTCTCTGTCAGCTGCGGTGAGTCCGACTGCATCTACACCAAGGAGCTCAAGTGCTTGGTTGACTGCATCGAGTGAAAGCTCTGTGTTGTGTACTTGAGCAAAATCTCGAGCACGTTTCAGGAAGTAGTTGGCAGTTCGCGGAGTGTAGCGACTACGTTTTGCGATTTCTTGTGCGCCATGCGGATGAATATTCACACCGAGAATTCCCGCAGAACGTTCAACGATTTTTTGTATCTCTTCATCTGAATAAAACTCAAGTTTATGAATTCCTCCAGAGAAACGAGAGCGAAGCGGAGAAGAAATCATTGCGATACGAGTGGTTGCAGCGATGAGGGTAAACGGTGGAAGCTCGAGCTGTATGGTGCGTGCAGAGGGGCCTTTACCGATAATAATATCAAGAGAACCTGACTCCATAGCAGGGTAGAGGATTTCTTCGATTGTTTTGTTGAGGCGATGAATTTCATCAATAAACAAAATATCTCCCGGTGAAAGGTTTGTAAGTATGGATGCAAGATCACCCACCTTTTCAATAGCGGGTCCTGAGGTGGTTTTCATTTGTACACCAAGCTCTTTTGCGATGAGGTGAGCAAGAGTGGTCTTACCAAGCCCTGGCGGGCCGTAAAAAAGGATGTGTTCTGGAGGGTGATTCCTTTGTTTTGCAGCAGTTAAAAGGATGTGTAGATTTTTTTTAATTACATTTTGACCAATATAGTCATCCCAGCGTGAAGGACGAAGGGTAGTATCAAGAAAGAGGGAATCGTCAGGTTGCTTTGAGGTCTTTTGAGGGGTACTTGACATAAAATTTATTCTATGATAGACTCCTGATTGAATAAGCACTGTGTCTTTTGCGCTCGATGTGCTTATTTTTTTGTTCCAGGAAATAAATCTCTAAGCGACTGGGCCCTTACGGGTTTACGAGTGTATCCTGCGAGGACGTACTGGGTAACATTTCGGTGTTATCTGTGACTATCCTTTGCGAATCACTTAGCTTTTGGTATAGATATTAAAAGTGTCGCTTAGAGATTTATGTTCTGGAACTAATACAATGACAACATCTCATTTGAGATGTTGTTTTTGTATCTGCATATAATTATTCACAATTATAAAGCCTGTGCAAGCATTTTTCTCACTACAACTCTAAAAAAAATGAGTGGCAACTTTGTTAATCATTTAATTTATATATAAAAACAAAAAGGGTTACGTTACACACAACCCTTTTTTGGTTTACTTTACTTATTTTTGAGCCAACATTGCACTATTTGTCCGTGCTCTAGCATCTGCTTTTCTTTCCTCCATTTCTTGAAGCACCTCAGTGTCTATTTGTGGTGCGAGTGATTCGTAATGGTGATTTGGTGTTAACCTTATTCCAGCAAACCATCCCTCAAGTATAATAGTATCCATTTTTTATTGAGCCCTTTCTGTATAAAACACTAACAAATGAGGAGGTAAGTGTGCAAGAGGAAATTTTACTCTTCCATATCGACAACTCGCGTAAGTTCCTCTAATGTTGTAATCCCTTGCAACACTTTGATTACCCCATCTTGTTTGAGATCCAAAATCCCTTGAGGTGCGGCTGCTTTTCGGATTTCTCGTTCACTCAGGTTTTCATTGATTACTTTTTCAATCTCATCTGTCATTCGAATGGCTTCGTGGATTCCAGTACGCCCTTTGTAGCCAATGTTGTTACAATGTTCACAACCGACGGCTTCATAATAATATTCGGTCTGAATTCCTTCAATTTGAGTTTTATCTACTATTGTCTCGAGTGTGTCAGTGATGATTTTTTTGTCAGCTTCTGTGATAGGGATTTGTTTTTTACACTCTTTACATAACGTTCTTACGAGACGTTGTGCCATTGCAATATTGATAGCTGAAGAAAGAGTTTTAGGATTTACTCCGAGGTCTACGAGGCGAGGGAAGGTACCTGCAGCATTGTTGGTGTGGAGTGTTGAGAACACTAAGTGTCCAGTGAGTGCAGCGTTGATCGATGTTTCTGCTGTTTCAGTGTCTCGAATTTCTCCAACCATGATAATATCCGGATCTTGTCTGAGTGCTGAGCGGAGTCCTTCAATAAAGGTATAGTTTTTCTTTTCGTCTGTTTGTGTTTGTACAATACCAGGAAGGTGGTATTCGATTGGATTTTCGATGGTAATGATTTTTGTTCCGGGTACGTGAACTTTTTTTAAGAATGCGTAGAGAGTGGTAGTTTTTCCAGAACCAGTTGGGCCAGTGTTGAGTATCATGCCATTTGGTCGTCCGATTTCGTGCATTAGAATTTTAAGAAGATGGTCATTGATACCAAGGTCAGGTAGTCCGACAGAGATTGCATCAGGGTTTAAAACTCGAAGCACCACGGATTCACTGTATGCTCCAGGGAGAAGTGAGGTTCGAATCTCAATCTCTGTATTTGAAAGTTTGATACTAAAACGTCCGTCTTGTGCACCACCCACATTGAGTTTGAGGTTTGAAATAAGTTTAATACGAGAAAGAAGAAGTTTAAATGTTTCAAGGTCAAACTCGATAATGTCAGTAAGAACTCCGTCGAGACGGTATCGAAGACGCACGTACGTTTCTTCTGGTTCGAGGTGGACATCTGATGCTTTCACTGCGATCGCTCCCGCAAGGATAATTTCAAGAATACGAGAAATACGGTATGCTTTTTTCATTGAGAGTACCTCATTGATCAATGCTGCTACATCAGCAGTGGTGTGTACTGAAGAAAGAAAATCAGTAATTTGATCATTTGAAATATCAAGCGCACCCCCTTTTGTTTCAAAAGAAAAGGATAAGTCTTTGTATCGAGACCAGACTTTTTCGAGACTTGTATGAGAGACCATAAAAAGGTCGACACTGTTACCTTTATCTTCAATTTTTTTAATAATAGCTTGCGCTTGAGTGTTTTCAGGGGAGAGGACAGCAATAGATACTTTCTTGTCAACCACGTTAAATACTGCAAGTGATGCCTCACGTGCTTCGAGTTCGGGTACATAGCGCAATGCATCAATATCAATCGGTACAACCGTGAGGTCAAGATAAGGGAGACCAAAACGTGTAGCCATAATCTGTGCCAAACGTTCCTCTTCTTGTTTTTTTAAATCAGTTATTCGTTTATTTTGTTTGTCCTCATCAAAATCAATTGTCATGATTATAGTATAGAGTAAAATCATCCAAATGGCATGTGTAAAGTGCTTAAAAGAGGATAATAAGTACCATTGACAAGTATGCTATAAGTGGTGTATAATCCAGAACGGAAGGACGTATCCCAAATCCGTCCAAATTTTCTTTTAAAGGAGCTCAACATGAGCAAAAAAGTTTTCGTGATTCTGTGGTTGACTCTTTCTTTTTCCCCTCTGGCGCTTGCGTTGGATGAAAAGAAGAAAGGACCTTGCTGGGAAGAAACCCGACCAGAAGATCCGGTTGGGTGCCATGCTCAGCTGGAAAAAACAATTCTCCGTGCAAAAGCGGAGAGGACACCACTCAACAAAAAACAGATCGATCTGGAGGTTAGACTCCTTGAGGTCGACAAAAAGAAGCTTGAGAAGCTTCTGAAAGAAAAAACGGTTGTAACACGTCGGGCGGTTCAGCGGCAGGAGCGGGAGGCGCAGGCAGAAAGTAATGCGGACATTTCATGTCCTGAGGGCAAGATTCAAATTGTGAAAATGTTTAATGCGGGACACTTTGTGTATAACCGCTTTCAAGCATTTAACAGAGTTGTTGTTATTAATCCACTACCGTTCACGATTTTGATTTCCGCGATTGACCCAAATCGCAACAAATCTGGCAAGATTATGGAGTTACCTCCGGGGTGCAGCGCGACACTTTCTCGGTCTATTGTTCCATTTTTGGAAACAGGAAACGGTGGTGTAAGATTCTCATATATCGCACAACCTGTGGATGTGGCCGACGGAGGAGGTAAAATTGCTCGCTCTCAAGAATTTTATCTGTTTGGTGGTAATAGTTATCAACAGATGAATACGTCTGTGTGGGAAGTACGGTTTTGGTAAGTAGTCACTTCGGTGACCTCAGGGCCCGGCAATACGCCGGGTCCTTTTTCTATGCTAAAATACTCTCATGAACGAAAGCAAAACACTCCACAATCTCACCGAAACTCAAAATTTTGCAAAAGAATTTGTAAAAAATCTTGCTCCACAAGAAGATAAGGCGACAGTGCTTGGGCTCTACGGTGACCTCGGTGCCGGGAAAACCTCATTTACCCAAGGACTCGCACAAGCGCTCGGTGTGTCTGATACGGTAGTAAGTCCTACATTTGTTATTGAAAAAATATATACATTGAGTAATCAAAAGTTTTCTCACCTGATTCATATCGATGCATATCGTATCGAAAAATCAGATGAGATGATTCATCTTGGTTGGGAAGAAATTATTGCAAACCCTCAAAATCTTATCGTTGTTGAGTGGCCAGAATTAATCGCTGATATTATGCCGACGCATATACAGGTAAAACTGACACATGTATCAGAGAATGAACGTCAAATTTCAATAAAATATATTCATGGCTAAAAAAGAAACACAAAAGAAAACACTTGTATTGCTTGACGCACACGCTATCCTGCATCGTGCATACCATGCACTCCCTGATTTCATGTCTACAAAAGGGGAGCCGACCGGGGCGCTCTATGGTTTTTGTACGCTTCTCCTGAAACTTATTAAAGATTTGAAGCCAGATTATATCGCCGCATGTTTTGATTTACCTGAGCCGACAATGCGACACGAAGCATATGGTGGGTATAAAGCAGGACGAAAAGAAACAGATGAAGCGTTGGTGGTACAGCTTGAGCGCGCAAAAGATATTTGTGCTGCATTCAATATCCCGATGTATTCATCTCCTGGTTTTGAAGCAGATGATATGTTGGGGACTATCGTTGAGCAAACAAAAGGTGATAGAAACCTTGATGTAGTGATTGCATCAGGAGACATGGACACACTACAGCTTGTTACCGGAACAAAGGTGCGAGTATATACACTTAAGAAAGGTATTAAAGATACAATTATTTACGACGAAGATGCAGTCAAGGAGCGTTTTGGTTTCGGTCCAGAGCTTTTACCAGACTACAAAGGACTTCGGGGAGATCCGTCAGATAATATTATCGGTATTTCAGGTATTGGAGAAAAAACTGCAGAAATATTGATTTCAAACTTTGGCTCTATCGAGGATATGTATCAGGTGCTCGAGAAGGGTACGGCTAAACCATCTGCAGAAGCAGATGGTCGCCCGACTCTTTCTAAAGAGTCTAGGGAAAAATTTGAAAAAGTTGGAATAAAAGGAAAGACTCTTGAAAAAATTCAGGCAGGAAAAGATGATGCATTGTTTTCAAAAATGCTTGCCACTATCAGACGAGATGGTCCAATACATTTTAAACTTCCAGAAACAGAGTGGATTCCAGGGGTTGATCAAGAAAAAATCACCAACCTTCTTTCAGAGCTCGATTTTCGTGCTCTTAAAGGTAAAGTGGCGGAAGCTTTTTCTTTCACGGTATCAGAAGAATATTCAGATGCATCACCAGAAGACATAAAAAAAGCATCACTGATGCTTTGGGTGATTGATTCGAATAAGACCAATCCAACGATTGACGATTTACTTTCATATACCCATACAAAAACGATTACAGAGGCAATTAAAGTTCTCGAAAAAATAATCGCGGATCAAAACCTGACGTATGTATGGGAGGAGATAGAGAAACCTCTGATTGACATTACCGATGAGATGCGTGAAGTGGGTATTGCAGTGGATGTTGCGGTACTCAAACACCTTTCAGAAAAGCACCACAAGACACTTCTCGAACTTGAACAGAAAATATGGAAAATTGCAGGAGAAGAATTCAATATCGCATCACCAAAACAGCTTGGGGAAATTCTGTTTACTAAAATGGGCATTGCGGTAAAAGGTCAAAAGAAAAATGCCTCAGGAGGTTTTTCTACAAAGGAATCAGAGCTCGAAAAAATGAAAGAAGAACATCCGATAGCAGGATATGTGCTTGAGTATCGTGAGCTCGCTAAGCTTTTGGGGACGTATATCGACACGATTCCACAGCTCGTCGATGGAAATGGACGACTTCATCCTACTTTTTTGCAGAATGGTGCGGTGACTGGACGTATGGCTGCAGCAAATCCAAATATACAAAATATTCCCAACAAAACAGACATTGGTCGTGAGATTCGTACTGCATTTGTGGCGAAAAAAGGAAGTGTGTTGATGGCGTTTGACTATTCCCAGATTGAGCTTCGTATCGCAGCGTTTCTTTCGGGGGATCAAAAACTCATTGAAATTTTCAAAAATGGTCAAGATGTGCACACTGAAGTGGCTGCACGTGTGTTTGGGGTGCCTGCAGGTGAGGTGACCAAGACAATGCGATCTCATGCAAAGACAATTAACTTCGGTGTGATGTATGGGATGGGGGTCAATGCACTTCGAGCAAATATGGGGGTAGGTAAAGAAGAAGCACAAGAATTTTTGGATGGATATTTCAATACATTTTCAGGACTCGCAGAATATCTAGAGAAAGTAAAACGAGAAACAGCTCAGAAAGGGTACACAGAGACTTTTTTTGGTCGTCGTCGATATTTTCCAGAGATACATTCAAAGCTTCCTTTTATGAAAGCCCAAGCTGAGCGCATGGCGATCAATGCGCCGATACAAGGGACGGAGGCGGATGTGATCAAGCTTGCAATGATACACGTACGAGACTATTTGAAAAAAGAAAAGCTTGATGCAAAAGTAAGTTTGCTTTTACAAGTACATGATGAGCTTGTGTATGAAGTAGAGGAAGGGTTGGTGGAAAAGATTGCTCCGGTGATTAAAAATATAATGGAGAATGTGATTGATCCGAAAAAAACAAGTGGGGTGGTGTGTGTGGCGAATGCGTCGGTTGGTCACAACTGGGCGGAAATGAAAACTATTTAAAATACTATAATAAAGTAGATGTTATATTTTTTATATGGTACAGACACAATAGAATCTCGCAAAAAACTCCAAGTACTCTTGGGGTCTTTGGCAAAAAAGAGACCTGATGCAGAAGTATTTCGACTCAAGGAGGATAACTGGAGTGAAGGTACATTTCAGGAACTTTTAAATGCTCAAGGACTTTTCGATCAGAAATATATTGCAGTACTCGATGGGCTTCTCGAATATAAGGAATCGACTGAGTTTGTGTTGGAAAACGTGAAAACAATGCAAGAGTCTGCACATGTTTTTTTGATGATTGAACATAATCCCGCAAAGAAAGTGGTGGATACGGTCTCTGAACACGCAGAAAAAACACAAGAGTTTGCTCGACCTGAAAAGAAAAAAGAATTTTTTAATACATTTGCACTTGGTGATGCACTTGGAAATAAAGACAAAAAGTCTTTGTGGGTGGGGTATTTAGAAGCATTGAAACAAGGCGTGAGTGCTGAGGAGATTTGCGGTGTGCTTTTTTGGCAAGTAAAAAATATTATTCTTGCAATGGAAACAAAAAGTGCGAGCGAGTCAAAGCTTTCTCCTTTTGTAGACAGTAAAGCAAGAAAGTTTGCTAAAAATTTTACCAAAGAAGAATTATATAGAATGTCGAGTGTGCTTGTAGATGCGACAGAGAAGGTGAGAAACGGAGAAGGGGAGATGGAGGTGTTGTTGGAGAGGGTGGTGTTGAGTGTATAAAGTGAAACCGGCCCTATTGGGCCGGCTCGGAAAGGTAAAGCTTACATTCTTCAAAAGGATTTTGGTACGTATGGCTCCCAAAAATACGCATAGCTTCGTGGAGTTGCATTGTGTAGTACCAGTTTTTTCCACGAAATTGCTTTTTGTTGAGTGGGCCGTTGGAACACTCTCTGTTCCAACGGCCTATGTATTCATCCAGAATAGCTTCACCTGCGTCAGTGAGTTTAAACCAGACAAAGTCATTTGTGTTTATTACAGACGGATTCATGCCCTATCTCCTTAAAGTAAGCTAACATAATGTATAGAAAAGTAAATCCCGCCAAGTCTTGCGACATGGCGGGGGGTGGTTAACTGAATACAATTTCATCAGTGACACGGTATGTGGACATTTCTGCTTCAAGTGTTTCTGCTTCGTCCTTGAGAATATCCAGAACATCTTGTGGTTTAAGGTTGGGAGAAGAAAGTCTTTCTTTAGCCCTTTCTGCTGAGAAAGCGCCTCGAGCCTCTTCGACCTTGGTTTTTTTATCGTAATCTTGTGGCATGATGTCACTCCTAAAATTAGATTAGCAGTTTTTGAAGGGAAGTAAAGAGAAGGTTGTAAGTGTCAAAATCTTTGTTTTTTTTAGTTTTTATGTTATGTTTTTACATACGCGCCCGTAGCTCAGTCGGTAGAGCAGCTCCCTTTTAAGGAGATGGTCGCAGGTTCGATTCCTGCCGGGCGCACACGATTCAAAAACAGCATAGGTATGCTGTTTTTGTTTGCGTGTGCGGACCGGAGCGGGTACCAAG
Source organism: uncultured Candidatus Saccharibacteria bacterium (assembly GCA_964426735.1). Classification (GTDB taxonomy): domain Bacteria; phylum Patescibacteriota; class Minisyncoccia; order Phycocordibacterales; family DATDWN01; genus UBA910. The sequence goes on from CAYRRP010000004.1 coordinate 13,078, forward strand.
TCAGCAGACTTGGTCGCGAGGTCAGGGTCCGAGGAAGTTTTGTTTTGACGAAAACAAAACTATCCAGGACACAAGTATTAAAAATCCCATCGGTTTGGGATTTTTTGTTTACATAGATTGATAAGGCAAGAGGATAGCTTACAAAGGCAAATCAAACGCAAATGCACCTGCACCAAGGAACATGAGGGAGAGGGCAATAAGTCCGAGGGTTGTGCGAAGGTTTGCTTCTGTGCGATTAAAGGTGCCAACTTTTCGTTCCAAAGCAGACTCAACAATAAGAAGTGCCATCACTCCAATAAGGGCACCTTGGGTGTAGAGTCCGAGGGTGACAAAAATGATTACAATCATTTCAACAAAAGCTATGTATTTGTAAGGTTTTTTGAATCGAGCTTTTGCAATAAGAGCAAACTGGTAAGCAACTACCAAGCGAAGTATAAAATATGCGAATAATGGGAACGTAAATAAGTTTGGGAAAAGTGATAGCATAGATATATAGTATCAGGTATAGTGGTGTCATGAAAAGGGAAAATAATCGGGATGTACGGATATTGCTTCATAATATACGCAGTACTCACAATGTGGGCTCACTTTTCCGTACCTCAGATGCGGCAGGAGTTTCTCATATCTATATTTCTGGGTACAGTCCGACCCCGCTTGATCAGTTTAATAGAAAAAGAAAAGATATTGCCAAGGTATCCCTCGGTGCTGAAGATAGTGTGGTGTGGACAAAAGTGGGGAATGTAAAAAATCTAATTGCCGAGCTTAAGATCGAAGGTTTTTCTGTGATTGCAATCGAACAAAGTGATAACTCTCTCGATTATAAAAAAGTAAAAATAGGAGATAAGGTGTTAATCGTGGTAGGAAATGAAGTGAAGGGTATGTCAAAAGATCTTTTGAAGCTTGCTGATGTGGTCGCTGAGATACCGATGAGAGGGGAGAAAGAATCTCTCAATGTCTCTGTGGCGTTTGGGATTGCATTATTCCAGTTATTAAAAATTTAAAAATTACCCCGAGGCGTTGCCTCGGGGTAATTTCTTATTCTTAAATCATTAATCTAGTATCTTGTCACTTGAGTGACTGGTTTGCCGACTTTGTCGTAAAGAATCATGGTGTCTTTTCGGTATCTCCACAAAGGCTCACTTCGTTTGAGGTATACATACCAGTTCTTGCCCCAAAAATCTTTATCACTTTTATGATGAGAAATACAGTATGGATAATTTATTTTCTCGGTAAGAAAAGCTTGGCATTCCCATGAATATGAATTGGAAAGTTGCTCAGGTACTCGACATGAACCAAGAGAGTTAATAAGGTCAAAACAGTTGTCATTCACAATTCGTTTTGGAATCGATGATTGATCTTCATCTCGAGGTGCAGGACAGTTTGTCCATACTCCAGGGTAGAAGTTTGTATATTGTGAAAGATACCCAGAGCATTTATTTACTTTAAACCCGTATCCGATAGGTGAGCGTCCAGTGACAATATATGCATGTTCTCCAGCAGCTAGGTATACATCCTGTTCGGTGTTGGTTTGTCCTGAAAAGTAGAGAAGGGTACTTTGAGGTATAACAACACTTTGGTTTGTTGAGGTGCTCAAGAGTTTCCATCCGGTAATATTTATCGGTTCGGTGTTTGCATAATCAGCATATATATCTACATATTCTGTAGATGCATCAGATGAAGAATACACAAACATATTAATTTTTCCTTTATAAACAGAAGAGTTTTTCTTTTCTTGTTCAAGAGCAATCTCTTTTTGAAGTTGCTCAGTTTTGTATTTTGTTTGTGCAAGATTTGATTCAATCTCGCTTTGAGAGAGTTGGCGTTCAGAAGGAGAAGGTATAGTCGATCCATTTTGGTAGAGAGGTTTTCCATTTTTTGCACCACCAAAAATCATGAGTGCGAGTACGGTGCATATTAAAACTAATCCCCAGTCCCATTTCATATATACAATAGTACACCAAATTATTTTTGGTGGATATTACAAAAATGTGCACTTCGTCCACCGATTACTTTTCTGTGAATTATTCCCGAACACCCCTTTTTAAGGCATGGTTGTTTTGTGCGACGATATGCTTTATGAGAATTTTGAAATCCTCCACGCTCTCCATGGATGTTTCGATAATCAGACATCGAGTCTCCACCGAGCTCAATACCAGTATTGAGTACTTCTTGCATCGATAAAAACATTTTTTTAATTTCATTTTTTGTAAGTGTTGCCGCTTTTCGTTCAGGATGAATATCTGACATCCAGAGGATTTCGTCAGAATAAATGTTGCCGATTCCTGCAACTATACTTTGGTCCATCAGTACAGTTTTAATAACACCTTTTGGTTTTTTAGAGAGCTGTGAGTTGAGGGTTTCAATAGTTAGATCGGTGAGAGGTTCAGGGCCGAGACCGCTGAGGTCGATGTGCGTATTCTTTTTATCGGTTTCAAACAGTGTAACTTTCGCAAATTTTCTCATATCAGAAAAGGCGAGAGTTTTTCCGTTTGAGAGCGAAAGAGTGAAATGAATAAACTGATTGAACGGATCTTTGAGTTTTTCTTCTTCTGCAATCCATTTTCCATCTATGTGTGAGTATGTACCGTACAAAAGATGCCCGGTCATTTTCATATGAATAAGTATTGTTTTGTTTCCACTCAAGTGGATTAAAATATTTTTTGCACGGCGTTCGGCGTTCAGGAATGTTTCTCCAACAATTTCTTTTTTAAACACATCAAAAAACTTTTTGTTTTTAATAACATCAAGAGCTTTGCTTTTTGTATTTACATGATAATCAGACCACACGTCAGTGATGGTGAGGTGGGGGAGGACGGTGTTGAGACCGTTGACGGTTGTGGTGACTTCAGGGAGTTCTGGCATGTTACTTTAAATTCTTGAGAGCAGAACGTATTTTTTCTTGGGTCGTAGAACCTTCTGCTTTTTTGAGAGCTTCACGAGCATCTTTTTCTGAGTATCCGAGAGATTTGAGTGCTTCGAGTGTATCGTCGTCTTCGTGATGGTGTGTATGTCCTGGTGATGTTTCTGGAGCTTTACCTTTAAGCTCGAGGACTATTTTTTCTGCATTCTTTTTTCCGATACCTGCTTGTTTGGTGAGGTGGGCTGGGTCATTGTTGTTGATTGCATATGAGAGGGTATCGAGAGATGCAACAGAAAGTATCGCAAGAGCTGACTTTGGGCCGATACCAGAGACAGTAAGAAGAAGCTCAAAGTAGTCGAGCTCTGCTTTGCTCCAGAAGCCGTAGAGATCGAGCGCGGTCTCGCGTACCGCAAGATAGGTAAAAAACTCAACCTCCTTTTCTGTGTCGAGCCCTCCGAGGGTTGTGTGTACCTTATATCCCACCCCGCCGACATCCACAACGACTGCTTTGAGGTCTTGCCATACTACTTTGCCTTTTATATATCCGATCATATGGGTATTATACAGGATTTTAGAAATAATTTTTGGAAACGAAAAAACCTCTTTTAAATAAGAGGATATTTTGTCTCATACAAAATATGAGTATAAAGAAATACAAATTATTTCTTTATTGTGTAATGTAATTACAAAATACTCAAGCAACTAGGAGTCGAACAATAATACTTGCTAAAGGCTCTGACTCTAGGTGTTTTTGTAGGTAGTTATTTTCACCAACCCATATTCTGTGCTCATCAATCATGTGCATACGATAACGTGCGATTACGATTGTATACGGGAACACTTTCACGATAACCGCTTCATTGTTCTCTAAAAACAATCGTATGGCTATGGTGGGATAGTGGTCGGGCACACACTCGGCATCCTCATCGTGTTCATATGTATAAGATCTGTTCCAGAGGAGTGAAAGGTTGTCTTGTGACGTCTCCTTAAGACGTTCCGTAAGACGTCCTGTTACCTCAGAACGTAGTTTTTCAAGATGTGTATCAAGTTCTGCGTAGTCCTCTGGTCCATATATCTGATTATATTGCCTGTACTGCCTATATTTTCGCATATTTCTCCTTCTGCTGGGGTTGCCAGCGGGTTTTCTGCCACTATGTAATCATGCTATTTTATATGTGTCAACCTTTGATTTTTCCTTATTTATATGTATTATGTAGTTTATGCCAATCATCAAATCAGCTAAAAAAGCCCTTCGCTCATCGAAACGAAAGAAGATGTTTAATCTTCGAAAGAAGGATCAGGTGTCTAAAAGTGTAAAAACACTCAAAAAACTTATTTCTGAGAAAAAAGTTAAGGACGCAGAAAAACTCTTTCCGCAGGTGCAAAAAATAATTGATAAAGCTGCTAAAACAGGTTTGATCAAGAAAAATGCAGCATCTCGAAAAAAATCTCGATTGAGTGCAATGGTTACAAAAGCAAAGTAAAAACAAAAAACTATTTCCTTAAGGGAGTAGTTTTTTGTTATACTAGAATCTTGATATGAAAAAAGTGTATTTTCCTCATCTCGACGGTCTTCGTTTTTTTGCCTTTTTTGTGGTACTTGTCTCACATTTGAGTATTTTTACGGGATTTACAGGAGAATATTATAGTCCAATACGAAAACTTTTTTTGACACATGGTGATTTGGGGGTAACTTTCTTTTTTACACTTTCTGGTTTTTTGATTACATATCTTTTATTGCAAGAAAAAGGGGAGAACGGTGATGTTTCTTTGAAGCATTTTTATATTCGTCGAGGGCTTCGTATTTGGCCGGTGTATCTTGTGGTGATACTTGTTGGTTTTTTTATACTCCCATATCTTATTGATACACCACTAGCGCCATCATTGAGCGCTCCGTTGTCTCGACTTCCGGCATATATTTTTTTCTTAGGAAATATTGATTTGATATATATGGGGTATGCATCGGTGATTATCGGTGTACTCTGGTCACTTGCAGTTGAAGAGCAGTTTTATCTTATTTGGCCAGCAACATTTACATATATCAAAACATCCCGCATTCCATGGATACTAGGGAGTGTTATTGTTGCATCATTTGTATATCGATTTATTCACTGGGAAAACTATGAAATTATCCGGTATATGACGTTTTCAGTATTTTCAGATCTTGCGATTGGATGTTTGCTTGCATACCTTACATATTTTAAAAAAGGCTTTGTAGAATTTTTCGAGAGGATTCCGCGATGGGCGATACTTATCAATTATATTTTAGTTTTCTTTTATCCCGTAGTTCGAGGCGTATTATCGTTTCTTATTTCCGGATGGTTCTACCACACGATGTATGCACTCGAGTCTGTCATTTTCTGTGTGTTGTTTTCAGGAATCATCATGGAGCAGTGTTTTGCAAAAAATTCATTCTTTAAATTAGGGAACAATAAGATGTTTACGTATCTTGGAAAGATTTCTTACGGCTTATATGCATACCATATGATTGCAATGGTTTTGGTGTTATGGGCGGGAGTTGTCTTTTTTGGTTTACCTCTTGAGTATACATCTATACCTGTCCTGCTCAGTATCTCAGTTTTTACAGCAGTTCTTTCATCTATGTTTGCTCATCTTTCATTTGTATATATGGAAAAACCAATTTTGAAGTTAAAAGAAAAAGTGGGGTATTTGAGATAATATGGGAAAGATAATTACCTTAGATCCAGGAAATATAAAGCCATCACAGGATTTCTTAAAACCAGATACACTGGCTTTTATTGAGGAAAATTATAATAGAGGTTTTTTAGATAAGTTACCACCAACACCGATAGTAAGAGAAAATCCACAAGGTGAATATATTGCAATTGATGGACATAATCTTTTGGCTTTCTATGCGTCCAAAAATTTAGAGTGTGAAGTGTATGTTGCGGAAAATAAAAATGATGGATTGATTGGAGATTCTGAAATGGTCCAAAAAAGAAATCAGGATTTATTCGAGAAGTATGACAGAGCACTTGTCGAAGCGAATAGGTTGGCTGAAAAGGGGATTGTATCGATGGTGGATTTGGTGAAGCGTATATAGTATACACACCAGGGTAATCTTTTTGATTTTTATCTCGTAGTCACTCCAGACGCAAAAGCTTCGCTTTTTGCTGCGAGAGCACAATAGAAAAACTCCCAATAAAGGGAGTTTTTCTATTGTGCTCTCGCCAGGAATCGAACCTGGATCGCCAGCTTCGCAGGCCAGCATTCTATCCATTAAACTACGGGAGCAAGGTTTGCTACCACACAAAACTAACATAAAAACCTTAAAACCCAAAATAAATCAAAAGTTTTTCAATAAAAGGTTCAGAGTGTTTTACTTCAGGGAGGTGCACAAGGAGTTCATCTCTTACTTCATGAGGATTTGCGTTTCCAAGAAGCACAATAATGTATGGAGCAATCTTTTTCGTAGTTTTAAGGAGTATTCGAGGTGTAAGTTGGTGTTCTTCGATCCAAAAAGATTCAAGGTTTGTATAGAAGTAGATGGATTCATGAATTTTGATTCCGGTGGGCAGAAGTTCAATATGTATCTGTTTTGGTTTACGACTACTGTAGAGTGTGAGAGTAAATGATGCAACAATAATCAGTACGCCAAGAATGACGTTTTGAAGAAGTATTGAGATGAGTGTGAGGGTAATAGATATAATCCCAACAATCCAATACCAGTCAGTATTTTTTTCAGTGTGTATGTATTCAGGTGCACTCCAAGAGATATTCATGTGTATATTCTAGCATAGGATATGTGTTGTGTAGACACATAAACTACCGTACTATACATATCATGGAACAACTTATTTTCTTTTCAATATTAAGTTTATTTTTACTTGCAGTTTCAGGGTTTACTGCACTTGGAGCGATTGTTGGATTTGGAGCAGCTCCATTGTTAAAACGTATCATTATTAGTGTTGCATTACTTACGCCTATAGCATTTATTGGTGCAAATGTGTGGTTTCGATATACGCCAAACATTTTTTCTCAAATATTTTATGTAGCTGTATCATATGTGGGAGGACTTTTCTTGTATTGGTTTTTTGCTTCAGTAATTATTTGCGGTTTTTTCTTACTTGGTCATTTTTTTAGTCTCCCGTTGGTGAAAATATCCTTCGTGCTGTATATGATTGCATCACTCATAGGGATTGTTGGTATTGTTCAGGCATTTATGACACGAACTGTTACGTATACAGTACAAACACCTGCTCAGTATACGCAGCTTAAAGGTAAGCGGATTGTACTAGTTGCAGATACGCACCTTGGTCCTGCAAATCAAACACTTTTTACACGACATGTAGTGCAAAAAATTCTTAACACTAATCCTGATGCAGTGTTGATTGCAGGAGATATGTTTGATGGTGCAGATTTTGATAAAAATGGAGTTGAAAAGGAGTTTAAAGTATTAACGGATAAGGTTCCTGTATTTTTTACACCAGGAAATCATGAAGAATATGGGCCGTATAGTGAGTTTCTTTCGAGTGCGGAAAGGGCAGGGATGACGGTGCTTGTGGATGAACAGGCAGAAGTGTTTGGTGTGCCGGTGTTTGGCTTAAACTACAGAACTATCAAAGATCCTGCAGAAGTTGCTCAGACATTAAAAGAAAAAGGTGTCGAACCGTCTCGTTCTACTATGGTTATCAACCATGAGCCAATTTTCCATAAAGAACTTGCTGATGCAGGGGTGTTTCTTGTTGTATCAGGACATACTCATGGCGGTCAGGTGTGGCCAGGTAATTATATTGCACGACGAGTGTATAAAGAGTACGTGTACGGATTAGTTTCTAAAGATGGACTCACAAGCATTACTACAAACGGTATTGGAACCTTTGGTCCACGAATGAGAACATTTAATAGAGGGGAAGTGGTGGTGATTCTGTTTAAGTAAGTGGACTTTTATCTCTATTTAAGTAGGATTAAGAAAGGAGAATTTCAATGAGAAAAATTTGGGACCTTGTGCGATGTGATCCACAGCTCACATTTGTTGTGGTTAGCTGGTTTGCTGTTTGCTACGTAATATTTGAGGACACAAAGAATGTGCTACCATGGTGGGCGATAGCTTCAGCTTGTGTTATAGGAGGCTACCTTGGCTTCCTGATTATCACCAAAGTTATGCGGCCATATTTTTTGTGGAGTAATCAGAAAATCAGATCTTGGTTTCGAGTCAGATGAAACTAACAAAAGATTTTAAGCTGTCGCGAGATTATCGCGACAGCTTTGTTGTTCACGGAGGTGAGATTCGGTCACGAGTTACCAAGTGTTCTCGAGGGTGCGGAGGTGAGAGTTTCTCCCTCGAAAAATCCCATGCCGTCGCATGGTATTTTTCTGGGCACCGGTTTGTCGACAAGCCCTGCTGGGCTCGTAGACCGACAAACCGTTCGAATCTCACCCGCAAAATCTTTGATTTTTCTTCCTCCACAAAAAGAAAAACCCCTTTCGGGGGTTCTTCTTTTTGCGGAGGAGGTGAGATTCGAACTCACGGTCCAGTTACCCAGACTCCTGTTTTCAAGACAGGTGCATTCGACCACTCTGCCACTCCTCCAATTGGTCTATAACAATTTGTTATGCGGTTTATACTACCAGAAAAAGACAATAATGCAATTGGAAAATTTTGGTATCTGTTGCGTATGATTTTACTTCCTATACAATATACTCCATGAGAACACTTGGAATAGATTTTGGTTCAAAGCGAGTTGGGATTGCCCTTTCAGATGAAAGTGGTGAATTTGCATTACCATATGGGGTGATTGAAAACAATGAGCATTTAATACGAGAGATTCGTGAGTTGTGTACGATTAATAATGTGGGGGAGGTGGTAGTAGGTGACAGTAAGGATTTTAAAGGTGAAGATAATGCGATTATGGAGCATATCACACCTTTTGTAGAAAAACTAAAAGAAGTGCTTGGTATATCTGTAGAGCTTCACCCAGAGTTTCTTACGTCTACGCAAGCAGAGCGTCTTCAAGGGAAAAACGATATGCTTGATGCATCTGCCGCAGCAATTATTTTAAGTAGTTACCTTGAATTAAAAAAACATAAAGAACAGATCCTTATTTAAAAAAAGTATGATTACAATTGATGATGTAAAAAAAGTTGAAATACGAGCTGGAAAGATTTTAGAGGCAGTTCCTATCGAAGGATCCGACAAACTCCTTAAACTCTCGGTAGACTTTGGACTAAAAACGCAAAGCGGTTCGTCCGACCATTCTGCAGAGCAGACTGGTTTAGGGGAAGAGCGAGACGTTCGAACAATTCTTTCTGGAATCGCAAAGTATTTTCCGGGAGGTGAAGGTCTTGTAGGTATTACGTGTGGGTTTGTTACAAATCTTGAACCGCGACCGATGATGGGACTCCTGAGTCAAGGAATGATACTTGCCACAAGTGGAGATAATTTTTTCTCACTGATGAAGTTTTCAGATGATGTGCCACCGGGCGCTCTTGTGAAATAGTTCAAGAGGGGACAACTTGTTTTTAAAAGTGATGAGTACACTATATAATAATGTGTAATGAAGAGTCGTTTTTTAAAATTTTTCCCAACACCAAAGTTTTTAAACCCTGATTTTTCTGGTGTTTCTGTTTCAGATACATCTATCAGATTTTTTCAGTTTGAAGAAAAAGGGTCTCAGTTGGTAATTAAAAAATACGTAGAAAGAGCTATACCTGAAGGGGCGATTGTTGCTGGATATATTCAGCATACAGAACCAGTCATCGAAGTGCTCAAAGATATTCGCAAGGAAATAAAAACTCCATATGTGAGAGCATCTCTTCCTGAAGAAAAAGCCTATCTATTTAAACTTGATATCCCACTTGTTCAGTCACATGAAATCAGAGAAAACATAGAGTTTAAGTTAGAAGAAAATGTACCACTACCTGCAGAGACACTCGCTTTTGATTTTGCCGTTGTTGATCCGAAGGATCCGCACAAGGATCATTTTACTGTAGTGGTTTCCGCTATTCCTCGGGAAGTAATTGATGTATATGTTGAGGTATTTAATGCAGCAGGTTTTATCCCATACTCTCTTGAGATAGAATCTCAGGCTATTGCGCGTTCGTTGCTGACTAAAATGCAGAGAGGTACACATGTTATCGTGCACTGTGCACCTCAAAAAGTGGGACTGTATATTGTAAGTCATAGTATTATTCATTTTACATCTACAATAAACCTCCAACCTCAAGAAGGGTTTAATCCTGTTTCGATTTCAACAGAAGTGAAAAAAGTAATTACGTTTTGGAAAAATTCACATGTTTCGGATGATACTCTCTCTAAAGATATTGAAAAAGTATTTGTGACCGGTGAAGGTTTTACAGAAGATTTCGTAGTTGCACTTGGTTCAAATATAAAAACCGAAGTAGTTATTGGCAATGTGTGGATCAATGCATTTGATGTCCATAAAACAGTTCCAGAAATACCATTTTTAGATTCAGTAAAATATGCACCCGCTATTGGTTTGGCTTTACCGACTCATATTTTGATTTAATATATGTTTAACCTTATCCCACAATCTCTCAAAGGATACATTCTCACAGACTATAAAGAGCGTCGGATTATTGTCGTATTGGTTGGCATTATACTTTTGATACTCATCGCTTTTGTATTTCTTACCCCATCCCTTGGCTATTTGTTTTTTGAAGAAAAAAATATTCTCGCAGAAGTGGAGGCGATGAGAAGTCTCGATCAATTTAAAAAGGTTGACCAGGTAGAAACCTCAATAAAAGATGCAAATGAACAGTTGCGTGCATTGTTAACTGAAGTGAGTTCTGTTGATCCAATACGAGCAATTGAGCGAGTCGTAGAAGCAAAAAATTCTGGGGTGCATATGACGGATTTGCAGTATCAGGAACTTACTGCAACAACATCATTATTGGTGATGAAGGGTAGTGCGGACAAAAGAGATGCATTGAAACAGTTTGTCACAAACGTACAAGCGCTTCCTGGATTCACAGATGTAGTGTTGCCTGTTTCAAATTTTGCAAAAGATAAAGATATTGATTTTAGTATAAGCGTCACTATTTATGAAGAATAATCACCGATATTATTCAATAGGTGTACTATGTCTCACAATCATACTTGTTTGTGGGGGGTATTATGTTGCACTCCAAACATTATGGAAAAAAGGATCTTCTGTTGCATCGTATAAACAAGAATTACTTTCCGGTGAACAACGAAAGAAAGTTTCTCAAACAATGATTGCATCATTTGATAAATCAAAAAATGATATTTCTTTAGTGCAAAGTTTTTTTGTGAAAAAACAAGGAGAGGTTGATTTCATCGAATTTATCGAGAGTGTTGCTCAAGAAGAAGGTCTTGAAATAAAAATGGATGTGTCGATAGATAGTCCTACAGATCTTGCTACGTATAATATGGAGTACTTGGTACTCAAGGTGCAGGTAAGGGGAGTGTGGGCTCGAGTGTGGAATTTTTCACGAATGCTTGAGGTGTTGCCGTACTCGGTGAATGTTACATCTTTTGCTCTTGTAGGTGAAAAAAAGACAGAAGTCGGATCCAGTGCACGGGGTTTGTGGACGGGAGTATACACACTCAAAGTGCTAAAACATAAATAGTATGAAACATTTATTTTCTCAATGCATGTTGTTGTATCGAAAATACACTCACTCGGTGAAGGGTATTTATCGTAAGAAAGGTATACGTCCGGGCACTGACTGGAAGGCAATAGTAATTACTTTTTTTGTTGGTGTAGTTTTGGTTGCTACAATGAATCTTTTTATCTATATGCAAGTGAAGAATAATGCATGGTGGGTTGTAGATGAGGTCTACACAGGAGGACAAATAAAAATAGATCAAAAGGTGTTAACTGATGTATTGTATCGCTTTGAACAACAAGAAAAGAAACTTAAGGAATTTAAATTAAGAGGTATGATGATAAATGACCCTTCATTGTAAGTGAACTTTGTGGTAGGGTAGTAAAGTATTGCTCCCGTAGTTCAATGGATAGAACAGCGGACTTCTAAGCCGTTGATGTAAGTTCGATTCTTGCCGGGAGCACCAGATACAAAAAACCTCCACTGCTGGAGGTTTTTTGTATCTGGTGCTCGACGGAGCCATGTTTTTGTACCAACAAAAACGGGCGAGT
>CAYRRP010000004.1:25141-88448 GCA_964426735.1 uncultured Candidatus Saccharibacteria bacterium
CGTGGGCCGGAGGAAATCTCAATTCGACGGAATTGAGATTATCCAAAGGCACAAATAATCTACTACTCCAGATTTTTGCTTTATGTGCTCGACGGAGCCATGTTTTTGTACCAACAAAAACGGGCGAGTCGTGGGCCGGAGGAAATCTCAATTCGACGGAATTGAGATTATCCAAAGGCACAAAAATATCTAAGGTTAGTTTTTATGTGTTATATTTTATATATGAGTATTGCACAACTCCTTTTGCCAAGAGAGAAGTTTTCAGAAGCTTTTGATAATTATGGACAATCTCCACTTACTTTTGAAATTGAGAAAGAAGGTCAATTATTATTTTATTTTGGAGCAAATCATTCTCATGATCCAGAAAATTATCAATATCCAGTACTTAGAGAATATTGGAATAGATTTTTGGAAACTACAATAAATAAAGAAAGATTAATTTTAGTAGAGGATACTCAGCGAAGTATACAAATAGATGAGGTGACAGCTATAAAATGTGGTGCTGAGGGAGACTTTGTTTCCTTTCTTGGTGCTCAAACAAATATTAAAAACATTTCTCCTGATATTACTTTAGAAAAACTTGCGAAAAAGTTTCCAGAAATTCCAGAGGAAGAGGTCCTGTTGTATAGGTTTCTTGATGTGGTTAATGCATTTCAGAGACATCACCTTTCGAGTCCATTTGAGGATGTTGTGAATAATTGGTGTGAAGATAAAAAACAGAAAGGGTTTGATGTTTCTCTGGATAAACTAAAAGATCTGTATAAAAATATTCTCGGCAAAGAATTTGATTTAAAAGATGCTATGAATAACCTAGTTAATCCAAATAATACAGGAACTCGAATTAACGAAATAGCTCGATTGTTATCTGATGCTCGAGAAGTAAACATTGTTTCAGAAATAGAGAAATATTGGAAAGAAGGCAAAAGTTTATTTGTAGTTTTTGGGTCAGGACATTTGGTCGTTCAAAGACCTGCTTTGGAAAAACTTTTGATTTAATTTTTGCGACACAAGATATTTGACCTCGGATTTTATATCGTCGCAAAGCTTCGCTTTGCTCATCGCGCACAATTAAAAACACCCTCATGTGAGAGTGTTTTTAATTGTGCGCGATGAGGGACTCGAACCCCCGGCATCTTCAGTGTAAATGAAGCGCTCTACCAGCTGAGCTAATCGCGCGATAAGATACAGTGTACATAAACTAGTAGATAATTTCAAGGTGTGGATAAATATACTAGTTAATCATCTATTATAAAAGGTATACTCTACTTATGAAAGTTGTTGAAAGAGAACGGTCAATAAAGCTTAGAAAGCAAGGCAAATCTATTAACCAGATTGTCTTAGAAACAGGTTTTTCAAAAGCAAGTGTAAGTGTTTGGGTTAGAAGTGTTAAACTGACGAGAAATCAGATGAACAAGCTTTCTCTAAAAGGGAGGAGTGTTGAGTCTATAGAAAAAAGAAGATTGAATAGGCTTATTAACGAGCAAAAAAGAAGACGGTTGGTTATAGATGAGGCAAAAAAGGATTTCCAGAAAATATCCCTTGATGATTTAAAGCTTACTGGAACTATTTTATATTTGGGAGAGGGTACTAAAAGCAATAAAGGGATGGTTGTTATCACCAACAGTGATCCTGTGATTATAAAGATTGCAGCTAAATTTCTCAGAAAAGTATGTCAGGTTTCAGAAAGTAAATTTCGAGGACATATCCATACGTTTTCTAGTGCTAACATAAAAAAGACTGAGGATTATTGGGCTAATGTGTCGGGAATACCTAAACGTCAGTTTTATAAAACATATATAAAACCAAGTTCGGCGAGTTTACAAAAAAGACAAACGCTACCGTTTGGGACATTTAGTATATCAACAAATGACACGAAACTTTTTTTAAAAATTATGGGATGGATTGAAAAAATAAAAGAATTAGTTGTAAATGATTTATAATAAGCCTGTAGATATGAATACAAAAGATAAACATCTGTGTGTAGGAGTCATTATGGACGGTAATCGTCGGTGGGCAAAAAAACGAAACCTTCCTGTTTTTATGGGTCATATGCAAGGATATGAGACCTTAAAATCACTTCTTGAGTGGGTAAAAGAGACCTCTGTGCGCACGATTATTGCGTATGCATTTTCAGTAGAAAACTGGAATCGTACCAAAGAAGAGGTTGGTTATATTTTGGATTTATTTCGTAAAGTACTCACCAGTGAAATCACAGAACTTATTGAGAAAAAAATAAAAGTTCGGTTTATTGGAAATCTTTCACGTTTTCCTGAAGATATACAAGTATTAATGAAATCTGTTGAAGAAAAAACAAGACATTATACAGACTTCAATCTTGTTCTTGCGGTGTCATATGGAGGAAGGGAAGAGGTTATACATGCAGTAAATACTCAGTATAAACAAGAGGGTTTATGTACCACAGATGGTCTAAAAAAATACCTATACACAAAAGATATCCCGGATCCTGATATGATTATTCGCACTTCAGGAGAGAAACGATTATCTGGATTTTTACTCTGGCAGTCGAGTTACAGTGAATTGTTTTTTACTGATACGTTATGGCCTGATTTCTCTAAAGATGAATTTTTAGGTATGATGCGGGAATACACAGAACGCATACGACGTTTCGGTGTCTAAAAAATTATGGAACCAACTATTTTATATGAGGACAAAGATATTGTGGCAATCAATAAACCGAGTGGTTTGGTGGTGCATGGAGACGCCCTGTCTGCGCGGGCAGGTAAATCCATAGAAAAAACTTTGGTTGACTGGGTCAAAGATAAATTTCCAAACATAGAGGGTGTGGGTGAGCCGATTGAGCTTACTGATGAAGATTTTATTGACCGACCGGGTATTGTTCATCGACTCGACAAAGACACATCAGGGGTGATGCTTGTCGCAAAAACCAAAGAAGGTTTTGAAACACTAAAGAATCAGTTTCAAGAGCGTGAGATTAAAAAAATATATCATGCATTTGTATATGGAGTACCAAAACACGAACGAGGACTAATCGATAAGCCGATAGGACGCAGTCAGCATGATATTCGTATGTGGTCATCCGAGAGGGGTGCGCGAGGATTAAAACGTGAGGCAACAACACGATATGTAGTAAAAGAGTCTGGTCATGGAGTTGCTTTTCTGCAAATCATGCCAGAGACGGGACGAACACATCAAATTAGAGTTCATTTTAAGGCTATACGACATCCGCTTGTAGGAGATAGTCTCTATGCTCCTACTATGCCCCAGGTACTTGGTTTTACACGTACCGCACTCCATGCACGTAGTATAGAATTTGTTAATTGCCAAGGTAAAATAGTTAAAGTGGAAGCTCCATACCCGGCAGATTTTGAGCAAGGGCTTACGTTGTTGCGGAATTAGTATATATATGTTAGATTGATTGACATTATGGCAACGGCAACAACACCACAAAAAACTATACATTCTCCAGTTTCTATCGTTGATCGAAAGAAGATGGATATTCGATCTGGAGATACGATTCGAGTATGGCAAAAGATTCAAGAAAAAGGAAAGACTCGACTTCAGGCGTTTGAAGGTCTTGTTATTGCAGTAAAACATGGGAAAGAGGCAGGTTCTACATTTACAGTACGAAAAGTTGCTTCAGGAGTGGGTGTTGAGAAAATTTTCCCACTTTACTCTCCAATGATTGACTCAGTGGAAACTATCAAACGAGCAAAAGTACGACGAGCAAAGCTTTATCACATCCGAGACAAGGCAGCAAAAGAAATTCGTCGACAGATGCGAAATACTCGATCAGCAAAAGCTACAGAGGAAACAGAAGGGGATGCAGAAGAAACAGCAGATCAAGCTTCAGAATAATCTACTCAAAAAAACACCACCATGGTGTTTTTTGTTGCGGATAAATTAGTAGACTATATAGTGTGAGGTTATTATAATATATAAATGGAAGGGGATTCAAAAAGAGGACCAAAACCAAAAAAAATTATAGATGAAACCTGGCGACCTGATTTGGCTTACGCTATCGGACTACTTGCATCTGATGGGTGTTTGTCGAGTGATGGTTTGCTGATTGATTTAACCTCAAACGAAAGAGAGCAATTAGAAAATTATTCCAAATGTCTCGGTGTTAATTTTACAATAGGGGAGAAAAAAGCTAACCATGGTATTAAGTATTTAAGGGTTCAATTTAAAAATCGTATTTTCTATAACTTTCTATTATCAATCGGACTGACAAGAAAAAAATCTTTAACTCTCAATAAACTTGCTATACCAGATAAATACTTTTTTGATTTTTTAAGAGGACTTTTTGATGGGGATGGTTGTAGTTATAGTTACTGGGATCCTCGATGGAAATCAAGTTTTATGTTTTATGTTGGTTTTACATCTGGAAGTAAAGATTTTATTTACTGGATTCGACAAGAAATAAAAAACAAGATAGGAATAAATGGGCATATTACAAAGTCAAAAAGAAAAAATCCTTGTTATCAAATTAAATATGCAAAAAATGAAGCTATTAAATTGATCCAACAAATGTATAAAAACAATAAATGTGTTTGCTTGAGTAGGAAAAGGTTGAAAATTAATGAATCTTTAGGTACTATAGGCGTACCTCTAATTGGTTAAGTCTAGTGTATGAAAATTTGCCCAGGTGTCGTAATTGGTAGCCGAGCACCCTTGAGGTGGGTGTGCCGTAAGGTGTGGAGGTTCGAGTCCTCTCCTGGGCACCATAAGAAAAAACCGCTTAATGCGGTTTTTTCTTATGGTGCACAGAGCAAAGCAAAGCTTTGCGGAGAGGACTCGAACGACGACCCATCCTATTTCTTCGACGGCAATATAATCTCCGTCACGGTATACGCTGGGTCTGTGAGATATATTCCTATATTTTGCATATCTTCAAATGTCATTGTTTCCCGATCTTCGATATTCTCAGTAAGTTTTTTTATAGTGTTGGTACGAACAACCTCAGATGTTACATTGTGTGCAATATCTTCACTATCGTGCTCACTTGCTCGAAGTTGTTCAAGACTTATATGGCGCATTTGTTCAAAACGATTTTTATATACATCTGTATGCGTGAGAAGTTTGATTTGTTCTTTGATTACATCGAGCACAATAACCTTGTGTTCTTCAGAGGTTTTGATATCAATAGAAAAATTAACATAATGAGCGCCGCGTCTGCTTGATACGTGGACTCCATAACAGAGTGGTTGTTCATCTCGGAGTTTCTCATGCAAGATATCCTGAAGTACTCGTCGGAACACATGCTCGTGGTCTCGAGGGTTTCCTCGGATATCTTTATGTAGGGAAATGTTTATCTCAACCTGTTCTTTTACAAGACCGATTTCATCGGCTATTTTTACAATCTCATTGATGAGAGGAAGTGGAGTTTTTTCTGTAGTATTTTCTGTACGTAGGCCTTTTGGAAGTGTGTGTATTATTTCTTCCAAATCATGCAAAGATGAATCTTGAATATTTCCCACAAGAATAATATTCATGTTGACTGTGTGATAATGATTTTTGTGCCACAAACGCACATCCTCGGCAGTGATACCATTGATACTCTCGGGCCAACCAAGTGCACTTGAGACTCGTGAGAGTGAGTGACCAGGAAATACTTTTTGAGTAAATTCATGGATATAGGAAAGAAGTTTTTCATTTTGAAAATATCCCCACGCTTCCTGAGTGATCACTTTTCTTTCATGTTCAACATCCTCATCTCGAAGAAGAGGGGAGAAAATCTGCTCCGTCATTTTTTCAAGTACTGGTTTGAATTTTTCCGGAAGGCATTTGAGGTGGTAAGCAGTGTTGTAGTGCCCGGTGTACGCATTCCATGTATCAAGTGTTTCATTTTTTCTCCACTCATTTACTTCTTTTCGGTCGGCAAAACTCGGTGAGCCGTCAAATATCATATGTTCGAGAAAATGAGACAACCCTTCTTTTCCTCCTGGATCTTTAAACGCACCAGTATTAAATGAAATATATACATGAATACATGGCGCCCATGGGAGGTTCTTGTAATACACGGGCACATCGTTGATTTCTTTTTTAGAGAAATCATACGGGTCAAATGCAAGAGGTTTTGATTGTGTCATGTGTTGAGTATATGGCTAAAGTGTATGTCGGGGCAAGAGGGTGTAGTTTTTGGTTTGTTGTCTGTGTAAGTAAGGATGGTGGTTTCTGTATTTACAGAAGCCACCATCTTTACTTGAAAAAATTAATTTGCTAAAATTTAAATCAAGATGGTAAGTGTATTTTGCATGTTTTGTTCAAAAAATTTTTCCACCAAACCTTCCTGGGTAGCAAGGGGATATGGAAAGTATTGCAGTATGACATGTAAGATAAAAGCTCAAAAAACAGGTCAGATTGTAAATTGTGCTGTGTGCGGAAAAGAGACGTATAAAACCATAAAAGCACTTAGGTTATCTAAAAGTAAAAAATATTTTTGCAATAAATCTTGTCAGGCTATATGGAGAAATGCTGAGTTTGTAGGGGAAAAACACTCAAATTACATCTCAGGTAAATCTTCGTATAAAAGTATTTTAACTAGAAATAAATTTCCTAAGATTTGTGGTTTGTGTGGTACGGAGGATGTGAGGGTGTTGGCAGTGCATCATGTTGATGGTAATCATTATAATAATGAAGTTAATAATTTAGCTTGGCTGTGTCATAATTGCCATCACCTAGTACATCATGATAATGTAGAAAAGCTTAAGTTTGCAGGTATACATAGACTTAGAGCGCAGTAATGGTGACTATAGTTTAGTGGTAAAACTCCGGTTTGTGGAACCGGTATCGAGAGTCCGATTCTCTCTAGTCACCCCACAATGAATTTGTATGTTTGTCAAATACTAAAAAATCCCTACTTGGTGGGATTTTTTAGTTCTATGTAACTCATGATACTCTTTAGTAATGAGAGCGACTATAAAAAAGTTAATCAGATTTTTTAGACCTGTCTATTGGCCACTTATAAAAGCTTATTTTATTTTGTTTAGTCCTGAAACTAAAGGAGCGAGAATTATTCTTACATATAAAAATGAAATTCTTTTTATAAGACATAGTTATGGACTCAAGTATAATTTTCCAGGTGGAGGAATTGGAAAATCTGAAGATCCAGAAGATGGGGTAAAAAGAGAGGTGAGGGAAGAGTTGGGCATTGATCTTGATAAGGTTCACTACATTACTTCACTTGTGCCAGATGTAGCATATGAGTATAGAAAAAACACGATATCAATCTTTACTGCAGAATTACAAACTAAAGATATTAACATTAACAATTTAGAAATTGCGGATGCACAATGGTTGCCACTCACCAACCCTCCCTCGCTTGGACATGTTGCATATCAAATCTTCCAGTTGTATAAAACAACTAAGGTTTAAGGTTATAAACTTCCCAACAAAACAGAACAAGTAGATAATATAGGTATTAATTATTAATATTTTTATATGTCATACGTTGTCATTGAAGAGTCTCCTGTGTCTAAGTTTTTATTTTCAAATACTAAAACAGCGGTGTTTTGGTTTGTTGTTCGTTTGTATGTAGGGTGGGAGTGGTTGGTAGCTGGATGGGCTAAGGTGTTTAACCCTCTATGGATAGGGACTGATGCAGGAAAAGCAATCACTGGATTTGTGCAAGGTGCATTACAAAAAACAGGCGGAGCTCATCCGGATGTAACAGGGTGGTATGCAGCGTTTCTTCAAAACTCAGTGCTTCCTCATGCAAAGGTGTGGTCGTATGCAGTTGCATATGGAGAAGTACTTGTAGGAGTAGGTCTTATTGTTGGATGTTTTGTGGGTATTGCCGCATTCTTTGGTTTGTTTATGAACCTAAATTATCTGCTCGCAGGTACAGTAAGTACAAACCCTATTTTATTTGTACTTTCTATTGGACTTATTCTTGCGTGGAAGGTTGCAGGGTATTGGGGATTAGATCGGTATATGTTACCAAAACTGGGTGTACCCTGGAAATCAAACTCATTTTTTAGGAGTTAGGTCAGCATACTCACTTTCGTTGTTTTTTGTGGTACACTGATTATCCTTTACGTCATATAAATATATATCATATGTATACACGAGAACAATTTTGGAAATCAGCTTCAAATGAAGTAAGAATTATTAAACACTTGGCAACTAAAATTCCAGAAGGGAAAGGAGACTATCGTCCTTCAGCAGCACAACGAAGTACACTTGAGTTGTTGCAGTATTTAAGTGCAACAGGTATGACTACGTTTAAAGTAATGTTGACCGAAAATAAAAATTCATACGAAGACTATGTTGCCTTTAAGGAAAGTGTGACGATTGAAAATTTTAGAGATAAGATGGATGAGCAAGAACGAGAGATGAAAGAAATGTTCGAAAAAATCACAGATGAAGATTTGAAGAAAGAATTTGATTATTACGGAAATCGAACAAAAGCAGAACATTTGATTGAGGGAATTTTGAAGACTTTTGCGGCATACCGAATGCAACTCTTCTTGTATGTAAAAGCATGCGGAGCGCATGTTTCGACTATGGATGTGTGGGCAGGAGTAGATACTCCATCAGCAAAGTAGTACAATCACCTCATTTACGTCGTTGCGGTGCAAATTTTTTCACTCACCGTACGAAAAGTACGGCTTACTCACACATTCTCTTACGTCTAGTATCTGAAGCAATTTTACTACTTTGAACAAATACATCACATGAAATTACTGTTCGCATATCTTAAAAAATATTGGAAGCTCTGTGTTGCAGTGCTTGTTCTTGCTGCAATCAACCAAGTCTTTTCATTGCTTGATCCGTTGATTTTTAGACATATTATTGATGAGTATGCAACAAAGTATGACGCGTACACCCTTGCAGAATTTTCTCGAGGTGTACTGAAACTATTGTTGCTTGCAGTAGGTGTGGCATTTGTTTCTCGTGTTGCAAAAAACTTCCAAGACTACTTCCTTAATGAAGTTACTCAAAAGATAGGAGCAGAGCTCTATAGTAATGGAGTAAAGCACTCACTCGCGTTGCCATATGTGGTTTTTGAAGACCAGAGGAGTGGAGAAACACTCGGTGTACTCCAGAAGGTTCGTACTGATGTAGAGAAGTTTATTGCGTCATCAATTAATATTACATTTGTCTCATTGATTGGTTTTGTGTTTGTGTCTGTATATGCAATCAGTATTTATTGGGGTATTGCGGTCGCGTACGCAGTGACGATACCTATTATTGGTGGTATTAGTTATGTGCTTACGCGAAAGGTAAAAAATATCCAACAAGAAATTGTTCGAGAGACCACTGCACTTGCAGGGTCTACTACCGAATCATTACGTAATATTGAATTGGTAAAAAGTCTTGGACTTGTGGATCAAGAGATAGGGAGACTCAATACAACCACACAGAAGATTCTTGCACTCGAGCTAAAAAAACTCCGCTATATTCGAAGTGTGAGTTTTGTGCAGGGGACACTTATAAACTTCCTGAGATCTTCAATACTTCTGTTTATGTTGTATTTGATATTTACCCAAGTGATCACTTTTGGTCAATTTTTCTCACTCTTTATTTATTCTTTCTTTGTGTTTGGCCCACTTCAGGAGCTTGGGAATATGGTAAATACATATCGAGAGGTTGAAGTGTCTTTAAAAAAATATACTCAAATTTTGGATATACCAGTAGAAAAAGTTCCAGATCATCCGAAAGTTCTATCTGATGTGCACATTGTTCGATTCGACGAAGTGACCTTTATGTATCCATCAGGCAACGAACCTGCGGTATCACAAATATCTTTTGATGTGAAAACAGGAGAAACCGTTGCATTTGTTGGTCCATCTGGATCAGGTAAAACAAGTTTGGTTAAGTTGCTTGTAGGATTGTATGAGCCAGCAGTCGGACAGGTGCTTTACAATAATGTGGCTCATGATGAGGTGGATATGCAAAGTATCCGTACTCATATTGGTTTTGTAACACAAGATACTCAGTTGTTTGCAGGGACAATTCGAGAAAACTTATTGTTTGTAAAACCAGATGCAACGGATGAAGAGTGCCTCAGTGCACTTAAAAAAAGTGCATGTGACGCACTGCTTGCTCGGGGAGGCAAGGGTCTTGATACAATGATTGGTGAAGGGGGAGTAAAAGTTTCTGGTGGAGAAAAACAACGTCTTTCAATTGCTCGAGCACTCTTGAGAAAACCAAGCATTCTTATTTTTGATGAAGCGACTTCCGCTCTTGATTCGATTACAGAAGAAGAAATCACTCGAACTATGAGAGATGTGACGGTAGAGGGTGCGCATATCACAGTATTAATTGCACATCGATTGTCGACTATTATGCATGCAGATAGAATCTATGTACTTGAAAAAGGTAAGATTGTAGAAGTAGGATCGCATCAAAAACTTCTTGAAGAGAAAGGTTTGTATAGTGCGATGTGGCGAGAGCAAATCGGAGAGAGGTCTTAAGGATGGATATACTTCATGATATAATTTTTTCATGACTATTATTTCTGCGTTTGCGACAGTCCTTGCATTGGTGTTTATTATGCTTAATGCGGTTTCAAAATTTAGTAAACACATCCAACTTGTCGCAGGGGATACGTTTAAGGATATGATTCGTTCTCTAACCTCAAATCCTTTTCGAGGCACTATCGTTGGTACGGTGTTTACCGCACTCATCCAATCTTCTGCGGCAACCATGATGATGGTGGTAAGTTTGGTGGATAGCGGGGTGATGACGTTCTATAGTAGTTTGGGTGTTATGTTTGGTGCAAACATAGGAACTACACTTACATCTCAACTTGTTGCATTAAATGTAACAAGCATTGCTCCTTATGTGGTCATCATTGGTTTTTTAATGTATGCCTATGACTGGAAGTATAAACGGTACGGTAAGCCAGTGTTGTATTTTGGTATCGTGTTTCTTTCACTTGCGCTTATATCGGATGTAGTACTCAATCTACAGACCAACCAGAGCTTTCTTTCATTGTTTAAGTCAATTACTCACACGTACAGCGCAATTATATTTGGGGCATTAGCTGCAATTATATTTCAATCAAGTACAATTACTTCAGCGATTGTAGTTATTCTGGCGGGACAAGGATTGCTTTCTGCACCAATTGGTATTGGCATTATGTTAGGTGCAAATATTGGAAGCGCATCAACATCATTTATTGCATCATTGTTTATGAATCATGGTGCAAAAAAAGCTGCTACTGCTCATGTGTTATATAATATGATTGGTGTGATATGTATCATTCCGTTTTTCAATCACTTTACTGCATTGATTGATCTGATCGGAGGAAGTGCTCCTCAGCAGGTTGCGAATGCTCATGTGGTGTTCAATATACTGAGTGCTTTGTTGTTTTTATTGTTTATTAAACCATTTGCACTTCTTGTTGATTGGGTATCTGAAAAAGCGTATAGCACTATACCACTCAGAGAACAAAAAATTAATTTTTAATATATGACAGAAGAACAAGAAATTATAAAAAATCCGTATACAAATTTAGAAAGAGATTTGTTTTTTATTGCATTGTCGATATTTGTAGCGATAGGTATCATTCGTTTTGGCGTGATTCAGAATATCGTATCTGCTGTTGATGAGTTAAAGATTATCGGAAGTCTTATTGCAGGTTTTTTCTTCACTTCTGCATTTACGATTGCTCCGGCAGCAATCGCCTTGGCTGAAATATCAAAAACAGCATCACCTTTTTTGGTTGCGTTTTGGGGTGCATGTGGATCGTTAGCAGGGGATATGATTATTTTTTTGTTTGTGCGTGATCGGTTTGCTGATGATATTCGAGAAGTTCTCCATACGTTTAAACAAGAAAAAAAGATCAAGCGGTTTTTCAGAAGAGGTTTTTTTAGATGGCTTTCTCCGTTACTTGGTGCATTGATTATTGCATCACCGTTGCCTGATGAATTTGCTATCGCACTTATGGGTGTGTCGAAAGTGCATATGAAATTGTTTATCCCAATTGCATTTATTATGAATTTTTTTGGTATACTTATTATTGCACTTATCACGGGCGCACTGTAAGCGTGTGTTTAGTGGTATAATATCTCATGTATGATTGATAGAAATAAAGTTGAAATAATCTTTTTTGGTTTATTGTTTGGAGCAGTGATGACGCTTGTGTTTTTTGTATTTAAACCTTTCTTTACCACATTGTTTCTTGCGGCAACATTTAGTATTGCTCTTTTTCCTATATATAAGAAAGTATTGATCTATACAAAAGGTAGGGAAACAATAAGTTCATTAATTTCTCTCTGTATTGGTATTGTTTTTGTTATGATACCGGTTACATTTTTAGGACAACAAGCTTTTACACAGGCGCATGGTTTGTATAATAAGCTTGCTACAAATAATGTAAGTGAGCTTGATTTTATTACCGAGGCTGTCGAAAAACCTATTAGAAATATTATCCCAGGGTTTTCAGTGAGTATTAATCAGTACGCAGAATATGCGTTAGGATGGGCAACAGATAATTTTAAAGATGTTCTTTTTGGTACATTGGCAGTTATTGCTGATGTTTTTTTGATTATTCTTGCAATGTTTTTCTTTTTGAAAGATGGGGAACGAATATTGGAAAAATTAATCAAACTTTCTCCACTGCGTGATTCATATGATAGAGAGTTATTAGAAAAAACGACAGCCACGATTACAACAGTGGTAAAAGGTACGTTGTTGATTGCATTGGTACAAGGAGTGCTTGCAGGACTTGGTTTGTTTATATTTGGTGTTCCAAATGCAGTATTATGGGGAGCACTCGCAGCATTATGTGCATTTGTGCCTGGATTAGGTACAGCGCTCGTAATCATACCTTCAGTTATCTATCTTTTTGTGATTGGAAATATGCCGTTTGCAATCGGTTTATCAGTGTGGGGTATGTTACTTGTAGGTATGATCGATAATATACTTGGTCCCTATCTGTATAAAAAAGGTACGAGACTGCATTCACTCATTGTGCTTTTTTCAGTACTCGGAGGAATTTCTTTTTTTGGTCCAGAAGGATTGTTTTTAGGTCCAGTGATTGCAAGTGTGTTTGTTTCCCTTATACATATTTATGAGAGGATGATTATTGGTAATAATTGAGAATAATAAAATAACGAATTATGAAAAAAAATATTTTATACAGTGTAGTAGGTCTCGTAGTGCTTTGTGTAATAGGGTATATACTCTGGCCAAACACACCACTTGTTGTTGAGAACACTCAAACTGAAACAGATGTAGTTTCAACAACAACCGCAAAAAATACTTCAGAAGTTAAAAAGACAACTCAAACAGTAAAGTCTGCGCCAAAAACAACATATACTGTGTTGTATACAAAAAAAGGTTTTGAGCCAAGTGAACTTCAGATTCCAAAAGGTGCAACAGTAAAATTTGTAAACAAAACAAATACATCAATGAGAATTTTTGCAAGTGATACCGCAAAACCTCCATATTCAGATCTCAATCAACCGAAAGCGCTTGGATTGAATGGTGAGTATATGTTTAATTTTGTATACACAGGTGTATGGACGTATTATAATTCATTGAAACCATCTGATACGGCAAATATTGTAGTGTATTAATAGAAGGTAAAAAACTGCTCTCATGCAGTTTTTTTCTTGTGTGGTATGATACATACTATGACAATCCTCATAACACAATCAGTTGGTGAGTATGCGCTACTAGACTCAGGTGATGGGGAGAAACTTGAGCAGTTCAATGATGTGATTTTAGCTCGTCCTGATCCAGAAGTGTTGTGGGAGAAAAAGTATCCCGATCTATGGTCTACGGCACACGCTCAATTTACTTATGGAGAACGTGGTACAAAATGGCATTCAAAAAAAACATTACCACTGAAGTGGGTGTGTAAGGTGGGGGATATTTCCTTATTGTTAAAACTCGGAAATAATAAACATGTGGGAATGTTTCCTGAGCAAATTGCTCAATGGGATTGGATGGTGGAACGAGTCAAAAGTAGACAGTCAGAAGTTAGCAGTAAAACAAAAGAAATTAAAATTCTTAATTTGTTTGGGTATACTGGTGGTGCAACCTGTGCACTTGCAAAAGCGGGGGCTGAGGTGACTCATGTAGATGCATCGAAAGCTGCAATCACATGGGCTCATGAAAACAAAAAAACAGCAGGACTCGATAATGCAAAGATTCGTTTTATGCTCGATGATGCACGAAAGTTTGTGGAGCGTGATATTAAAAGAGGTGTTGTGTATGACGCGATCTTGATGGATCCGCCAGTGTACGGCAAAGGTGTAAAAAAAGAAAAGTGGCATATCGATGAAAACTTTCTTCCGTTGCTTGAGCGTTCAATGAAATTACTTTCAAAAAATCCTCTTTTTGTGGTAGTGACAGGGTATGCTTCGGAGTATTCTCATCTTTCGTATGCCAACGCACTTGAGGGAGTGCTTCCTGGTGTGAAGGTTGAGTCAGGGGAGCTTGCGATTAAAGAAAAAGAAACTGAGCGACTTTTGCCCGCGGGTATTTTTGCGAGGGCAACGTTTTAAAGTTTTAAAAAAGCGCGCGCAGACGGAGGTCCGTTGCGCGCATGTGAGGATGGGGAGATCAATCAATCGATGTTTTCCCCAAAGTTGTAAGGCTCTGTACCTTGGGGGTACAGAAGGGGTTCTTCTAGGTGTGGGCCGAACTGGGGTGGTTTTGTGATTGGCGGTGGCATTGTTCTTGACTCGCCAGTAGTCACTACCTCATTTGCCAGTAAGGCAACGAAAGGACATTCTTTGTGTGGCATATTCTACCCTTATCCTAACTAGCTCTCTTTAAAGAGTCAAGATATACTTTGTGTATGATCCCGTTAGAAATAACGGAAATCACTACGTATCACGTCGAACCATTACAAGTTAATACTTATGGGAAGTACAGAATGCTATCTGTGATTTCCTATTTCTAACGGGATGAATACAATTGATCAATCAGTGCATTTATTTTTTCAATCAATCCAAAGCTCAGAACTTACGTATGGTTTGTATGTGTTCACGTGGTTTTTTAACACAGTGCCTGCCGTTATTCTCGTTGTACTCACAACGTATTTTTTGTTTAAGTGGGGTAATAAAAAAAATGGATTTGAGTTTCTATTTGCCATCAGTTCATCATTTATCTTGGTGTGGCTTATTAAACTTTTTGTAAATCATCCACGTCCTCCGTTAGGCATCATCACTGCATATGGTCCTAGCTTTCCATCTGCACACACAGCTGTCGCTATCACATTTTTTCTGTTTTTCTTGAGATTTATGCGACATGAAAAAAATCCCTTTCGCAAGATTATTCATCAAGCGTTTTGTATTCTCGTTCCGCTTATGGTGGGGTTAAGTCGAGTTTATCTTGGAGTTCACTGGCTTTCTGATGTGCTTGCTGGTATTGTGGTGGGTGTTACTGCTCTGATGATATCTCGATATATATGGAAACAAACTCACAACCTCACATCCTTAAAGGTATAGCTCCACGCGAAGCACTCCGAGAAAAACTCGCTCTCCAGGTGAGAGCTTTTTCTGTTGCACCTAAGCTCGTGATTATTCAGGTTGGAGATAGAGAAGATTCAAATATTTATATTAAACAAAAAATCGATTTCGGAGAGTCTATTGGGGTGGATGTTGTACATAAGAAATTTTCAAACACAATAACTCGAGATGAATTGCAGAAAGAAATAGAATCCGTAAACACAGATGATTCTGTGACAGCGATGATTGTACAGTTACCACTTCCTTCGCATATACCCACAGATGTTCTTGAATGCATTGAATCAAAAAAAGATGTTGATTGTCTTACAGAGTATCATCGGGCAGAGCTTGCAAAAGGTGCAATGTATTCTTCACCAGCAACAGCAAAAGCAGTGCTTGCGTTGCTTACATATTATAATGTACCTATTGTAGGTACACATGCTGTTGTAGTAGGAAGATCAGTATTGGCTGGAGGGCCGATTGCTGAGTTATTAAAAATTTCTGGAGCACATGTTTCAGTAATTCATCGCGAAACAAAAGATCCAGAAGTGATAAGTCGTACCGCCGATATTTTGGTGGTAGCATGCGGAGTTCCAGCATTGGTAACAGAGACATGGATTAATCCAGATAAACATACGGTTGTTATAGATGTGGGAATTCATCGAACAGAGCATGGTGTGGTCGGAGATGTGGATGTGCTGTCAGTATCGCCATATATACAAGCGATATCTCCAGTACCAGGTGGAGTTGGTCCTCTCACGGTTGCGTGTTTATTTGAGAACCTCATCCATATTCACACACAAAGTGTATGAATATGGTCTCTGTGGTATAATAGCTCTGTTAATAAGTAATTTTAAAAAAAATATGGACACATTGTTTGATCCAAATGATAAAAAACAGATTGTAAAATACGCAATGATTCTTGCGGTAGTACTTGCAGTCTTTGTTGGTGTAAAAACTATCAATGCGCTGAAAGAATATTCTTACATTGGCAAAGATGTGCCCGCAATGAATGTGGTATCAGTAACAGGAAAAGGGGAGATTGCAATCAAACCTGATGTTGCTTCTTTTACCTATACAGTAACTGAAGAAGGTAAAACAACAGCTGATGCTCAGGAAAAAGCAACGAAAAAAAGTAACGACATGCTTGCTGCACTCAAAGATGCGGGGATAGAAGAAAAAGATATTAAAACTGTTTCGTACAATATCTATCCAAAATATGAGTATACACCAGTAGTGTGTACACAGTATTCATGTCCACCAAGTAAATCTACTATATCAGGATATGAAGTATCTCAGTCGATTGAAGTGAAAGTTCGAAAGATTGAAAAGGCGGGAGATGTACTTGCTCTTGCGGGAACACTCGGGATATCAAATGTATCAGGTCTTAATTTTGTAGTCGATGATATGGAGGCTCTAAAATCAGAGGTTCGTAAGCAAGCAATCATTGATGCAAAAGAAAAAGCAAAAATGCTTTCAAAAGAACTTGGAGTAAAATTTGATACTATCATTAGTTTCTATGAATCAAACGATCAGATGTACCCATATATGTCAGAACGTGCATATGGAGGAACAATGATGCTTGATACAATGAAAGTGTCACCAGAGATTCCATCAGGTGAAAACAAGCTTACCACTCAGGTAACCATTACATACTCTATAAAATAATATACAGAGAGAAGTGTAAGTCTAAAAAACGCCTCAACAAAGGCGTTTTTTAGACTTTACAGGTATGTTGACTAATTGTTTAATAAAGAGTATTATATAGGGTATTAGTGAAGTCGCGCCCCCCGGGCGTTTTTTAGAACAAATTTATGAGTCTTATACAATACATTAAAGATACAAACCTTGAGTTAAAACATGTCAGTTGGCCAACACGAGGACAGGCGATTGCATTTACTGTTGTGGTAGTGCTTACATCATTTGGTGTCGCATTTTTCCTCGGACTATTTGACTATGTGTTTAAGATCATACTGGAAAAATTTGTACTTTAGGTAAACATGCGAATATGCGAATATACACATGATGCGAATGATTACGAATAAGAAAATCAACAGCATGTATGAGTAGTCATTCGTAGATTCGAATTATTCGTTAATTCGTATATTAAATTATTATGTCGAAACAACAAATTGGTGAAGGTCGTAATTGGTATGTTATCCATACATACGCTGGATATGAAAACGCAGTGATGCGAAATCTTAAACAGCGTATTGAGTCTCTTGGTATGGAAGATAAAATCTTTGATGTAATTGTTCCAACTGAAAAGAAAATCAAAA
This sequence comes from uncultured Candidatus Saccharibacteria bacterium, assembly GCA_964426735.1. GTDB lineage: Bacteria > Patescibacteriota > Minisyncoccia > Phycocordibacterales > DATDWN01 > UBA910. The sequence continues at coordinate 42,813 of CAYRRP010000004.1, forward strand.
TCAAAGGAGGGAAGCGAGTAGAGGAAGAAGAGAAAATATATCCAGGATACGTATTGGTAGATATGATTGTAACCGATGATTCGTGGTATGTGGTACGAAATACTCCTCGTGTGACTGGTTTCGTTGGTTCAGGAGTGTTTCCGGTGCCTGTTGAAAAGAAGGAGGTTGAAGCGTTGTTTGCTCGTATGAATGCACACACCGCAAAACATAAAATTGATTTATCTGTTGGAGATATCGTCATGGTTGTAGATGGTCCATTTAAAGACCTCGAAGGTAAAGTGTCTGAGGTTGATGAAGAGAGAGGTAAGGTAAAAGTACTTGTGGCGATGTTTGGACGCGAAACACCAGTAGAGTTGGACTTTTTGCAAGTTAGAAAAAGTTAAACTTCAAAATCTGGCGAACTCCTTTGTCGGAATTCCAATTGATGACCGCTCACCTTACAAAAAGTAAGGCTCAGGATCATCAGTCGGCTTCCTTCGCGGATTTCATCCAGATTGTGAAAGTTTTCAGTAGCTATTTAATACGGTTGAAATTAGTTAAAAATTGAGGTATAGTGGCACTTCCCACGCTTCTAGGGAAAAAATAATACAATGGCAAAAAAAATAACAAAAAAATTAAAGCTCGTCATTCCTGCGGGTAAAGCGAACCCAGCTCCTCCAGTTGGTCCTGCGCTTGGTCAGGCAGGTGTAGCTATCGGTGAATTCGTAAAGCAATTTAACGATGCAACTGCAAAGATGATGGGGGATATTGTACCAGTTGAAATTACTGTGTATGAAGATCGAACATTCACCTTTGTATTGAAAACTCCTCCAGCATCAAGTCTTATCTTGAAGGCAATCGGAAAGGAAAAAGGTTCAGGTAAACCAAATACTTCAAAAATGGGAACTCTTACAAAAGCTCAGCTTAAGGAGATCGCAGAAAAGAAGATGGTAGACCTCAATGCTCACGATGTGGACGCTGCGATGAATATTATTGCGGGGACTGCTCGATCTATGGGCGTCGACGTGAAATAAGAAACGTCGACGAGCCGGAGGTCGACGGACCGAGGCGGGCTCGCGCAACTTTTCAGTAGAAAAGTATGTGTGAGTGGATGTAACTAAATACCACTAGACTTTTCTATTTTGGTTTTGATATACTAATTAGACAAAAGACGCCTCCGGGTGTCTTTTGTATTTGTGTTTTCTGGTGTGAATTGCTAGTCTGTTTTCAGAAAGGGTGAGTATGATCAAGATCGAGCGTCCGAGCTGGGAAGAAGCGTTTCTTCTTGACATTATAGTTGGTGGACTTCGTTCCACCTGCTTAAAGAGAAAGGTGTGTGCAGGATTGGTAAAGTATAATCGAGTTCTTGCGCGAGGATATAATGGAGCCCCTCCTGATGTAGAAACATGTTTGCAAACAGGAGAGTGTTACTATGAGCGTCTAGCCTGGGAAGATCATCTTAAGGGTCATGGGGAGTTCCCGATACTGAAAGAGGCAAGAAAACAATTCTGCAATGCAATACATGCAGAAAAGAACGCATTCAATCAGTGTATTCAAACAGGGGTCATCCCTATCGGAGCATCCTTGTATACCACCAATTTCCCATGTCCGGGGTGTGTGCGAGATGTGGTGATTCCAAACAAAATTGCCGAAGTGGTTGTGTGGAAGCCATTTCTCTCAAATATCACACTGACTGCTGATGAGTTGACGGTGAGTAAGTCTTGGCTCAGACAAGCGAACATACCGACACGTACCATAAACATAACTGATGCACGGTTGCAAGATTTACTTAGCTTGTTTCCTTCTGTTGGAGATCGGATTGAGTATGTTTTTCAACCATAAAAAGATACCCCACAGGTGCGCAACGCGCACCTGTGGGGATTTTGTTTAGACTTCTTTTTTGATGATGTCGTGTCTGCCACGAAGAGTTGACCACTCATCAGGAGACATGTCACAGTGCAGCATGATATCTGGAATCACCGTCTTTAGTGCATATCCGATGTTCTGGGCCACAGGACGAAGAGTTGGATGAACGCTTTGTCCACTGCGTAGTTCAGCAATATAGACACTTGATGGAATGCTAGCTGTCATTTCACAACCAACCTGGTATCCCATTGCGATATAGTATTGCCGAATGAGTGGGTCAGTGATTTTCCTGATCTCGTCTTCTTGGAGAGAAATCGTTTCCATGGTACAGGATCGGAGCTCTTCAGGTAGATTTTCCAAGTACCATGGGTGAAAGCCGATGTCTGTAGTTAACAGCGGCATGATTTGCGTACAGCTCCGTTGTCGTTGGATGTCACGAAACGATCCGAAGTCTATATGGAACATGTATTGTAACTGTCCATACCGATCGAACCAGTCAGGGATTTCAGTTTTAGCAGGTCTGTTTGTGAGAAGGTCGAGATGTTTCTTGCGACCATATAGTTTTGCTGTTTGGATTGTGTCAGTGAAATAAAAATCACTGTCATGTCTCATGTACTCGTACTCGAGTTCTCCGCATCGTGCATAGAACGCATCCTGTTCACTGTAGGATTTGAACGAGAAGCTGTTTGGGTATTTTGCTTGCAACTCGCTCAGCATGCTTTGTGCGGCTTGGCGCACCTCTTCGAGAGGATGGAACGACATTTCTTTAATGTGATCCCATGCCTGTCTCAAGTTGGTGTGCCACCCAACATATGTGGTTGATCCTGCTGGAAGAAACGACCGAGCAATATCAAAAGCTTTTGCTTTAATTGCCTTGAAATGCTCTTTCGGATTATCTGTCTCTAGGGCAGGGTATTTCCCCATTAGAAAAGGAACCAGTTTTTCGAGTGCGATGGAATACAACAGCATCCACCTCTCCTGAATCCCTCGCCCCTGTTCTGTGCCAAGTGGGTTGAGTACCGCCTGAGCACTCATGTCTAAATATCGAGTGCTCGCTTCTTGCCCATTGTATAGACGATTGTTCTGAATCGCTTTTGCATTGAGCATGCTTCCATTCTCGTGACAGATGGTGGTCGAGCCACAGTCGCCAATAGACTTATGGCCGTACCCAACATAGTAAGTTCCCATAAATCTTTGAGGACCCACCTTGTTAATTTGTTCGAGATGTACTCGCACTGAGCGAGGGTCTCGTGAATACAACGAAAGTGCCATTGCAGCTTCTTCCGGAGCAAGGTGATCAAAGATGATAACCTCTGACTCTGGTAAGTTAACAATTTTCGGCATGCGTTTCTCCTATCCAAGTTTGGATTCTGCATCTATTTGTACCTTTTGTAGTAAATAAGTCAAATTGACAGGGTTTTGATGGTTGATATGCTGTAAAACAGGAAAGGAAACATGATGGTTCAAACATATCTACCTCTTCAGTTGCCAGTATTTGCGTTTGAGGGTATTGATGGTTCTGGTAAGACAACGATAGTTGAGAGGTTGCGGAATGATCCACAAGTTGGCCTCTCTCGAGCTTGCTTTACTCGAGAACCAGGCGGGTCACTTATTGGTGAAAAGATTCGTTTTCTGCTCCTGAACGATAAAGAGTCAGAAGACGAGTCTCCACTTACGCGACTACTGTTGTTTATGTCGTCGCGATCATCAAATGTTGATAAGATTGTCAGGCCGGCTTTACACAACGGAAAGATGGTGATATCGGATCGTTTAGATGCTTCCACATTTGCATTCCAGTTGTGGGGTGGTAAGTGTCAGAATCTCGAAAAGATTTTCTACTATCTACGTAATGAAATTTTGGGACAGCTGCCAATCCAATATATCTATTTGCGGATTACTCCTGAGGAGGCAGCTCTTCGCAGAGTTGGGAGATCTGAGGCTGCTCGAAATTTTCTTGATGATCTTCCTCCGGATTTCCATCAGCGGGTATTTGAAGGGTACGAGCTTTTCTTTAAAAGGGTGGCATATGAAGCTATGAAGCAGGAAAACCCTTTACATGTTGTTCATACTGTCGATGCTTCATGTGACGAAGATGAAGTTTATGGGAAGGTGCTCGATGTTGTGTTGCGAGCGTGGGGAAGTTAGACACCGTAAGGTGTCCAACTTCCTCTTTTTATTATTAAAAATGCTATTATGTGCATGTTTTAAAATTTCATATGAAAGACACACAAATCAAAAAACTTATCGATGCAGAAAAGAAAAGACAAAAGAAAGTTATCAACCTGATTGCATCTGAAAACTACGTCTCAAAAGATGTGCTCGAAGCGCTTGGTTCAGAACTTACCAATAAGTACGCAGAAGGGTATCCGGGTAAACGATATTATGGAGGTCAGGTGCATGTTGATCAGATTGAAATCTTGGCACAAGAGAGAGCGTTAAAACTTTTTGGTTTGTCTTCTAAAAAATGGCACGTCAATGTACAACCTCTTTCAGGCTCACCGGCAAACTTGGCGGTGTATGTAGGACTCGTTCCAAAAGAGGGGAAGATTATGGGTATGTCACTCGACCATGGAGGACATCTGACTCATGGACACAAAGTGTCTGCGACAGGTAAGTTTTGGCAACAGGTTCCATATGGAGTCGATCCAGTTACAGAAGTTATCAACTACGATGAAATAAAAAAGATTGCACAGCAAGAAAAGCCACAAATCATTGTTGCAGGATTTACCGCGTATCCTCGAAAAGTTGATTTTAAAAAGTTTCGGGAAATTGCAGATAGTGTGGGTGCATTGCTTATGGTGGACATGTCGCACTTTGGTGGGTTGGTCGCAGGTAAGGCATATGCATCTCCTTTTTTATATGCAGATGTGGTGACCACTACTGTACATAAGACACTTCGTGGTCCGCGCGCTGCGATGATTTTCTCAAAGATTGATGAAAGAGAATTGTATAAAAAAATAGACCGAGCAGTGTTTCCGGGGCTTCAAGGCGGACCACATCTAAATCAAATTGCTGGTATTGCGGTAGCGCTCAAAGAAGCAGATACACCAGCATTTAAAACATATGCAAAGCAAGTGGTAAAAAATGCATCGACACTTGCAAAAGAATTAAAAAAACGAGGATGGAAAATTATTTCAGGAGGTACTGACACTCATCTTATTTTGATGGATACATGGATGGGAGGTGCGGGTATTTCTGGAAAAGAGGCGAGTGATCGCTTGGAGGCAGAAGGGATTATTGTAAACAAAAATAGTATTCCCGGAGAGACTCGTTCACCAATGGATCCTTCTGGTATCCGCTTGGGTACTGCAGCCGAAACAACTCGAGGTAAAAAAGAGAAAGATATGATAAAAATTGCACAGAAAATTGATACCATCTTACGTAAAAAGCTATAAGAGTGTGTCTTTGTAAATTAAGGTCATAATGCTATTATTGCCTTATGACATTGCAGACTACAATAAAACAGTGGATTGCCTCGACATTATCAATCGATGATGATGTTGTTTTGGAGTATCCAGGGGATCTCTCTCATGGAGACTTCGCGACCAATATTGCACTTGTGTATGCAAAACAATACGGCAAAAATCCACGTGAACTCGCGGGGGAATTTGTTGAAAAGCTTAATGCGCATAAATTACCTGAAATTGCATCGATTGAAATGGCTGGTCCTGGATTTATAAACTTCAAACTCACACCAGAGGTTTTTGGAAATGTAGTGGAAAAAATTGTCGCAGCGGGTAAAACATTTGGAAATCATACAAGGCTTAGTGGGCAAAGAGTTGTGATCGACTATACTCAACCAAACCCATTTAAAGAATTTCATATCGGACACTTAATGAATAACATTATCGGTGAATCAATATCGCGACTTTTTGAAGCACATGGTACTGAGGTGATTCGCAGTACGTATCATGGTGATGTTGGTCTGCATGTAGCAATGGCAATCTGGGGTTTGCAAAGTATGGAGGTGGGTACAGAAATGGATGCACATATGCTTGGTAAAGCGTATGCAACAGGAGCGAGGTTGTTTAAAGAAAGTGAGGAGGTTAAAAAAGAAATTGTTGCACTTAATAAAGTGATTTATGATCGCAGTGATGCTGATGTAAATATGCTGTATGATACTGGACGAAAAGTGTCGCTCGATTATTTTGAATCACTCTACAAACGTCTCGGCAGTAATTTTGATTTTCATTTTTATGAAAGTGAAACAGCACCAATCGGTAAAGCACTTGTGGAAGAATATTTAAAAACAGATGTGTTTGAAGAAAGTGAAGGAGCGGTGATATATCGAGGAGAAAAACATGGGTTACATACTCGTGTATTTCTTACCTCTGGTGGTATACCAGTGTATGAAGCAAAGGAGCTTGGTCTTACAGCGTTAAAGCGGGAAGCAATTGGTAATTTTGATATGTCGGTGACTATCACTGCAAATGAACAAAATGCGTTTTTTACGGTGGTTGAAAAAGCTATTGAGGATATTTTCCCGGATTTATGTGGCAGACTGTTGCATCTTTCTCATGGCATGATGAAACTTCCTGGTGGAAAAATGTCTTCGCGTACCGGTGATGTGGTTACTGCAGAAGCAATGATTGAGAGTGTAAAAGAGGCGGCAAAGATGAAAATAAAACCAGGAGTGTTCTCGCAAGCACAACAAGATGATATTGCAGAAAAAGTGGCACTCGCTGCTTTACGATATACAATCCTCCGACAATCAATCGGCGGTGATATTATTTTTGATATCAATCAGGCACTCTCACTCGAAGGGGACTCAGGTCCATATCTTCAGTATGCATCAGTGCGTGCTTCTACACTTTTGAAAAAAGCAGAGGGTCTTGTCGAAGTGTCTTCTGTTTTGCCAGAGTCTTGGCAGACAACTCATATCGAAAAGCTTCTTCAGCGTTATCCACGAATCATTGACCGTGCAGGACGTGAATATGCTCCACATCAGCTCGTTACGTATCTTACAGAGCTTGCAGGGTCTTTCAATTCGTTCTACGGGTCTCATAAAATCATTGATGCTGATGATCCTACTTCAGAATATCGCCTCGCAATTACAAAAGCATTTTTCGATGTAATGACTTCAGGCCTTCATCTCCTGGGAATCGAAATCCCTCAAGAAATGTAAATACATTTGAATACATAGGGGTACCCTATGTACATAGGGTACCCCTATGTATTTGCTTTCTTTATAAAAACTACTGAAAATGATAGTATTGGCGTATATATGGCAGAAGATAAAGATGTAAAGCTAAAAAGTGAGACCGCACAACGAGAAGAGAGTATTCTCGATTTTTGGCAAAAAGAAAAAATATTTGAAAAGACCCTCGCAAAGGAATCTCCAAAAGGGGAGTTTGTGTTCTATGAGGGTCCACCGACTGCAAATGCAAAGCCCGCACTGCATCATCTCGAAGCACGCGCATTTAAAGATGTAATACCGCGTTTTAAAACAATGCATGGTTTTCATGTGCGACGTAAAGGAGGATGGGATACTCATGGTCTTCCGGTGGAACTTCAGATAGAAAAAAAGCTCGGACTTCAATCTAAAAAAGATATTGAAAGCTATGGTATCGAAGCATTTAATAAAGAGTGTAAGGATAGTGTATTTGAATATATCGGAGAGTGGGAAAAATTTACTGATCGTATTGGATACTGGGTAGACAAAAAGAATGCGTATTTTACGTTCAATCCAAGTTACATGGAGTCGGTGTGGAATATTGTCAAAACAGTTGATGAGAAAAAACTTTTGTACAAAGACTACAAGGTGGTGCCGTGGTGTCCTCGTTGTGGTACTGGTCTTTCGTCACACGAGCTCGCGCAAGGGTATGAAGATGTGAAGGATCTTTCGGTGTATGTGAAATTTCATTTAAAATCGGGACAGACATTTGGAGGAGATAGAATTACTAAAGATTCTGCTTATATTGTTGCTTGGACTACAACCCCGTGGACATTACCAGGGAATGTTGGTTTGGCTGTAGGGAAAGATATTAAATATACAGCATTGAGAGTGGGTGGTATCTCAGAACTATTGATAGTTGCTAGTGAGAGAATTTTAGATTTGTTTAAAGACCAAAAGATTGAAATAGTTCATGAGGGTATTTTTGGTTCAGATCTTATTGGTCTTTCATACGAACCGCTATTCCCATATCTTGCGGACAAATTTACTGATAAAAATCCAGAAGCGTTTCAAAAAGCATACAAAGTATATGCAGGGGATTTTGTAACTACAGAAGATGGTACGGGTATTGTGCACACTGCAGTGATGTACGGACAAGAAGATTTTGATTTAGGTACAGAGGTTGGTTTGCCAAAATTCCATCTTGTAAATCCAGACGGACATTTTCTCGACGGTATGGATTTTCTTTCAGGGCGCTTTGTAAAAGAAAAAAGTCCTGAAGGAAAGCCAACCTTGGATGTGGATATCATCAACTATCTCAAGGAACACAATCTATTTTTTGCTCAAGAAAATTACAAACACTCATATCCACATTGTTGGCGATGTAAAACTCCACTTATATATTATGCGCGAGATTCGTGGTACATCCGTATGTCGTCTCTCCGAAAAGAACTGATGGCAGAAAATGAAGGTGTTCGTTGGGAGCCAAAACATATCAAAGAGGGTCGCTTCGGTGAGTGGCTTCGTGAGATCAAAGATTGGGCTATTTCTCGTGAGCGATACTGGGGGACTCCGCTTCCTGTATGGACTGATCCAGAAGGGAATTATCGAGTGGTAGGGAGTGTCAATGAACTCAGAAATCTCACTCAGAAATCTGGTAATACATACACTGTCATGCGTCATGGGCAGGCGGAAAATAATACTCGTGGTATTGCAAGTACAAAAAAAGACAATCCACACCATTTGACTGACCTCGGAAAAGAACAAGTGAGAGTCTCTATAGAAGATGTTCGCGGTAGAAATATAACAAAGATTATCGCTTCACCATTTGTTCGAACACGAGAGACTGCGGAAATGGTGGCAGAAGCACTTGGTATTGCAAAAGATGTAATCATATATGATGAACGACTTGGTGAACACAATGTTGGAATATTTGATGGACAATCGATAGAAGCCTATCGTCAGTTTTGTGTAGATAATGATTATTATACCGGCAGGCCAGAAGGTGGAGAGACGGTAGGTGAAATGAAAAACCGTGTCGGAGATTTTCTCTATGAAATCGAACAGAAATATCAAAATGAAAATATTTTAATTGTTACTCATGAAGATCCGGCATGGATGCTTTTTGCGGTTGCTGCAGGATGTAATCAAGAAGAGACACTCAAACTCGATCCTTCAGGATGTGAATTTATAAAAAACGCTGAGGTGCGAGTACTTAATTTTATCCCACTGCCTCATAACAGAAACTTTGAGCTTGATTTGCATCGACCGCACATCGATAATGCAATGCTTTGTAATGAAAAAGGTCAGCCACTTACTCGTGTGAAAGAAGTGATGGATGTGTGGTTTGACTCAGGTGCTATGCCGTTTGCTCAGGTCAACTATCCATTTTTAGAAGAGGGGTTGTTATATCCTGCGGATTTTATTTCTGAAGCAATTGACCAGACTCGCGGATGGTTTTATACCCTCCATGCGATTGGAGTACTAATGGGTAAAGGTAAAGCATATAAAAATGTGATCTGCCTTGGACATATTCTCGATGCTGAGGGGAAGAAGATGTCTAAATCGATTGGAAATATTGTTAATCCAAATGAGATGATGGATCTCTATGGTGTCGATGCACTTCGTTTGTGGATGTACAGTGTAAACCAACCAGGGGATTCGAAAAACTTTGATCCATCAACAGTAGATGAGATTGTTAAAAAAGTTTTCAATCCAACTCGAAATATTCTTGCTTTTTATGAGCTTTATGCTGATGAAGATACAAAAGCATTTACAGGAAAATCAAATCATGTTCTTGACCAGTGGATAATGAGTCGTCTCAACGAAGTAATCAGAGAGGGTACTCAATCACTCGAAAACTATCAGGTATTTGAGTCTGCCCGCTTAATTCGTGATTTTGTCAATGATTTCTCGACGTGGTATGTACGACGCTCACGAGACAGATTTAAATCCGAAAACAAAAAAGAAAAAAATGAAGCGCTTGCAACAACTCGCTTTGTACTACAAGAACTCGTAAAATACATGGCTCCGTTTACTCCATTTTTTGCTGAAGATGTATATCGTACGCTTCGTCTCGATATTGATCCTGAAAGTGTTCATCTTTCCATGTGGCCACAAGGAGGTGAAGTTAATGAAAAACTTATAGCTGATATGCAAAATGTTCGAGAGACGGTGACTCGAGTGCTTGAACTTCGTTCAAAAGCAAATATAAAAGTAAGACAACCACTTGTGTCTTTGGTGGTGAAAGAAGAGTTTGGAGAAGAGCTTCGTGCAATTATTGCTGATGAGGTGAATGTAAAAGAAGTTGCCTCGGATGCAACTATGGCAGGAGAACTCGAGCTTGATACAACACTGACTCCGGACTTGATTGAGGAAGGAATTGCGCGAGATGTAATTCGTGCTATTCAAGATGCTCGTAAAAAAGAAAATCTAACACCGAGTCAGACCGTTACACTTTCTATATCAGGAATCGGAACAGAATTTTTGAATCGATGGGGTGAGATGATACAAAAACCTACAGGAGTGAAAAGTATTGAGGTTGTAGATGCACAAGGGGTTCATAAGCTCACTCTCGATAACCTCTCGATTTCATTTTCTTTAGAACTTCAAAATCTGAGTGAAGTTCTAGGCGGACAAGAAAAATAATTGGAGCCGTACTAACGTACGGTGAGAATTATTTTTTGCAGTCCAACAACGAAATTTACCAGATTTTGAAGTTCGATTATGAGCTATCAGATTTATACAACCAAAGCATTAGTCATTAAGCGAATACCTTATGACGCAAACGTATCATATCTTTTGTATACAAAAGATATGGGACTCATTAGTGCACTAGCGACTGGTGTGCGAAAAAGTGAATCAAAACTCCGCTATGCACTTCAAGAGTATTCACTTTGTGAAGTGTCGCTCGTAAAAGGCCGACATACGTGGCGTCTTACTTCTGCAGTACTTGAAACAAATCTTTATCTCTCTGCTTCTGCACTCGTTGCTCGTGAAGTGATTGCGCGTATTTGTACTCAGGTGGTGCGTCTAGTTGCGGGGCAGGAGAGAGATGAACAGCTATTTAATACACTCACACTTGGTTTAAAAGAGCTCACTTCAACATCTGCAGATATGATATCTCCACTTGAAATACTGATCATGCTTCGAATGCTTCATATACTTGGGTACGTGTCTGATGTGGACACTTCTGTCTGTATGCCATATATCTCATATAGTGAAGACGTGATACATAGAGTAGCTCATTCAAAACAGGTGTTTGTTGCACATATCAACAAAGGACTACGAGAAAGTCAGTTATAAATAAAAGGTAAATACTCCAGGTTAATACCTTTTATTCGTATATCAATATAAGATAATGTTATAATAAATGTATGACTGTAGAAGATGATCGAATCGAACAGCTTAAGCGAAAACTCTATTCACGTGATGGAGTTGTTCCTGCTATATCAACTGATTTTAAAATACAACAAAATGCTGTCGATGAAGTAAAAGATGATTGGAGTACAGAGCTGCATATTGATGGTGCTCCATATGAACAATCAACTCATCCGTTTCTAAAAAAATTCTTTGCAGCATCTCTCGTCTTTTTTCTTGTTGCGCTTGCAGTAGCGGGGTATATGTTTTTTATGGGTACAAATGAAGTGTCTTCTGCAAATGTAGATATTGTAATCGTTGGGCCAGCAAGTGTTGCGTCAGGTGAACAGGTTGATCTAGGGTTGTCATTGCGTAATAAAAATCGTACAACACTCCATGATATTGTGCTTACGATTGAGTATCCTGAGGGTGCTCGAGCTCAAGACAATAGTGCTGAGCCACTGAAACGTACGACAGAACAGATAGCATCTTTGGCAAAAGATTCAGAGCATAATACAACAGCGAAGTTTTATGTATTTGGAGATAAAGATGTTCCTAAAACACTCACGATTAAGATGGAGTATTCTGTTACTGGTTCATCTGCGCGATTTACGAAAGAAAAAAAATACGATGTTCTTATCGGCTCATCTCCATTGTTGATCAGTGTGTCTGCTCCTCAAGAGATTAATTCAGGTCAACAAGTTTCAATGCAAGTGACTGTGACATCAAATTCAACATCTCTCTTGAAAGATGTGTTGGTGAAGGCAGAATATCCATATGGGTTTACATACAATCGGGCAACACTCGAACCTGAAAGTGATAAACAGACATGGAAGATTGGTGATTTAAAAAATGGTGATAAAAAAGTATTTACGGTTATAGGTAGTGTACTCGCTCAAGATAATGAAGAGCGGACATTTAGATTTCTGGCAGGTGTGGCAAATCTTGATGGTGACGTAGAGACAGTGCTTGGCACAGCGATGCCGACAATTTCTGTACGCAAACCTTTTTTCAATACTATATTTTCTTTAGATGGTGATGTGTCTGATGTGGTAGGTGCAAAAGCAAACACACGTGTATCAGCTCAACTGTCAGTTGCAAACTCGCTCCCGGATTCTCTTTCAAATGTTGTATTAGAGGTTAAGATGAGTGGGGCTGCGTTAAATAAATCTGGTGTACGAGTGAATAGTGGAGGTTTTTATCAATCAAGCCAAAACGTGATTGTATGGGATAAAAATACAGATTCATCTTTTGATTTTATGCGACCAGGAGACAAGGTTTCAGCTCGGTTTGATTTAGAGAGTTTTAATGTTCCTCAGACAATGAAAAACCCAGAGATTACATTTGATGTGACGCTGAAAGGTGTTCGGTCTTTGGCTGGTGGTGGTGTTGATAATGTAGTGTCTACGGTCACAAAAAAACTAAAGTTTTTTACAGATATTACTCTCGCTGCACGTTCATTACGACTTGGTGCATTGCAAAATACTGGCCCTGTTCCTCCGCAGCGAGACACTCCTTCAACATATACAATCGAGTGGGTGCTTTCAAATACACACAATGATGTTCAAAAATCACAAGTACAAACAGTGCTTCCGGTGTATGTTGAATGGATGGGTGTTGTATCTCCAAGTACAGAAAGTGTGATCTATAATGCAGATACACGTATGGTTACATGGAATGCAGGTACAATCGGTGCAGGTGCGGGGTATCTCACGTCTCCTAAAAAAGTACTGTTTCAGGTAAAAATAAATCCAAGTGTATCGCAGGTTGGTTTGAGTCCGGCATTGACCGGCGATCTTCGCGTATCAGGAATGGATACTTTTGTAGGTAAGGCGGTGGTGAATGATCTTATTCCGGTTACTACTAATACTGCGGATGGGTTTTCCGGTATAGTACAGTAAAAGCCTTCAGAATGGCAAACTCCTTTGTCGGAACCTTGATTGATGCCCACTCACCGTACGACAAGTACGGCTCGGGAGCATCAATCAGTTTCCTTCGCGGATTTCATCCATCCTGAAAGACTTTATTAAAACTGAAGTTGATTGTGAAGCGTATTTAATATACTATTTGAAATTATGGCAGAAAAAAATCAAGAATTGATGGAAAAAATTGTGTCTCTCTGTAAGCGCCGAGGGTTTGTTTTTCCTGGTTCTGAAATCTATGGGGGATTGGCGGGTACGTTTGATTATGGACCGCTTGGTGTTGCATTGCGCAACAATATAAAAACACTTTGGTGGAAGCGATTTGTTGATGATCGAGAGGATATGTATGGTGTTGATGCAGCAATTTTAATGAATCAAAATGCCTGGAAAGCCTCAGGGCATGTCGGTGGCTTCAACGATCCTTTAGTTGAAGATTTGAAAACTAAAAAAAGATACAGAGCAGACCATTTGCTTGAGGATGCAGGTGTAGATGTAAAAGGTCTCAATATTTCACAAATGGATGCTTTGATAAAAGAAAAAGGAATCAAAAGTCCTGACGGGAATCCTCTTGGTGACGTACGTCAATTTAACATGATGTTTAAAACTCATTTCGGTGCCACCGAAGGGGAGGATTCTGTGACATATTTGCGACCTGAAACAGCGGGTGGTATGTTTGTGAATTTTAAAAATATTCTCGACTCATTTCATCCAAAACTTCCGTTTGGTATGGCTCAGATTGGGAAGGCTTTTCGAAATGAAATTGCACCTCGTGATTTTATCTTCCGTCTCCGCGAGTTGGAGCAGATGGAAATTGAATACTTTGTAGACCCGAGAGATAGTAAAAAAGTAGATGAGATTTTTGATATGTGGTTTGACGAGCAGGTAGCATTTTTGAAAGACCTTGGTCTTCCCGAATCAAAGATTCATAAAATAGATGTACCTGAGGCAGATAGAGCTCACTATTCAAAGAGAAGTGTTGATACTGAATTTGATTTTGCTATCGGACAAAAGGAGCTTCTTGGTCTTGCGTATCGTACTGACTTTGACCTCTCTGCACACTCACATGCATCAGGAGTTGATCTTTCGTATTTTGATGAAGAAACGAAAGAAAGAGTGATGCCTCATTGTATTGAACCAACATTTGGTGTTGATCGCACATTTCTTGCAGTCCTTTCATCTGCATATACTGAGGATGAGCTTGGAGGGGAAACACGTACTTACTTAAAATTTGCACCAAAAATTGCACCGGTATTGGTTGCTGTATCTCCACTTTTGAAAAACAAACCAGAGCTTGTAGCAAAGGCGAGAGAAGTGTTCGGAGAACTCAAGAAAAAATTTGGACGAGTAACCTTTGATGACAACGGAAATATCGGAAAGCGATATCGAAGACAGGATGAAATCGGTACACCGTTCTGTGTGGTGATTGATTTTGAAACAATCGAACAGGGAACCGGGGTTACTGTTCGAGATCGAGATACTGGAGAACAAACTCGCATGCAAGTACCAGAACTCATCGCCTACATTGAAGAAAAACTAGACTAAAAAAAACTTAAAAATAGACAATACAAAAGCCCTCTAAACAAGGGCTTTTGTATTTCATACAAGCATGATATATTCACCCTGATTTTGCGACCCGTACCCATTCGGAGCCATTCGCGACATTCGTATAATATTCGTATTCTAATGAAATTCACCCAAAAAAAGCTCAAAAATGGTATCAAACTCATGCTTGCGCCCATGAAGGATTCGTTGTCTACTACGGTCTTCGTGATGGGTCGTGTGGGCTCTAAATACGAGACAAAAGGGAACAATGGTATCTCTCATTTTGTTGAACACATGGTTTTCAAAGGCACAAAGAAGCGACCAACTGCAATGGATATATCAAAAGCCCTTGATGAAATGGGTTCTCAGTACAATGCGTTCACTTCACAGGAATGTACCGGATATTATGCAAAAGCGCATCCTAAAAATATCGATACATTGATCGATGTGATTTCTGATATATATCTTTATCCAACCTTTGATCCAAAAGAACTTCAAAAAGAAAAAGGGGTGATTATAGAAGAGATCAATATGTACGAAGATATGCCACATAAGCAAGTGGAAAATGTTTTTGCTCAAGCGATGTATGGTGACCAGCCGGCTGGGTGGTCTATTGTGGGCAGTAAAGAAAATGTGAAAAATATGACGGTACGTGATTTGGAAAAATACTGGAAGAGTCACTATGTGGCGAGTGCTACTACTGTACTTATCTCGGGAAATTTTGATACACGAACAATTACAAAGAAAATAGAGAAAGCATTTGATGGTATTTCTCGAAGCGCAAAAGCAAAGAAGCGTCCGGTGGTAGAACCTCAGAATCGACCAAAGATATTGATTAAATACAAAAAGACAGATCAGGCACATATTTCACTAGGAGTACGTTCGTTTGCAGGTAAGCATAAGCTTTCACCTGCACTCAAGGTGCTTGATGCGGTTTTGGGTGGAGGTATGAGCTCTCGACTTTTTCAGAAGCTTCGTGAAGAGATGGGTGTAGGCTACTACTTACGTACAATGATAGATGAATACACCGACCATGGATATTTTTCAATATCTCTTGGTGTTGATTCATCTCGATCAATTGAGGTTGTGAAGGCGATACTTGCGGAGTGTCAAACACTTAAAACACAACTTATATCAAAATCTGAACTTGAAAAAGCAAAAGAATATTTGATCGGTAATACTATTCTCTCGCTCGAATCATCTGATTCAATGGCGGAATATTTTGCACTACAAGATGTAACAGGGGAGGAAATCACTACACCTGATGGATTGATTAGAAAAATCCGCAAAGTTACAGCTGCTGACGTACAAAAAGTAGCAAAAGAAATATTTGCAAATGATCGCCTGGTGCTTGCTATTGTTGGGCCTGTAAAAGAATCTGAAGCACTGAAGAAAGCATTTCAGTTCTAATACGTGTGTTGTGCATAATGACGGAGGATATTTCTTTGTGTTACTATAGACGTATGGAACAACCTCAAAACATAGTACATATTAGTGCGGGTACGATTATCAAAGCGATTGTAGTGGGTATATTATTCTACGCAGCATATCTACTCAAAGATCTAATACTTATCGTATTGCTGTCCATTATCATTGCATCATCCGTAGAGCCGATGACTCGATGGTTTGTAGAACGAAAGATACCGCGTATTCTCGGAGTGATTTTAATATATCTTACACTCACTGGGATAATCATTGGGTCTGTTTTCTATCTTCTGATCCCACTTCTTTCTGAATCAACGGATGTATTGAAAAACCTACCATCGTATTTGAGTTCACAGGCAGTAGAACAATCACTTCCTACTACAGGCTTTCTGGGTGAACAATCTTCTTTTGTGTCAGGTATTAAAAGTGCTATCAATATCGAAGAAGTGGTTCTGGGTATTAATGCGATGATTGAAGGTTTCTCTACGGGAGCATTTAATACTATCGCATATGTATTCGGTGGAGTTGTATCTTTTGTACTTATGATTGTTCTTTCTTTTTATCTTTCTGTGGATGAAAATGGAGTGGCGAAGTTTCTCCGAATCATTACTCCATTGAAGCATGAAAAATATATACTTAATCTCTGGGGTCGCGCACAAGGAAAGATAGGTCTCTGGATGCAAGGTCAGCTTATCCTTGCAGTAATTATTGGGATGCTCGTATATCTCGGTCTTACATTACTCAGTGTGCCAAATGCACTTCTGCTTGCGTTTCTTGCGGCACTGTTTGAGATTATCCCACTGTTTGGTCCAATTCTTGCAGCAATTCCAGCGGTGATGATTTCATTTGTTGACGGAGGTATTTCACTTTCAGTTGTTGTGATCGGACTATATCTTATTATCCACCAGTTTGAAAATCACTTGATTTATCCACTTGTGGTAAAAAAAGTGACAGGAGTATCTCCGATTGTGTCTATCGTCGCTCTTGTGGCGGGCTGGGAGCTTGCAGGTTTTCTTGGTCTTGTGATTTCTGTTCCTGTAGCCACTGTGCTTATGGAATTCTTTGATGATGTAGAGCGAAATAAAATTGCACAGATTGAACATAATAATAAACAGTAAGTCAAAAATCCATCAAGTCCGTAAAGTCAAAAGTCTAATACCTTTATGAAAGATACATTTTACATTACAACCCCAATATTTTACCCAAATGCAAAACTGCATATGGGTCATGCGTATACAGTTACACTCTGTGACATTATTGCTCGCGCGCAAAAACTTCAAAGTAAAGAAGTGTATTTTCTTACGGGAGCAGACGAAAATACAGGTAAAATTTTAAAAGTAGTAGAAGAGCAAGGGCAAACAGTGGAAGAGTACCTCGATCAAGTCACTTTAAATTTTAAAGATTTATACAGCAAACTTGGTATTTCATATAATCAGTTTATAAAAACTTCTGATAGAAAAAAACATTGGCCTGGAGCAGAAGCATTATGGAAAAAACTTGTAGATGCTGGTGATATTTATAAAGCGTCATATACAGGTTTGTATTGTGTAGGTTGTGAGACTTTCTATACAGAAAAAGATTTAGTTGAAGGAAAATGTCCGGTGCATCTTACTGTGCCGGAAAAAATAGAAGAAGAAAATTATTTTTTCAAACTTTCGAAATATACAAAAAGTATTAAAGAAAAAATTCAAACAGATGAGCTTTCAATTCTTCCTCAAACTCGAAAAAATGAAATTCTCGCCTTGTTAGAGAGGGGGTTGGAGGACGTAAGTTTTAGTCGTCCACTTAAAAATGTTCCACATGGAATTCCTGTACCTGGTGATGATTCTCAGGTTATTTATGTATGGTGTGATGCATTGGTAAATTATATCTCAGCACTCGGATACGGACGTGATGATGAATTGTTTAAAAAATTTTGGCCGGCAGATGTACATGTAATCGGAAAAGATATTTTACGTTTTCATGCCGCTATCTGGCCCGCAATGCTTTTGTCTGCAGGAGTGCCGCTTCCTAAAAGTCTTTTGGTGCACGGACTTATTACTTCTGGGGGACATAAGATGTCAAAAAGTTTAGGGAATGTGATTGATCCTTATGTGCTCATCGAAGAATATGGTTATGAAGCAGTGCGCTATTATCTTGCACGTGAAGTGAGTCCTTTTGAGGATGGTGACATGACACTAGATCGTTTTAAAGAAAGTTATAATGCAAACCTTGCAAATGGTATTGGAAACCTCACGTCTCGTATTATGAAAATGGCTCAGGATAATCTTGACGCACCTGTTGTAATAGCGGAATGGGAAGATATGTCAAAGTATTTTGAATTCTACGATTCATTTGAGATCAGTAAAGCTGCGGATTATATTTGGAATGAAATAAAAGCACTTGATCAGTATATTCAAGAAAACCAGCCGTTTAAAGTAGTAAAAACTAACAAGGAAACAGGTCAAAAAATGATTTCTGATTTAGTGATTCGACTGTATTCAGTTGCTCGAATGCTCAATCCAATTCTTCCAGAAACTTCAGAAAAAATTAAAACCCTTATTAAAGAAAACAAAACTCCAGAAACACCCCTTTTTGCACGTAAGGATTAGTATTACTTTAAGGACTTGATAGACTTTTGACTTTATGGACTATAGCTATATCGACATCCACTCTCATTTATACTTCAAAGATTTTGATTCTGATCGAGAAGAGGTGATTCTCCGTATGAAAGAACAGGGAATTGCCACTATTTCAATTGGAACTGGTCTTGAAACATCCAAACAATCAGTGGAGTTGGCGCACGCACATGAAAATTTGTATGCATGTGTTGGTGTGCATCCTGCAGATGTGGCTACCGCGGATGTTCCGGAGGAAATTGACTTGCTCGCAGAAGATCTGAAAGTGGTCGCTATTGGTGAATGTGGTTTTGATTATTTTAGACTCGAAGGGGATGCGTCTGAGATTAAAGAAGCTCAAAAGAGAGTATTTGAACATCAGGTTAAGCTCGCGCTAAAGGTGGGTAAGTCACTGATGCTTCATTGTCGCTCAACAGCTGGAACAATGGACGCGTATCATGACACACTTGATATCTTGGAGAGTTACCATAGGGAACACGGAAGCAAGCTTCGTGGCAATGCTCACTTTTTTGCAGGAGACATGGATGTCTTGAAACGTTTTCTTGATATTGGTTTTACTGTCTCTTTCACAGGAGTAATCACTTTTACTCATGATTATGATGATCTGGTACGCTATACACCGCTTGAGATGCTTCATGCAGAGACCGATGCTCCGTTTGTTGCCCCAAAGCCTCACAGAGGCACTCGCAACAGTCCTGAATACGTCAAGGAGGTTGTTTCTGCCATCGCTCGTATAAAGGAAGAAGATGAAGAAATGGTCAAAAAAAACCTTATTTCTAACGCCCAGCGTATCTTTAGGGTCTCGGTTGGGTAGGGTTGCGTTTACCCCGTACTTGTGATAGTCTTTGACTCATGGAAAAAGAGAACAAAAAAAGCTCAAAATCAGCCAATAAAACCGATTCTTCAAAGGTATATGAACTCGGATATATTTTGGTTGCTTCGTTACCTGATGAGAAGATTGCTGATGAAGTGGTTTCTCTTAAGGATATGTTGGTAAAAAATGGATCAGATATTATTTCACACGAAGATCCAATGTTGATCGATCTCGCATACCCAATGGTTAAAGTGGTCTCAACTCAACGACAAAAATATTCACGAGGGTATTTTGGATGGATTAAGTTTGAAACTGAGCCAAGCGCACTCGCTGAAATCAAAAAAAGTCTCGACCTTTCTTCAACTGTGCTTCGATACTTGATTGTAAAGACAGTACGAGAAAATACATTATTGAATGGAAAAATGATTCTTCGAAAAGAGGAAAGAGAGGAGGTTCTCCCTGAAGAAGTGATTGATGATGTTGTTGTTGATTCAGGTGAGGTTTTGGATAAATCTATCGATGATCTCGTAATTGCATAACAAATCTATGTATCTCAATAAAGCAATCATTATAGGTAATCTTACGCGCGATCCTGAGCTTAAAGCTCTTCCGTCAGGAATTACCGTTACAAGCTTTTCTGTGGCAACGAATCGTGTATGGAAAGATAAGAATGGTGCAAAACAAGAGAGTGCAGATTATCACAATATTGTAGTGTTTGGCCGTCAGGCAGAGATTGCAAATCAATACCTTCGCAAAGGCGCTTCGGTGCTTGTAGAGGGGAGAATGCAGACTCGAAGTTGGGATGATGCAAGTGGTAAGAAAAACTACCGAACAGAAATCATCGCAGATCGAATCCAGTTTGGTCCACGCACAGGAGGTGCATCAACTGTTCCGTCACAAGCACCAGTGGGTGACTCAGGTGTGCCTGACCAGGGTAGTCCTAAAGGTCTCGATACTATCGAATATCCAGAAGAGGAGATTAACCCTGAGGATATCCCATTCTAGTTATTTCTGGTTCTTTTGCTCGATTTCTTTGATACTCACTTTTCTCTTTCCCGCGAAGTAGTCAATCTACATCTTGGTCAAGAGAAAAGTTCCGTCCTTCGAATCGAACAAAAGCCCTCAGAACTAACATGTTGGGGTACGACTTGACGTTTAGTGAGAAATAATATAATTTACATACAATAATAAAAAAAGATGAAGTGTTACTTTACTCAAAACAACATACAGCATATCGACTATAAAGACGTTGATTTGCTTAAGAAATTCCTCAACCCGCATGCGCGAATGATTTCACGTAAGCGAACAGGTACCACTGCTAAAAACCAGCGAAATCTTGCAGAGGCGGTTAAGCGAGCACGCTTCATGGGTCTTCTTCCATACGTAGCAAGATAAACTTGTAAAATTACTCCATCTGCGTTGTTGCGATTCAAATTTGTTCGCTCACCGTAGGACAAGTACGGCTCACTCACAAATTCTCTCGCGCCTAGCATCTGAAGCACTTTTTCAAGTTAATAAATACAAAACAAAAACCCCTTACGGGGTTTTTGTTTTAAGTAATCACCAGTGGGAGTCTGAGGATTTTTGTTTGAGTTTGAGGTGAGGAATGAGTGACCTCATTCCGCAAGACCTTGAATATTTTGTAATCAAAATGTGAAAGGTATACAGCTCCTGTAAGGAGGAAGGATGACTTCAAACATACAACAAAGAAATCAGACAAAAAGACCAGACGCTAAAAGCTATTACCAACACGTTCGACGTAATCGCCGGTCTCGGTATTGATTCGAATCGTTTCTCCTTCTTTAATAAACATTGGCACATACACTGACGCACCGGTTTCCACCTTTACTTCTTTGGTTGCACCCTGAGCGGTATTTCCTTTGGTTGCATCATGTGCTTCGGTCACTTTGAGATCTACTTTTACAGGGAGTTTTACTCCGATGATTTTCTCCTTAAACATAAGAAGGGAAATAATAGAATTTGTTTTCATAAACTTTGCCCCCATGCCGATCATATCTTCTTCGATTTTAAATCGTTTAGAAGCATCATCAGTCTCACAGAACCAGTATTCACCTTTGTTTGCATAGAGGAACTTCGCGTCTTTTTTGTCGATTTCGGCTTCTTCAACCTTTTCAGATACGTGGAAAGATTGTTCAGTCATTTTTCCAGTGATAAGGTTTTTGAGTTTTGTTGCATTCACTGGTTTTCGCTGTTGTTTGCGAAATACATGTGAGTCAACTACCTCGTAGGGCGCACCGTCGAGGACAATATATTTTCGCTCTACGATTTCATTGTATTCAAGCATTGCCATAAGATTTTGTGTATTATGAGTATAACTGTGCGATTATAGCGTATTTTAAGTCTCCTTACAATACAAAAGCCCTCCTTTTTGAGGGTAGGGCTTTGCGTGTCTGACTCCCGCGTACCGTACTAGGATGTTGAGGGGGTGAGCAGCTCTGGTTTAAGGAGGGCTCACACGGAGGAACTAATACGGATGAAGTCTCCACTTAGCAAGTACAATACCCGATAGAAATATTTTGTCAATCATTCATCACTTGAAGTTTCGCTTTCAGATCCAGATACGGGTACGGCAGATCCACCGTTATCTTTGAGCTTTGCACGGATTTGTTTGAGGATTTCCTCTGAAAGCTTCTTGTCTTCTCGGAGAAACTGACGAGTCGCATCGTATCCACGACCAAGCTTCACATCTCCGTAGGCATATGAAGTACCTGATTTCTGGATGATACGCATCTTTTCTCCGAGAGCAATGATTTCTCCTTCACGAGAAATACCTTCATTGTACATGAGGTCAAACTCTGTTTGTTTGAATGGAGCAGCGACTTTGTTCTTTACCACCTTCACTCTGATACGTCCTCCCATGATCTCTTCTCCTTTCTTGATCTGAGCGATACGTCGGATATCGATACGTACAGAAGTGTAGAATTTAAGTGCCTTTCCACCTGGGGTAGTCTCAGGGTTTCCAAACATCACTCCGATTTGCATACGGATTTGATTGATGAAGATAACCACGGTTTTAGATTTTGCTACAATAGCAGTGAGCTTTCGAAGGGCTTGAGACATGAGACGGGCTTGTTTACCGACATGATGTGCCCCCATATCTCCTTCGATTTCATCTTTTGGAGTAAGTGCCGCAACAGAGTCGACTACAATCACATCCATTTTTCCTGAACGTACGAGAGATTCAACAATTTCAAGGGCTTGCTCACCATTGTCTGGTTGAGAGATAAGAAGCTGATCAATACGCACACCGAGTCTTTGTGCATATTCAGGATCCATTGAGTGTTCTGCGTCGATAAATGCACAAATCCCACCAAGTTTCTGTGCTTCTGCCACAACATGAAGAGAAAGAGTTGTTTTACCTGATGATTCTGGGCCAAAAATTTCAATAATACGTCCACGGGGGATACCACCAACACCGAGTGCAGCATCAAGTCCTATAGATCCTGTTGAAATTGAGTTCACATCAACATGAGGTTTGTCACCAAGCATCATGATTGAATCTTCACCAAATTTTGTTTTAATTTCTCTCAGTGTATCTGCAATACCTGCGTCATTTCCTTTTGCTACCTTTTCTTTCTTCGGTTTTTTCATCATACCTTTATATATTATGGTTTTTCCTGATAAATAATTTCTATCGTTTTTTTCGTTTCCGCCCCAAACTTATCTTTCGCCTCGATTGTAATTATATTATAGCCAGGTATGAGGAGCAATGCATCGGTAAAGTTGCCCGAACGATCAATGTAGAGTATTCGATCATTGAGAGTTATAGAATTTACATTTTTTGCCACACCACGAACTTCGATCAGCGGGGTAATATAGGTGGCCCCATTCAAAGGAGCGCGTATCTCAATAACCGGTCCCTGGATAATTTTTTTACCTTGAAATGCGCTATACCCAACAATGAGTATGCCAAGTGCGAGTAAAGAATAAAGTTTGAGGTAGTAAATACCGTTGTGTTTCATGCCAAGTATTAAGAGGTCGATTCAGTATCTTCTTGTTTGATGAGGACTTCACGTGCTTTTGCTCCTGATCCAGGGCCAATAACCTGTTGTTCCTCGAGACTGTCAATCAGTCGTGCTGCACGTGCATATCCAATACCTAGTTTTCGTTGGAGATATGATGTAGACGCTTTGCCAGATTCTATGACAATTGCGCGTGCTTCTTCATAGAGTTCATCTTCTGCAGCACCATCACCCTCATCTTCGAGAGTTGATTCAAATATAGAATTCTTACCATCTTGTACTTTTCCAGACAGATCGATTTCATTCGGGAGTTCAAGTGAATAGTTGTCGGCAAGGTATTTAACTACATCCTTAAGTTCATTTTCTGAGATATATGCAGATTGAATACGCTGAGGTTGTGACATTTCTCCTGATAGATAGAGCATATCTCCCGCACCAAGAAGTTTTTCCGCGCCTGCCATATCGAGGATTGTTCGAGAGTCGATCTGAGATGCTACTTGGAGTGCAAGACGGGTAGGGATGTTGGCTTTAATAAGACCAGTAATAACATTTACTGATGGACGTTGTGTAGAAAGGATGAGGTGAATACCGACTGCTCGAGACATTTGTGCGAGGCGAACGATACCTGCCTCGAGCTCTCGAGGGTATGCTTGCATGATATCAGCCAACTCATCGATTACGATGACGATATATGGCATAGTCTCCACAGGCGATTCTTCATCACCTGTACGTGTTTTTTTAAGTGCGGGTTCAACAATATTTTTATGATATGACTCAATATTTTGTAGAGACGCCTTTTGTAGTACATCATATCGGCGATCCATTTCTTTTGCTGCCCATTTAAGTGCAAGAATAGCTTTCTTTGCGTCAGTAATTACCGGTGTGAGCTGGTGAGGGATTTTGTTATACAAGGTAAGCTCCACTCGTTTTGGGTCAACCATGATGAATTTGAGGTTGTCTGGAGAGTTTCTATATAACAATGAAGTAATCACTGCATGGATTGTCACTGATTTACCAGATCCGGTTGCACCTGCAATAAGCATATGTGGTGCTTTTGCAAGGTTTGCAAAGTATGACATTCCAGAAATTCCTTTACCGAGACAAATCATAAGAGGTTTTTCTGAGTTTTGAAATTCAGGTGCACCAAGCAGAGAGCCCATACCTACTGTTGTTTTTGTACTGTTTGGTATTTCAATACCTACCAGAGATTTGCCAGGAATAGGGGCTTCGATACGGATCGGGTGTGCCGCAAGGGCAAGTGAAAGATCATTTTGAAGACCGAGGATACGAGAAAGCTTTACTCCTTCTGCAGGTTTGAGTGCATACCGAGTGATAGATGGTCCAACTGAGACCTCATCCATTTCTACATTAATACCAAAGTTTGCAAGAGTTCGTTTGATAATATTTGAGTTTGCTTTAATATCTCCAACTCCCGGTTTTCCACGGTCTTTTTCAAGTAAGGTAAGGGGAGGAGGTACAAACTCTTTACCCGAAAGTGAGAGGAATCCACCAAGATCAAATCCACCTTTTTCTTCATCAGTTATTTTTTTAGATACTGGTTTCTGATCATCTTTTTTTGCTTCATCAGCTTGTGCTTGAGCAAGTGCTTGTGCTGTTGCAGGGGCGAGGATTGGTTCTGTATCTAGTGTATTATCACCAGGAGCAAGTCCTTCTTTCTTTTTAAATAAAGATGAAAAATGGAGTTTGAGAGGAATATCAAACATAATAAGGAGTGATATAACACTAAATGCAAGAAGAATAATCACTGATGCATAGAGATCAAATAAAGAGAGGAGTGGTGATGAGATGAGATTTCCGAGGATACCGCCTTTACCTCCAAATCCTGCAGTTGATGTTGCAATATTGAGTAATGCAAGAGTTGAACAGAAAAAGAGTAGTCCTCCAATGCTATGTGTCAAAGCCAACTTTTTTTTCAATGAATTAAAAAATGATATACAGAGAATCAAAAAAAGAATTGGGAGAAGCCAGTATCCATACCCAAATAAATGTTCAAGGAAATCATATGACCATACACCAACTTTTCCACCACGACCAAATCCTGAAAGTGTGAAAAAAGTTGCGAGAACAAAAAAGAGTACCGCAATAATACCTTGAAGAGTTTCTTCTTGTAAGTAAGTAAAAACGCCACCAGATTCTTCCCCCTTTTCTTCAATGTGTTTTTTCTTTCGTCCCATGTTGTTTGTGTTATATAGAAAATTATATCACATATATGTAGGAGGTTTATCGTGGAAAAGTGATCAGGTATGAAGGTTTGATGTATGATCGGGATACAACAACAAAAGTCATCATGTGTATTGCTTGTATCTCAATACGACACTGATGTATAATGGACACCAACAGTTGCTCATATAAAAGACGTGTGGTATTATATAAGACAACAAAGGACATAAAAATAGTCTTTAATAAAAACTAAAAAATAAATGGACAATCAAGGTCATCAAAAAGACAAATTTGAACAACACAACGGACAAAATTCTGTTGGTATTTCTGTAAATAATCATAATCCTATTGATTATTTCGCCCAAGACCGTTCATTTGTCTTTGTGTATAAAAAGACAGAGAAGCTCGCAACAGCATTGTATATGGTGACAAATTTGTTTAATGATACTGAGCCAATGAAGTGGACACTTCGTGCAAAAGTATCAGAGCTTTTGTCTTTTATTATTGGGTTTAAAGACGTGCTTGAGTCGCGTGAATATGAGTTTTCAAACGAGGTGAAAACTAAAGTTCTTGAGATCGTCTCACTCCTTGAGGTAGCATCACAATCAGGTCTCGTGTCACCGATGAATTTTTCAATACTCAAGACGGAGTTCATGAACCTTATTGGAGGACTGATTCCACTTAAGAAACAAACTGAAGAACGAGATCGATTTTCATTACCAAAAACATTTTTTGACGTTGCACAAAGTACACACATACCAGCACAGATACAGCATGCAGGGGGAGTGGGCCCACACCATAAAGGACAAGATATTATAAAGGACAATGGTGTGCCTTCTGAGACAGTCAGCGAGATACCTTCGTTTAAAAAGACAAATCGACAGACTATAATCATCAATCTTTTGAAGAAAAAGAAGGATCTTACTATCAAGGATATTGCTCAGGTTATACGTGATTGCAGTGAAAAAACCATACAAAGAGAGCTTATTTCGCTTATTGATGCAGGTGTCCTTAAGAAAACAGGTGAGCGAAGATGGAGTCGGTATGCGTTGGTGGCATAGAGGATGATTTCTCGTTTACACGAACTACATAGACGAGATATATGACGGTTTACAGAGAACTACTCTTCATAGGGTAGTTTTTCTTTAAACTCCCTCTAATATTGACTTTTGACCCCTCTCTGTGAGATACTTCCTCCTGTGGGTTATGTGTCAAAACCCCTATTTTTCTTGAGGTTTTCCTTGGGGATTATGGGGGTTGTACGGCATAGTTATCCACAATCATTATTTTGTGAGACCTCGTCTCGCATATATAATTGTCTTAATAGGTACGCCATAGGGTATTTTGTATACACCTATACTACCTATCTCAGAAACACTGTACCTTCCGCACGAATCAGATCATTGACAACTTAATAGCAAAACGTTTCAGAGCTTTTATATAAAAAGCTCATTTCCGCTTTTCTGTTTCGTACAGAATTTTCTAGACACACAGACACGCAGACCAAACATCACAAACTATTTTTCAGATTTGTGTCGGTCTGTACACCTACTGCCACCATGTGGTAGGTCGTGCAAATATAAATCTGAAAGATTAGTTGAGTTGAGTATATGTCTCCTAAAAAGAGATATAGGACTCGGTTCACAGTTTATTTGTTTTGATGGTTGCTTGATACATAACTGATATTCAGGTGTGCATCAAGCGTCATCAAAGTAGCAAATAACACTTTATTAAGTTTTTTCCGCCTAGTGTCGCGAGATACGAAGTCGGAACAATTATTATTATCGGTTCGTGCGCTATTTTTTACATTTTATTAGTAACAGTAAAAAATAGTCACAATTTACAAAAAACGAATATATGACAGCAAAATCAAAGTTCGCTAAGGTGGCTGCTGGTTTTGTAGGATTCGCAATGGCATTCTCATTTGTAGTAACACCAGTTACTGCATCTGCTGCTACTGCAGAAGAACTACAGGCTCAGATTGCTAGTCTCCTTGCAACAATCAATTCGTTGCAGGCACAGCTTTCATCTACAACAGGTGGTAGCTCAACTACAACTGGATACACATTTAACACAAACTTAACAGTAGGAAGTAAAGGTACAGATGTAATGAACCTTCAGAAGGTTTTGAACATGAGTGCTGATACTAAAGTTGCATCAACAGGTGCTGGTTCTCCAGGAATGGAAACATCAACATTTGGACCTGCAACTAAAGCAGCGGTGATCAAGTTCCAGACAAAATACGGTATCAGTCCAGCAGCTGGTTACGTAGGAGCTATCACTCGAGCAAAGCTTAACAGTATGAGTGGTTCTACTACTACAACAGGTGGTACAACAACTCCTACTACTGGTGGAGCACTTACAGTTTCAATGGCATCACAGCCTGCAAACTCATTGGCTCCTCAGTCAGCTTCTCGAATTCCATTCACAACTCTTACACTTACAGCAGGTGCTTCAGACGTAACTGTTAACTCTATTACTGTAGAGCGATCAGGTCTTGCACAGGATGCAGTATTTTCAGGAGTAGTGCTCTTGGATTCAAACGGAATGCAGATTGGTATTGCTAAGACTTTGAATTCTAACCACCAGGCAATGGTAGGTGAGCCTTTCACAGTTAAAGCAGGAACATCTATGACCGTTACAGTTGCTGGTAACATGGCCTCATCATTGAGTACATACGCAGGACAGGTTGTTGGTCTTAACGTTGTAGCAATTAATACTTCTGCAACAGTTTCAGGATCACTTCCTATCATGGGTGCTCAGCACACAGTGAACGCTACACTTACATTAGGTGCAGCTACACTTGCGCTTTCATCATTTGATCCAAACTCAGCTCAGACAAAAGAAATCGGTACAACTGGTTACAAATTTGCTGGTATTCGAGTAACAGCTGGATCAGCTGAGAAAGTACGACTTAACTCTATCCGATGGAACCAGACAGGTTCTGCATCATCTAACGATCTTGCAAACGTAATGGTTTATGTAGATGGAACAGCGTACAACACTGTGGTTTCAGCAGATGGTAAATACTACTCTGCAGTATTCCCAGGCGGTATCTCAATTGACAAAGGTTTCTCAAAAGACATCTATGTTCAGGGAGATCTCGTTGGTACAAGTGCAGCAGGACGAACTGTTCAGTTTGATATCTACAAAACAACAGATATCTACCTAACAGGTGAGACATACATGTATGGTATTACACCATCAGCTGGCTCAACTTCTGCAGCTTCAACAGCTTCTGAATTTACAACAGGTACACCATTCTTTAGTGGTTCACTTGTAACAGTTTCAGGAGGTTCAGTTACAACAATCCAGAAAGCAACTTCAGTTGCAGCTCAGAACGTTGCATTGAACGTATCAAATCAGATCCTCGGTGGTTACCAGACAGACATCAAGGGTGAACCAATTTCAGTTCAGTCTTCAGTATTCTGGTTTAACTACAGTGCAGGTGTAGCAGCTTCTTCATACCTTTTGACAAACGTATCTATCGTTGATGCAAATGGTGCAGTAGTTGCTGGTCCAGTTGACGCAGTAAACGTAGGTGGTGTTGCTCAGAAAGTAACATTTACTGACACAATCACATACCCAATCGGTATGAAGACATACACATTGAAAGGAAAACTTCCTTCAGGTGTAGCAAACAACACAACACTTACAGCTTCAACAACTCCATCTACAGATTGGACAAGTGTAACAGGACAGACAACTGGAAACTCAGTTAGTCTTTCATCAAACGGTGTATTCACAATGAACACTGTAACAGTTAAGGCAGCAGCTCTTGCTATTTCAGTAGCATCTACTCCTTCTGCACAGTCAATCGTTGCTGGTTCACAGGGAGTGACATTCACTAACTACCAGTTCGATGCATCACAGTCAGGTGAGGATGTACGATTCTCTTCAATTCCATTGAAGATTACATTCGGAGGTGGTGCGGCAGCTAACAACGTAAATGCATGTCAGTTGTTTGATGGTGCAACAGCGCTTAACACTGGCTCAAACGTAGTTAGTCCAGCATCTTCTGTTACAACAGCTTCAGACGTAACATTTACACTTGATCAGCAGCTTGTTGTTCCAAAGGGAACAGTTAAGACTCTTGCTCTTAAATGTAATGTAACTTCAGCAGCTACAGGAACAATGTCATGGGGTATCCAGGCATCACCTTCTATCGCTGTATCAGGTGTTACATCATCTAATGACGTAACAGAAACTGTTTCAGCTTCAGTTGGTCAGACAATGACAGTAGGATCAGGATCACTCGTAGTATCTACAGATTCATCTAGCCCTTCATACTCTGTTGTGGCAGCTGGTTCTACAGGTAATACAGCAGGTGTATTCAAATTCCGAGCTACAAACGAAGGAGTTAATCTAAACCGACTTGGTCTTAAATTGACTTCAGGTTCAGCTTCTGATCTTGTACAGGTTTCTATCTGGGACGGTGCAACACAAGTTGGTTCAGCAACATTCACTGGATCTAGCTCATACGCTACATCTACATTTGCTTCACCAGTTGCTCTTCCAAAAGACACTGACAAGACTTTGACAGTTAAAGTTGACCTCGCTATGGTGGGAACATCACAGCCTGGTTCACAGGGTTCATTGATCAAGGTTGACTTCAACGGTTCTGATTCAACAGGTACTCAGGGTACAGGTGCAGGTTCTGGTAACACAATCAACGCAACAGGTTCTACAGCAGTAGCTGGTGTACGATTGTTCAAATCATTCCCTACACTTGCTCAGGATACTCTTGGATCAACAGGTATCGCTGATGGTCGTCTTGCACGATTCAAGGTAACTGCAAACGCAAATGGTTCAATCGGTATTTCACAGTTCAAGTTTAAAGTTTCAACAACTTCAGCTACTGTGACTCAGATCGCACTCTACGCTTACAATGATGCTGCATACTCAAATCCTATTTCAGGACAGGGTACATCAGGTCAGATTGGTTCAAACGTAGCAACTGCAATCAACGATACAGCATTTGCAATTACACCAACATCTAACCCAGTACAGGTTTCAGCTGGTGCAACTGTATACTTCGAGCTTCGAGCTTCAGTAGCAGGTGTGACAACAGGATCTTCTGTGGTTACAACACTTATTGGTGATTCAGCATATCCTACACAGATCACTTCTGGTTACAACGTGGCAACTTCATCAGTTATCACAACTAACCACAACTTCGTGTGGTCAGGTAACGCGACATCTACATCAGCTACAGCTGACGTAGACTGGTCAAACGGATATGGTCTTCCAGGATTCTCAGCTTCTGGTCTTATCCAGACTCGATCTAACTAATCTTAGATTGGTGAAGGTTGAAAGCCTAAGCTAAACAAAAAACCACTCCCGAAAGGGGGTGGTTTTTTGTTATGTAAAAAGTGTATTTTTTAAGGTGTTTCTGGTAGAATTGACCGTATGTTAACAATATTTGCACATAATATGGAACCAAAAAAAAGAAATACACTCATTGCTGTTGCACTTATACTCGTGCTTGTCGGCTTATATTTTGCATTTGATATATCAAAAAAAGAACCTGTACCAGTGGAGACTGTTCCTACAGAATCAAATACATCTACTACAACCCAAGTAAATCTTGGAGATGGTATTGTTGCAACTGTTCCAAATGGGTATATGTTTGAGTCAGTGAACACACCATCTACTCCAGTCCCATCATTAAATCGAGCAGTTGTATTTGTGTCAGGTATCGATGAATCAGTACAAAAAGCTATACAAACAAAAGTTGCAGAACTACAAACAGAACTTAAAAAAGATTCTTCAAAGGTTGCATACTGGATAGATCTCGGTACGTATCACAAGGTGGCTGGAGATTTTAGTGGGGCAAAAATATATTGGGATTATGCAGGTAAACGTGCTCCTACAGATTTCATTTCTTTTGGAAACCTTGGAAATATGTACGCATATCAGTTGAAAGACATGGTCACTGCAGAAAAGTATTACAACCAAGCAATCAAAAACGCACCGACCCAAGTCTACCTCTACTTCCAGCTCGCAGAAGCATTTCGTGATGTATCAAAGGATATATCAAAAGCACGTGCAGTCGTAGATCGCGGACTTGTTGCAAATCCAAACAACGCAGACCTTCTAACACTTAAAGAATCATTGAAATAACAGAAACAAAAACCAGCAATACTTGCTGGTTTTTTTTGTTAAATAAATCTCGAATACATAGGGGTACCCTATGTATTCCGCAGAAGTAGTTATCCAAAGCATAGTAGTATACATAGGGTACCCCTATGTAAATTTATTTGATAATCTATATATATGTCAACAAGAACACTAAATTTTTCAGTCGGGGAATTTTATCACATCTATAATCGAGGAACAGATTCAAGAATTATATTTATAGATAATGCTGATAAAGATAGGTTTATTAAATTATTATATATTGCGAATGGTACCAAACCTTTTGTTTTTCGTGACTTTCCCATAGGGGTACCCTATGTAAATGTCGATAAAGGAGATCCTATTGTTGCTATAGGTAGCTACTGCCTGATGGATAATCATTTTCATTTGCTCTTGAAGGAGATAAGTGATGGTGGTATATCTGTATTTATGACAAAAGTACTCACAAGTTATTCGTCTTATTTTAATAAAAAATATAAGCGTACAGGCAGTTTGTTTGAAGGGACATTTAAAGCAAAACATTTGGATACTGATGAATATTTAAAATATATCTTTTCGTACATTCATCTCAATCCTGTAAAAATTATTGAACCAAATTGGAAAGAGAATGGTATAAAAGATCGTGATAAGGCTAAGAGGTATTTAAAGGAATATAAGTATTCAAGTTATCTCGAGTATCTTGGGGAGAAGCGAACAGAAAATGCAATTATTAATAAAGTTGAATTTCCAGAGTATTTTGCTGATTTTAAAGAGTTTGATCTATTTATCAATGAATGGCTTTTGTTTGGTGAATATAAAATTTAAGTTTACATAGGGTACCCCTATGTAAACTTAGATAAATCTCGAATACATAGGGGTACCCTATGTAAACTTGACTGAAGAACACAAGATAATATACTTAGATGTAATTAGTATAATAGTATAATAAAAAAATATCATGACTCAAGCAGATTCTGATTTCCATAGTCTCTTGAAACGAAGTTTCGCGTATATTTTATTTGTCTCGACAGTCGCTCTTTTTGGGGCGATTTTTATTATTAATCCAAAACAAGTATCTGCTGAGATTACGGTGCCACTGTATACTGTTGATTATAAACCGCAGGTATTATTTGGCGATAACGCATTAGTTGATGGCTATCAAGGCTTGGAAAATTATAGAGCTCAGTATACAAATGGGTATCTACATATTACATTTACAACTACACATGGTTATGGTGGTTATGCAAGCTATGCTCCGTTTTTATACATACGTTCTGATAATCCAACAGTCAATCCGTTTACAACACATCTATATCAAGGGCTTATTCAGAATGTAAATATGAATGCCGGCTTACCAACAGATGTGTATTTTGTTGATATTCAATTTAATGCCGATGGTTATCGAGAAGTTGTTACTCGTGGTACCAATCGTGAGTTTGTATCGGATGATACAGTACTCATATCCGGTATGAATAAGGAGACATTTATTGCTCTTGCTAATCACTACCCATCATTTGGCAGTCAGTATTCAATGTCATTTGAACCGATGAGATTGGTTGAAAATAGACCGTCACATATCGATTTTTTTGAAGTTTCAACAACTACACGTAAAGTGTCTGTACGTAATTTTATAGCAGTAGATGATGTGGGAGTTAATATGCATTTTATTGTTTCGGATGCGTCAGGTGGTGTGGTGTATACAGGAGAGACTGTCCAGGCAACAACTACAGGAGATTTTTATTACACTTGGAATTATCCACAAGTCACTAATCAAGATACTACAAAAGCAAGTAATTTTGTTTTTTATTCTGACATAACAAAAGATGGTTTAATCTTAAAGTATGTCAGTGCCACAACATCACTCGCATCATCTATTGATGGATATCCAGGGTATTACAATTTTATTGCTGATGGTTCTGAGCAAATACAATCATCATATAATTCTGTAATTCAGACATTGGGAACAGGGTTGTCAGGTAGACTTACACAAATTGATGTGCAGACAAGTAATGGTGGGTATATATACTATGGTTCTCGACCAGGAGTAACTGTATATGAATGTGTTGATGATACATATGCAAATTTTGTACTACAGTCTGTAGGAGATTGTGTATCTGTATTTTTTGGGTATTCAGAAGAGGTAAGTAAAGGCACTCAAAGTATTCAAAGTATATATGTAGATGAGGAAGTTATTCTTGATCCTAAAAAATATTATTTTTTCAATACAAGCGGACATAATCAACTCAACACAATTCCTGCATATTACGGTAGTGTTGCTGATGTTGTGGATGGGGCGTGCTATCAAAAAATTTCATCACGAGCTGCTCCATGTCAGGAAGTGTCTGACCTATTTTTCTATCTTCGAGGAGTATCAAAGTCTGTACAACCAACAATTACGGGGTATTCAAATGTACTATTTTTACCAGGACTTGAAGCAAGTAGATTGTACACAGAAAAGAGTGTCCTCGGTCTAACATATGAAGATCAACTTTGGGAGCCAAATAAAAAAACAGATGTAGAGGATTTGTATTTGAATGCTGATGGAACAAGTAAACTATCGGGCGTATATACACGAGATGCAATATCGGAAACAAATGTGATACCAGGAGCGCTTGGGTCAAATATATATAAAACATTGTTTAGTACACTCGATAGTCTTACGGATACAAATCTACCAGCTGATAAACGGATGGCACGATGGGAAGCCTACGCGTATGATTGGAGGCAAAATATTAATGATATTGTACACAACGGTACTCCGTATAAAGATGGTAATAAATCTTTGATTACTACACTTGAAAATCTGATTGCATCGTCAACTACTGGAAAGGTGACAATTATTGCACATAGTAATGGTGGATTACTTGCTAAAGCCCTTCTTGTAAGACTTGAGGAAATGAAACAGATAGGGATGAATAATCTCATTGATCATATTGACACTGTTGTGTTGGTGGCATCACCGCAGATTGGTACAGCGGTTGCAGTACCTGCGGTTCTTCATGGATATGATCAACGAATTGCATGGGGTGCATTACTTAATGAAGAACATGCTCGAGAACTAGGGAGAAATATGCATGGTGCATATGGACTTCTACCATCAAAAGAGTACATAGAACACATAAATATTTCACCAGTAGTGTTTAAAGACAATACAATTCCTTCAGGTATCACTACTGATTTTGTGAGTGTGTATGGGAGCACTACGGATACATATAGCGAGTACAGAAGCTTTTTATTAGGAGAGGAGGGGAGAAATAATCCTGTTGTATCTGCAACAAAGTCACCAATTAAACTTTCTTCTGTGTTATTGGAAAAAGCAGAAGAACTCCATACGGATATCGATCAGTGGGTAGCACCTGCACATATACGAATGATAGAGGTGGCTGGATGGGGACTCGATACGGTGGCAGCTTTTGAATATTATCCAAAACGTACAGGATGTGTGAGTACAAGTGTAGGATGTGCAAATCCATATATACTTGATCAAAAACCAATTTTTACAGTGGATGGTGACAAGACTGTGGTAGAGCCAAGTGCTTTGTATATGGGAGGAGAGAAGTATTGGGTTGATTTTCAAGAGTATAATTCGTTGGATAAAGTAAACAGAGAACATAAAGACATATTGGAAGTAGATCAGTTGAATGGTTTTCTTAAATCAGTAATTTCAAAAACAGATATTGTATTTGATTCCGTATTGAAAAACACACAACCTACGGATACAAAAAACCGTCTTCGCATCAGTGTTCACTCCCCAGTCTCTATCGGAAGTTATGATTCTTTAGGTAATTTCACTGGAAAAGTATGCTCTGATACAGAAGATTTCTGTCGTATCCAGGAGGATATTCCAAACAGCTCATATCTTGAATTTGGAGAAGGTAAGTATATAAACCTCCCGGAGGAAAATATCCAGAAAGTGGTATTGCAGGGTACAGGTAGTGGTACTTTCACCTACGTTTCAGAGAAAGTAACACCAGAAGGACAGACTATTTCATCATCATTTACTGATATTCCTGTAACCACACAAACACAAGGAGAAGTCGTACTCAACACAGTGACACAACTTCCGGAACTCAAGCTTGATGTCACCGGAGATGGCACTACAGATTTTACACTTACTCCTGCTGATAGTTTTGATCCTATTGTATTTCTTCAGGTAATGAAAAAAACAATTGAATCATTTGACATTAAACAATCTCGAAAAACTACACTCACAAAACGAATTGATGGTATTATTAAATCAATACAAAAAGGAAAGATATCAAAAGCGCAACTCAAAGCAGAGCGTTTTCAAGAAGTTTTGGTACGAAAGACTCATAAGCCAATACCTAAAAAACCAAAACCGCAAAAACTTTCAAATGCAGATGCTGAAGTGTTGATTGAGATGCTTGAGAAATTATTAAGTAATTTAGAGAAATAAAATGAAGAAAATTGTGAGTATTTCATCCTTAATATTATCACTCGTAATATTTTTTGGACTGTATGATTATGTGAAAGTATCCTTTAGTTATCAGATGGCACAGAATGTTGGGTATATTTTTTACTGGAGTGCAGTTATGTTTCTAATAAGTTTGTTAGCTATTTTTCTTGAAGATAAAAAATACAAAGCGTGGCTATATCTAAGTGGTGTGTATATGGTATTCTCATTATTTATTGCTTTTAAGGTTGGTGATGGAAACGGAATGATTTTGAGTTTTGATGGTAAGTCACTCACGTGGTTTTTTGCTGGACTCTACTCGGTTATCTCGATAATCTATTTTATCGTTCAGTTTGTAAAAAATCGGAGATAATCATATTATTAACCCATGAAAGAATACGTCGATGAAAAGTTTTGGAGAATGTTTAGCGGATTTATTACCTTGATAGCGGTAAGTCTAATCCTTTTAATTGTGATTAAAGTATATAAAACTAAAGTAATCTCAGTCGATAGTACTCAGGCTGCAGTTATAATGAGTGAACAATAAACCCTTTGCGGGTTTTTGTTTTAATTACAGAAATATATGAAAAAGATTATTGTGTTGATTGGTATATATCTTTTATATACACACGGTGTTTATGCGGAAGTGAGTCAGTTTGTTTTTACTAATGAACAAAGGAGTGTTGCTCCTGGAGTAATCTCTGAGTCGCTTACAGTACAATCTCAAAATAGTGGAAGTGCGCAAGAGTCTATAGCGGAGACAACAGATCTGGTATTTCAGAGTAGTTCTCCTACAGGAGAGTTTCTTAATTCATCAGGGAATCCAGTATCAACAACTATGTCTAAAAATACAGCAAATAGAACTTTTTATTACAGAGATAGTACTACAGGAAACCATACTCTCACTGTGACCGCTACTGGAAGGGATACTGCAAAAGTGTTTAAAGCGACGCAGATGATTGTGGTGGGAAATAGTCAGTCTGCAATTGATCAAAATCAGAATAATTCCACAACCACCTCGACAAGTGGTACGACAAGCTCATCCGGAGATTCTTTGTCGTCTCATTCAAATCCATCTCCAGCATCTGACTCAAAAACTGTGATGAATTTTGAAGTGTCAGCGGGAAGGAAAAGGTTTACATCTATTGCAAGTGAAGTTGTATTTAAAGCTGAGCCATTAAAACTATCTGGTGTTCCTGAAAACTATATTCAATATACATGGAGTTTTGGTGATGGTACGACTGCAAATGGTCAAGTGGTAAATCATAGGTATAGGTTTGCGGGGGATTATGTGGTGGTGTTAAATGCAGTATATAGTGACAAATCTGCTGTTTCTCGTACTGATGTTTCTGTTATTAAGCCGATGTTTTCTGTTGGTGTGATTGATGGTGGAGTGTTAGTAAAAAATAATTCTTCGGGTGAGGTGAATATGGGAGAATGGGTGATAGAAGGTGCACGAAATCGTCTTGAACTACCAAGGGATACTATTATTGAAAAAGGTAAAAGTATTGTATTTTCGTATACTTCAAGTATTACGGATACAGATACAATAGTACTTAAAGATCCGTTAGGTGGTGTGGTGGCTGAAAGGGTGTTCGAAGTACAAAAAGAAGAGTTAGAACATGTGATTCCACAACAAATAGCGAATCAAAAAACAGAGCCGATAGTAAAGATTGTATATATCGATAGGCCGATAATAAAAAAAGAAGTTTTAGGAGTAACTACTACTCCTGAGAAAAAAGAAGAAGTGGTAGAAAATATTTCATCTGAAAGTCTTGTGGCAAACGTGTACACAGGTTCAGAGAAAGTCTCCGCACTTGAAAGCTTTCTTTGGATCCCAAAAAAAGGATGGGGGATTTTGGCGGAGTTGTTTCGATAAGTAAAAAGGAAAACCCGCCGAAACGGGGATTCCGTTGGCGGGTGGTTTGTCGGGCAACTTTACTTTTTGCAAAGCCTTATGTTTATGTATGCAGCAAGAAAATCTCGATGGGTGTTTGCTTGACGACTGATCCTACTAAAGATTTCCTGGATAGTTCTGTGGTTGCCAGCAGGTATGGTGATGCCAAGCTGTTCGCATGCCAACTTGGCGTCGTCATAGTTGAATGGAATTTTTTGTGCTTGTTTCAGTAACTTGTCGGCAGCTTGTCCTCTGAGTTTGTCGATAAGCTGTGGTTTGCCTGCGTAATAGCGCAAATTGACCTCCTCTGTGTTTTTATCAAAAACAGGTAAGTATGTCAATGAAGGGTGTTTGACCATTTTGGACTTTTCGGGTATAGTGGGAGGCAATAAGGTCAGAGACAGTAGGCATCTATAAGCCCTACCGAGACATCTCATATCTTCTTCAAGAAGAAACCTTATGGTCGGATTATCAATCAGTCAAAAGTCTATCAAGTCCATCAAGTCTAAAGAAATTTCGACTTTACGGACTTTCAACTTTTCGACTTTAAAGACTATAGTATGGCTGTATCAAAAGATAAAAAGTCAGGTATTTTGGATAATCTTAAAAAGATTGTCGCAGGATCGAAGTCTTTGGTGTTTTTGAACTTCAAAGGTCTACCGGTTTCGGAGACAGGTGAGATTCGAAAAACATTGCGAAATAGTGGTGTGGGTTATGTTGTAGCAAAGAAAACACTTTCTCGAAAAGTATTGAAAGAAGGTGGGATCACAGGCGACATGCCAGAAATGCCAGGTGAGTTTGCGATGGTGTATGGAGAAGATGCTCTTGCACCTGCACGCGAAATCTTTGCATTTCAGAAGAAGTTTGATAAGAAAGTACAAATCGTCGGAGGTGTGTTTGAAGGGAAGTTTATGAATCAGTCAGAGATGACTACGGTTGCAAATATCCCAGGTATGAAGACTCTCCAGGCTCAGTTTGTTAACCTCATCAATTCTCCAATTCAACGACTCGTTGTTGGTTTGAATGAGATTGCTAAAAAGAAAGCTTAATTAAATCACACGCTTTCAGAATTTGAATGAAATCCGAGGCGGGCGAAGAAAATAATTGGAGGCGTACTTGACTGTACGATGAGAATTATTTTCTGAAGTCTAACGAAGGAGTTCGTCAAATTTGAAAGCTCGTTTATAAAAATCACTAATAATATTATTATGGAAGAAACAAAAGTAGTAGAAACTCCTGCGAAGTTCAAATCTATCGTAGAAGCAATTGAAACAATGTCAGTTCTTGACCTTCATGAGTTGGTAAAACACCTTGAAGAAAAGTTTGGTGTATCAGCGGCAGCGGTAGCTATGGCTCCAGCAGCAGGTGGTGCAGCAGGTGCAGCAGAAGAGAAAACATCATTTGATGTAGAACTTACTGATGGTGGTGCTACAAAGATTGCTGTTATCAAAGTTGTAAAAGAAGCTCTTGCACTTGGTTTGAAAGAAGCAAAAGACCTCGTGGATGGTGCTCCAGCAATGCTTAAAACTGGCATGAAGAAAGAAGATGCAGAAGCTTTGAAAAAAGCTGTTGAAGAAGCGGGAGGAAAGGTTACATTCAAATAATCAAAAATCTATTCAGATTTGAAAAAGGACCGCGACATCATGTCGCGGTCCTTTTGATTTTGCCGGTAGCAATGCGATAGATATCCCGCATCACTTTTCCTGCTTCTTGCAGACATTCCATTTTGGTGAAGGACTGGTCTCGAGCTGGAACAAAGGTCACCTCCCAGTTTTTTGGTGCAAGTGCCCACCAGTACATTTTTACCCGGGGCATGTGTCCAAGGTTAGTACAAATGTATACTTGCGGTTGTACCTCTGGATGAAGAGAAGCATGTGATTTGATTTGCAGAATCGCCCCTTGTATTTCTGCGAGCGTGCCCCAACCAAATGGTGTAGGGATTGGATTGATTGTATTCTGGGAAATGTGAGTGATATACTGCGCCATCTGCTCTGCCATACTCACCGTACGATCGCTTCCTGGAGGAGTTCCTGCGACGAGTATCAAATGAAACTCTGTTTGCAGGAGGGACTCGAACCTAATGATTTTAAGTAACGTATTACAACGAATCTGAGTACCTCCAGGTTTTTCAGATACAATCCAGTTGTACCCAAGGGGAATGAAATAAAGCATACCCCTCCTTTCTGCGAAAAATATATAATGTTAAATATATATAGTCAAGTACATTCATGGAAGAAAATTGCTATAATCTTTTCATGGAAATTCTATCGAAATTATTTGGTGGTGAAGCAAAAGTAAAAATTATGCGATTATTTTTGTTTAATCCTGACACGGTATTTGAAATCGGCAGTATTGCAGATCGTGTAAAAGAGGATCCGGCACGTGTACGAAGAGAGATTCTTGGGCTTGATAAAATCTCGTTGATTAAGAAAAAGATTGTTGGTAAAGCTGAAGTGAAGCATGGCAAGAAAACAGAAACACGTATCATGTCATATGGATATTATTTAAATCGAAATTTTTCATACCTTTCTCCGCTTCAAAATTTCCTCATTAATGCAAAACCACTCCAGCCAAAAGAGATTGTAAAAAAACTAACACAGCTTGGTGCGATTAAACTCCTCGTTATTTCAGGTGTGTTTATTCAGGATTCTGAGAGTCGCGTTGATTTGCTTGTGGTTGGAGATAATATTAAAAAATCTCACTTGGAAAACCTCATGGGTGTATTGGAGGCAGAAATAGGTAAAGAATTAAAATATGCATATTTCACCACCGCTGATTTTACGTACAGACTTTCTATGTATGACAAATTGATTCGTGACATTTTAGATTATCCACATGAAAAGATAATCAATAAATTGGGACTCTAGTTCCGTGGTAAGATTAATGTATTAGAAGTTAATAGTAACTAATACGATATATGATCTTTCAATCATGGGGAGGGGTACTAGAAAATTCCTTTCAGACTTTGTGGGCGGGTGTTTTATTGTTTATTCCAAACCTTATCGTCGCGCTTGTTATTCTTGCACTTGGGTGGATGATTGGTGTACTTGTTGGACATGGGATTACAAAATTTTTGGATGTACTTCGATTTGACGAAGCTCTTAAAAAAACCGGTTTTGAGAATGTGGTAAGACGTGCAGGTCTTGAGCTTCACGCATCTGCATTTGTCGGATGGCTTTTCAAAGCAGCAATTATTATTATCTTTTTGATTGCAGCTTTTGATGTGCTTGGTCTTGTGCAGGTCACTCAGTTTTTGAGTCAGGTCGTACTCGGGTATCTTCCACAGCTTATTGTAGCAGTACTTATTTTGCTTGTTGGAGTGGTGGTTGGAGATGCATTAGAAAAAGTAGTAGTAGCGTCTTCACGAACAGCAGGACTCACTTCATCAGGAATGTTGGGTAAGGTATCAAAATGGGCAGTATGGATTTTTGCAATTCTCGTAGCTCTTTCTCAGATGGGTATCGCAGGAGCATTTATCCAGACACTCTTTACTGGTCTTGTGGTAGCGGTATCGCTTGCACTCGGTCTTGCGTTTGGTCTTGGAGGTCAGGAGGCAGCAGCAGATGCTATACGAAAGGTGAGAGAGGAGATCAAGGAAAAGCGGTAATAGTATAGATAGTTGGTTATACAAAAAACACCCTAAAAAGGGTGTTTTTTGTACCTTTCTCGTGAGCGATAAAACCCTTTAAAAATCAGTGCAAAAGTCTGTTGACAGGACTTTAAGCTTCGTATATACTAGCTTCATTCGGTATGAAAAAAACATTGAATCTAAAAAGCGGCG
The DNA here is from genome assembly GCA_964426735.1 of uncultured Candidatus Saccharibacteria bacterium. Classification (GTDB taxonomy): domain Bacteria; phylum Patescibacteriota; class Minisyncoccia; order Phycocordibacterales; family DATDWN01; genus UBA910. The sequence continues at coordinate 84,824 of CAYRRP010000004.1, forward strand.
TTTAGGAAACATGCTTAATTGAATGTTGCCCAAATTCCGCTCTAAGCGGATTTTTTGTTCCACAGATTGACTCGATATTTGACAACTAAATCCCGCCACTTACTACTGACCAATGATGGGTCTTTTCGGGTGAGTAGGCGGACCAAATATTTTGTTACCTAAGATCAATAGATGTTAGATAACAGAGTATGAATGTAAAAATATAATTGTGGTTTTTAAATTTCCTAATGGGAAATTTAAGAGCATATGGTGGATGCCTAGACTCTAAAAGGCGATGAAAGACGCGGCATGGTGGCGATACGTTTCGGGGAGGTACCTAGCAACCTTTGATCCGGAAATCTCTGAATGGGGGAACCCAACAGCTTTTGCTGTTACTCTGCAAATTATGCAGAGCGCACACCCAGGGAAGTAAAACATTCCAGTACCTGGAGGAAAAGAAAACAATGTTCGTAAGAACGATATTTCGTTAGTAGCGGCGAGCGAACACGAAAGAGCCCAAACCGATGCATCACAGTGTGTAAAATATTTTTGTTTTGAATGGTCCGAGTGAGGAATACCTGTTATGAAAAGGGAGAAGGCCATCCCTGTGTAATGACAAAGCTCCTGCAGAGCTGGTGTTCCTCGCTCGGTCCACGGAAGTTCTTTCTGTGGCCGATTTTAAAATCGGTTTACCATTCAGTACGAAAATATTTTATATAGCGTGATGCATCGGGGTTGTAAGGCAACAACGTCAAATTTATTTGAGAGAAGTCAAAAAATAGTATGTTAATGGAATGCGCTGGAAAGCGCGACCCCAGAGGGTAATAGTCCCGTACATGAAAATCTACTATCTTCTTTGTTGTTGTTCTTGAGTACCTCGAGACATGAATAGCTCGGGGGAATCTGCCAGTACTAACTGGTAAGGCTAAATACTTTTAGAGATCGATAGTGAACTAGTACCGTGAGGGAAAGGTGAAAAGTAGTCCGAGAGGACGGTGAAATAGACCTGAAACCATATGCTTACAAGGAGTCGGAGCGGGGGCATCACATGGAATGTGATGCAGTTTTTAGTCATTAGTCATAAGTCAACAGTAGATGCAAATGCATTTTACTGATGACTGTTAACTGTGAACTATTGACTGCATCGCGCTTCGCGTGATGCTTCCGTCACGGCGTGCCTATTGAAGAATGAGCCAACGAGTTGATGGATGCAGCAAGGCTAAGCCCTTTACCGGGCGGAGTCGTAGGGAAACCGAGTGTGAATAGCGCGTTAAGTTGTATGCATCAGACCCGAAGCCAGAGCGAGCTTACCATGAGCAGGGTGAACTTTGTCGAAAGATGAAGGGAGGCCCGAACAGTTTAGCCGTGCAATACTATCTGATGACTTGTGGTAAGAAGTGAAAAGCTAATCGAGCCTGGTAATAGCTGGTTCTCTCCGAAATAGCTTTTGGGCTAGCGTTAGATGATCCCTTCCGGGGTAGAGCACTGGAAGGACTCGACAGGGAGAAATCTCGCGAGTCCTATCAAACTCCGAATACGGAAGATTACAGTCTAGCAGTTAGACGGCGGGGGCTAAGCTCCGTACGTCAAAAGGGAAACAGCCCTGATCTCTATTTAAGGTCCCTAAATCTATGTTAAGTACACGTAAGGTGGTGGATTTTCTCAGACACTGAGGAGGTTGGCTTAGAAGCAGCCATCCTTTAAAGAAAGCGTAACAGCTCACTCAGTAAGAGAATCTGCGCCGCAAATAATCGGGGTTAAACATGGTACCGAAACTGAGGGTTTGTAGACTTCATCAAGAAAAAATTCCAAAATTGGCGAATTTCATCTTTTTGATTTTTAAAATACTCGTCACCGTACGTCAGTACGGCTTCTCGTATTTTAAAAATCAAAAAGCGAACTTCATCCAATTTTGAAATTTTATAAAATGTTTTTTAATGCGCATCGGTCGTCTAATGGTTAGGACATCGGACTCTTAATCCGAAAATTGGGGTTCGAGTCCCTGCTGATGCGCCACTCCAATTTTTGGAGTGAATGTTCTTTAATTTGTGTCCAAAATGTGGACGTGTAGCTCAGCCTGGTAGAGCGGTGCGCTGAAAACGCATATGTCGGGGGTTCGATTCCCTCCACGTCCACCACTCTCTTTCAGAGAGTGGTACACAAATTTTTTCTTTCGATTTTTTAAAATCGAATTCTTGATGAAGTCTACAAGCGGTAGGAGAGTATTCGTATCTGCGCTGAAGCCAAAGGGGTGACCCATGGTGGAGCGATGCGAAGTAAGAATGTTGGCACAAGTAACCACAATGCAGGTGAAATCCCTGCACGCCGAAAGACTAAGGTTTCCTGTTCAATGTTAATCAGAGCAGGGTTAGTCGGGCCTAAGGAAATGGAGAGATCCGCATCCGATGGACATAGGGTTAATATTCCCTAACTTTTGTGTAATGCGATGGAAGGACGGAGTGCTGTATATAGGGCTCATTATTGGATTTGAGTCACTGCCGTGAGATTGTGTTCCAGGTAAATCCGGACACTCACTTAAATGTGGAATTCGAGCGGTTGCGAAACCTTGAGATTCGTCAAGAGGGATCCTATAAAGCGCGCTTCCAAGAAAAGTTTCTAAGCTTAAGTACACAAGAACCGTACCGTAAACCGACACAGGTAGTCAGGTCGAGTAGACCAAGGCGAACGAGTGAGAGATCCCCAAGGAACTCGGCAAAAAAGCAGCCGTAACTTCGGAATAAGGCTTGCCCCCATCACATGGAATGTGATGGTGGTCATAAGTAGACAGTCATAAGTCAACAGAAAATGCATATGCATTTTACTAATGACTATTGACTGTGAACTGTTGACTTCATCGCGCTTCGCGTGATGGGGGCCGCAGCTAAAGTATTTCTGGCAACTGTTTATCAAAAACACAGCTCCCTGCGAACTCGCAAGAGGATGTATAGGGGGTGACACCTGACCAATGCCAGAAGGTCAAATATGGGAGGTGATGTCGCAAGACTGAGCTTGACTGTATAAGCCCTGGTGAATGTCGGCCGTAACTATAACGGTCCTAAGGTTGTGCGAACGAATCATATCGTGCGCACAAGGACTGGGACTGTTGTAGTTCTGTTGATACAATAAAATGTTCAATTTTATTTATTGGCATTTTGATAAACTAACTAAACAATAATCATTACATTTCTAGCTACCTATCATGCCGTAATGCATGAATAGTCCAACGTGATTGACGAGAGACCAACGTCACGGACCCGAAACTTGCAAAGTTGGGTTAAGAGAGAGTCCAACGGAGAGGAATCGTTGAGCGAAATTCCTTGTCGGGTAAGTTCCGACGCGCACGAATGGTGTAATGACTGGAAAACTGTCTCGGGGATTTGCTCGGTGAAAATACAATACCGGTGAAGATGCCGGTTACCTGCAGTTAGACGAAAAGACCCCAGGAGCTTTACTGCATCTTGATATTGAGAATATGACTTGCATGCGTAGCATAGTGGTGAGGATTTGAAGGGCACTTCCGGGTAGCCTGGATCCGTCAGTGAAATAGCCATCTTGTTTGTTATATTTTCTAACCTCGGCGGAAAAAACGACGAGAGACAGTGTCTGGTGGGCAGTTTTAGTGGGGCGCTATCCTCCTAAAAAGTAA
>CAYRRP010000005.1:0-56572 GCA_964426735.1 uncultured Candidatus Saccharibacteria bacterium
CAGGAAACACACTCAACTTCACTGGATCATATGAATCTCCACTTTCATTTACATACCCACTCAACCGATCAGCAAATACCATCTCACTTCTCTTTGGTACAACTACAAACAATGTGTGGAGTGGATCAAATACATTCAACGGCACTGTAACTCTCGGATCTACTGCAATCAACTCACTCCTCGGAACTAATGCAAGTGGTGCTATTGTTGCAACATCAACACCAACATTCGGTAACTTCAATGCAACATCAACTACAGCAACATCTACAATTGCAGGAGGACTTGCAGTTGGTACTTCACGACTTGTGGTAGATGCATCAACAGGAAATGTTGGAGTGGGAACAGCAGTAACTGACAGCAAACTTTCAGTTGCTGGAAATATTTCTCTTCCACGTACAAGTTATGTTGTGTTTGGTCAAAATGGTGACGGTACTGGAGAGAAGATTGGAAACTCAAGTTATGGTTTGTCATTCTACACAAACAATGCAGAGCTTATGCGACTTGGTAGTGCAAAGATGTACCTTGCAGGAAACACTAGTGGAAGTGGTATTGAATTTAGAAATACTATTTCAGGATGGTCATATGCAAGTATTTACACAGAAGATATAGCTGGATGGAATGGTGCACTTGTATTTGCAACTGATGGTGATGGTGTAAGCAACAACAATCCAACAGAGAAAATGAGAATTTCTCCAACAGGAAACCTTGGTATCGGCACTACTTCACCATACCGAACACTCTCTGTCGGAGGTTCTGCAGTATTCACTGGAGGTGACGTACTTGCTTCAACACTCACTGCAACATCTTCAATCAGTACACCATCACTCACACTTTCAGGTACAGCAATCAATTCAATCCTTTCTACTAATGCATCAGGAGCTATCGTTGCAACATCTACTCCAACATTCGGTAACTTCAATGCAACTTCAACTACAGCAACATCTACAATTGCAGGTGGACTTGCAATCGAAACTTCAGGATTTGTGTATGATTACTCTTCAAACAATGTAGGTATTGGAACTGCGGCTCCGACAGCGAAACTTACTGTAGCAGGTGATGTGTCAGTATCAGGTAATGTTGTAGGAACTGGTGGTACAACAACATTCTACAATGGTGCAAGTGGAGCAGTGTATATCAGAGGAGGAACATCACAATTCCTTTCTTTTGGAGCAAACAATACAAATGACTTGATGCGACTTACAAGTGGAGGAAATCTTGGTATCGGAACAACATCACCACTTTCAAAACTCAACGTATACGACAACCAGGCAAATATTCAAATTGGTGCAGCATATTCAGGATACGGAGGTGTTGCATTTGGTACAACATCAATGCTTGCAAGTAACGCAGCGTCTTTGTATGGAGATGGTATTCATACATTCCTAAATGCACCAGCAGGAGGTAATACATATTTCCGTATCGGAAATGGTGATAAAGCAATTCTTACAAGTGCTGGAAACTTTGGTATCGGAACAACAACTCCAAACACACTGCTTACTCTTGGACCAGTTGGTGCTGCAGGAGTACCTCAGCTCACATTTAATGCAGGTGGCGGTATTGATATTGGACTAGGTATGTCTAATGGAGGAAGCGCATTGCAGGTGTTTACAAACAACGCAGGTACTATAGCGTCACAAATGGTATTTAGAGGCAATAGCGTAGACATGTCTTCTAATGGACGACTACGATGGACAAGTAGTGCCACTGATCCGCTCACAACACTTGATACAGGTATTACTCGTCTTGCAGCAGGAGTGCTTTCAATTGATACAACATCAAACGGAAACTCACTCGGTACACTTATTGCAAGAAATATTGGTCTTGGCACCACATCACCATACCGAACACTCTCTGTAGGAGGTTCTGCAGTATTCACTGGAGGTGACGTACTTGCTTCAACACTCACCGCAACATCTTCAATCTCAACACCATCACTTACACTCTCAGGTACAGCAATCAATTCAATCCTTTCAACTAATGCAAGCGGTGCTATTGTTGCAACATCAACAATCACTGCAAACAACATCTGGGCTACATCAACTTCAGCTAATAACTACTTTGCAGGAAATGTGGGGATTGGAACTACTACTCCGCAAGCGAAACTAAGTATTCTTAATGGTTCAACGGGAAGTGGTTCACTTTTTAGTCCTAATGCAGCAATACTCGTAGATGGAAACACCTCGAGTTACTTGCAGTTTGCTCTACCATCAGTAAGTACAGGTGGAGTTATATTCGGAACAGCAGGAAATCATAGTATTGCAGGACTCACTTATACTGCTTCAACCAATCAACTTAGTTTGTTTGCTAACCCTGGTAATGTAACAACCTTCAATTCTACTGGTGTTGGTATCGGTACAACAACTCCAGATGCAAAACTTTCTATTCTTAGTGCAGACAACCTAGGAGTAACCTCTATCATAACTGCGTATGCCAATAACCTTACTCAAGGTATAGGAATTGGTTTTGATTCAATAAAAAAAGTCGGAGCGACTCCAGGTGACATCAGTTTGTTGCCAGGTACAAACAGATATGTGTGGATTGGACAAACAACATCTAATTCTGGTCTAAGAATTGGAGGTGGTGACGCTGTAAATACTATTTGGGGTGGTGCTGGTAATATTGGTATTACTGCAAACTCAGGACAAAAAATATTTATTTCACAGACTTCAAGTTCAGTAACTGGTCTTACTGTTGATACTACAAGTGGAAACGTGGGTATCGGAACAACATCTCCATTTGGTTCACTCGCAGTAAACAACATAGCAGGTCAGCCAGGATTTGTAGTGGGATCTTCAACAGCAACTTCATTCATCGTAGATAAGAATGGAAATGTGGGAGTGGGAACAGTTGCACCAGCATCTGCTTTGGAAGTGCGTGGTGGAGCATCGGGAAATATTCTCAGTGTTTTCAATAGTAGTGGTACAAGTCGGTTCTCAGTAGATGCGACAGGAGGAGCAACATTAAATGCAAACCTAGTGTTGACTCAAAACAAAAGTATCTCAAGTGGTTCAAATAGTATTGTGTTCAACAGTATTACAAACCTTATGACGTTGGATGCTGCTTCAGGAATCGTATTGCAAAGTGGAGGAGGAAACGTCGGAATTGGCACAACTTCACCATACCGAACACTCTCTGTAGGAGGTTCTGCAGTATTCACTGGAGGTGACGTACTTGCTTCAACACTCACCGCAACATCTTCAATCTCAACACCATCACTCACACTCTCAGGTACAGCAATCAACTCAATCCTTTCAACAAATGCTTCTGGTGCTATCGTTGCAACATCAACTCCAACATTTGGTCAGTTCTATGCAACTTCAACAAATGCAACATCTACAATTGCGGGTATGTTGGCAGTAAGTACTATTTATCCAACTGCAGGAAATGACTTAATACTTCAAACACAAGATAGTGCAAAATCTATTATCTTCAAAACAAACACAGGTGTAGAGACAATGCGAAGTTATGGTTCTGCAAATGCTCGAGTGCTTGTAGGAGGTATTACATATGATGATGGAAGTAGACTTCAAGTACTTGGAAACGGTTCTGATAACACAATGAGTTTGTTTAGTAATACAGGCGCTTCTCAGTTTATTGTAAAAGCAGGAGGTAATGTAGGTATTGGAACAACATCACCACAGGCGCGTCTCCAAGTTAGTTCAGCATCAAATTCAAACAACGTAGTTTCTGCTGGTGCATCACCAAGTAATACAACATCGTTATATCTCACTAATGATAATAATAATTATGGATTGCTCGCAGGTGTTCTCGGAACAGGTCAATCATGGTTCCAGGCACAGCGCACTGATGGTACTGCAACTACATATAGTCTTTTGCTTAACCCAAATGGTGGAAACATCGGTATTGGAACAACATCACCAAATGCTAATCTTGTGGTTTCAGCTAGTGGTAGCGGTATTGCAAGTGCATTGAGCGGTACTGTTGGTGTGTTCCAAAATAATGCTATAAGTGGCAATAATTCTCGAGTAGCAATAATTTCTGGATCAGCAGGAGAATCAATGGTTGATTTTGGTCAAAGTTCTAATCAGGCTTTGGGTTCAGTTGTATACAATAATACTTCTAATTATTTCAAATTTGTAACGAATGGATCTGAACGAATGAGAATTGATACCAATGGTAATGTAGGTATCGGCTCAACAACTCCAGGATACAAGCTCTCAGTAGCAGGAAGTGGATTCTTCGACGGTGGAAATGTAACAGCATCAACATTCACCGCAACATCTTCAATCAGTACACCTTCACTTACACTCTCAGGCACAGCAATCAACTCAATCCTTTCAACAAATGCATCAGGTGCTATCGTTGCGACATCAACACCAACATTCGGAAACTTCATTGCAACAAGTACTACAGCAACTTCTACAATTGCAGGAGGACTTGCAGTCGGTACTTCACGACTTGTGGTAGATGCTTCAACAGGTTTTGTTGGTATAGGTACAACCAGTCCATCATCACTACTTACAGTAGGTACAGGTAGTCATACATACTATGCTCCAGGAACTAACAAACTTGTAGTGTACGGCACTGCAGAATTTGGTTCTGGGACACAGGATACTGCTACATTTGGAACATTAAACAACGGTGGTGCAATCTCACTTGATACGGGTATTGCTGGTACAAAGACTTTGTATATAGAGCGAACAAATACAGTTGTTTCAGGTGACTATACAATAGGTACAATCAGAAACCTCATTATTGCTCCAGGTAGTGGATATAATACAGTCTTTAATACAGGAAATGTTGGTATCGGAACAACAACTCCAACAGCAAAACTTGTGGTTGCAAGTGATGCCACACTTTCAGGACAGCTCGGTGGACTTCAGCTTACAAGCTTCACAAATCCAAATAAATATATTTACTCAGGATATAGCAACCTACATGATGCAGGTTATATGCAAGCAGTAGATTATGCAGTCAACTGGAAGAATCTCTTATTGAACCCAAATGGCGGAAACGTAGGTATCGGAACAACAACTCCAAATGCAACATTGCAAATAGTAGGTGGAACAAATGGTGACTTCTTCCCAACATTGAAATTGGATAATAATTCTGCCACAGGAGGAAATGCAATAGGTATTTTGTTTAAAGCAGGTGATGCTGTTGATGGTGCTAAAGCTGCGATTTCTTTCGTAAAAAATGATACATGGGGCAGAGGAGATATTCAGTTCTTGCAAAATACAGCTACTAACGCAAGTAACCCAACCCTCAGTAATGCAGTTCTTACAATCAAGAACAGTGGAAATGTTGGTATCGGAACAACAACTCCAGCATCAAAACTTGAAGTATACGGAGGAAATATTACATCAGGTGCAACAGATGGAAATTCTGGTTTCGCATTTAGAAATGCAGCAGGTACTACAAATCTTTTCTTCGCACGAAATATTAGTGACACATTGTATGTAGGTCAAAACAGTGCATACTCAAGTATCCAGTTCCAGCCAGGTGCCGCAACATCTCTCTTCCTCGAAAACTCAGGACGTATTGGACTCGGTACAACATCTACATCAGTCAACAGTATTGCATATGGAGTAAATATCGATAGTGGTTCGGCTCGACCAATGTCAATCATGTCTTCAAACGCTGATGCAAGTATCGACTTTACAAACACTGCATCTGGTGGACGACGATATAATTTTGGTTCTACAGGATCAGGTTCAGCACTTGGTGCAGGCTTCAGTATCTTTGATCAGACAGCGTACAATGCAGGTGCAACTATCGGTGCAGCAACTCGATTCAAAATTGATGCAAATGGAAACGTAGGTATAGGAACTGTAGCGCCAAATGGAAAACTTTCAATTGCTCATGCAAAAGCAGATGGTGCAGCAGTCTTTTCTGATGGAATTGTGTTCCAAAGTACTCTATCTTCAGGTTTCTCACATGCTGCAATTTACAGTGATGGAAGTGCTGGTGCTAATGGAAACTTGATTTTTGCTACAGATGGTGATGGTGTAGCAAACTATAATCCTACAGAGAAGATGAGAATTACATCTGGTGGAAACTTCGGTATCGGTACCACCTCACCATACGCAAAACTTTCTGTTGCGGGTACAATCGTTGCAGACAACATCTTTGCAACATCAACAGCAACTTCAACATTTGTAGGGGGTATCCAAACAAATCTCCTTAATGTAGTATCAACTACCGCATCATCAACATTTGCAAACGGTATCAAACTTACTGGTGGTTGTATTGAAATCAACGGAGTATGTCTCGCATCAGCAGGTACTGTAGCATCAACAACACTCCTTGCAGATTTCAATACCTTCTCTAATACAAATCAATTTACAGGAAATGTTGGATTCTCTACTACATCTCCATTTGCTCGACTTTCAATCAATGCGGGTGCAGGTCAGCCAGCATTTGTTGTTGGCTCATCAACAGCAACTTCATTCATCGTCGCAGCTTCAGGAAATGTGGGAGTGGGAACTGCGAATCCAACAGCAAAATTCCATGTAAGTGGTTCTGGTCTCGTGTACAGTAGAATCACAAGTACAGATGGTCAGGCAAATCTTAATATTGCAGGTGCTACATTCGGACAAATTGAAAACAGTACAGGTGACTTCTACATTACCAATACTTCTGTAACCGGAAGCACGATCCTTAGAACTAATGGTTCAAGTGAGGTTGCTCGATTGACTGCTGGTGGAAATGTCGGTATCGGCACCACCTCACCATACGCAAAACTCTCAGTAGTCGGAGAGGTAGTATCTGCATACTTCACTGCAACAACTACAGCGACATCAACACTTCCACGACTCCTTTCAACTCAGGCAACTACTACTTCATTTGCAATCTCAGGTATTGCTTCAGCACTCCTCAAGACAAATGCAGATGGTTCTGTAGTACCAGCGATTGCAGGTACAGACTATATCGCAGGAGGATCACTTTCAGGCGAGACATGGACACTTTCTGGCGGATACCTCAGACCAACCACAACAATCACCACACTTCACAACAATGGCTTTATATCACAAGCATCATCAACAGTAATCGGTAACTTCTTTGCAACAGCAAATATTGGTGTAGGAACATCATCACCATTTGCTCGACTTTCAGTACAAAGCACTGGCACAGCTCCAGAGTTTGTGGTGGGCAACAGTACTGCAACTTCATTTATCATTGACGCAAGTGGAAACACAGGTATCGGTACAGTAGCTCCTGTATCAGGCCGTCTCCAGGTACGAGCTCGATCATCTGACAATGCGGCTCTCGTTGTTGACTCAGGTCCAGATGCAAACCCATGGGCTATTCAGTTTGCACGAGACGGTCTCTCTTCTGCATATGTCTACATGCAAGACAATGCAACTCTTGGCTTCCAAGCAACACTTAACCCGTTTGCAGACAATGATTCTTCACAAACACTCGGTACTCTTTCAAAACGATGGAATGCACTCCGAATAGGTACAGGAGCATCTTCATTTGACGGCGCACTTACTGTAAATGGAGCGACAACTCTCACCTCAACACTTTCTGTGACTGGTCAGACTACACTTGCTCAAGCATCATCAACACTCCTTTCTGCAAACACTGGATACTTCAACAACATCCAGTCAACTTCATCAAGTGCAGTAAACTACTTTGCAGGGAATGTGGGAATTGGAACAACTTCACCAAGTCAACTACTTACTGTAGGAAATAATAATCAGCTTACTGTAGATAGTTCTGGTAATATTGATGTGATTAGCTCTGGTAGTATTGAACAACTTGGTGATAACAACAACGGCTTTAGAATCACAAAAGATTACTTCAGACTCGGAGCAAACTCATTGATCGGCTTCTCTAGTAATTATGCTATCAGTCCAGATGTAAATCTTTCACGAATAGTTGCAGGAAAATTGTATGTAGGTAATGGTACTATTGGTGATTATACTGGAACACTCGTCGCAGGAAATCTCGGTCTTGGCACCACATCACCATACCGAACACTCTCTGTAGGAGGTTCTGCAGTATTCACTGGAGGTGACGTACTTGCTTCAACACTCACCGCAACATCTTCAATCTCAACACCATCACTCACACTCTCAGGTACAGCAATCAATTCAATCCTTTCAACTAATGCAAGTGGTGCTATCGTTGCAACATCAACACCAACATTTGGTAACTTCAATGCAACTTCAACTACAGCAACATCAACTATCTCAGGAGGTCTCGCAATCGAAACTTCAGGATTTGTGTATGACTATTCTTCAAACAATGTAGGTATTGGAACTGCGGCTCCGATATCAAAACTTCATGTAAATTCAAACACAGGAGCGACAATCACCGTTCAAAGTGGTTCTGGTTTTGATGCAATGATGTTGAGAAATTATGATGGAAACACAGAATCATTCCGTATCGCAAATTCACCAAGTGGTGATAGGACAGATATCTACAATCTTATTTCAGGAGATAAGATTCGATACGTTACCAATTCTGGAGCACAAGAGTGGTCAGTAGATAATGGAAGTAATACAGCAATGACATTGACTACTGGAGGAAATCTTGGTATCGGAACAACTACTCCAACAGCAAAGCTTACAGTTCAGAATGCAAATACCGCAACAGATAATGTGGGGCTACAGCTCACTACAACAAACAATGATACAAATGCTGCTCAGACTATATCATTTGCATTTAACAACGTAATTGGAGCTACACCAAATGGTGCTGCAATTTCAGCTCTTGCTGATGGAACTACAGGAAAGAGTCTTTTGTTCAAAACAAGTTCATCAAACGCAGCAGCGTCTGAAAGACTACGAATTAATGGAAATGGAAACGTAGGTATTGGAACAACTACTCCAGGGTATCGATTGGATATTGCAGGAGGTAGTGTGAGAATAAACGGAGAAGGAACAACTCGAGGATATTATATCGGTGATACAAGTACAACAAACGCTGGAGGTGCAAACTTCTTGTATAATCAATCAACAAATCTTGTTACGATTTCTGGTATTAAACAAGGTATAGCGTGGGCAAATGTTAACCTTGGGGAAGGAGGAAATGTAGGTATTGGTTCAAGTACTCCATTTGCGAAACTTTCTGTAAATTCTGAGGCAGGATTCCCAGGATTTGTAGTGGGATCTTCAACAGCAACTTCATTCATCGTAGACAAGAATGGAAATGTTGGTATTGGAAATACAGCACCAACAGATCCACTTACGGTAGCTGGACAAATTCGTACAACGAGTGCTGTACGAGCAACTAATGGATTTATCCAGAATGGATCAAATAATACTTCGATTATAAACGATGCAGGACTTTCAATTACCCTGGTTACAGGAGGTAGTGAACGAGTTCGAGTGGATGCAAATGGTAACTTCGGGATTGGAACAACTACACCTCAGTATCCATTAACAGTTTCGGGATCAGACGCTACACTTTCAATTGATAATAATGGAGGTAGCGCAAGCTTTATTCGAATGAATAATAGCGGCACAGCACGGTTTGTTGTGGATGCAAGAAGCACATATACCGCCCTTAATTCAATTACCGCTCCGCTTGTCTTCCTAACATCATCATCTGAACGTGCTCGTATTGATACAAATGGAAACTTTGGTATCGGCTCAACAACTCCAGTGTATCCTTTTGTGGTTGAGAAAAATGTTGTAAGTAATATCTACGCAAAACTTGGAACAACTCAAGCTAATCAAATCGCTGATCTTGCACTCGGTAACGGATCTCGAACATGGGGACTTCGAACAAACAGTAATACAACTTCAGATTTTGCTTTGATGGATCTTACTCAAGGTTCAACATATCTTACTGTTGTTGGTGGAGGTTCTGGAAACGTTGGTATTGGCACAACAACTCCAAATGCTACTCTCGATGTTCTCAGTAACACAGGTATCATTTCTCGCAGTACTCAAAATCCAGTAATTACAATCCTCGCTGCATCAGGTGGTTCATCTCTCGGTCGTCTTATCTTCCAGCCTACATTAACTGTTGGAAGTCGAGGCTTCATTGATTACGAAAGTTCTACTCTTGATTTCTCATTCAAAACAAATGAGGTAGAGAAAATGCGAATTACTGCAGGTGGAAATGTTGGTATCGGCTCAACAACTCCAGGATACAAACTCAGTGTTGCAGGTTCAGGATTCTTCGATGGAGGCACTGTAACAGCATCAGTATTGATCGCTACTTCATCATTCTCAACACCATCACTTACACTCTCAGGTACAGCAATCAATTCAATCCTTTCAACTAATGCATCTGGTGCTATTGTTGCAACATCAACACCAACATTTGGTAATTTCAATGCAACTTCAACTACAGCAACATCAACTATCGCAGGAGGTCTCGCAATCGAAACTTCAGGATTTGTGTATGATTATTCTTCAAACAATGTAGGTATTGGAACAGCAACTCCAGGTCAAAAATTACATGTTTACGGTGGTGATGTAAAAATTGAAGGTTCTGCAGCTCCAAGAGTTATGCTTGGTGCGACAACAGAATTAGGTTATGGAGCGACAGGGTATGGCGGTACTCATCCAACAGGTGCGTATTTGTTCAGCGACGCGGCAATTGCATTTGGTGACTACCAGCAAGAAACAAGAATGTTTATTGATACAAATTCTGGTAACATCGGTATCGGAACAACAACTCCAGGTTCTAAATTGGATATTGCAATGACAGATGGTACTGCAAGTGCAGATCGACTTACACTTCGACAGTATTCATCAGGAGATGTTGGAATGAACTTTGAACTTCCTGGTGTAATCGGTTACCGAATGGGTATTGATAATAGTGATAGTGATAAATTCAAAATCGGAACAAGTGTTGACTTGGGATCAAGTAATATCATCACACTCACTTCTGGTGGAAACGTCGGTATCGGTACTACATCTCCATCTGCTCCACTTGAAGTTGTTCAAAATCTTACACTTACTTCAACATCAGGTTCAGCATTCCAGTTGAGAGATACAGCAACTCAGACAAATATTTTGAGAATGAATGCATCAAACTCAGGTGCTCGACTTAGTCTTGCAAACCTTGCAGGACAAACTGGAAATATCTTTACTATTTCTTCAGCGGGAACTTCTGCAGGAGATTTGTTTAGTGTGACAGCTGGTGGAAATGTGGGAATCGGTTCAACTTCTCCAGTTGTTGGACTTGCGATAAACAAAACAGGAACATTGTATGGGCTTAATACAGGTCTTCAAATTCAGAGTGGTGCAACTATCATGCCAAATCTTAGTGGTTTGTATTCAATGAATACTGCAGGTACAAATGTTGTTCCACTTATCACTGCTGACACATCAGACAATGCATGGATCAATGCAGGTGGTGTAGGTGCAATCCGATTTGGTGCTGGTGGAGGAAATGAATACATGAGATTGAGTACATCTGGAAATCTTGGAATTGGAACAACATCACCATCACAGTTGTTGCATGTGTATTCTTCTGGAGCAACAGCTTCAGTTGTGGTGGATAGTACAAGTAACTCAACAATAGGTTTTGCAGTAAGTAATTCTCCTCGAATGACTATTGGCTCTATTGGTGGTGTTGCAGTGATAGATAATACTTACAATGCCAACTATCTCGCATTCCGATCTGGAGGCGTAACACAAATGGTAATGAGTACTTCGGGTAACCTCGGTATCGGCACTACTTCACCATACCGAACACTCTCAGTTGGAGGTTCTGCAGTATTCACTGGAGGTGACGTACTTGCTTCAACACTCACCGCAACATCTTCAATCTCAACACCATCACTCACACTCTCAGGTACAGCAATCAACTCAATCCTTTCAACAAATGCTTCTGGTGCTATCGTTGCAACTTCAACAATCACTGCAAACAACATCTGGGCTACATCAACAACACTTTCAAACTACTTTGCAGGAAATGTGGGAATTGGAATTTCTAATCCAGCACAACATTTGCATATCAAATCTTCTTCTGGATCTGTAAAGCTACGTATGGATACTACTTCGTCAGCTAATGTTATCGAGACAAATACATCTGGTGACTTTGTATTTAATACAAATGGAACAGCAAGTGCTGTAGTTATGACCACATTGGGTAATGTGGGTGTAGGAACTACAACCCCAGACAGACTCTTTAATGTATACGGTGGAGCAATAGGAATATATGATTCTACTCCAACATTGATATTCAAAAATACTGCATCTTCAAACAAGCTTTGGGATATGACAGCATCTTCTGGAAACTTTAATGTAAACGAAACAGGTGTAGGATCTGTTATGACATTTAGAGCTGGTGGAAACGTCGGTATCGGAACAACAACTCCAGGTCAAAAATTGGTTGTAAATGGACTCGGATCATTTACTGATGGAACTCAAGGATTCGTCCTCGGTGCATACACAGGTGCAGGAGGTTATGGAGCAATCTACAATTATGGTGTTACACCAGGAGGAAGTAATTATATTTTCGCTGCAAAAACTGGCGAAACAGTTCTTAACTCAACAGACCATATCACATTTGGAATTGGTGCAGTAGAAAAAGCTCGATTTGATTTGAATGGAAACCTCGGTATCGGAACAACCAACCCTGGATCAACATTGGATATTGCAGGAGTGGGTTCATCAGTTATTGATACAACAAAAGGTATTCGATTTGGAGACAATAAATCAGGTATCACTTCTTGGAATTTCAACCCAGGTGGTTCAGGTAGTTATCGTTCATTGACTTTCTACGCTACAGGATATGACGGAACATCTGTAGTGACTCGAAATGTGATGACTCTTGGAAATTACACTGGTGGTGTTGGAATCTGGAACACAAGCCCAAATTATATCCTTGATGTATATCCAACAGCAGCAACAACTTCAGCAGATCTACTCCGAGTGGCAACTACAACAGGTGCAGGATTGTATGTAACAAATGCGGGAAATGTGGGAATCGGATCAACTATAACTGCACCTGCTGAGAAATTTGTTGTTGCTGGTCAAGGTTCAGGATATGCATCAATCGGTGCATTGGCTGCAGCAGGTGGAAACTACACTGGTATCAGTCTCAACAACACTGTCTCACAAACAGGATATAACTTCTCAAGTAGCCCAACAGATCAAGCACTATATATCAATCGACCATCAGGAAATAATATGTACTTCCGATCAAATAACACTGATCAGATGGTGCTTTCTTCAGCTGGAAACCTCGGTATCGGCTCTACAACTCCAGGATACAAACTCTCAGTTGCAGGTTCAGGATTCTTTGACGGAGGTACTGTAACAGCATCAGTATTGATCGCTACTTCATCATTCTCAACACCATCACTTACACTCTCAGGTACAGCAATCAACTCAATCCTTTCAACTAATGCAAGTGGTGCGATCGTTGCAACATCAACACCAACATTTGGTAACTTCAATGCAACTTCAACTACAGCAACATCAACTATCTCAGGAGGTCTCGCAATCGAAACTTCAGGATTTGTATATGACTATTCTTCAAACAATGTAGGTATTGGTACTGCTGCTCCGACTGGAAAATTAGACATAGTTGGTGGAGGTATACGATTACAGACTGCTGGATCTGCAATCGGACACTATAGTGTTCCATATGCAGGTGACACTTCAAGAATTTTGTTTAAAAATCCAGCAAACAATGATGGTCAAATTGAGTTTGAAACAACAAATGGTGGGGTTGATCAAGCGACACGAATGACAATTACGAAAACAGGTAACGTAGGTATAGCAACGACTACTCCAGCATGGAAATTCCAAGTAGCAGGCACACGACCAGACTTTGCTCTTTCAGATAGTGCTGGAGGTACAAACTTGCAACATGTTCTTTTCTCAAATCGAGCAGGAAATCTCTACATCGGTACTTCAACAGATTCATATGCAACAACAACTTCTCCAACATTGACATTGTTGAATAATGGAAACGTCGGTATCGGTACAGCAAATCCATCTGCAAAACTTTCTGTATTCGGTAATGTGACAGTGGGTAGTGGCATTGCTTCAGCAGGACACGCACTCCAGATCGGAGATGATGTGAAGATATTAGATATTGATACTGCAAACACTGCAGCATTCTACGGACTACAAAATAATGCAATTGCATCAATTAAACTCGGCAGTGGTGGAGGAACAGTTTCTGGTTACAACAACAACATCGGTATCGGCACCACATCTCCTTCAGCAAAGCTAGATATTTACGGAAATAGCCAAGGATTGATCTTTACTGGTGGCGGTTACCATGGTATTGGTGGAGGAACTGGTGATTTGTTGAATATTTACGCAATCAATCAGCTTACATTTAATAACGGAAACTACATTCTTCAGAACTCACCAGTGAGTTATGC
The DNA here is from genome assembly GCA_964426735.1 of uncultured Candidatus Saccharibacteria bacterium. GTDB lineage: Bacteria > Patescibacteriota > Minisyncoccia > Phycocordibacterales > DATDWN01 > UBA910. The sequence goes on from CAYRRP010000005.1 coordinate 14,273, forward strand.
ACAAACAATGTTTACTGGTCCATCTTCAAACATCGCCACAATGACATGGGGTGCAGATGGAAATGTAGGTATCGGAAGTACATCTCCATATCGACGATTGTCAGTAGTAGGTAGTGCAGTATTCACCGGAGGTGACGTACTTGCTTCAACACTTACCGCAACATCTTCAATCAGTACACCATCACTTACACTCTCAGGTACAGCAATCAACTCAATCCTTTCAACAAATGCAAGTGGTGCTATTGTTGCAACATCTACTCCAACATTTGGTAATTTCAATGCAACTTCAACTACAGCGACTTCAACAATCTCAACTGGAGGTTTGGTAATTGGTGGATCTCAGTTTGTGATTGAGCAGAATTCTGGAAAAGTTGGAATTGGAACGACAAATCTAACATCAAAATTATATGTTAATGGTGTTACGTCTGGTCTCACAGGTCTTCAGGTGGATGCTATTGGAGCAGCACCAATCTCTTGGTCAACTGGAGGTTCACTTATAGGTTCGCTTTCATTCTCTGGTTCTAATGCTGCTGTGCGTGGTGCATCAGGTGCAAAATTATTGCTCGGTGCAAACGGTGCTGACGGCTATATGACGGTTGATACAACAGGTAATATTGGTATCGGAACAACAGGGCCAGTTGAAGCTCTTCAAGTACATGTAGCTTCTGGAAACAATGTGTTCAGTAGATTTACAAATACTAATACAGGTTCTACAGCATCCGATGGAACAATTTATGGTATTGATACTGCAGGAAATGGTTACTTCTGGAATTATGAAAACCTTCCATTGTATTTTGGTACAAATAACAGTACTAAGATGTATCTTGCTAGTGGTGGAAACCTCGGTATCGGCACAACCACTCCAGCAACAAAACTTGACGTACACGGACAGCTTGCTGCAGGTAATGCAAATAAAACAGCATCAAATATTGGTACATGGCCATTTTATATTTCTGATTCATCAAGCTTAGGATGGAAAGTTGCTGATGCAAATGGTCTTGCTAAATTTGAATTGTATGTTGGAAATGGAAGCATTAATGAGATGAGACTAATGAATGGAGTAGATATTGCAGGGTATAGCGATACTGCAAGTACATTGAAATACAAACTGTATTCAACAACAGGAAATGGTTACTTTGCAGGAAACCTTGGTATCGGCACCACATCACCATACCGAACACTCTCTGTAGGAGGTTCTGCAGTATTCACTGGAGGTGACGTACTTGCTTCAACACTCACCGCAACATCTTCAATCTCAACACCATCACTCACACTCTCAGGTACAGCAATCAACTCAATCCTTTCAACAAATGCTTCTGGTGCTATCGTTGCAACTTCAACAATCACTGCAAACAACATCTGGGCTACATCAACAACACTTTCAAACTACTTTGCAGGAAATGTGGGAGTGGGAACAAGTAATCCAAGTGCACTATTCCATGTTAACAATGCGTCTGCAACAGGTACTCTTATCGTTGGTGGAGGAAACGTGAATGTTGTATCTATAGGTGAAGTTAATTCACAGATTCTCTTTAGATCAAATGATGGTTCTGTAGGAGGAGATTCAAATCAAATCGCTGGAAAGATTACTTCTGTAACTGAAATTGCTAATGGAGCAAACGTTGGAATGGGCTTCTTTACTTACACACAGACAGGTAACCTTCTTACAGAAAAATTGAGAATTGCAAATGATGGAAATGTTGGTATTGGAACTGTATCACCTGCGACAAAATTGGAAGTACAAGGAACTACACCTTCAGCGCGAATCACTGGTACAAGTGGCAGTGTTCCATCTCTCGAGCTTTCTTCTGCAGGAGTTGTAAATTGGAAATTGCAGTCTAACTGGGATGCAGCTTCTGGTTTTGCGATTTTGCAAGATAGTACAGAAAGATTTGTAATCAAATCTGGTGGAAATGTAGGTATCGGAACCACAACTCCAGCATCAAAACTTTCAGTTGCTGGAAGTGCATATGTTACCGGTACATTAGGTATTGGTGAAGCAAACTCAACAGCACCACTTGGTATTGCAGATGCTTCACTTCCATATATTCGACTTACTCGAGCAGGAACAGCAAAAACATATTTTGGTGTAGCTGATGGAGCTTCTCTTCTTTCTGCTGCAACTGCAGGTGATACAGTGATTCGAGCAGAACAAAGCTTTATTGTCGGTACAAATGGAGACAATGCTCGCCTTACTATCAACACAAGTGGAAATGTTGGTATCGGCACCACATCACCAACAGCTAAACTTAACGTTGTCGGAAATGCATTGTTTGAAAGTGCAACAGCGGGTAACTATCCTGTATTCTCAGTTGATGTGAATTCAAATGCACAGACAGTTCTCCTTGGTGCATGGAGAAAAGATAATCCAGCAAACCTTGGAAGAGACATTGCATTTGTAAATGGTGGAAATGTGGGAGTGGGTACTACTTCACCATTTGCTCGACTTTCTGTTGCAGGAGGAACGACAGGTGTCGGTATTGCTGTGGATATGTTGTCAGGATACAGTGGCAACCTCTTGGATTTGAAAGTTGCTTCATCAACTGTATTTTCAGCACGACAGGATGGAGTGGTTATAGCTACTGGTGAATTTAGAGCATCTGCAATGACTATGACTACAGCTGGACTTCGATACGGTTCAAATAGTGGCACAATGCAGTTGGGAGGAGTAAGTGGATCTGGTAGTACAGGAAACTCTGCAAGCGCAGAAATCGACCTCAATGGTATTACAGCAGCATCAAACCCTGGAGTAATTCAGTTTAGAACAGGAACAGCGGTAGCAAACAATCAAAATGAAACTGCTCGGCTTGATGCAAATGGAAACTTTGGTATCGGCTCAACAACTCCAGGATACAAACTTTCAGTTGCAGGAAGTGGATTCTTCGACGGAGGTACAGTCACTGCATCAGTATTGATCGCTACTTCATCATTCTCAACACCATCACTTACACTCTCAGGTACAGCAATCAACTCAATCCTTTCAACTAATGCAAGTGGTGCTATTGTTGCAACATCAACTCCAACATTCGGAAACTTCATTGCAACTTCAACTACAGCGACTTCAACGATTGCAGGAGCATTCTCATCAGGTGGTTCTGGAGGATTGACTGTACTTCGACCTGACCTCGGTGCATATGTAGGTATCAACAAAGTAAATCCAGTACAAGCACTTGATGTTGTTGGAAATATTCAACTTACAAACCAGGTACTTGGTGCAAACGGTACAGTATCAAACCCAACATATTCATTCTCTTCATCAGCAAGTACAGGTATGTATCGAAACTCAGCTGACGGAGCACTTCGATTTGCAGTATCAGGTACAAATGCAATCACCGCACTTTCAGGAGGTAATGTAGGTATCGGAACGACTTCACCACTTGCATCACTTCATTTTGACAAAGCAGCGACTGGTGCAGTGACCGCACTTGCTTCAGCTCTCGACCGAGGATTCGTTATTTCTGATAGTTCTGCAACAAATGCTGCAATTCAGATCGGTATCAATGGAGGAAATGCAGCGTATCTCCAGGCTCGAACAGGATACCAGGCAGGTGCTTCAGCAAATGCATTTGCATTGAACCCACTTGGTGGAAACGTAGGAATCGGAACAACTACTCCTTCACAGAAACTTGATGTTGCTGGTAGTATCGCACTTACCGCATCTTCAGGAACCGTATGGCCTGTGATTTCTCGAAACGCATCAACAGGAGGTGTTATCTTTGATACTGCGGGTGCAGCTGGAGGTGTTGGTTCTGCAAACTCACTTTTGTCACTTAGAAATTCTGGGGGTACTGATCTAGTTACTGTGCTTGCGTCTGGAAACTTCGGTATCGGAACAACATCACCAAATGCTCAGTTGAACGTTTACAATGCTGGTAATGCCACATTTAATTTGGAAGCAACAAATGTGCCAATAATGAAGTTAATAAGTGGATTTGGAGTAGGTATTATATCTCAATACAACGACAATACCTTAAGAATTGGAAATGAAAATAATTCTCAAACAAATCATATTGTAATTAATTCAAATGGAAATGTTGGTATTGGAACAACAACAGTTGGACAAAAATTAACTGTTGATGGAAATATATTCTTAGCATCAAATGCAAATTATATTTACGGAAAAACTACAGGTGGATCTGCAACACGTATGCTTGGAATTAACGGAGCAAATGATGTGTATTTCGGATCGGTAGATGCTGATATCAATGCATTCCATTTCCAGGACAATGGAAGTGATCGAATGACAATTGATTCAAATGGAAATGTAGGAATCGGAACAACAACTCCAACTGCAACTCTCGCAGTTAACGCAGCAGCAGGTCAGGCATCATTCGCAATTGGTTCATCAACAGCAACTTCATTCATCGTAGACAAGAATGGAAATGTGGGAGTAGGAACAGTGAATCCTTGGCAAAAATTGGATGTACGTTCAAGTGATGCTACCGCTCCAACGATAAATATTTATTCAACACCTTCAGCATATACAGCACAGATGGTAGTTGGAACATTGGCTTTAGGATCTAATGCTGCTGGGAATGATGTACTTGCTGCTTATGTGAAAGGTATAAGTGAAACCAATGCTAGTAGTGCGAATGGAGCGCTCTCATTTGGGACTAGGTTGGCAGGGACTCCAACTGAATGGATGAGAATTAATAGTAGTGGAAACGTTGGTATTGGAACAACAACTCCTACATGGAAACTCCAGATAAGTAGTGCCGGTACATATACGAGTGATGCAGCGGGAGCCTTTGCAATTACAGACTCTACAACACCTACAAAGAAATTATTTATGGGTTATGACGCTGCTGTGGGTGCAAACGGATCAGCATTTATTCAGAGTGAAAATCAGGGTGTTACAGTAACTCCGTTGTTGCTTAACCCAAATGGAGGAAATGTCGGAATTGGAACAGCAGCACCAACAGATGCACTCAATGTTGTGACAACAACAAATGATAAAGGTATTGCGCTCCACAATGGGACTACAAACCTCTTGTTCAGAGTGGCACGAAATGGAAGTGCGGATAATATGTTCATGAATATGTATAGTGCTGGCGTTGTGACAAATCAAATTGTTTCAAGTGGTAGTAGTTACTTCAATGCTGGAAATGTGGGAATTGGAACTACTTCACCAACAGCACTCTTGAATGTCGGAGGTACTGGTGTTGATACAGATTTCCGTATCAGCAGAAATGCAAATGGTAACTATATTGGAGTTTCTGCTCCAGGTGGAACAGTAATGCGAAGTTCTATTACACTTAACGGTACTGCAGCATTAACACTTCAAGGTAATGGTGGGGTTGGTGTTGGTTCAGGTGCAGGATATGCTGATGGTACAGTGACATACCCTGCAAATGGAATGTTAGTTCAGGGAAATGTCGGTGTTGGAACAACAAGTCCAGATAGTAGTCTTATGATAAGTAAAGACTCAACTCTTTCAGGAATTGGTAATGGAATAACAATAAATTCTGCTACAACAGGAACAAAGCGTTTGAACTTTGGTGTTGTACCAGCTTCAAATTACTCATTCATAGATACGATTAATTACAGCATTAGTAATACAAGTCAGGCTCTTGCTCTTCAGCCAAGTGGTGGCAACGTCGGTATTGGCACAACTACGCCAAATGTGACATTGAATGTGGTTGGTAGTGGTATTACATCGCAGAACTATACTACAGGTGCATTTGGTGCAATCAGTACGTACAACAACGCAGGTGCTGGACTTAATATCTATGCACTGGGTTCAACGTATGGAGGTACAATATTTGGAGGTGTGACAGGAAATAATCAGGCAGTTATTGAGTCAAATTCTGGTGCAAGTAGTTTATATGTTGGAACAAGTGCAGGTTATCCAATCATCTTTGCTCCAAATCGAACGGCTGCAATGACTATTATGAATGGTGGAAATGTAGGTATCGGAACGACTTCACCAATATCAACTCTCTCTGTAGCTCATGCAACAGCTCCAACATTTACTCTTGCAGCAAACGATGGTACTGGGTATTTGCGAATGATTAGTACAGGTAGTGTGAACTACATTCAGTCTGGACTTACTCAGGCAGTAGGAAGTGAAGCTCCACTTCGATTCACAAATGTTTCTGCAAATGAGACATGGATGACACTTGCTACTGATGGTAATGTTGGTATTGGAACAACAAGTCCAAATGCAAAACTTGCTGTTGAAGGAAGTTCAACGGTCCGATTTGGAATTAATGAAGTATCAGATACAACAATAAATGATCTCTCAGGTATCGACTTCTTTGATAATGCAACATTTAAGGGTGGTTTCTATAAGGTAGGAAGTACAAATGACTTTACTATTTGGGATGCAACATCTCGAAAAGTAACATTCCAGCAAGGTGGAAACGTTGGTATCGGAACAACATCTCCTCTCGCAACACTTTCTGTCGCAGGCAATGCTCGTATCGGTACATCAGGAGGGGCGCTTGTTGGAGGTGCTGGACTTGAAATTGATACATTCTCAATCAGTGGAGATGGTAGTCCATACGGAGCAAGATCATTGATACTCAAGACTGTAAATAGTACTACTGCGAATTCTGCAATCGCATGGGTAAACTCAGCAAATACAATCCAGGGTGTTATCGGTAGAAATTACAATGTAGCAAACTCAACATTTGAAATCGTAAACTCAGCAGGAACAACAGCCTTCCTTCTTGATTCAAATAGTAACGTAGGTATCGGAACAACAACTCCATTTGGATCACTCGCAGTGAACAATGTGGCAGGTCAGCCAGGATTTGTAGTGGGATCTTCTACAGCAACTTCATTCATCGTAGACAAGAATGGAAATGTGGGAGTCGGTACAATAACTCCAGCAAGTAAGCTTGATGTATCAGGTACACTCACTGTAGGTACAAACACTGGACGAGCTTCTATCTCTACATGGTTTAGTAACACAGCATCATGGATCGATATGCCAACATCAGGTCCATCAGGTATCGGTAGTGGTGGTGCAGGTACAAATCCATGGGTTGCATATGTTGCAAGTGCTAGTCAATGGTTCTCAGACTCAACTGCAGGAGATATCGCATACAGAAACTCAGCTGGAAAACTTCTCTTCGGTAACACAACAGGATCTTCAGGAATGGTTCTCTCAGGTGACAACTTGGGTATCGGTACAACTACCCCTTCAGCAAAACTTGCAGTCAATGCGCCAGCAGGAGTAACAAGCTTTGCAGTGGGTTCATCAACAAAGACATCATTGATCGTTGATAGAAATGGAAACGTTGGTATCGGCACAGCGGTAACCACTCAAGAATTCACTATCTCAGCTGGAGATATCGCAATGGACAGTGGACGACAGATTTACTTTGCAGGTGGTACTGATACAAACTGGAGAATGGGTCGGGCAACAGGTGCCGTGACAAAAGCATTGCTTTCAAGTAACACTCTCGACTTCTTGGTTGCGGGCAGTCCAAATGAAGGTGTAGCATTCGGAGTTAATGGTGGTAACAGTATTCTCGAACTTTCAGGTAGCTCACTCGCCGCATACTTCAGAGGAAACGTGGGTATCGGTCTGACAAGTACAACACGACTGCTCTCAATCAACGCACCAGCAGGACAAGATCCATTCTATATCGGTTCATCGACAACTCAGTTCTTGGTTGACATTCTCGGTAACGTAAGTATGGGTACATCATCAAGTGCAACAACTTACTACAACACCAATCCATATCAGCTTCTTGCAAGTTCATCAGCAAGAACACTACAGATCACTGGTACTCAGTCAGCAATCAACCTGATGTCGAGCCAAAACAGTGATAACGGTACAATCGGAGCTCTCATGTTCTCTCGAACAAATGCTCAGTCTGATGCACATATCAACGTTGCAGGTATCCGAGCACTTCAGAAAGGTACAGGTGCCACAGCGGGTGCAGAGCTTGCATTCCATACCAAATCAACAGGATCACCTCTTGAAGCAATGAGACTCACTCAGAACGGAAACCTTGGTATCGGCACAACAACAGCATCGCAAAAATTGCAGGTAGATGGTCAGATATTCGTTGCACCTTCATCAGCTTCATATGACCCAGGAGGTGGAGTTGGTCCAGGAGTACGTATCGGATATGACTCATCGGGTGGATATGGTTATGTGTTAGCAAACACAACGGGTGTAGCAAATCGACCATTGTTCTTGGGTTCAGGTAATGTCGGTATCGGAACAAATAACCCAGTGGTAGTGCTCGATGTTCGTGGAGAAAACGACGGAGCAACAAACAACGTAAGAGAAATGATCGCTATGATTCGTGAGACCAGTGGTACAGTGGCAAACGGATTCGGTGCACGAATGCCAATCGTACTCGAAGACGCAGGTGGAAGTTTGATTAATGCTGGTGCGATCCAGGCTGTATGGGAGGACTCATCTGCAGCAAACCGATTCCCACGACTTGGACTCATGATTACAAAACAAAATGGTGGATTCAGTGAAGCACTCAGTGTTAACAAGGATAGTAATGTGGGTATCGCAACCACATCACCATGGAGGAAGTTCTCAGTAACTGGAACTGTATCATTCGCAAGTCTTTCAGCGGCAGCATCAGGAGACTCAGCGCTCTGTCTCTCATCAAGTAATGAAGTGCGAGTAAACTCAGGAACTGCAACATGTACCGTATCATCAGCACGATTCAAGAATACGATTGCAACGTCAACAATCAATGCACTCGACTTGGTAAATGCGATGCGACCAGTAAGTTATTACTACAATAACGATACGACAAACAGTGAGCACTTCGGATTCATCGCGGAAGAAGTAGATCTCCTTGAGCCACGACTCGTCGCACGAAACAGTGATGGTCAGATCCAGAGTGTGCGATACGAAGAGTTCACTTCAGTTCTTGCGAAAGCAGTTCAGGAAATGAGTATTAAGGTAGACGATCTCGATGCTCGATTGACAGCTCTCGAAGCAAAAGTCGCATCATCAACACCAGCAGTCGGAGGTATTACCTTTGCAGAAGTCCTCTCAAGTCTCGAATCACTCGGAGCACGGTTTGTAAATGGTATCGCGTACTTGAAAGATGTGTTTGTAGAAAACCTCACTATCGGTACCGCAGAAAAACCTTCAGGTATCACATTGTACGATGAGGTGACTGGCGAACCATATTGTCTCAAGGTAGCAAACGGTGCGATGGTATCTGCGGCAGGTATCTGCGGAAGCCAGACAGCAACCTCAACACCTCCGACAAGTGGAAATGCGACAACGACAGATACGATTGCTCCAGAAATATCTTTGATGGGTAACAACCCAGCGGAGATACAGGTCGGTACGAGTTATGTTGACCTCGGAGCGACAGTGATGGATATGGGTATCAACCCACTTGATCCATCAGGGCCGCTGGCTCCAAACACCAACCTTGGTCTTCAGTACACAGTCAATGGGGTATCGATGACAGAGATTTCAATCGATACGGCAACGACAAGTACACATACGATTGTCTTCAGTGCAGTGGATCAGGCAGGAAACTGGGGCCACGCTACACGAACAGTCGAAGTCATCCCGGTACAGTAGTATAAGGGTAGGAAATTGGGTAAGAAGTAAGTGCAGTAGGTAGAATAGGGAACTAAAAAACTCACACTCAGTGTGAGTTTTTTTATACCACACTTTTAAAAAAAAGAAGGGCACCTTCCTCCCTCTTCCTCCACCTGGTTTTTCTGAGGGGGAGAGGAAGGTGCCCTTCCTGGTATGTGATGAAGAGAAAGGTGCAGGAAGGTGCCCTTCTTTTTGAGTCTGTGATAAAATGTGCATATTGATGATGAATGTTTTTCTACAAAATACAAAAAAGTATGTGTGGCAGATAGGACTGATCGGTCTTGTTGTAGGCATCTTTTTTCCTACAAACTCAAGTGCTGCTACACTCCAGCGTCCGCCAAACAATCTAGGATTGGTGGGCTACTGGGCGTTTAATGAAGGAACAAGTACGCGAGTAATCGATCAGAGTGGAAATGGGAATAGTGGAGAAGTTACTGCACCAGTATGGACGACAGGGAAGTTTTCTACAGCATTATCTTTTGATGGTACAGGGAATCAGGTGGTGACCATACCACATTCAACTTCAATGAGTCCGACTGATGCAGTGTCAGTCAGTGCATGGGTGTATATAACGGAATTAACAAACAGAGGTATTTTAGAGAAAACTATTTCAGGTGCTGTAAATAGGCAGTTTCTTTTGTTTACGGAAGGGAATCGATTTCAGTTCCGAGTAGTAAAAACTACTTACTATACAGTCGCTTCTGATGCGAATGTACCATTGAACACATGGGTTCATGTGGTCGGCACTTATGATGGTGCAACAGTGAGAATGTATATCAACGGTGTACAGCAAGCAGCAACACAGTCAATCGCAGGACCAATTGATGGAGGAAATGGAGTGACAGTGATTGGCTCGCTTGGTTCAAGTATTTATCGAATGAATGGAAAAATAGACGAAGTGCGTTTGTACAACAGAGCATTATCTCAAAGTGATGTTTCTGCATTGTATCGAAGTGGTCAACTCACGATGCGTAAAGTTACTCAACAGAATCTGATCGGGTACTGGGCACTCAATGAACGGTTTCCAAGTGTACGCGTAGCAGATAGTAGTGGAAACGGAAATACAGGGATTGTGCGCAATAGTGCAAACAGTTGGAGTGTGGGTGCACGAGGCGGTGGGATAATACTTGATGGAAACAATGATTTTATTGAAGTGACCAACACCAACGCACTTGAATACACAGGAGGGGATTTGTCGATTGCATTTTGGATAAAGCCTGCAAGTGATGAAACTGATGGAGGAAGAATTATTTCAAAACCCTGGAGTGGATGTGGAGATTATAACTATGTGGTGGAGTATGGTTCAGGGCAAGGTCTCGCTCTTAGTTTGAAGGGTGCAACGTTTGCAAGTCTTGGTTTTGCAGGCACTGCTCCAAGAGATCGATGGTCACATGTGGTTACTACGATTGATAGTAATAAAGCAATGAAGCTTTATCTTAATGGTGTACTTGATAACTCCGGGACACATTCGATCACCGATTGGACACCACCTGGATGTGGTGATCAAAATACGCCACTTGCATTTGGTACACTATTTCCATATGGAGAAGGGTGGGCAGGAAATACTGGTTTTTCTTTTAAAGGAGTGCTCGATGATGTACGTATGTATTCACGTATCTTGTCTGCAGCTGAAGTAGCAACAATGTATCGCCAGAGTGAGACTACTTTGGGGGCATCACAGGCTTCTCGTGGAGTAACCAGTGGATTGCAGTGGTCGTATGGTTTTGATGCAAAAGAGGTGGGCACAACAAGTGTTTCTGATATGAGCGGCAACAATAACACAGGATGGTTTTTTGGAGGGACGCGTCCAGGTATTGGACGTATCGGTCAAGGTCGGGTACTTAATGGTACTGACGGATATGTAGACACACCATCATTTAGTTTTCTTGGTGATGCAAATGGTTCATTTACCATCACCTTGTGGGTCAAACCACGAGTGACTACTGGAACAATTATTCATAATAAAAATGAAGCTTCTGGGTGGAGTACGGGACTGATAGGGTATGTGAGTAATAAGATTAATGTGATTATTTATTCAAACAGCAACCTTGCATCTCCCAATACATCTGTTGCTGGAGAGTGGAAATATGTAAGTTTGACGCGTGATGGCGCTACTGGCACGAACAGGTTATATGAAAATGGAGTAGAAGTTGCTTCAAGTGTAAATGCGTATAGTGCAAGTGGGGGCAATAATAAACTTACAATCGGACGGTACTTGCCTGATTGTTGTACCTTTAGTAGCTGGTTTGATGGTACGGTCGATGAGGCACGTTTGTATAACAGAGCGCTCTCTGCAGCAGAAATAAAACAGTTGTATAACATGGGGAAATAACCCCCAGTGTAACTTTTTTGCACTCTGTGCAAATATATATTCATATGAAATATAAAAAAATAAGTATCATAGTGGTGTGTCTGGGAATGATTGTCGGTGTATGGTATGTATCAACACAGTTCATACAAAAAAATACGGGCGAACTTGTAGATACAAAAGATGTTGATAAAAAAATCGACGCTTCGGAAGATGCTTTGATATATTTCACACACCCGCTAAAAAATTTCTCATTTGCATATGATTCATCGTACACACTCAGTCGTTTTGAAGATCCATCAGGTGAGACTATTTTGTTGCAAAAAGAAGGGACGGGAATACAGGTGTATGGTACAGAATTTACCGCAGGAGGGACATTGTCCGCAGCACGATTAAAAAAAGAAATCGGAAGTACAGTAGGGTATGCAAAAGATATTGAAATGCCCGCAGGTTTTAAAGCAGTAACATTTTCTACTGCATCTGCAGAAGGTGATGTGTGGGATGTGTGGTTTGTAAAAGATAAAGTACTGTATCAGATCACTGCCGAACCCGGACACGACGCTTTATTAAAACAAATCGTCGAAACATGGAATTTTGAATAATTACACCACACGTTTAAAAAAAAGAAGGGCACCTTCCTCAAACTCAACCTAAGGAAGGTGCCCTTCTTTTTTTCTTTTCAATCAAACATCAAGCAATAGTTTTCTTAAGTTTTTATTTTCCTGTAAAGTATCAAAACTATCGGCCATAAATTCAATATATGAATTTCTATTATTATCAAATATGTCGAGGAGTATAGTTTGGTCACAAAGCGTTCCTTTTCGGATGCCAGCATAATCTAGGTAACTACTATAAGGATAATCCTCGTTACGTTTAACCAAACCACCGAGAATTGGGTTTTGATGAATATATGCAGTAACGTATCTGAGATACTCGTCATTTTCTATAAGAATTGCTTTGTATTGATCTTGAAAAAGTGATCCAACGCGAGAGTATTTTTTATTAAAATATTTTGAATAACTTGTAGCTATTTTTAGCATAAGTTTACTGAGAGAAATATCAGAGTTTTGCCTGATTACAAGATGAAAATGATTTGGCATCAAAGTATAGCAGATAAGTGAAAACGAGTTAGCAGGTAGTTTATTTCTAGCAAAATCTTTTTTTGTGTCAGTTGTTAGGGGTGGGAACAGAGCTTCTTTAAGACGAAACAGAAAAAATTTAAAATCTTCAGCATCTTTAAAAATATCAATTTGACCAGTCCCTCTGTTGTATACATGAAAAAAACTTCCAGGAGAAAATAGTTTATAATCTCTATTTTTCATTTCTATATTATACAACACTTTTAAAAAAAAGAAGGGCACCTTCCTCCAAAGTGCAGGAAGGTGCCCTTCCTTTCTAGGAAGAGTGAGGAAGGTGCCCTTCTTTTTTCTTTTTTGGTGAAGTGAAAAACACTCCGGTAAGGGAGTGTTTTTCATATGTGTATAATAAGCCGAATTTTGTCGTGGATAGTTATTTATCTAGGCATACGATTACTCGTATGCTCAAGCGGCACTCTCGTGCACCTCACATAAGTTCGGTATGGATATTAGATTACAGATTATTGATTAATGAATGAGAAAATCTTATTTGTTAATTCTTAATCTAGTTTCTTTAATCCACAGCTCACCTCTGTGAGATGCAGGAGCACGGCCTTGCATTGGGGTAAGGATTTTGCCGTTTCACCTCGACATCGCTGCCGAGCAACTCTCAAGAGAGTCCTTTGGCTTTCGCCTCAGGCGTCACTGCTCGCACCTCTTGGATTACTCCAGACGGGTGTTACCCGCTACCTTTTTCCCGTATTGATTGGTATCAAAAGGGGAGTCAATGTTCGGACTTTCCTCCAGGACAGCGTACAAAAGTACACTGTTCCAGCAACTATCTCATACACAAGTAGTATTATACCACATATCAGTATTAATGTACATAAGTATAAAAAGGGTAGGGGAAGAAGGTTTTTATCAACAGATGCCTTTGTTGCTTTATCGTTTTTGTTTTATAATTGTAGGTATAATTTATTAACGCATAATTATCATTGATTCTATGGAAGAAAATAATTCATATTCAGTTCCTGTGCAGACTTCAGCATCGTCTTCGTCTGTGGTGGATAAAGTAACGTTTGGTCTGTTGTTAATTGTTGTATTTTTAGCTCCACTCTTCTTTATCCCAAGTGGTTTTGCATCAGTACAGTTTAGTACCAGTCTTTTGTTTGCATTTGGTTCATTGGTTAGTATTTTCGCGTTTATTATTGCAACTCTCAAGAAAGGCTCTATTGAACTTCCACAATCAAAACTCTTTCTTTTTGGAACCGTGCTTGCAGTACCGCTTGTATACACACTCTCTTCGTTGTCACACGGAGTGTCTCGAATGTCTTTCCTCGGATACACCTTTGACTTGAGTACTGTTGGGTTTATTATGCTCAGTTTTGCTTTTCTCTTTTTGGTGTCTGTTATCTTTAAGACAAAAGAGAGAGTGTTTTATTCATATGTTGCTGTTGTAGTATCTCTTCTTGTTGTTACATTGTTTTTGGTTATCCGAATGATCTTCGGTGAAAACGTACTTTCTTTCGGAATCTTTACATCACTTACGAGTACAGCGGTAGGTGGATGGAATAGTGTAGGTATCTTCTTTGGAATCGGAGCAATCCTTTCATTGCTTACACATCAAATGCTTTCACTTACTAAACTTACAAAAACACTTTCACTACTTGCACTCGCTGCATCACTCTTCTTTTTGTCATTGGTAAACTTCGGTACTATCTGGATTATCGTTGCTGTTGTATCGATGTTGTTCATGGTGTATAAGATGTTTTCTGCAGAAAATGCTTCAACACTCTCTTGGTCACAAAAATTGAAGGGTATCTCAAAATTGTCTCTTCTTGTATTTATTATCTCACTAGTATTTGCAATCTGGGGTAATGTGCTTGGAAACAGACTCGCTGAGTTCTTCAAGGTATCAAATGTAGATGTGCGCCCAACACTTTCTGTGACTGTTGATATTATTAGAAATACATTCCGAGAGCAGCCAATCTTTGGTTCTGGTCCAAACACATTTGCACTACAGTGGCTTTCATACAAACCAGCTGATATTAACTCAACTATTTTCTGGAATACAGACTTTGCATATGGTGTAGGACTTCTCCCAACATTTGCAGTTACAACGGGAATCCTCGGAGTATTGTCATGGATATTCTTTTTCGGTGTGTATGTGTACTTTGGATTCAAGTCTATTTTCTCTAAAGCACTCAGTCAGTTCTCACTGTATCTTGTTGCTTCATCATTCTTTATTTCTTTGTATTTGTGGATCATGGCATTTATCTATGTGCCAAGTATTGTAATATTTATCCTCACATTCTTCTTTACTGGTCTATTCTTTGCATCTCTTCAAGTCAGTGGACTTCTTTCGACACAAGAGTATGCATTTAATAAAGATCAAAAGATCGGTTTTGCTTCAAGTCTTGCATTGGTTACTATCTTCGTTCTTTCTGCAGGATTGGCATATGGTCTCTTCAATAATTCTCGTTCACTTTGGTACTTCCAGAAAAGTGCGTATGCAGCAAATACAACAGGTGACTTGAATGAATCTGAAATGTATCTCGCGAAGGCTGTCGATGCGGTGCCATATGACGTGTATTATCGAGCACAGTCAGAGGTAGCGATTGCAAAAATCAATGCATTGCTTTCTCAGGACCTTTCAAAGGCAAATAAAGAAGAAGTGCAAAAATTCTTCACTGATGAACTTACAAAAGCAATCACTGCAGCACAGAAAGCGCGACAAGCAGATAACTCAAATTATCTCAACTGGATCGCTCTTGGTCGTGCATACGAGGTAGCAGTACCTCCTCAGACGGAAGTCGCTGGTGCATATGAAGAAGCTATCAGATCATATACAGGTGCGCTTGATCGAAACCCACAAAACCCAGGTATTAAACTCCTCTTTGCTCGACTTGAAGCAGCAAAAAATAATATTAAAAAAGCAAAAGAGTATACAATCACTGCAATCAATCAGAAGCAAAACTATATAGATGCATACTACTTCCTCTCACAGCTTGAGGTTGCAGATAAAAATCTAAAAGGCGCGATTGATTCTGTAGCTGCAGCAGCGATTATTGAACCAAATAATCCTGCAATCTTCTTCCAGCTCGGACTCCTCTTGTACAATGCTCAGGATTTCAAGACAGCAATCCAGAGCTTTACAAAATCACTTGAGCTTGCTCCTGATTATGCAAACTCAAAATACTTCCTCGGGCTTTCATTGGTGCAGACGGGTGATATGCAAAGTGCAATCCCACTCTTTGAAGATTTGAAAGCTACAAATCCAGAAAGTCAGGA
This sequence comes from uncultured Candidatus Saccharibacteria bacterium, assembly GCA_964426735.1. Lineage (GTDB taxonomy): Bacteria > Patescibacteriota > Minisyncoccia > Phycocordibacterales > DATDWN01 > UBA910. Next base: position 30,492 of record CAYRRP010000005.1, read on the forward strand.
GGTTGATCTTATCCTTACAAACCTCAAAGCAGGCAAATCTCCGTTTACAAACGCTGAGGCGCCAGTAGATGCTTCTCCAGAAAAACGAAGTCAACTTCCGGTTAAAGAGGATCAGTAGATAGAATGGTAAAGAAGATTTTACACATGTTCAATAGGGAGATATCCGGCCTTCATCAGGCCGCTTATCTTTTAGGTTTCTTTGCGGTACTTTCTCAAGTATTGGCGTTGTTTCGAGACAGAATGCTTGCATCAATATTTGGTGCAGGGATGAGTCTGGATATCTATTATGCGGCATTCCGTATTCCGGATATTGTGTTTGCAACAGTAGCATCCTTGGTATCAGTGTCGGTCATTATTCCTTTTCTTGTTGAACGTATCGACAGAGATAAGGCAGAGGCACAACATTTCCTAAACAGCATATTTACATTTTATATGCTTATTATGGTTGTTGTGTCTTTTGTGTTGTATATAGTTACACCTGGTTTATTGAAGGTACTTTTTCCGGTTATAAGTAAAGGGGAATTTTATTCAGAACTTGTTTCCATGACACGTATTTTACTCCTTTCTCCTTTCTTACTTGGTCTTTCAAATCTATTTGCAAGCGTAACACAGGTGTATCGACGGTTTTTTGTGTATGCAATCGCACCTGTGTTGTACAATGCGGGGATTATGTTTGGTATCGTCGTTTTGTATCCATTGTATGGTCTTGTGGGGCTTGTATGTGGCGTGGTTTGTGGAGCAGGGTTGCATCTCTTGATACAGATTCCTTCTGCTATTGCATCAGGATTGGTGCCACGTTTTCGCATACCGATCGATCTTCATGCGATTAAACGAGTGGTGTTTATTTCACTTCCACGAACAATCACCGTTTCTTCAAATGAACTTACGGAGCTTTTCTTGATTTCCTTTGCTTCGTTTCTGATACCAGGATCTATTTCTGTATTTAATTTTTCGTTTAACTTGCAGTCAGTACCGTTTTCAATCATCGGTGTAAGTTATTCACTTGCTGCATTTCCGACACTGACACGATTGTTTTCAAAAGGCGACAAAGAACAGTTCTTAGAACAAATGATTACCTCATCACGACATATCATCTTTTGGTCTATTCCATTGTCAGTACTTTTTGTAGTGCTTCGTGCTCAGATCGTCCGTACGGTGCTTGGAGTAGGTAGGTTTAATTGGGATGATACGAGGCTCACAGCGGCAGCACTGGCACTGTTTACGGTTTCGTTGGTTGCACAAAATCTTACAACGTTATTTGTACGGTCATACTATGCTCGTGGTAAAACAAAACCTCCGCTGTTTATGAACATGTTTTCTGCTGGATGTATTGTTGTTATTTCGTATGTGTGTGTAGTCCTCTTTAAAGATAGTTCACTTTTTAGAGATTTTATGGAGGTTGTATTGAAGGTTGAAAATATTCCAGGAACAATAGTACTGATGCTTCCACTTGGGTATAGTATCGGGACATTGATCAATATGTGTTTGCATTGGTATGCATTTGAATCTGAGTATACATCGTACTCACGTCTTGTGCTTCGTACATTATTTCAGACAGTGGGTGCATCGGTGATTATGGGATATGTATCGTACCGTATGCTCGGAGTGTTTTCATCTGTTTTTGATCTCGATACATTATTTGGTATTTTCATGCAAGGTTTTGTTTCAGGAAGTATTGGTTTGTGTGTATGGATTGGTGTCCTCTGGTTACTCAAAAGTACTGAGCTTGAAGATGTATGGAAAACACTCCATAAGAAGATATGGAAAGCTAAGGTCGTGGCACCAGATGCGACTATTTCTTAATGATGGAGCCACCCTTTAATCAAAAAGGATTTTGTGCTTTAATGAGAGCTCATGGAACATATTCGAAATTTCAGTATTATTGCTCATATTGACCACGGTAAATCTACCCTCGCTGACCGTATGCTTGAGATTACGCATACTATAGAGAAGCGTAAAATGCAGGATCAGGTGCTTGATTCTATGGAACTTGAACGTGAACGAGGTATTACAATCAAGATGCAACCTGTGCGTATGGAGTATGTATATCAGGGTAAAAAACATATTTTAAACCTCATCGACACTCCGGGGCATATCGACTTTTCATATGAGGTGTCTCGAGCTCTCAAGGCGGTGGAAGGCTGTGTGCTTTTGGTTGATGCGACTCAGGGTGTACAAGCTCAGACACTTTCGGTGCTTTCTATGGCGCGTGAAGCAGGGCTTAAAATTATTCCAGTATTGTCAAAAATCGACTCTCCACTTGCACGTATTGATGATGTGAAGCAACAAGTCCTTAAACTGTTAGGGTGTCACGAGGATGAAGTGCTTCTTGTGTCAGGTAAAACAGGAGAGGGTGTTGAGGGGTTGCTTCAGGAAGTCATCAAACGTATCCCTTCTCCGCACTACGAGATCCATACTCCACACTTTCGTGCATTGATTTTTGATTTTAAATACTCAACTCACCGAGGGGTGATTGTGTTTGTGCGTGTGATGAATGGAGCTATTACACGCAACACTCCTCTTGTATTCAAAATTGCAAACGAGAAGTTTACTGCTATTGAAGTAGGGATTTTTGCTCCTGGAGAAAAGGCTGTGGAGTCTCTTTCTGCAGGTGAGACAGGGTATATTGTTACTGGGATTAAGGAGCCAGGAATTGCATCTGTAGGAGATACGGTGGCTAGTATACAGGACACCAATCCTCCACTTGCAGGGTATATGTCTCCTTCTCCTGTAGTGTGGGCGTCTATCTATCCAGAAAGTCAGGATGATTTTGTGCTTTTAAAGCAATCTCTCGGTAAACTGAAATTATCCGATTCATCATATACATTTGATGAGGAGTCTTCAGGATCTTTGGGGCGAGGATTTAGGTGTGGTTTTCTGGGAATGCTTCATCTTGAGATTATTACTGAGCGATTAAAACGTGAATTTGGGCTTAATTTGGTGGTGACTATGCCAACGATTACGTATAAAGTAACGTTGAAAAATGGTACAGAACAGATGGTGTATTCTCCTGCTTTTTTCCCTGATGAGGGTACATTTACAAAAGTGATTGAACCGTGGGTTGATATGATTATTATTTGCCCTACCGCGTATCTGGGGAATATCATGACTCTGTTGTATGAGCACGAAGGAGAGCTTGGAGAATCTGAAAACTTTGGTGAAGACCGAGCGAGACTGTCAGTACAGATGCCGTTGCGAGAGATGATGCGAAACTTTTTCGATAAGTTAAAAAGTGCAACTTCAGGATATGCTTCAGTGTCATACGAGCTTAATCGTGAGCGAGAGGCGCATGTAACACGACTTGATATTTTGATTGCTGATGAGGTGATGCCCGCGTTTTCTCGAGTAGTTGCGAAAAGAACTGTCGAAGAAGAAGCGGAAAAGGCGGTAGAAAAGCTTCATGCGATTATGCCGCGTCAGTTGGTGGCAATGAAAATACAAGCAAAAGCGCTCGGAAGAATTATTTCTTCACGAACAATGACTGCATTCAGAAAAGATGTGACGCAGCATATGTATGGAGGAGATATTACTCGAAAGATGAAGCTACGAGAAAAGCAGAAAAAAGGTAAGAAAAAAATGGCTGAGAGAGCGAAAGTTAATATTCCGCACGATGTCTTTCTCAAAATGATGAGAACTGAGTAAAAATCTGGTTTAACTAAACAAAGGCATGATATAGGCGAGTGTCATGCTTGCAATAATCAGTACAACGAGTGCTGACCATAGGATCTTGATGTATTTCTGGTTTTTCTTCTGGAATAACATATGTGAAGTATAAAGGGTAAGACAGAGTTACGTTAATTTTGTTATTATATAGTAGTTATGCTTGATTTTCAACAGAAATGGAGAATAAAGGCCTTTATGTATTCAAAAGGTGTACGTATAGTTCTTGCGTTAGTTGCACTCTATAGTCTTTTTTCTGTATATACGGTCTACCAAAAAAAGGTTCAAAGTGACACTGAAGTAAGAGAAGCAGAGCAACGATTGATAGAATTATCTGCAAAGGAAAGTACGTTGATGAAGGAGATTGACCATCTTCAGACTGACGAAGGTCTTGAGGCGGAAATTCGAAGTAAGTATAGTGTTGCTAAGCAGGATGAATATGTGGTCGTGCTTGTTTCAGATGAATCTCCGACGACCACCGAAGTGGTACAAAACCATACCGTATGGTCAAGATTTAAGAAGTTCTTAGGTCTATAGACTTGTGGTATACTGGTACAACTCTTATTAGTTTTAATATATATCACCATGAAAAAAGTAGTTGTATATTCAACCCCAACATGTCATTTTTGTAACCTTGCGAAGGAATATTTTAAACAGAAGAATGTCGCTTTTGAGTCTTTTGATGTTTCAACTGACCGTGAAAAACAAATGGAAATTTTGGAAAAAACAGGACAAATGGGTGTTCCAGTGATTCTGATTGGTGATGATGTTGTTGTCGGGTTTGATAAGCCAAAGATTGATGCACTTCTCCATCTCGGCACACAGACAGATATGCCAATGGCTGCATAAAAGTCCATGTGGACTTGCCGTCGTAGTTCAATGGATCAGAACAGTCCCGTCCTAAGGGGTAGATATAGGTTCGATTCCTATCGATGGCACCAACAAAACAAAAACCACCGTAAAGGTGGTTTTTGTTTTGTTGGTGCCTGGGGCCAGATTTGAACTGGCGACTTCTTCCTCTTCAGGGAAGCACTCTAGCCAACTGAGTTACCCAGGCAACTAATTAATTACCTTAGTATAGTATCAAAAATAAGCTTTTTTGCAATTTTAGCAGATTAACTGATTCTAAACACTGAGAAGTGTTTGTAAGGCTTTGTCTAACTACCGTAAGTGTCTAATAATCCTCTCACAGTATCAAGATTTGATTGGGCTCCAGAGTATACTCCTACAAGTTGGTCGATATAGGGTTGAATAATCCAATATGCACCTACTGCAGAACCTATGATTACGATCCAGTAGATAGCTCGCCATACAGTTGCCCATTTTTGAGCCCGACGAATACTATGAAGCATGTCGTTATTTTCTTCAACTTGTTGAGCTATCTTTTGCAGAAGTGAGCGTTCTTCGGGAGTCATATAAGAGAAATATATGTTAATTTCCTTTTACCTTAAGTCGTGCTTGGCGATGTTTATCTATTTTAGGAAGTTTGATGATAAGTAATCCGTGTTTTTCAACCGCCTCAGCCTCTTCAACATCTACTTCCGCAGGGAGCATAATAGTACGAGAGAATGTTCCCCAATAGAGCTCACGGTGGAAATAATCCTCCTCTCGAATCATTTTTTCTGTCTCACGTTTACCTTTGATAGTGACCATATCTCGAGTGATATTGATTTCAAGATCTTCAGGACGTACTCCTGCTACCATGCATTTAACCACGATGTCATTGCCTGTCTGGTATACATCAACAGTGAGTTGCCCCTCTTCCTCCTCCTCTTCAAGCCAGTCAGATGAAAGATCGGTAGAGTCTTCTTGGGGGGCAGGAGCACGCCGTGCTGATGTACGCAATGGAAAAGGATCAGTATGATCAACTGTGTCAGTATCTTCCATCTTTACTGCACCAGTGAGTTTTTCGAAAAAAGAACGTTTATCTTTCATTTTTTTATAGTGTTATATGAACTGTGTTTAGGGAATATATGTTTAATTTTTTCAAACATAAGCATCAATCCAATAATGCCAATCCAGACAAATCCGAAGATAAGAAAAAGATTGTTCTCGCTTTCCTTTATTATAAATAAATTAAAGTAAGCATGCAATGTGGTAGCGAGGATAACTCCAAGAGTACCAGCAAGTATCTTTGTACGTGTATCACGGTAGAATACAAGTCCAAGAGCAATACCTACTACTGCTGATGAGAGTACATGGATTAAGCTCGCCCCGATAAACCGCAAACCACTGGTGGTAAAGGTGGTGAGGAAGTCTCCTTGGTGGAGTGGATCCATAAGAAACAATGTGTTTTCGAGAGCAACAAATCCTAATGCAACAATAATCATATACATGAGTGGATCGACAGGTTCATCGTCTGCTCTACTGTGAATACCTATACACCACGCTGTTGCAAATTTGAGGACTTCTTCTATACCTGCCCAGTATACAAACAACATTGATTGTCCGACAGGAAAGAGGTCGTAGATGATTCTTTGGAGAGGAAGTGCTAAAAACACAATTGCTTGACCAGCAAAGAATGCGATTGTAATCAATCGTAATGGTTCAGGATGAGTATCTTCGGTAAGCCAGAAAAAAAGCCAAATCAGGGCAGGGATGATGCCGAGGAGTGGAGCGACAATATATGGGTTTTGTGTAAAGAACGAAAGTATTTCCATAGCTTATGATTGTAAGTACTTATGAGGCCAGCGGTGTACCATAAGAGGTTTCGTATTTCCGAGGATACTCCAGAGTTCTTCTGTGACGAAAGGCATAAACGGATGGAGGAGCGTAATACTTGTCTCAAGTATATAGTAGAGTGTCCATATGCGAGACTTTTTTTCTTCGTCAGTCCCATCACGAAGAACGAGTTTGCTTTCTTCTATGATTTGGTCAGCAAGACGTCCCCAGATATAGTGATAGAGTTTATCTCCCGCAAGATAGAATTTATATTCATCCATCTCTTTAGTAATTATAGAGATGAGCTCGTTTATTTCTTCAATCAGAGCTAAATCTGTATCAATAAGAGATGGTTCAGGTATTGGTTTTGCTCCTGCTGTCGTAATAAAACGAGAAATATTCCAGATTTTATTTGCAAAGTGTTTGTAGGCTTTAAATTTTTCAGGAGATATTTTACTGTCATTGCCTGGTCCAGTACCAATCACGAGTGCCATGCGTATAGCATCGGCTCCGTATTCTTGTATCATATCAACAGGATCAATGTTGTTTCCGAGTGATTTACTGATTTTTTGACCCTTACTATCACGAACAAGACCGTGAAGGTATACGGTTTTGAAAGGTACCTGTCCCACTAAATATGTAGACATGAGGATCATACGAGCAACCCAAAAGAACAAAATATCGTATCCTGTTTCAAGTACAGTGGTTGGGTGGTATGTGTTGAAATCTGGAGAATCTGTATTCGGCCAACCAAGTGTTGAGAATGTCCAGAGACCTGATGAGAACCAGGTATCGAGTGTATCAGAGTCTTGCTCCCAACCCTCACCTAGAGGTGCTTCAATTCCACAGTATATTTCTTCTGTATTTTCTGTAGACTGTGTGCTGTCTGCTTCTGACTTTTTCCTGTACCAGACTGGGATTCGGTGACCGTACCAAATCTGTCGACTAATACACCAGTCTCGCAAGTTTTCAATCCAGTGTGTATATACTTTTTCAAATCGATCAGGAAGTATATCAATATCTTTACGTTCAACCACAGACAACATCAATTTCTTTAGTGTCACTAGTTCGCCGTGTGCAATATGTGGAAGGTTTGCGTGAGGGTAAGGGAATTCTTTGTTTACATTTATAAACCACTGGAGCTTTGGGAGGGGTTCTATAATCCCACCAGTACGCTCTGCGGTTGATACGTTTTGCATAACCTCTTCTTCTTTTATGAGGAGATTGTTTTCTTTAAGCCAAGTGACCACAAGCTCTCGAGCCTCAGTTGTTTTTTTACCTGAAAGAAGAGGTGAATTAACAGACATCTTCGCGTATTCATTGATAACTGGTTTGAGAGGAAGATTGTGTCTTTGGGAAATTTCCCAGTCGATACTACTGTGAGCCGGGGTAACACCAAGTGCACCTGTTCCAAATGCAGGGTCAACCGATTCATCTGCTACGATAGTGATGGAAAGTTTTTCACCACAGAAATCTACATCATATGTTTTGCCCACAAACTCTGTATATCGACTATCATCAGGATGTACTGCAACAGCAGTATCACCAACTTTTGTTTCTGGACGTGTCGTTGAAATTGGAATAGGGAAATCGTGAGAGTATGTAAATGTGTAGAGGACAGATTTTCGCTCCTCGTACACAAGCTCATCATCGGAGATAGTTGTTTGACCTTTTGGATCCCAGTTGACGACACGGTATCCTCGGTAGATCAAACCATCGTCATACATTTTTTTAAACGCGGTTTTTACGGCACCATTTCTTTGTTCATCGAGCGTAAACGCTTCACGAGACCAGTCCACAGAGCATCCCATTTTTTCCATTTGGGAAATAATCGTGTCGTGACTTTCTTGAGCAAAAGCTTCTACTCGTTTAAGAAATACTTCACGACCAAGATCGTGTCTGTTTTTCCCTTCTTCTTTTTGAATTTGTTTTTCTACTTTTGATTGAGTTGCAATCGCCGCATGATCGGTACCTGGAAGCCAGAGTGTACGCTTTCCTTGCATACGTGCGAAACGAGTCATGATGTCTTCAAGAGCAAGCATAAATGCACTACCCATATGCAATGTCCCTGTTACGTTTGGTGGAGGAAGGACAATCGAAAATGTTGGAGCATCTGCTTCAATTACTTCTTTTTGAATGCACACATCTGGATTAAAAAAACCACTGTCTTTCCACATACGGTATATTCGGTCCTCAACTTCATTTGGGTTGTACGGCGATAGTAATTTCTCATTCATATATATACGATACCATATATAGCGACTGATTTATAGGGTAGCTAAGCCGTATATACAAGAAAGAGGGAAATACATCATACTCTTGTAAAGGACATGTCTTTTATAATATATACAAATGTCTTTTATAAACAAATGACAAACGAAGCAGATATACTAACAGTAAAAGTAAATATAAAGGACACTTTTTTGATTATTAAAGACATATACAAAAAAGTGTTGTAAACAAAGGGTATTTTGTATAGGTGTATTTTTTCATGCTATTGACAGAAATAAGAAAAACATGTAATCTATTTGGGTCTATTACAAATCGAGTTGTTGCAAACTCATAAAATATAAAAAATTATGCACAATAAACATACATTTCAGGCCGGTTTTCTTACGTTCATGATGCTTTCCGCATTCATGTTTTTTGGTCATACGGAGACCTCGTATGCAGCAGAATCAACAGGAACACTTCAAGTGTGTTCAGTGGTTGCTTCTTCAACTGAACTATTGCCTGAAGGTCAGTTTTCTCTTTCTTTTGCAACAACAACAGATTTAAACACTCCTGTGTTCACTTATAGTTTCAACGCAAATACATTTGAGACTAATACAGTTTCTGATGGTATTTCAATGTACTGTACAGACGCGGTGTCTGTACCATTTGGTAATTACTATTACAACAATGTTTCTATTGAAACAGCATCTTCACAATGGTTGCCAACAACATATGTTGATACACCAACTACAGCAATTTCTACAATCACACCTTCTGTATACACAAATGGTTTGTTCACAGAAAGTACTGAAGATGATATTTTGATCAATACTGCCTCAGATGGACTTGTTGTGGTGAGTGCAGAGTATCCACATCGAACAGTGTTTGTCTTTAATAAACCAACTGATGTCTTTTATAATACATCTGCACAGTCTAGTGTGTTGGCAGCTGCAGAGCCTACATGTTCAGCCAACGTCAACCTCATCTCAAACGGAGGTTTCGAATCTCCTGTAGTACACAATCCTGCATTGTGGACAAGTATTCCACTTGGAACTCCAGATTTCTTCTGGACATCACTTGATACAGTGGTATATCCATACATTGAAGTACAGGCAGGATACACAGAAGGTACTGCAGTATGGACTCCACATTCTGGTATTCAATATGCAGAAATCGATGGTGGTACAAACCATGACGTATCTCAAGTGCTCGCAACAATTCCAGGTAATACATATTCATTGTCATACTGGATGTCTCCACGACCAAGTCTTTCATCTGATACTAATCGAATGAATGTATTTGCAAATGGTTCATTGATCGACACAGTGATTGAATCAGGTACAACTACTACTGCATGGTCACAGCGAACACTTACATTTGTTGCAACTTCAACACAAACTCGAATTTCATTTACTCAAGGACAAAATGTTCACACAGGTGAAGGTGTGTTTATTGATGATGTGAGTGTGGTGTGTGCTGGAGTAAAGACAGATACATCTATCAAGAATCAATGTGTATTACCTGATACATTTGGTGATATTGCTTCAGAACATATCGGTGTAAGTTATGGATCAACTGAAAAAGTGGTTCAGACTATGCTGACTGAACAAGGATATGCACTCAATGCACTTCTTGATCAAAAAGAATACCAGTCATGGGCGCTTCCTTTCGGTACAACAACAATAGAAGTACAGTATCTTGATGGACAAAAAGGAGGAAGTGAAATTTTCGGATATTATCTCAATAATGATATTTCAACATTCGTACCTGTGTTTGCTTCAGGTCCGTACTCAGATGTCGCCTATCCAAACTTGCCAGAAGCTACAAACGGTGAGAAGTTTACAATTACAGTAAATGGTTCTTCTATTCAGTTTGCACTCTTTGGTGTACATGGTGGTGATCATTATACTTCGACTGTGCGTGCAGAAAATGAATTTGGTGCAGATCGTGTATTGGTATATGAAGTACCACAGTCACAAACTGGTGGTGAATATATTCTTGCGTTTGAAGATTTGAAAATCTCAGCATCAGACAATGATTATAATGATGATATTGTAAAAATTTCATTCTCTGGTTGTGATACAACAGTAAAAAATACTCCACCAACAATCACCCTTACAGGGGCAACTCCTACAATCGTTACTGTAGGTCAAACATTTACTGATCAGGGTGCAACAGCAACCGATCTTGAAGATGGAAATATTACACATAAGGTTGTTGTTACTGGAACTGTAGGAACGCTTCCTGGAACATATACACTAACATACACAGTAACTGATCTAGGAGGACTCTCTGCATCAACAACACGAACAGTGATTGTATTACCTGTTGCCGTATGTTCAGCCAACGTCAACCTCATCTCAAACGGAGGTTTCGAATCTCCTGTAGTACACAATCCTGCATTGTGGACAAGTATTCCACTTGGAACTCCAGATTTCTTCTGGACATCACTTGATACAGTGGTATATCCATACATTGAAGTACAGGCAGGATACACAGAAGGTACTGCAGTATGGACTCCACATTCTGGTATTCAATATGCAGAAATCGATGGTGGTACAAACCATGACGTATCTCAAGTGCTCGCAACAATTCCAGGTAATACATATTCATTGTCATACTGGATGTCTCCACGACCAAGTCTTTCATCTGATACTAATCGAATGAATGTATTTGCAAATGGTTCATTGATCGACACAGTGATTGAATCAGGTACAACTACTACTGCATGGTCACAGCGAACACTTACATTTGTTGCAACTTCAACACAAACTCGAATTTCATTTACTCAAGGACAAAATGTTCACACAGGTGAAGGTGTGTTTATTGATGATGTGAGTGTGGTGTGTAATCCTGCAATAGTAAAAAATACTCCACCAACAATTACACTTGTGGGTGCGAATCCAGCAAACCTTACCGTAGGTCAGTCTTGGGTAGAACCAGGAGCAACAGCAAATGATCTTGAAGATGGAAACATTACAAACAACATTGTGATTACTGGAACAGTAAATGTAAACGTGGTTGGAACATATCCACTCGTGTATACAGTGACTGATTCAGGAGGACTTTCTGCATCAACAACACGACAGGTGATTGTAAGTCCTGCCGGAGGTGGTGGAGTGACAACTGGAAAAATTACATTCTGTTCAATCTTTGCAAACAAAGATACAAATGCGATTGCAACCACATCTCTCGGTCTTCCAACTGGATCATTTACACTCACTCTTGGAACAACAACAGATATCGGAACTTCAGCAATCCAGACTAAAACATGGACAGCATCAGCATTTGCTCCAAATACAAAAATAATGCTTTCACAGAATGATGCTGATTGTGTAAGTTATGACAATCTTCCATTGGGAACATACTATTATTCAGAGCTTGGTGTGACCGGTACTGCATGGATTATTTCTTCAACGAGTCCATTGTATAATGATCAGTTCAATACTCCAGTAAACAATATCTTTGATGTGTTTGCATATAGTCCTGAACTTTTCACTGCAACAACTACTGATGATACATCTCGAAATGTAAATGCTGATGGACAAATCGTCCTTTCTGCTGATCGACGAGAGCACACAGTGGTTATCGCAACAAAATACAATCCAGTAACTCCACCAGTAGAACCTCCATGTCTTGGATGTGGTGGTGGAACAATTACTCCTCCTGCATGTACATCAAACTGTGGCGGTGGCGGTAATGGGCCAATCGTGTCTTCACTTGCAATCACTAATGAGAAGGTTGTAGAAATTACACCAGGTGTTGCATTGGTTACATGGAATACAAACTTGCCTGCAACAAAAGAAGTAGGATATGGTACAACATCACAGCCTGCATCATTTATTGTGGCACCATTTGGATACGCTACATCGACTGTACGAGTATCAGAACCATTGACGACTGTACACTCATATACAATTCCAATTGAGTCAGGTAAAACATACTATTTCCGACCAGTATCAACAGATAATAAAACAACAGTTGCCGGTATTGAGCTTGTGCTTAATCCAGGTACTGGAATTGGTGGTGGAAATGAAACAGGGAATTCATGTTACTACTTGTTTGATTATCTCAAGCAGGGTTGGAATAACAATCCAGTTGAAGTGAAAAAACTCCAGGTATTCTTGCGAGATCTCGAAGGATTTTCAGTTGAAGTAACCGGTGTGTATGATGATCAGACTGTATCTGCATTGAATGCATTCCAGAATCGATATAAAGATGACATCCTTACTCCATGGGGACATACTGCGCCAACATCATTTACGTACATCACTACAAAGAAAAAAGTAAATGAAATCTATTGTAAGATGGCATTTCCAGTAACAGCACAACAGCAAACTGAGATCGATGCGTATCGAGCATTCCTTCAGGGACTTTCAGATGCAGGTGTAACAATCGGCGCTCCAACAGAAGAGCAGAATAATCAACCAGTGATTATTGATACAAATGAAGTGGGAACTCTTTTCCCTGACGGCGTATCTACGACATCATTGGGTACATTGGCAGGTGCTCCATCTCAGAGTACAACAACAACTGCCGGACGTTTGACTGCAAACGTACTTGAGGCAAGTAAGAGACTTGGAAATGTTGCAGCAGCGATCGTCACATGGCCATTTGATTGGGTACGGAGTTTGTTTGGCACCGATACTGATATGCAATGTGAACATCAATCTGTATTTTCACAATGGTTTAATTGGATATTGATTATTGTGATTATTACAATGTCATATCTTTGGTATCGTGAGCGACAAGCAAACAAAAAAGCACTCGAAATCAATGAAGAACTTGATTTGATGCGTGACTAATCTCTCTGTGTTTCTAAAAGGAAAAACCCCTCGAGCTACAAGAGCTTGGAGGGGTTTTTCCTTTTGTACTTCCGTGCCTTAGTATACTACAGTACGGCTATTTTTTTGATATATTTCTGTGGAAAACGACTGGTTATAGCTCCATATTTCCTTGTGCACGAATAGGTTGATGTGTGTCGGTATCATCTGGATGTAAGAGGTGTTCAATATATCCAGCAGCAGCAATCATCACTGCATTGTCTGTTGCCATATTTTTTTCAGGTATGTGCAGTGTGTGTTCTGGGAAATTTTGTGTCATAAGTTCTGTAAATGCTTGTCGTATGTGTGTGTTCGCGATTACTCCACCGGCAATCACGAGTGATCGAGCACCTGTGTCTATCAGAGCTCGTTTTGTTTTTGAAATAAGTACATCGGTTACCGCATGCTCGAACTCGCGACATAGATCTTCGCACTCGTCTGGTGTTAACTCGCCATGATCTTTAAGTGTATAGAGTACAGAGGTTTTGAGACCAGAAAAAGAAAAATCAAAATCATGAGAATGAATCATTGGACGAGGAAGAGAAAATGTAGAAGGAATATTTTTCTCGCGAGCGCTTTGAGCTTTTTTTGACACTTCAGGGCCACCAGGGTACGGAAGTTTGAGCATACGTGCCACTTTATCAAATGCTTCGCCGACCGCATCGTCACGAGTCTGTCCGATTTTTTTGTAATCTCCCCAACGTTCTATCTTTACAAGCTCAGTATGTCCACCAGAAATCAACAGCGCTAAAGCAGGGAATTGTATTGGATGTGCATTATTCATTAATCCTGAATCTTTAATCTCGTTTCCATCAGTTCCATTTAGTAAAACGGAACTGATATGTCCTTCCATATGGTTTGTAGGACGAACAGGTATATTCCATATCACACCAAGTGCACGCGCAAAAGAAATACCAACCCATAGTGCTGGTTCAAGTCCAGGGCCTGCAGTGACAGAAATCATATCAATATCTGGAGGAGTGACATACTCAAGAGTTTCCTTAAATAATTCAAATAAGCCATGTTCTTTTGAGAGTATTTCTTTGGCTTGAGCCAAACGGTCTTCAGGTATACCTTCTCTACTTGGATGGAGCATCTCTGCATCAGATAATGCTTTATGGAGAAGGGGCGGTAGATTTTTTATATGTTCACGTTTTGCAAGATTTGGATATACACCACCGTATTCTGCATGAAGAGCTACCTGTGAAAAGAGTCCTGTACCTCGTACAGAAAAAGCGGGGGAAGTAAGTCCCCCAGATGCTTCAATAATAGCAACAGCTGTCTCATCACAACTTGTTTCAATACCTAATATACGCATATAGGAGAACTCTAACAATTTTTATAGGGGAATACAATTAGTATGGGTTGCATACACAATACGCTCGAGAACTTGATTGGTCGCACCAGTTTTGTCCAGCAGCCCACGGTCGGCAGGTGCCAGGGTATCCAGAAACACTCGGTGCAGCTACTTCGAGAGTGGTTACGAGGAGTCCACCGATTGTCCCACCATAGTTGTAGTAATTGTACGAACGTCCTGTTGGTGCAACAGGGACGCGACCAAGAAAACCTTCGGTGACGAGTTGTTGTGCCATTGAATTAAAATTATCAGTCCATGGGTTGGTCACTACAGGTGTTTCATTTGGATAGCGATTGTATTTGTCATAGTACAGGATAAGTGCTTTTTGTACTTGACCAAAATCTCGCATCGTTACTGCATCACGAGCCTTTGCACGTGACGTGTTGAGTGTACCAAGCACAATAGTTGAAAGTATACCGATAATCGATATAACAACGAGAAGCTCAATCAATGTAAACCCCGATCGATGTACATGTGTATTCATGATAGTATGTGGTATAGTATACAACATAATACAACTAATGTATGAAATATAATACACAAGGCTTTACTCTTATAGAGTTGTTGGTGGTTATTGCAATTGTTGGTATGTTATCAAGTATCATCATGAGCTCTCTTTCAAGTGCTCGTCAAAAATCAATTGTTGCAAAACTTAAAGCAGATGCACATATGATTGATGCAAAAATCAATCTCGCTCGGTCAAATGCAGATCTTGTGATGCTTGGTGTGACTGGAAGTGGATGTACGTCGTGTGGTTTTAACACAAGTTCATCTATGCAGAGTCAAACAGCGGCACTTGCAGTGAATACAGCAAACTGGGTAAAGCTCGGTTTCTCATCGCCACCACTTGACCCGTGGGGTAATCCGTATACGTTTGATGAAAATGAGCATGAAGGTTCAACAGCAAACTGTCTCTATGATACGGTCTTTAGTGCGGGCCCTAATGGAGTATTTAATGGAAATACAGGAGGATCTAACCCGCCGCGTATTGTGTATCCAGGGGTAAATGATGATTATTATTTTGATGTGACT
The DNA here is from genome assembly GCA_964426735.1 of uncultured Candidatus Saccharibacteria bacterium. Taxonomy (GTDB): domain Bacteria; phylum Patescibacteriota; class Minisyncoccia; order Phycocordibacterales; family DATDWN01; genus UBA910. Next base: position 46,239 of record CAYRRP010000005.1, read on the forward strand.
CACTTTCGGTGTCCATAAGGGGATGTATATGCACAGGGTAAATACTTGACATCCATATTGTATGGTATAATTTTTCTTATGAACAATGAAATACTCTATGTGTTGACTGCTCTTTGGGATATCTCTTTTGTTATATATGCTTCCCGAAAAAGTGTAGAGTGGCTGTATGCTACTATTATCACGAACTTGATTCTTATTGCAGTACTCGGTGTCAAGCTCGTCACCGTCTTTGGTCTGGTGACCAATGCAGGAAATATTTTTTATGCATGTGTATTTTTTGCAACATATCTTATTTTTGAAGCATATGGACGTAATACAGCGTTAAAAACAATTCCTGTGGGAATTGTTTACACTGCTTTTTTTGTTATGAGTGCCTATTTTGTTAATGAGATGGTTGGCGCGCCTATCACTGACGATATTAGTAAAGTAATTGCATTTATTTTCCCGTATTCACTTCGTGTTATTTTTGCGAGCTTGGTAAGTTATCTCTGTGCACAATATATCAATATCTCTACATTTGAATGGATTAAGAATAAAACACAAGGTCGGTTATTGTGGTTGCGGATCAATGGTGCAAATGCGGTCGGGCAATTTGTTGATAGTATGATATTTTTTTCAATTGTTTTTTCTGATTTACCAGGGATTCTTCTTATACAGACCATTGTAATAGGGTGGTGTATTAAAATGTGCGTTGTTCTTCTTGGTACAGTATGCTTGTATACAAAAAATTTTTTAAATAATAAGCATATATGACGTATCACTCATGGAGTACAGACCATAGTAAACGCACTATACGATCTCTCGCAAAAGCATTGTTTGCGACAGCTATTGTGTTTCTTATGTTGTTTTCTTGTTTCCGTATTGCAGGAGGGTTGTATGTATCAACATTAAGTACACGGGCAAGAGATGCTTTTCATACGGGGATTACTCAGGATTTGGCACATTTGAAAACACAGGGAGACAGTCTTGCAGGGGACGATCGGATTACACAATATATACATACTCAAGATTCAGAAAAGTTAATTGAGCTTCTCCGTGAAGAAAGGCGTACGCGTGGGGTAGGACTGATGGGTGTAGTTGATGCAGAGGGGGTTATTGTAGGACGCACGAAAACATTGGGAAAGCGTGGAGATAATGTATTTTTAACTGATCCTGTTGGACGTGTAGTGTCAAAAGGTCTTTCAGCAGAAAGCATAGAAACTCCGTTTGGATTTGATCCAATCCAGTTGTTGCTTACTACGGGTAGACCAATCATTAAAGAAGGAAAGATGGTTGGTGGGTTGTTTGCAAATTATCTCACTGATGATGAGTATGCACAACGTTTCCATAGCACCTATCTACCCAAGGGAGTTGAGGTGGTCTTTTATACAAAACAGGCTGGTGTATATGGCACAAGTTTTACATCAGCTGATGATAAAAAGATAATCCGACCGTATTTTAATTCTGGATCAGAATGGATTCAAAATAGTGTATCAGGAAAAACAGTTTCTTTTGAAGACGGAAGATTATATTTGGTAGAGAATATCGTATTTCCAGGACTCGAGAACACCTATCCAGGAGGTGCGCTGTTGTTTATACCTCGAGTCGATTTATCTAATGTAATGAATGGTGTAACAACGCTTAGTATATTTATTATATTTGGAATCATTGCATTACGGTATCATTATAGGACGCGAGGTGAAGAACGTGGATGGCGGTATTATGTGTTATTTATTATCGCAAGTATTCCGATTGTCACACTCTCATTGGTGACGTTTGGTATACATAAAACAGGATTTACTCCATTGGAACGTATTCCATATCTTCTCTATAACTCTACAATCCATCTTCAGCCTGAGGCAGGTGTATTTGATATTGGATTTGAGCAACGTTTTTCTATTATTGTAGATACAGGAGATGAAGCGGTGAATGCTGTAGATATTGGACTTATATTTGATCCTTCTTTAGTTGATGTAAAGCTTCTTGATACTGCAAGTTCGAGTTGTGCGTATGTGATAGAAAATAAAATCGATACTGTAAACGGCAAAGCAAATATGTCGTGCGTAGTATTTACTCCTGGTGGAGAAAGAGGGACATTGTATATTGCAGATGTTGTGGCATCTCCACGGACAAACGGTACATTCACCCTCTCATTTGATTTGAATGAAACACAAGTGTTGGCAAGTGATGGTCTTGGAACAAATGTATTGCGTATGGCGCAGTCTGGTAGTTATCACGCTGATTTCTTTTCACCATATATAGGGTCTACAACAGCACGATCATTTGTTGTATTTTCTCCAACACATGCAAATCGAAGTCGTTGGTACAACAGTGATACTGCACGGTTTGTATGGAAAGGTACTCCTGGTGCTGTCTACAAATATGAGTTTAATACAATGCCAGATACTATTCCTTCAAAAAAATACACAACACAAGATTCAGAGATTACACTTCCTATACCAGGAGATGGTATTTTCTATTTTCATCTTCAGGATGCATCTGGTGGTCCGGTTGCACACTATCGTATACAATCTGACGTGACACCACCAACAATTTCGTCATTACGACTCAGTGCTGACAAGGTTTTTGTGGGTGATGTGGTTCGGTTTTCTTTTGAAGCGAAAGATATAGGAAGTGGTATACAGCGTAATTATTATGTCGATCTTGGTAATAAACTATTTCTTCCTATAGGATCAAATCTATTTGTTCCATTTTTAGAAAAAGGCAACCAAACAGTAACACTCCGTGTGTATGATGGAGCAAACAATTATAGTGAGAAATCTCAAATTATTTATGTAGAAGAAAAGTAGAGAAAAGGTTGGTTTGATTTTGCACTGCGTTACCATGATGCACAGGCTGTCGGTGAGCTACAGAGTGCCCATGACCAACCTGGACGTACGGGATCATAAAAACCACTTGAAGAATTGGGGAAACTTTCAGGGCCTGTAGCGTGATCAAGGAGTTTATAATCAACTCCATTTGAATAATATAAATACCCAGAACATCCACCAGTGACTCCACCAGGATCTCGAGGAAGTTCTTTTATGTAGGTAGGCGCAAGAGATGGAATATATCCTCCTGCACCAGAAAGTGAGCCTGCTACACCACATCCTGTGGTCATGTATCCATTCCATGTACCTCCGGCAGCAAGAGGGTATGCTCCATTGTCTTGGTAGTAGAGATTGAGAGCTGTCTGGATTTCTTTCATATCACGCATTCTTCGTGCATCACGTGACTTTGCTCGGGCAGCATTGAGACTTCCGAGTACAACTGCAGACAACAGACCGATGATTGCGATCACAACAAGGAGCTCAATTAATGTAAAACCTTTACTGTGGAGTCTCATGATCTCAATGTGAATTATAGAAGACTGTCTACTATACCATATCGCATTTCTTTGATTCGTTGTGTAAGTTCTGGATGCTCTATTTCAATCGTTTTAAGTAGGTGCACAGCTTCAGTAGTGTGTCTTGATTCAATATATATATCTAGCACATGAAATGCGAGTTCTGCGCCTTTTAAACCAGTAGTGTTTGCATACTCGTCTATTTTTTCCTGAGTGAGAGAGTCGATAGTGTCTTTCTTTTTTAATATATCAACAATATCGTTGCGAGTGAGTGTCTTTATGGGTTCAAATTGTTCCATGGATTAAGTATATCATTTTTTATATAGGGTGCGCGATGCAAGATTCGAACTTGCTGCCTACTCAACGTCAATGAGTCGCTCTACCAAGTGAGCTAATCGCGCAGAATACCAGTATAATGTAGCAATTTAAGGTCTCTTTCGCAATCAACAAGTTCGTGTAATACTTTTGCAATTTTGCTAAAAAAGTGTTATATTTTTGCCACTTGGCCTTATCGTCTAACGGTTAGGACACGGCCTTTTCAAGGCTGTAATCGGGGTTCGATTCCCCGTAAGGTCACAAGATTGTCAAAGTCGCACCAAAACCAGGGCTCTATTTAGCCCTGGTTTTGTGTCTGGTATTCCACTGTCGCCCAATTGATGGAGGGACTGAATCTTTATTAACGTTACCCGTGGGTGACATATGTTCAATGTGTTGTCAAGTTGACGAATCGTTTCGTTCCGGTAATGTAAACCCGGAGGTCATTTAAGGATATGACAAGTGCTGTACAACAACGGTCGCGAGACCTGTCTAAAGAAGAACTCATAGAGATTCTACGCAGAGGAAACGTAGCCGCATGGAACGCGTATGTAAATGAAGGAGGTCATGGGTCTATCTCAATCGCAGGAGCTGATCTCAGCAACTGCGACCTGTCAAACGTATCGTTCAGTTGCGTCGTCCTCACCTGTGTCAATCTGAGCGGTGCCAACCTTACGGGCGCTGAATTTCATGGCGCAAGGCTGGCGGGTGTAAACTGCATGCAGGCGAAAATGTCGCGAGAGCATTTTCGTATGGTTGTGGAGGCTACTGAGGTTACGGTAGACTTCCCGGCTTTCGAATGAACAGGTCAAAAAAGCTGCGCCGCGAGGCGTAGCTTTTTATTCACAGTCATCCATGACCCGGACGCGCATCCATTTTTGGTATCTTCTTCTCGAGCAAACGTGAAAAGAATTCAAACATCGCACTCTTCATATATGTCGCTTCAGTGGAAGATGGCTCAGGCTCATTCATATGGGGTTGTTGGCTCACTAATGTAATCTGGCGTGCAGCATCAGAAGTCTGTGACAAAACTGCGTGCGCTTCTTTTGCTAGACGAGGTAAGTGGAAATGAGAGCTCACAAAAAAGTAGTGCGACTTAGGTGTCGGACGGTCTTTCCTGCTCAGGGAATGAATCAGATTTTCTTTGGTATTATGAGCCTCATTCTCTCGGTGCACTTTGATCCGCTCTGGTAGCTTAAGCCTCTCCATTTCTGCGAGGAAATACAGAGCCATATCACCAGCCTCATTCAGAATCCTGCCTCCGCCCTCAGGACAGCGTCCAGTAAAGGTGATATTGATGTCTCCAGAAGGAAATTGCAAATCCCTGAGAAGTCGCACGGCGGCATCTACACGATCCTTCCAGACAGCGATCGTTTGTGCGCCAGCGACGACGATTTCAATTCCAGGCTCTTGAAGTGACTCTCGCAATTCGTCTTGAGGCTGCGCACATAATAAGTAACCATCCTGAATCAATATTTGATGGATATACTCGGTGACATCTCGCAATAGGCGCTTCTTGTCGATGTAAGAGCGATAGGCTAGCTGCGTAACCACAGCGGCCGCAAAATCCGCGAAGCCTTTTTCACCACTGAGAGGGGCATTGACAGGCGTCTCGTCGATCGCTGATTTCAGAAGTTCTGCAGTGAAGTCGGTTTTCTCCATGTACTTCATGAGAGGAACGTTTCTGGGGTCTATAAGATGAAGGAAGTTGAAATCTCGTTGCGCAAACCTGTCATCGTATTCATACCGTCCAGCGCCAGGGACAAGTAAAGTTTTAGAATAGTACATACTGCCTCCCGTTTCGGTCTGACTGCTTTAACGAATGGGAGTCTAGCACAGTCAAGCATCCCTTTAGTGGACGTGGGTTTGCTGCAGTCGCTTGCATGCTGTAGGCAGGTTCGATGAGAACCATCTTCGAACCTCCCACATCCCAAAGTCGAACCATTACAAATCTGGCCGCTCCGGCTCCTTCAATGACTTCGAAATCTCATATAATACCTCTATTTCTTCACAAATCTGGTTCCACTTTTCTGGCTCCAGGGTCACAATAAAAAGCACCCGCAAGGGTGTCTTTTATGTATATTTTGACAAAAAAGGTATACATGTAATGATAGGTTGTAGGAGGAGATTGTATGATACGGTATCACCGGGTGGTGGTGGAAGATCTGTCTGATGTAGTGGCACAAATGGAGAAAGATCGGCAACGCGGGTATCTCGCTTCAAAAGGGGAGATTAAGATTGGGGAGTGTACAACAGAAGAATTTTTTTCACTTGGGTTTATGAATTGGAGGCTTGTGGTTCTAGTAGAGTACCACGTAAACACTTGACACTATAACTAGTGTATGCTATTATAATGTCAGTCAATTTTCGAGTAGTTAGTCATGCTCCCAGAGGAGCATCGCGGACTCATTATGAACACACACGTGTGTGTCCGGCACCTGTAAGGGTGCCGGTTTTTTTAACTTTCTATACTGTAAATTCCTAAAGTGATTCGAATAGAAATTTGGCTATGTATATCAGCACATCATATATATCAAAAGAATTTAATTTCCTTGCTATACTATGTTGATGAATCAAAAAATATTTTTGAGTCTTGGGATCGTGGTGGTGATTTTAGGTTTTCTCTTTTTTAAACCAGATACACAGATTACCAACTATCCATCATCGGGTACTCGTCTTGTTGCATTTGGAGATAGTTTAATCGAAGGGGTTGGAGCGACTTCAGGAAATGATTTGGTGTCACAATTATCAAAAAAAATTGGAAAACCTATCGTTAATCTTGGTGTATCAGGTAATACAACAGCTCAAGGGCTTGCACGTATTGATCGTATTGCTCCATACAATCCAAAAATTGTTTTTGTACTATTGGGAGGTAATGATTATTTAAAAAAAGTTCCTCAAAAGGAGACTGCAGAAAATATAGAGCGCATTGTTATTGAAATACAGCGCATGGGAGCTGTGGTTGTACTTCTCGGTGTGCAAGGTGGTATTTTGGGTGATCCGTATGAGGATATGTTTGAAGATATTGCAGAGCGACATGGTACGGTGTATGTACCCAATGTGCTTGATGGGTTGGTAGCAGATATGCGATATATGTCAGATGGTGTACATCCAAATGATGCAGGATATCTGAAGATTGTAGATAAAATCTATCCATATATTAAAAAAATTCTTCAGTAAACAATCGATGGTTGTGTAGTGAAAAAATATTTTTTGTACTATACTATGTACTATTATGAAACATATACTCCGTATTGTGGTAATGATTTGTGTGCTGACTGGAGGTACTTTCTTTTTCAGAGCGTGGGCACTCGGAGAGTTGAATCGAGTGTTTACATCGTTAGATAATTCGTTTGTTGCCTCACAACATACTGCCTCGGTGATACAAACCACTGAAGTTGCATCGTCCACCGATTTGATGGCTACCACCACACCAGCAGAATACACTGGTCCTGACAACTTTTTATTTATTACTCCTACAAGAAAAGCAGTGTTGTATCAAGGGTGTAGGTATCCAATCAAATGGATCGCATCAAGTAGTATTAGTCACATGACCTTGGCTGTATTTGATGCAGGGACACGTCAGATGGTGAGTGGACGTGTCAGTGGACTTGCAGAAGATTTTCAGGGTGATGCAGTACGAAGTATTGTGTGGAGTGTAAATACTCAGCTGTGGCCCGGAGAGTATTTCTTGCAAGTAAGTACACTCAATAAAAAACCTGTCGATGAGAAGAGTTATCGTTTTGTTGTTGAAGCAATTCCTGAACACATACTATCAAATGAAGTGGAGCGTTTCTGTGAGAGTGCGTTGTAGATAACAAAAAACTCGCGTGAGCGAGTTTTTTTGAATTATTTCTTTTTGATATCAGTTACATTGGTTGGTTGAGTTGCATCAACATCTTTAAATGCTCCTCGCATATGTTTGATTGCTTCTACAATACTTCGTGATAATTCTGGAATCTTTTTTGATCCAAAGAGAAGTACTGCAAGTGCCGCGATGATAATAAGCTCTCTAGTTCCTAATCCAAACATGGTTTTTATTATTAGTGTTAATTAAAATGGTTGCTTCGTAAAGTATAATTAACGGCAACGCCATTGCTATTAATGATAGTCCATCTGTAGGTGGAAGTAAAGATACAATAACGAATATGATAAAGAGAGCAATACGTCTTTTTTGTTTTAAAAATGAAGCAGTAATAAGTTCGAGTTTGATACCTAATGAAAGAATGAGAGGGAATTGGAATACAATCCCAAGTAGTGATGAAGTGATACATATCTGCGATAAGAATGTCCCGATATCCCAGATATTTTTGATACCTAAACCTTCATTGAGTTTTGCAAGGAGTTCAAATGAGTAATAAAGGATAAAAAATCCATATATAAAGCCACATATAAACAGAAGGAGGCTGAGAGGAATGGAGAGACTAAACCATACTTTCTCCGTGTGGGTGAGAGCTGGTTTGAGAAATGAATAGAGGTGGAATATGACTAATGGAAGGGTAATAATAATTGCGAAAAAGAAACCAATATCAACAGCGAGATCTGCAAATTGGAATGGTGATGTGGTTGCAATCAGTACACCTTTAATATTAAAAAAAGAGATGAAGTGTTTGAGTATGAAGGCAGAAGAAAAAAACCCTCCCACAAACACAATACAAAATATAATCGTCGACCAGTATATTCGTTGGCGAAGGTCTTCTAAATACGGAAGAAATGTTTCTAAATGTTTAACGAAAGGTTTCAAGGAATTCTCGTGCTATTCTGACATAATAAAGATATTACCTCCACCTCCACCATCAACTACTTCGGGAATTTCTACACACAAAAAAGAGCCATCTGTTTCAATAAGTGCATCATTGGGTACATAACTACCGTTTCCAGCAGGTATTTCAACAATGAAATCTTCTGAATCTCCTGAAGGAGCAAGGATATCTGTAATAGCCATATATTAGAATGTTATTTCTGTTAATGGTGGTGTTGTGGTGCTTATATTTTCAACAATTGGTGATAGAGGAGGAGTTTGTTCAATAGGTTCAACTATCGACACTGCCTCTTCGATCAGAGAAGGTGTTGTTGTTGAAAGAGTTGGATCACTTGATATATCAGGTACAGAAGGTGTACTTGATGCAGTAAGTGCCGACTCTACTTCAGCGGGTGTTGAAAGTGGTGTAGATGTGCTCTGTTCTGGTTGTATTTGTGGTGTAGAAGGTGTAGTTCCTGTATCAGGTGTGACGGTTTGTATATGTTCAACTACAGTATCCACTGCAACATCTTGATTTGTTTTACCAAAAAGACTTTTTGGATCAATTGCAAGTATTTCAGCCATCAGTTTTTCTGGTTCAGATACAGTGTATACCATATTGCCGTATGCAATAAATTTTGCTTCATAACGGCATACGGGGTCTTCTGGAGCATATGATGCAGCACAGATTACTGAAGCGCCATCTTCATAGTACCCTGTTTGATCATATACAACCATCGATGTGTTGTCATATAAAGGTTGGCCTTTTGTGAGATAAATCATAATTCTTATTGTGTTAATACTGCTCTTACTTTTATAGTATCACCTAATGATGCAGGTGTGTAGCGGATATAAGTCGTCTCATTTGCTTTATCTGTTGTGTTGTATGAGCCCCACGATGTGCCATCTGTTGATTTTTCCCACGTACCAGTTGCATTTGTTGTATAGTCGTCAACAAGTATGTCGCCGGTGAGGGTGTTGTAGAGGCGTATTCGAAGTGTTGGTACAGTACCTCCAAAGGCAGTTGCAAATCTCCATGCAAAGCGTTTGTTTGATGCACTTGAATGAGCAACTGACGGTTGATAATGGGAATCTGTGGTTGCTCCTGTATCATCATATAACACAGTAATACTCATGAGTTTACCTGGAATACAAAATGAACCAATTGTTCCAAATTCAAACATAAACTGAATACGGGGTGCACCAATCAGACTAGAAAGATCACCGTCCTTTTCAAGCAGTGTCCATTCGCCAATGTTTGCATCGATACCTTTGGTTCTAAAGTATGTATATATTGGTTCTGTATTGGTTGAAAATTCACCACTTCCTAACCGGTCATCATGTATCATGTTTACACTTACAAATCGTGTACAACCTGGTGTGTACAATGCTGGTGTAATAACTCGTTGATTTGTTATATCTGCATATGATGCGTGGGCGCCAAATGGTAGTGCATACATCTGACAGAGTGCTGCAGTGGTACCATGTTTGATAATATGAGCAATACCATTTTCACTCCATAAAGAACAAACTTGTGAAGAAGTGTTGAAGTGTGGAACAGTGGTGCTATTCCAATCAATAACGTATGCTGAGCCTGCACCAATAGTTCCTGCACTTGAAGAAAGAGTAATTGACGTAATCGAAGTGAATGCAGAAATGGTATACCACGTAGAGATAGCGGTAGGATCAGTTGATCCGAAACCTATTCGAAAACCCACCATTCCTGCAACAAAAAATGTATTTGTTCCCGTTACAGCAGTTCCTGATACTGCCACTGTACCTGATGATATATATGCAGCACCATTTGCTGAGGCTTGATCTTGTTGTTTGTCGTCAACACCCCATATATGATCAAAAGGATCACCTGCCGATGTTGGATATCGAGTGACATATTGGCGAAACCCCGTCGCCCCCGTCGTCAACACAATCAATCGATCAATCGCATCAGCGATT
>CAYRRP010000006.1:0-45958 GCA_964426735.1 uncultured Candidatus Saccharibacteria bacterium
GTGAATACGTTCTCAAGTCTTGTACTCACCGCCCGTCAACTCAAGGGAGATGGGAATACCCAAAGGATCTCTTTGCGAGGTACTAAGGTAAGCTCATTGACAGGGAGTAAGTCGTAACAAGGCACGGGTAGCGGAAGCTGCTCGTGGATTAATTCAATTTTGAAACCATGATGTATCTTTGATACTCATTTATGGTGTCGATATTGCGCATTCCAATTGGATGCACAATGGACTATAACTTCATGTCCTTAAAAAGTTTGGCACCGGAGAAAGATCCGGTAGAACGGAACAAAACAAAGAATAGTAAGTTTCAGAAAAGCACCCCGAAAGGGGTGTTTTTTCTGTACAAAGAGGTGATATTGACATGTAATATATATATAGTATAATTTACCTATGAAACCTAGTTCTTTTTTCCTTCTGGCGGGGGTAGTGTTTGCTATTTTCGCCACCTCCATGTTTCTCGGATCGAAAGATCCGACGGATGCGGTTTTCAACGCTGGTCTGGTAATTGTCAGCGTAGCGTGTTTTGTTTCAGCGGGATTGTTGACTCTCCTCTCTCGCAAGAGAGAGATGAAAGAAGCAATCCGGCGTCTTAAGATGTCCGCTACCAGCGCCGGGTCAGATTGGACTCCTGGTGATCGTGGCCAGCACTCTGAGGTAAGGAGATAGTTTCTTTGTTTTACCTTTCTTGACCGGCGTTCCTTGTGGACGCCGGCCTTTTCTATATAAAAATTCTACACACTGTGCGCGTACCAGGATTCGAACCTGGGACCTACCGAGTATCAGTCGATTGCTCTAGCCAGCTGAGCTATACGCGCACATTATGTAGAATTTTTTGATAACCGTAACCAGAAAAATATATCAGAAAAATTGCCTTTTTACAAGAAAATCATATACCTTGCTTTATTCCACAGATGTGGTTATATAAAAGAGGAGGCGCAGTGATGCTTGAGCCATTTGTGTTCGACTACTTCTCTAGAAAGAGAAGTACGCTCCCGTCGTGGGTTGGTTGGGAGCTCATCGTTATTATCGCATTTTTGGCTGCCACGTGGTGGTTGTGTGGCGATACAGTGACAGCTTTTTTCGGCGGATCGTGGGACCCGTCGAGATGGACGTTAATTTAAAAAAGGGGAGTTGGACGGGCGCTGTCTTAGTACGGCGCCTTTTTGTTTGTATATGTTCTTGTTTTTAAGGGGATGTACGTGTACGATTATATACATATGAAAAAGACATTCAATGTAATACAAGTATTAAAAGATTCGTGGAAATTATTTCTTGCGAATAAAAAGTTTTACCTAAAAACAGTATTAATTTTTGGGTTAATTGCAGTTGTTGCTGACATGCTTTCTGAGGATAAATCAGGAAGACTTGTAGATGTAGTACTTGCGCTGATCAGTATGGTGGCATACTGGTATGGAACAATCGTTCTTATGAAAGCATCACTGGCAGTAACCTCAGGAAAACCAATCACTGAAGAAACATCACACCTTTCATGGTCTGCGGTATTCTCATTGATAGTAGGTTCTATCCTTGTAGGAATCGGTTCAATCGTTGGATTTGTTTTGTTTGTTATCCCAGGTCTCATTTTTGCACTCCGAGCAAGTCTGACTCAGTACATCATCCTTGATCAGAATGAGAAAGCAATCGGAGCTATTAAAAAAAGTCTCGCGCTTACAAAAGGATATTTTTGGAGCTTTTTCCGCCTCACACTCTGTTTTGTTGTATTAGGAATTATTTCAGTAATTCCATTGATGGGTCTTGGTTTTATCCTACTTACTCCAATCTCTACACTGATGCTTTCATCGGTGTATCGAAAGTTGCAAACTCCAGTTGGGGAGACAGTAGAGACTCCGGCACAGGCTCCACAGGTGTAGTTGATTTATTGCGGTAAGTATGGTTTTATACTAGTTAGTATGTCCTTCGGAATGAAAGCTTTGTTTGGTTTAATCGGTGGTGCTGTGTTTAGCGGTATGATGGTGCTTATCACCATGCCGGTGGCAAAGTAACTTTTCCCAAAAGGGGCGCTTCGGCGCCCTTTTTCGCACCAAAAACTCGCATTTTTCTTGATTTTCAGTTAGAATAGCCTCTTGTGGATTAGAGTCACAAGTCGGGTATTATTCATTAATTATAAATATTTCAGAATGAAAAAAACAAAAATAGTAGCAACCATAGGTCCAGCAACAGAAAGTGAAGCACAGCTCACAGCTCTCCTTAAAGCAGGGTTGAATGTAATGCGACTCAACTTTTCTCATGGTGATTTCAAAGAACATCAGGGACGAGTGGATAATCTCCGAAAGGCGATGAAGAAAACAGGGATTCCTGCAGCGATTCTTCAAGATCTCGGAGGACCAAAAATCCGAATCGGTATGTTTAAAACAGAATCTGTCATGCTTAAAGTAGGGCAGACATTTACACTCACTACAGATAAAATCGAAGGTGATGAAACTCGCGTATCGATCAACTATCCACTTCTTCCAAAAGAAGTAGAGAAGGGTCATATTATTTTCCTTCATGATGGAAAGAAAAAACTTCAGGTCACTGATGTAAAAGGAAACGATGTGATTTGTAAAGTTCTTGTTGGTGGAGATATAAAAGGTAAACGAGGGGTAAACTTGCCAGACTCTGATCTTTCTATTAAAGCACTGACCGACAAAGATCTTGCTGATCTTGAGTTTGGTATCAAAAACAAAGTTGACTTTGTTGCACTTTCTTTTGTACGACGACCATCTGATATTACTGAGCTTCGAGAAATCTTGGCAAAACGAAAATGTGATGCTGGTATTATCGCAAAAATCGAGACACCACAAGCGATAGCAAATATCGATGAGATTATCGACCTTGTTGACGGTATCATGATTGCACGAGGAGACTTGGCGATCGAAGTGCCATACGCAAAGGTTCCTGGATACCAGAAGATGATGATTGAAAAGTGTAATGCACTTGGCAAGCCAATCATTACTGCGACTCAGATGATGGAGTCAATGATCAAGTCACCGGTTGCGACTCGAGCTGAAGTGTCAGATGTTGCAAATGCGATTATCGATGGTACAGATGCAGTGATGCTTTCTGAGGAAACAACACTTGGTGATTTCCCAGTGGATGCAGTGACAGTTATGTCAACAGTAGCAGAAGAAATTGAAAATGAATATGAGACAGGTTTTGCAATTTCAGAAACTCCAGAAGGAACACTTTCTTCTGCGGATGCGCTTTCAGCCGCAGCAGTAAACACAGCAGAAGATATAGCAAGTGAAGCACTTGTGGTGATCTCTGATGATGTGAAAACTACATGGATGGTTGCTCGATTCAAAGCATCAATGCCTGTGTACGCTGTGACTTCAAATGAGCGAACATTCAACAAACTCAACCTCTCATGGGGTGTGACTCCTGTGTTGGTGAAGAAAGCAAAAACTTTTGCAGAAGCCGTAAAAGCTGCGAAGTCAGAAATTGCTAAAATGAAAATGGTACAGAAAGGGGATGTGGTAACGATCCTTGGTGCAATGGATATGAAAGGGGAAGCAAATACTGTACTTGTAGAAAAAATCTAAAAATTACAACACACTTTTAAAAAAAAGAAGGGCACCTTCCTCCGTTGTCAGAAAAACTAGGCGAAAGGAAGGGCACCTTCCTGGAGGAGGTGGTAGGTAAGCAAAAAACAGCCTTGTAAAGGGTTGTTTTTTGATGTATAAAAAGTACTTGACAAAAATATATAGTGTGTGATATTGTTTAATCTAGCAGTACATTAAAACCATGGTACTTATACAGTACCACTAAGGAGACTATCATGAGCTTCGCCCAAAAGTTGGCTCTACTCAATAATGCCGCAACCGTTGCCGTCGAAACCGATGCGCAGAAGACTGCCCGTCTGGAGCGTCTCAAACAGGAGCGTCAGGAAGAAAACGAAAAACGGGTTGCCGCCGAGTACGCTCGGCAGCTGAACGAAATCGAAACTATGCCGGCGACGGCGAAGCTGTCGTGGCAGGTGTTTACTGCTCTCGTCTGGCGTATCGTGGCACACGCTCTCTTCGGGGAGCGGGCCATGAAAGCGGTCCGGGAAGCGGTGCAACGAAACCCTTTTTGGTTCTCGAACATTGACGTTTTTTGGTATGTCAAAAAAACAAAGGACGTCAACTTCGGTCAGATGATTCAGGATCTCTTCTTGGACGTCATGACACCGGAAGAAGAATTGTCTGAGTTTGAGGTTATTCATTATGTTGTGGGCGCTCTCGGCGCGACCGAAGCCATTGCTCAAATCAAAAGCGATGGGGGTGATGCGGAGGGAGCTGCTAAAGAGCGTGAAGCGCTCAAGCAGTTGGCGACGTACATATTGAACAACTTTGACTTGCCGAGCTGGTTGTACGATCAGTTGCTCCATTATGTGGAGCCAACAGGTGTGTTCAAACCGAAGCAAAGCGAGTTCATGGATGCTCCGCAAGGGGATTTCCAGTTCGTGAAGTTGTGGGAGCGTCCTTCTAAGGAAGTTCTCGAGGCGCGACGGCGGAAAGAAGAAGTTGGTCGTATCACGGCGTTACCGGCTCTTTCTTTGACGGATTCGAAGAAGGAGGAGAAAAAGGAGAAGAAGGGTCTGAGCCCTAAACGTCAGGCGTTCGAGGCGGCAAAGAAGTTGCGGAACAGCCAGAAGCCGAATCCGCAGAAGTTGACGTCTCACGACGGCAAGACTTTCTCGGGGTTAGCTGAGCTCCGTGATCAGCTTCCGTCGGCGCAGAACGGCACCAACGGCACCGCTCATGCGTAGCCAACAACCCTGACTCGATTGCAAGAAGATTGAGCAGCAGAAGTACATTTAAGACCTCGAGCAATCGGGGTCTTTTCTTTGTCTAAAATTTGTTATACGCTTAGGTATTCACTTTTTTGTTTTGAGCTTTTAACGGTATAATACCATTATGATTACCAACAGACGCACATTAATCCTCGGCATCCTCATTATCCTTATTCCATTTCTTGGTTTTCCTTCTACGTGGAAAACATTTATAACCATTATCTCAGGAGCTATTTTGGTGAACTTTTCTGTGAACATTACCTTACCTAAAAAAATGCCAAAACGAGTGATTCGACGAAAAGAAACCATTACGCCAGTGTTTCGAGAGAGTATTATTACACAACCTTCTGTATCACAGAAAAAAGAAAAAACAATTTCAGAATCTTCTGTACCAAAATCTGTAGAAACTGATATTGAACAATGAAGACTGTACGCACGCATGCGCTCGGTATTGTCCTTACGATTGTTGCGCTGTTTGTATGCGCAGTATTTTTTATGTTTCCGAGTATATTTCCTGACACTTATGTAAATGAAGCTCGAGTGAGTGCAAGTCTTACGAAAGAGAGCGATACGTCTCCTAAGCAAAACCTTCCTGAGGTGACACATATACAAACACCTGAAGCAGTTAAAGCGATTTATATGACTCAGTGTGTAGTGGGGACTCCGAGTTTTCGAAAAAAACTGGTTGATTTGGTGGATACTACAGAGCTCAATTCAATCATGATTGACATCAAGGATTTTTCGGGGACGATTGGGTTTAAGACACAAAGTCCACTGCTCGCACCTGCTTCGATGAAAGGTTGTGGAGCTTCTGATATGAGAGAGTTTATCGCAACTCTTCACGAGAAAAATATTTATGTCATCGGACGCATTACAGTTTTCCAGGATCCGTTTTATACAAAAGCACACCCCGAGCAAGCCGTGCAAAGTAAGCAAGGTGGTGTTTGGAAAGACCGTAAAGGACTTTCCTTTATCGATGTTTCAAGTAGAGACTACTGGGATGTAGTCGTACAACTTTCCAAAGAGTCGTATGAAATCGGTTTTGATGAATTGAATTATGATTACATCAGGTATCCATCGGATGGAAATATGTCTGATACGGTGTTTATAAATCCAAATAAGCAAGAAGCGCTTGAGACATTTTTCAAATACTTACACGAAAAAGTTAGTCCTCTCGGAGTGGTTACTTCTGCAGATCTTTTTGGTATGACGACAGTGGCGTACGACGATATGGGGATAGGGCAGATACTTGAGCGCGCATTGCCATACTTTGATTATATTGCACCTATGGTGTATCCATCTCATTTTGCAAAAAATTTCAATGGATATCCTGATCCGAATAAAAATGTGTACGGGGTGATTGCACACTCAATGGGAGAAGCGGTGAAAAGAACAGAGGCGACCACGACACGGTTTGCATTTATCGGTGCAGAGCCTATCGCTTCTACATCACCTCAGCTCTACAAGAAGCCTGCATATCCACGCACAAAGCTTCGTCCGTGGTTACAGGATTTTAGCTACGGAGGTACTTATGGCCCGAAAGAGGTGAGAGATCAGATACAAGCCACCTATGATGTGGAGCTGACTTCGTGGATGTTGTGGTCACCGTCAAACAAGTATACTAGTTCGGCGTTGAATAAGGAGTAGCTCTTGACTTGGTTAAAAATTAGTGTAGTTTAATCAACAGGAGGAACTCTACTCTAAAATGGGTTCAGATTTAGTTTTTGAAATTACGACACGGCTCAGTGCGAGTGTGCTGCGTAAAGGTCTCTCGCATCGGCCAGCAGGAATCCGTATTTCCGTCACGAATCAAGATACGGGTCCTACATGGTTTGAGGTTATGTTTCGCGTTACGTTTAGTGGCGAGACTCATCTTTTATTTGTTGGCAGGGTGGTATCTCAAGGACTATATAACGATGCCACCGCCGTCATACCTGTGCCGCATGACAAGGAGTCGACATGGGAGAATGCAAAATTGATCTTGCTTAACATGGATCATGAAAGAGAGGAGTTCCGCTTTACGCAAGAGTTCAAGACTCTTGAAGCTTTGCTCAAAACCCCCGCGTAAGCGGGGGTTTTACCTACTTATACCTTTAAACAAAGGAGACTCTTGTTGTATAATGTTTCTATAATGGATCCTCAAAAAATAACCTATTTCGGCGAAACTGACGCTCGAGGTAAAAAAATAAAATTTGGCATCAAGGCAAAAGATCGCCTTCGACATATGTATGTGATCGGTAAAACCGGTATGGGTAAGTCGACCTTGCTTGAAAACATGGCGATTCAGGATATTCAAAATGGAGAAGGTGTGGCGGTCATCGACCCACACGGCTCAATGGCGGAGAAACTGCTCGACTATGTACCAGAACATCGAGTAAAAGATGTGCTCTATTTTGCACCGTTTGATATGGAGTATCCAGTGTCTTTCAATGTGATGGAAGATATCGGTGCAGACAAACGCCACTTGGTGGTAAACGGTCTGATGTCGACCTTTGAAAAAATCTGGGTGGATGCATGGTCTGCGCGTATGGCGTATATTTTGCAAAACACACTTCTTGCACTCCTTGAGTATCCAGGCTCGACACTCCTTGGTGTAAACCGCATGCTTTCTGATAAAGAGTACCGAAAAAAGGTAGTAGAAAATGTAAAAGATACATCGGTCAAAGCTTTTTGGGTTGATGAGTTTGGAAAGTGGACTGAGAAATTTATCGCTGAAGCGATTCCCGCAATCCAAAACAAGGTGGGACAGTTTACTTCAAACCCACTGGTGCGAAACCTCCTCGGGCAACCACAATCTTCTTTCGATGTGCGAAAAATAATGGACGAGAAAAAGATTTTTATCGTCAACCTCTCAAAAGGACGAGTGGGTGAGGGGAATGCAAACCTCATTGGTTCAATGCTTATCACCAAGATCTATCTTGCAGCGATGTCGCGTGCGGATGCGAGCGAAGCAGAGCTCAATAAGCTCCCAAACTTTTATCTCTATGTAGATGAGTTTCAATCGTTTGCAAACAAATCGTTTGCAGATATTTTGTCTGAAGCCCGAAAATACAAACTGAGTCTGACGATTGCACACCAGTATATCGAGCAAATGGAAGAAGAGGTGAGAGATGCGGTGTTTGGAAACGTGGGTACCATGATCACCTTTCGTGTGGGAGCATTTGATGCAGAAGTTTTGGAAAAAGAATTTGCACCAGTGTTTACTGCAGAGGATTTGGTCAATCTTGGTTTTGCACAGATATATCTGAAACTTATGATTGATGGGGTATCTTCACAGCCGTTTTCAGCAACAACAATGCTTCCAATCGGCAAACCAGAAGTTTCATTTAAAGAAGATGTGATCAATGCTTCTCATGCGCAGTTTGCTCGACCTCGAAAAGAAGTGGAGGAAGTGATTGCAAAATTCCATGAAGAAGGACGTGCAGAAAATCCTGCACCAAACAGAACTGGTGGAAATGGCAATGGAGGAGGTGGTGGACGCGGCGATTCTCGACAAAATAATAATGGACAAGGGGAGTATCGAGGGGATAATCGACAAAATGATCGACGAGACCAACCTCAGTTCCCTGAAAAAAGATTTGATACGCCAAAACCGGTGTTTGTTGAAGTACCTGAACATACGATAAAAGAGGAAGTGGTTGTACCTAAAGAAGACCCAAATAAATTGGCGTTTTTAAAGGTGGCGGAAGAACTCAAACAAAAAGGGTTTGAGGTGCAAAAAGGAAGTGCTGAAAAACTTCCTCCAACACCACCGATCCAGTCGGAGCCAGTGCGTCCAGTACAAGCGCCTTCTGTCGATAAACCAGTTGTACAAGAACAAAAGGTGAATCATGAGAAAGCAAAAATTCCTACACCTGAAAACATCTCAAGTCTCAAGAGTGCTCTCTCCGCTGTTCTTGCGAAAACAACACCAGGAGTGCCTCCTACTCAGGTTCCACCAACTAATGAAAAGCCTCTGCCGATAGAAAAACCAATACAAAAACAAACCTCAGAACCAGCAGAAAAACCTGTTGCATTAACACAAAAAGAACCAACGGTCGAGCAGTCAAAAACAAAACAATATGATAGTCTAAGTACGTCCATTCCAGGAGTAAAAGAGGTTCCTGAAGATGTGTTACGTAAACTCCTTTCTATGGATGAGGTGAAATAGTATACGAATAATATGAAAAAACGGGTGCTTATATATTCGATGGCGTATTATCCACTGATTGGTGGGGCAGAGATTGCAGTCAAAGAAATCACACAACGCATGTCAGATATTGAATGGACTATGGTCACTCGACGTTTTGATGATGCTCATTTGGCATACGAGAGAGTGGGTGTAATTGATGTATATCGAGTACGATGTCCGAAAATACTTTTTCCATTTGTTGCGTATTGGAAAGGTAAACAACTCTATGCAAAGAAACAATTCGATATGGTCTGGGCGGTTATGACGTATGCAGGATTCGCGGCGCTTTTTCTAAAACTGCATATAAAAAAAATACTGTTCTATCTAAACCTTCAAGAAGGTACTCCATTTGCTGATATAAAAAGAAAAGCATTTTTTGTGTATCCATTGTTTCGATTGATGTTTAAAAAAGCTGATGTAGTGACTGCACTTTCACATTTTCTTGCTCATATGGCTTATGAGATAGGTGCGACACAAGTAGCTGTTGTTCCAAATGGTGTTGATCTTTCTTTGTTTGCAACAGAACCTCCACGTGAAAAAGTTATTTCTTTGGCGCGAACGTTGGGTAAACGCGACGATGATATTTATATAGTTACTGTCTCTCGATTGAGTTATAAAAATGGTGTTGATGATGTGATCCGATCACTTCAGTATCTCCCACAGCACATCAAGGTATTGATTGCAGGAGTGGGTGAAGATGACCATATGCTCAAACGTATGGCGGATACTCTTGGTGTGCGAGATCGAGTTGTATTTTTAGGACTTGTTGATCAAACAGATATACCTACCTTACTGCGTATTTCTGATATATTTGTTCGACCTTCCCGATCAGAAGGATTCGGTATTTCATTTATAGAAGCAATGGCAGCCGGACTTCCTGTGGTCGCGACACCAGTGGGAGGGATTCCGGATTTTATTGATGATCGAGAAACAGGAATGTTTGTGTGTCCAGATAATCCTAAAAGTATTGCGGAAGCGATCAGTGAGCTTATCGAACGTGATGATCTAAGAAATCATATTGCGATGCACGGACGACAACGAGTGCATATGCGATATAGTTGGGATACGATTGTACCTCAAATGAATGAACATGTGTTTAGTATGATACGCATGTAAGCACAATACCTTTATGAAAAAATACAGAATCACTATTGCAACCCCATCATTTCCTCCGCATATTGGTGGCTCTGCATTATATGCAGAGATATTTTCACGTCTCTGGTCTCTCAAAGGTCATAATGTGCGATGCGTAAGTTTTCAAAAGCTACAGAAAATTCCTACAGGTTTACGGCATATAGTGTATATAGTATTGCTGATCCCATCGGTCATATATACAGATGCTGTGGTTGCGCTGGATACATTTTCAGTTGCACTTCCTGCTGTCCTCATCGGTAAGTTGTTTCGTAAGAAAGTGGTTGTTCGGGTGGGCGGCGACTTTTTATGGGAAACCTACCTCAATCGTACAAAAGAAAAAATCTTTCTTTCTGATTTTTACACTCCTTCGAGACGGTTTACGTATAAAGAACGCATAATATACACTCTGACAGATATGATGTTTCGATATGCTGATACGATTGTTTTTTCTACAGAATGGCAAAAACATATATATGAAAAAGCGTATACACTTGATATGTCCAAAGTATCGGTGGTAGAAAATGCATATCCAGTACGTTCACGAAGAAATATTGTTCCTAAAAATAGAACCATACTTTCACCATCACGAAATATTTTTTTGAAAAACAAACAAGGATTGCAAGAAGCATTTGATATTGTTAAAGAGCGATTTTTTGACGTTGAACTTGATACCCGTATATCAACACACACCGAACTATTGCAACGTATGAGTAATGCATACATGGTCGTTATTCCTTCGTTTTCAGAAGTTAGTCCCAATATGCTTCTCGACGCAGTCTCTCTCGGGGTGCCGGTAGTTGCAACCAAAGATTGTGGTATTAAAGATCGATTTTCTGATGTGGTTGTCTGGGTCGACCCGACAAATCCTCAGGATATTGCGTCAGGGATTGAATTACTTATGGATGCTAAGATGTATAGTGAGTACATGGCACGTATGTCGAAACACACCTATACTCGGTCAGAAGATGAAGTGGCAGAAGAATTTTTACTCCGTATATACACATAAATTATGCACGTATTAACGATTGGTTCAGATAGAAAATTATTTGATGCGCAGAGTGCGGTATCTGCACGTATGGTTGCGTATGGTAAAAAAATAGGAGCACTTCATGTGGTCGTTTTTACGAACGCCGCACAAGGGTATACAAAAATGAAACTGAGTGATGAAGTGACAATCTATCCCACACACTCTCTTTCGCGTTGGTTGTATGTTTTTGATGCGATTCGTTTAGGTAAGCAGATAGTGACAGGGGAGAAGTTTGTGCGAGGAGACTCAGTGATTACATGCCAAGATCCTTTTGAGTGTGGTTTGGTGGGGTGGCGCATTGCATCAAAGTTTCGACTTCCATTGCATTTACAAATCCATACTGATTTTTTGAGTCCGTATTTCAGGACATCTCTTTTGCAATCAATTCGTATTATGTTAGGAAGATTTCTGTTACCAAAAGCATCGGGAGTACGTGTGGTATCACAACGCATTGCTTCATCGATACAGCGCGCAGGTATCCATCTTAAGCATACGCCAAGTGTATTACCGATTCGTGTTGATGTGGCTAAACCGCTACCGAGCAAAACAGCACAGGGAATTTTTCCTTCATTTACATTTACGATTGCGATAGTAAGTCGACTAGAGAAAGAGAAACGAATTGAGGACGCTCTTGAAGTGTTTAAAAAGGTGTGCGATGTATACCCGAAGAGTGGACTCGTGATTGCAGGGGATGGTTCACAAAGGAGTCATTTGGAAGCATATGCATCACGTATCGGTATTGCAGGCAATGTTCGATTTGTTGGATGGGTCGATGATGTCTCAATGTTTATCGCATCCGCTGACCTATTTTTATCTGTATCTGAATATGAAGGGTATGGTATGTCGATGATTGAGGCAGGACTTTCCGGTGTCCCTGTGGTGACGACAGATGTAGGTATTGCTCATGAGGTGATTGTGCATAACAAAAATGGATTGGTTTGTCCGGTAGGTGATAGGGCGTGTCTGGCACGATCTATCATAGAACTGATTGCGCATAATGAAAAACGACATGAATTCGGATCAGCACTTCGTGATGATATAGAGCGAACCATTCCATCTCTGGATGAATACGTCGATATGTATGTCAAAGATCTTCGTGATATACTAGTACGTACATAACACATATGAAGCGCTTTACGAAACATCTTATTGTGCGATATCTCATATCTGGAGGAACAAGCGCACTCATTAACCTCGGAATACTCTCGGGGCTTTACTATCTATTAGGTGTCTATTATTTGTATGCCGCGATTATTGCGTCAGTTATTGCATTTTTTGTGAGTTTGATTTTGCACAAATTTTGGACGTTTGAAGATTTTTCTCGTACTGATATGCATATACAGGCAGGTAAATACATGATAACTTCATTGTTTGGTTTACTTTTGAACACAATTTTTCTATATATACTTGTAGATTACCTTCATTTTTATGTATACATGGGACAAATCATCGCAGGAGGATCAGTGGCATGTATCACCTTTTTTATTTCAAGAGGTTTGGTATTTAAAGGTAAGAAAGATTTATTTACATTTGATATATAAACGTATATGAAAATATTTATTACAGGTATTGCGGGTGCAATCGGATCTCACATGGCAGAAAGGTTATGTACAGAAGGGCATGAAGTGGTGGGTGTTGATGCGCTTACACCGTATTATTCTCCAGATATTAAAAAAATAAATCTCGCTGATGTTGAAAGTGCTGGAGCGAAAGTGTTTATACGGGACTTGGTTACAGATGATATACAAGAGTTACTTCACGGTGTTGATTTCATTTTTCATTTTGCCGCACAGCCAGGAATTTCAGCGTCCACATCATTTGATGAGTATGTTCGTAATAATATTGTTGCAACAGAAAAACTTCTTCAGGCTGCTCGAAATACACCGTCATTGAAAGGTTTTATTCACGCGTCGACATCTTCTGTGTACGGTGCATTTGCAGGGGGCGATGAAGAAACAGTTCCAAAACCAACTTCGTATTATGGCGTAACAAAACTTGCAGGGGAACAACTCGCTCTTTCGTACGGTAGAGATAAGGGTCTTCCTGTGTCTGTATTGAGATTCTTTTCTGTATATGGAGAACGTGAAAGGCCTGAAAAACTCTACCATAAGCTTATCAAAGCTGTATTAGAGGAAAAAGAATTTACGATATACAAAGGTGCAGAAAAGCATATTAGAAGTTATACCTATGTAAGCGATATTATTGATGGGTGCATGCTTGTATTACATAATTTTGAAAAAGCAAAAGGAGAGATTTTTAATCTTGGTAATAATACAACTATGACGACGGGAGAAGGTATCGAGCTTATCCAGGAAATTATTGGTAAAAAAGCAAAGCTTATTGAGCTTCCTCCACGATCTGGTGATCAGCTTGAAACATCGGCAAATATTTCAAAAATGCAAAAAACTTTTGGGTATAGTCCAAAGGTACAGTTAAAGGAGGGATTAACAGCTGAGGTGCAGTGGTTTAAAGAAAAAATCTATAAACAGTAGTCTCATGGTTACGCAAAAACTATCAGTCTGTATTGCTACGGGTATTTATCCTCCTGAACTCGGAGGGCCTGCAGAGTATGCAAAAAATTTAGCTAATGTGTGGAGATCAAAAGGGTATCATGTATCAGTAAAAGTATTTAGTCGTTTTAATTATTTACCGACAGGTATTAGGCATTGTATATATTTTGCAAGTTTGTGTAACAGTGTCTGGAAGGCTGATTTTGTGTTTATTCTCGATACATTTAGTGCAGCACTCCCCGCATTGGTGATGTCAAAAATACTCGGTAAGAAAACAATCCTACGTACAGGAGGTGATTTTCTGTGGGAAGGGTACGTTGAACGTACGGGAGATCTTGTACTACTAAAAGATTTTTATACAAAACATGCACATCCTTTTTCGTATAAAGAAAAAGTTATATTTCATATCATAAAGTTTATTTTAACGCATGTTGATGTGGTGGTATGGAGTACACAGTGGCAAAAAGATATTTTTATGGAACCGTATAAGTTACATAATCAGAAGCATACGGTGATTGAAAACTATTATGGAGAAAAATTTCCTTATGTACCAGCTCAAAACAAAAACTTTGTAGGAGGAACAAGAGCTCTTAAGTGGAAGAATATAAAAACTCTTGAGCGTGTATTTGGTATGACAGATGTGATTGAACAAGGTGCTCATCTTGATTTGGAAAAAGTTCCACATGATGCATTTATGCAAAAAATAAAATCATCATATGCAGTGATTATCCCATCATTAGGAGATATTAGTCCAAATACTATTTTAGATGCAATACGTTGTGGCAAACCTTTTGTGGTAACCAAAGAAACTGGTTTATATGAGCGTATCAAATCTATTGCATTGTTTGTTGACCCAAAGAACACAGAAGATATTAAAGAAAAAGTACTGTGGTTATTAGATCCAGAAAATTACACAGCGCACTGTGCTAAAATAAAAGCATTTGATTTTACGCATACGTGGGAAGAAATTGCTTCCGAATATGTTGCATTATATAAAGAGATACAATGAGACTTTTAGTTATTACACAAGCAGTTGATATACATAATACAACACTCGGTTTTTTTACTCGGTGGATTGAAGAATTTGCTGGGCGGTTTGAATCCGTCTCCGTGATTTGTTTGCAGGAAGGTGAACATAATCTGCCGAAAAATGTCTCTGTACATTCGTTGGGGAAGGAAAAAGGGAATTCACGTGTGAAATATATTACAACTTTTTTCACATATATCTGGAAATATAGAAAGGAATATGATGCTGTATTTGTACATATGAACCAAGAGTACATCCTCCTTGGAGGACTTTTTTGGAAACTATTTGGTAAGAAAATATTTTTCTGGAGAAATCATCCGTATGGAAATACATGGACACGAATTGCTGTATTTTTATCGAATCAGGTTTTTTGCACCGCAGATAAATCATTTACAGCTCGATACAGGAAAACTGCTTTGATGCCGGCAGGAGTTGATACAAAAATATTTACAAACGACACATCAGTTCAAAAAGAAAAAGGTTCACTTTTGATTTTTGGACGTATTGCTCCGGTTAAGCATGTCGAAAAAGCAATTGATACGGTTGCTTTTTTGCTCGCAAAAGGTCTTCCAGTCCACCTGTCTATTGTAGGGGACTGGTTACCTCGAGATAGCGAATATGTCGAATGGTTAAAAAAACGCATTGCTACGGCCCATATAGAGCCACACATAACCTTTGTGAAAGGGGTAGATTTCCTCAGTGCCCCTAAAACCTACCAAAATCATGATATTTTCCTTAATTTCACTGATTCAGGCTCTTTTGATAAGACAGTGATTGAGGCTTTGGCTTGTGGTACAAAAGTGCTTGTTTCAAATGCATCTATGAAAAACCTTGTACCAGACGGCTCGTATACAACTGGTGAACAGAATGATATTGTAGAAAAGATAGAAAAACTTTTTAACTTTACAGATGAAGATAAAAAGATTTATGCAGATGATGCTCAAAAAGTTGTGCATTCACAGAGTTTGATGGTGCTCATGGATACATTAGAAGATATGGTTAATACATGTATAAACAAAAAAAAGTCAGCGTCGTGATACCTACATATAATGAGTCTCAGACAATCAGGAAAGTGATTGAGGATTTTTTTGCTACAGGTTTTGTTGATGAAGTGGTGGTGGTGGATAATAACGCACTTGGTAATACAACAGAAGAAGTTTCAAAAACACAGGCTCGGCTGGTGGTAGAGACTACACAAGGGTACGGACATGCAATTATGAAAGGACTTTCTGAAGCATATGGTGATGTGGTGGTGATGGTAGAAGCTGATGGAACGTTTGAACCACGTGATTTACATAAATTTTTACTCTACAGCGATGATTTTCCAGTTGTGTTTGGTACGCGTACATCGCGTGCAGCTATTTGGTCAGGAGCATTTATGCCGTTTCCAGTACGTTTTGCAAACTGGCTTTGGGCAAAGGTGATTGAGGTTTTATATAATGGCCCTGTGCTTACTGATGTAGGGTGTACATTCAAACTCATTGATAGGAAAAATCTTGAGAGAATTAAAAAATATTTTTCTTATTCAAAAGGTGACGGTACATTTTCTCCAGAGCTCATGATTTGGTTGGTGCATCAAGAAAAGAAGATCATTGAGATCCCTGTTATTTACAAGGAAAGGGTGGGTGAGTCTGGGTATACAGGAAGTATATGGAGAGCAGCAAAGCTTGGGGTAAAAATGTTACCACTTATTATTCAATATAAATTCAAAGATTTATGAGTATAATTCAGAGTGTCAGACGTTTTGTTGCAGTATATAAAGTAGAGATCGGTATATTTTTTGTTGCGGTAGTTTTTTCTTTTGCTTCTTTTTGTTTTAATACAGTAAAATTTCAAAATGATGATCAGTTTACGATTTATCGGTATATCGAAAATATAGCATCAGGAAAAGGTTTTGTGTTTAATGAAGGGGAGAGGGTTCTTGGTTCAACAACACCTTTGTTTACATTGCTTGGTGCGTTACTAAAATATATATTTTCAGGCAGCTCAACCCAATGGATTGTTGCTGTGTTGAACTCATTTCTTATTTCCTTAGCGGTAGTGTATTTCTTTAGGTTAAGTGTAGCACTGTCATTACCTCGATGGTTTTCTCTAGTAGGTGTGGGAATATGTATCCTGCATATGTCAAAGACTGTATCTGCAGGGATGGAAAGTCCGTTGTACATACTCTGTGTGTTACTTTTTCTTATCTATAGTTTTTCTGGGCGACACGCTGTATCAGCTGTATTTCTTGGAGGAGCAGTTCTTACGCGTCCAGATGCATTGTTGATTGTAGCGCTTGCGGGGTTGATGTGGTTAGTAACAAGTGGATTTAAAAAGACAGTTTCTTATAGTGCAGTCTTTTCTGCAGTAGTGTTTCCGTGGATTATATTTGCAACAGTATATTTTGGTTCACCTTTACCTCAGTCAATGGTTACGAAATCTCATGTTGCAGATATTGTATATCAACCTCGAACACAAGCATTCAAAGTTCAGTTGTCAGAGATGAGTCGGTTGTATTGGGGTAAAATAATCGATCCGGAAAATATACCAATTCAAGTTGGGTTAAATCTGCTTCCATTTTTGTTTTTTACTGGTGTTGGATTTTGGTATTTTAGGAGAAGATATTGGTTGTTGTTTGCTATTCCGTTTATGTATTTCATAAGTTTTAGTTATTCAAATCCAGTTATGTATCCATGGTATATAAGTCAACTTACCCCACTGTGGCTACTGTGTTCATTGTTGGGTGTGTATAAAATATTTGAATATGTATTAAATAGAGCAAGTACCTATTACCGATTGTGGGTGTATGTAGGCGGAGTAATGATTCTTTTAGTAGGGCCTTTGTTTGGATATGCTGCGCTTATGATGCCTCGTGGAGAAGGTAGTAAAATAACACTATATAAAATGGCTCTCTATGTAAAAGAACATAAACAGCCAGGTGATGTGGTTGGGTTAAGTAATATCGGTATTGTAAGTCATACATTACCTGACACCTATATCTATGATTTTATTGGACTTACTCGAAAGGATACTTTGCAATACTATCCGATTAAAGACGAATGTCTTGTTAAAAACCAATACGTTATACCTCCGCAAATGATTCA
Organism: uncultured Candidatus Saccharibacteria bacterium; assembly: GCA_964426735.1. Classification (GTDB taxonomy): domain Bacteria; phylum Patescibacteriota; class Minisyncoccia; order Phycocordibacterales; family DATDWN01; genus UBA910. The sequence goes on from CAYRRP010000006.1 coordinate 17,733, forward strand.
GGATGTACAGCCGGATTGGATTATTGCAGGTGAAGCTGAGTGGGTGCCATGTTTTGTACAAAGTGAGTGGTTTTTGAGTCGATATAAAGCAGTGTACAATGCAAGCACAACAGCTCATGTGTGGAAAAAAATAAAATAAACATATGGCATACATATATCTAATCAGTGCTTTTATATTAAACGCTTTTGGAAATATTTTTCTGAAATTAGGTTCACGTACAGGCTTCGATATTTCTTCTCTTTCACCGGTTACGCTCTTTATGTCAAACTGGCAGTTTGTTCTTGGGTGTTTTTTATTTGTACTTAATGTACCGTTCTATTTTTTAGCATTAAAAAATGTTCCGTTATCAGTTGCGTATCCTATTATGGTTGGAATGAGTTTTATTATTGTGAATGCAGCAGCTTTTTTCTTATTTAAGGAAACAATGCATGTCTTGCAAATACTTGGATATGTATGTATGGTAGGAGGTATTATCCTTGTGGTTGTATATGGACGCCCGTAGAAATACTATTTACACAGCAAAACTGACGCATGCACCTGAACGTACAATCGTACTTGATATTGACGGGACTCTTGTGCCAGATAAATCAAATCATGTACCACTCGAGTTGATTGCGTACATACAGACACTTAAACATACTCATGATGTGTATGTATGTTCCAATGGTGATACAGAACGGACAGAACGTATTGCTCAAAAACTCGAGGTGTCGGTGCTTGTGACTCACAAACCATATGGGCGCTTACCTTTGTTGTGGAAACCTATAGGAGGTGTTCTTGTGGTGGGCGACAAATATCTTACCGATGGTTTGTTTGCGCAAAAAATATCTGCACGGTTTATAAAAGTTGATCATATTATTTCTTCTACGGATTCGTGGAAGATTAGATTGTCTTATGTACTCGATGATGTGGCATGGTTTACAAAACTCGCATTAAAACTCATGCGTCCTTTTCAGTGGGTAAAAAACATATTGGTGTATGCACCATTGTTTTTTGCAAGTGAAGTGTTGAGTGTAAAATTGATGGAGGTTACGGTAGCGTGTATTATATTTTCACTATCAGCAAGTCTCGTGTATGTATTCAATGATATACGTGACAGTGCAAAAGATGTATTACATCCAGTAAAAAAATACAGACCAGTTGCTTCTGGTGAGATGTCACGTGTACATGCCTATATATTACTTTCCGTATTACTTTGTATTATGTGCACAGGTTTGTATGTTCTACCTGCACTCGCAGTTCCGGTATTTTCTTACATAGCGTTGAATGCACTGTATTCTCTGTGGTGTAAACATGTTGCAGTGGTTGATATTTTACTCGTCGCCTCTTTTTATGTAATACGAGTTATCGTCGGAGGAGTGGTTGCTCGTGTGCCGTTGTCACCATGGATATTGTTGTGCGTGTTTTTTGGAGCACTTTTTATAATTATTGGTAAACGAAGGGCTGAATATGCTCGTGAAGAGCGAAGAGAAGTATTGAGGGAGTATTCAGAAAATGCATTAGATTATATGTTTGCGGTATCTGCAGCAGCATCAATTCTTACTTATACTATATATACAATTATAGGTCACTCTTCCTCATATCTTGTATACTCAGTATTTTTTGTGGTGCTTGCATTGTTTCGGGTTCTTAACCGTATATATACACATCCAAATCAAGCGGAGTCTCCAGAGGTGCTGGTGTTTAAAGACTTTGTTGTGCTCGGGGCATTTATCTTGTGGGTGGTGTATGTTTTTGTAATATTTTATATAACTTAGTTTTTTGTTTTTCATAGACGTGGTATATTTTGAGTATGAGATATTTTATAACTGGGGGATCAGGATTTTTAGGAATAAATTTAACTCGGTATCTGTTGAGTCGAGGGCACGAAGTGGTTACATACGACTTACTTCCATTTGATTATCCTGAAAAAAACAAAGTCACTTCAATAATCGGTGATATTAGAAATTTTGATTTTTTAAAAGAAAGCATGAAAGGTGCTGATATTGTGGTGCATACCGCAGCGGCATTACCACTGTATTCAGTAGAAGATATACGAACCACAGATATTGATGGAACCAGAAATGTCTGCCAAGCGTCACTCGATAATGGGGTAGCAAGAATGATTCATATTTCTTCCACGGCAGTCTACGGTATTCCTGATCATCATCCTCTCTCTGAGACAGACAAGCTTGATGGAGTAGGTGAATACGGAAAAGCAAAGATTGCTGCTGAAGAGATATGCAACAGTTTTAGACAAAAAGGTTTGGTAGTACCTATCCTTCGACCAAAGTCTTTTATTGGTCCAGAACGCCTTGGTGTATTTGCCTTGTTCTATGATTGGGCTTCAACAGGACATGGTTTTCCGATGATTGGTAATGGTAAAAATAGATATCAACTCATGGATGTGGAGGATTTTTGCGCAGGAATTTATTTGTCTGCAACTGTGGATGCGTCTAAAGCAAATGATGTATTTAATTTTGGTGCAAAAGAATTTACAACTATGAAAGAAGACTATCAGGCCGTGCTTGATAAAGCATGTTTTGGAAAAAAGATATCGGGTTTTCCAGCAACTCCAATGATTTGGACATTAAGATTTCTTGAATTGCTACATATTTCACCTCTCTATAAATGGGTGTATGAGACTGCTTCTAAAGACAGCTTTGTTTCAATAGAAAAAGCTGAGCGTATACTTGGGTGGAAACCGGAGTATTCAAATAAAGATGCATTAGTACGAAACTACATATGGTATCTAGAACACAGAAAAGATTTTGAAGGAAAAAGTGGAGTGTCACATCGGGTGCCGTGGAAGCAGGGAATACTTGGTGTTGCAAAACTATTTTTTTAAAAGGTTAAAGGCTCGCGTGGGTACGCGAGCCTTGTTGTTATGTTGGTTGAGCGAGGTTTTTATCGGCAAAGTACTTCACGCCGATAAGCTTGTAGAACAAGCACCCCACCAAATTTGCAACAACCCACGTCTGCCACTGGCGTTGGGCGCGCATTGGGTTGTTGGGATCATCCACGAGGGTGTTGCTGCACCTGAAGTAGAAGTCCAGGTTCGGGTGAAAATATCTGAGTACTAGTCGTACCCGACGAACCTGAGCACCACCGCTCATTACAAGCACTGGTTTCGTAAGATCTAGCTTTAGATCAAGAGCTTTTTGCATAATAAGCTCTCTTTCGTCGGTTGTACTGGTGGCGTCACCAGCCCAGTGTAAGTTGTGGGTAATGATTTCTTTTCGCCACTTCCACTCTTGTGCACCTGCAGGGTTGTACTTGAAAGTGCAACCGATGACGGGTACTCCGTGTAGAAGATCTTGGTAAAACTCGGCCTCCTTTGTTGTAGACCAAGACAACCTTGTCAGGTCCTTTTCCGAGGCTCCGTACGTTATCAGGTAGATAAAACTTGCTTCTCCTGGAGGGTCGTCTGCCAGTTCCATAAAAGGAACAAAAAACATCAAAAACCAGGATACCACTTTGGTTTTCAGTATCCATACTACAAGGGGGCTTGTAAGCACCCTTATAAACAGTATTTCCATTAGAGAGCTCCTTCTTAGGATAGTACCACTTTTTATATAAAAATCAATACTTTGAGCGTAACTGAGATGTGGTAGCATAAGAGCAATATGACATCACTTAAACAATGGTTTATAACTCATCAGTACTGGATTATTCTTGGTTTACTTCTTATTTCATTTCTAGGACTGCGTCTTCCTGGTCTTGATATTCCATATCATCAGGATGAGTATAAATGGCCACTGTATGCAAACCCTGCTGTATTCGCTCCAGGCAGTGTGCCACATCCACCACTTACTGAACTTATCTATCGTGTTGGAGGTGGTGCGATTGGTTACGATAATTTTCGCATGATACCGCTCGGGTTTAGTGTGTTCAATATGCTACTTGTTGCATACGCTGGATATCTCATGTTTGGAAAAAAAGGTTCGTTGTGGATTTCTGGATTATTTACGTTTTCTTTTTATGGATTACTCGCATCACTGACAGTAGATGTAGACGGTGCGGTGATGGTATTCTTTTTTCTTTCCGCACTTGTATCTTATCTTCGTATTAAACAAGCATCATATCACGTCTCAAAAAGTACGATGTTTTGGCTGTTTGGTTTTATTATTTCAGTAGCACTTGGTTTTCTTGTAAAACTCAGCTTCATTATTCCTATTGGTGTATTTGCAACAGAATTCTTTTTGGAAAAAGGATATTTTAGAAATAAGAAAAAAATACTGATGTCCCTCGGATACAGTATTGTAGGTCTACTGAGTCTTGGACTTCTCGTGTATCTTTCTCAGTTTTTATTTCCGTTTTTTAGACTTGGATGGTCGATGGGGTATTGGGATACATTTATTCGGTTTGCACATCGAGGATGGTTTCAGACAGCAATACAGTTTGCAAAAGCGCTCATGTATCTTTCTCCATTTCTAGTGCTTACGCCATTACTTTCTACGCGTGAGTTGTTTTATAAAAATAGAATATTCTGGTTATTTATTGGATATGGACTTGTGTTCTATTTGTTTTTATTTGATTTTTCTATTGGTGCACTTGATCGGTATTTTGCCTTTTTAGTTGTGCCATTGTGTTTTATTGTAGGCTCTCTGTGTGCACAAAGAGATGTAGTAAGTGAGCATCAAGAAAAGGTACACAAAAAGGATATATTGTTTATCGCACTACTTTCAATCGTATTGTGTTGTGCTCAGTTTTTGTATCATACGGTACCACCACAACATCCAAAAGCTGAGTGGATACAAGCAGTGACCTCACTTCGATGGAATTTCCTATTTCCATTTTCTGGAGGTTCTGGTCCAACAGGATTTTATATTTCTTTTTTCTTTATTGGGATACTGTGGGTTATCTCTGCACTACTGATCATCTATGCTCTCAAAACGCCTCGGTTGAGAAATATCATATTGATGCACATGTTAGTTTTAGGGGTATTGTATAACGGAGTGTTTATTGAAGAATATTTATCAGGACGTATCAATGGTAGTCCATATGGTTTGTTTAAACATGCCAAAGCATTTATTATCAATAATGATGAGGTGAAGTCTGTAGTTGTATACAATGATATTGGTGGTTATGAAATACGAGAAACAGGGAAGTATGCACGACGGATGTATGCAGCACCACAGTTTAGTGATGAGTATGAAAAATACTTCAGCACATTCAGTGGACATGTGTTGTATATAAATATTCCACGGATTGGAGAAGATACTATGTATATGAAGTATCTTCATACGTGTACACCGGTATATACTGATGCAGATAAAGCAATTGGTGCCACGGTGTATGACTGCAGGAAATAATATGCGATGAAAAAAATTACTTTTTTTATTAATAATCTTGGTATTGGTGGTGCAGAACGTGTGTTTGTTGATGATGCAAATGAACTACATCGCCAAGGGTTTGAGGTTCATTTCGTAGTTCTTTACGGAGATGAGTCAAAGAGTCCATTAGTGAAAGAGTTACTCCTTCCTTCTCATCAAGTGCATTTTTTGCATGCAAAACATGTGTTGGATTATCGAGCGTATCATATGTTATATACGCTTCTTACTGTACAACTAAGCGATGTGTTGTATGCAACACTTCATGATGCGACTTTTGTAGCTCGATTTGTTGCACTATGTATACCACATATAAGACTGGTAACTCGTGAAGCTAATACAACTGAGTTTAAATCTTTTTTACATAAGTGTGCTGATGCGTGTATGAATTGGAGGGTAGATGTGATGATTGCAGTATCAGAAGAAGTTAAACGATCTATGCTCTCGTACCAACCGTGGTATGGTCGTAGTATACGTATACTCTATAACGGTGTGTCTTTTCCTTCGTCAATCGAAGGTGGTGATCCATACCGTATCCTTGCAGTAGGAAGTCTGACTCAAAAAAAGAACTACGGTATGCTTATCGATGCATTTGAAATAGTGCATCATGAGTATCCACAGACTACACTCTGTATTGTTGGGGATGGTGTACAAAAAGCATCTCTTGAAAATCTTATAAAAGATAAACAGTTACAAGGTAGTGTATTGTTTTTAGGAAGAAAAAATCATCAAGAGGTTTTAGATGAGTACCGTAAGGCTGGTGTGTTTGTGTTATCTTCTGATCAGGAAGGATGTCCCAATGTATTGCTCGAAGCAATGTCTTTTGGTGTGCCGTCTGTTGCTACGGCTGTAGGTGCTGTTCCTGAAATCATTGAAGATGGTGTATCAGGTTTTACAACACCGCGTCGCGATAGTGTATTGTTTGCTACACAGATAAAAAAGTTACTGAGTTCAAAAGATCTTAGAGAAAAAATTGGGTCTGCAGGTAGAGAGCGGGTATTGAGTGTGTTTTCAGATGAAGTGCATATAAATCGATTGAAAGATATACTATGTATATGAGACCTTCTTGCCATATATGCAACAACACTTCTGATTTTTTCATGAACAAAGATGATCATGATTTGTATCGCTGTGCCGTATGTGAGTTGGTATTTGTATACCCCCTTCCTTCTGCAGATACACTACAAAAACAGCTCTATTCACGTGAGTCAGGATATCAATCAAACAGAGTTGAGGATTTAACGGTTCGTACAGAATATCCTCGCTTTAAAACTGTTTTAGATTATGCACAAAAGATAAAACCACAGGGGCGCTTTCTTGATGTGGGTTGTGGTAATGGACAATCTGTATATTGGGCAAAAAAGAGAGGTTTTGATGCTGAAGGGGTAGAAGTAAATGAACGTACTGCTGAATATGCTCAGTCACAAGGGTTAAAAGTGTATAAAAAGGTATAAGATATGAAAAAACTATCAGATAAGACATACTGGGATTCAATCTATAACAGTGGTGTACAAAAAGATGCGCGTGGTCAATCTGTGTTTTCTTATATAAAACAAAAAATTAAACATCTGACAAGAGATTATAGTAATAGTGTGCTATGGGAAGTGCTGTGTAAAAAGTATTTACCGTATAACACCGGGTATAAAGTGATTGAGGTTGGATGTGCTCCAGGGAAATATCTTATACAGCTCCATACACTTTTAGGGTATATTCCATATGGTGTTGAGTACTCAGAAAAAGGCGTTGAAATTACAAAAGAAAACTTTAAAAGAGCGCAGATAGATCCGAGTCATGTTATGTATGGAGATTTTTTTGATGCACAGTTTCAACAGCTGTCCCGTGAACAATATGACGTAGTTTTTTCGCGAGGTTTTATCGAACATTTTGATGATGTGAGTCATGTGGTCGATTTACATAGAGATATGGTTCGTGTTGGTGGATACGTGGTGATTATGATTCCAAATCTACAGGGTATCAATACGATGATAGCGAAGTTTCTTAATCGTTCATCATTTGATTTACATAATACATCCATTATGAATACGGAGGTATTTAATGCATTATTCCCAGATACGATGTATAAAAAACTCTATTGTGGGTACTTAGGTCTATTTAGTATTGGTTTATTTAATACAGACAAAAAATGGAAATATTATATATATCGAATACTCCTGCTCGTCCAACGACCGTTTGATATGTTGTTGAGGTTTTGTGTTCCAACCGGCAGTCTGACATCAAGGTACACAAGTCCGTATTTATTATGTATTGCTCAAAAAATATAACGTCATGGATACGATAAAAGCATTATTACGACCGTTGTGGAATTCTCCGTTTGTATATAAAACAAGAGGGGTATTTTTTATGTGTAAAGAGATTTCCACAAGATATTCGCACGAAAAGAAAAGATTCAAGATGATGATGGGATATGAGCTAAACCTTACACACCCTCAGACCTTTAGTCAGCATATCGTATGGAAGAAAATATATGACCGTAGAGATGTGCTACCTATTGTTGCTGATAAATATGCAGTTAGGGAATATATTGAAACGATGTTGGGCGATAAGGCTCATGAGATTCTTATCCCTCTATTGTATGCTGGTGATCCGGATTCTATACCGTTTGATACCCTTGATGGAGAATATATTATTAAAGCAAATCATAATTCAGGTCCTCATGTTATTGTCGCGAAAGGGGACATTCCTGATAGAGAAAAGATTGTGGTTGATTTTAAAAAACAACTTGCGATTCCGTATGGAATATTAAAGCATGAGTGGGCATATAAAAAAATAAAAAATAAAAAAGTAGTTGTTGAGCGACTGTTGCGAGATGAGGTGGGTGCAATTCCTAAAGATTATAAATTCCACATGATACATGGTCAATGTGCATTTATTCAAGTTGATTTTGATAGGTTCATAGATCATTCACGTACACTTTATGATAAAGATTGGAATTATCTACCGGTCACACTGAAGTTTAAACAAGGCAGACATGCTGAACGCCCACAAAACTTAACAGAGATGCTTCGTCTTGCAGAGACATTGTCAAAAAATTTTGATTATATTCGAATTGACCTGTATAGTATTGGCAATGCTATTTATTTTGGAGAAATGACACATTATCCAGGGTCTGGTATGGAGCGTTTTACACCAGAATCTTTTGATTGGGAACTTGGAAAAATATGGAACACATATGAACAAAAAAATACTAAAAAATAGTGTATCTATTGTTAAGACGGGTAGTATGTACCCCGATGTTCCTTATGCAAAAGATACATATCTATATAAAGCACTAGAAAATCTCTTTGAAGGACTTGGTCTTCAAAAAGATAATCCATTTGGAACATATGTGACCAGAGGACAAACGGTATTAATTAAACCAAATTGGGTACGCCATAAAAATCCTTTGGGATATTCTATTGATTCTCTGATTACACATCCATCATTGATTAAATATGTAATGGATTTTATTGGGGTTGCATTAAACGGTAAAGGGAAAATAATTATTGCTGATGCACCTTTGCAAAACTGTGATTTTGATACTCTGAAAAAAGAAATTAATATCGTTGAAATAGTTAAAAATTTTAACACAACATATCCAGATATTGAGGTGATTGTTGAAGATTGGAGAATTACGACTCTTAAAAATTCAAGTGCCTATACCAAAGATATACAAAATACACGTCTGACGGACGCGGATTCTGTAGATAAAGAATATGTGGTCGTTGATCAAGGGTCACAAAGTTTTTTGGAGGATATTTCGTCATATGCTCACAGATTTCGAGTGACAAAATATAAACCAAGTATGCTTCAGAAACACCATATGAAAGGTGTGCATGAGTATTTGATCTCTCGACGGGTTTTTGAGGCTGATTTTATCATTAACATACCAAAGCTTAAAACACATATAAAAGCGGGTGTGACCTGTGCAATGAAAAACCTCGTCGGGATTAATGGACATAAAGAGTTCTTGCCTCACCATATAAAAGGATCGTATTTTGAAGGGGGTGATAATTATGCAACCTCAAGTTGGTTTAAGAGGAAGTATGAAGATTTGTATGATTATGTATGGGAACATGTAAACACTTTTTCAGTTATCAAAAGAAAAATACTTATGAAGACGCTCGATTATTTATGGGTGTGTTCGAAGTTTTTTGGTGCTGAGAATATTGGAGCAGGAAGTTGGATGGGTAATGACACAATTTGGCGTACGACACTTGATCTTAATCATATTGCGTATTTCAATGAGAGTGCGTCTGGTAATGTGTTTACTATTGTCGATGGTATTATCGCGGGAGAAGGGGAAGGTCCACTTGAGCCAACACCACGACCATTAGGAATACTTATTGCTGGTGAAAATCCTGCATATATTGATGCTGTAGTGGCTCAGATGATGGGTTATGTTGTTGCGCGTATACCAACCATCTACCAAGCTATCTATAATCGAAAATCAAAGTTTGGAAGTGTGTATTTAGAAGATCTGAGTGTGTCTTTTTACGAGGGGGAACAAAAAATTGTTTCGTTTGATGATATTCCAAATTATAATTTAAAAAAACCTTTATTCTGGAAAGGTGCCTCTGTATAAATGTATGTTTCTAAAGACTGATTGGATTACTCATTTACATAAGACGAGGGCACATGAAATAAAACTGTTGTTTGATTTTTTGGGTGGTAAGCATATTGAATCAGGTTTAGAGATAGGTGCTGGTGATGGGTACCAAACTTCATTGTTGTCACAAAAGATACATAATCTTGTGTCTACAGATCTTAATTTTAATCGAATAAAAATAAAAACAGATAAGGTTACCTATATACAGGCTGATGCTGACAATCTAAGTGAGGTGTTTGTTGGTAAAGATTTCGATCTCATATTTTCATCAAGTGTGCTGGAGCATCTCACTAACCTCGACAGTTTTTTATTGAATAGTCATGATCTTTTAAACACAGACGGGTATGCAGTTCATTTTGTTCCAACTCGATTTATGAAGATTGTATATCTCATAATGTTCTATCCAAACGTGACACTTCTGATAATTGACCGACTTATAGGTCTTTTCAAAGGAAAAGAAATTTTTCGGGGGTATAAAGGCGATTCAGACAATAATGTTAATGTTGTTAAAGAAAAAACGAGTCGTTGGGTGAGATTATTGTTGCCGTCCATACATGGCGCATATAAGTCTCATTATGAGGAGTTTGTAATGTGGGGTGACTCAAGATGGAGGGACGTGTTTAAGAAAAACAACTATCAGATTGTAGGTGTAATTCAGGGTGGAGTTCATTCGGGTTATGGTTTTGGGATAGACTTCATCAGGCCTGTTTTAAGTTTTTTTGGTATATGTAGTGTAAATGGTTATGTACTCAGAAAAAAATAATAAAATTTGTGTTTTGATTCCAACCAAGAACCGCAAACATTTGTTGATGCGTGCTGTTCAGAGTGTACTCAATCAAAAACTACTTCCGGATGAAATTATTATTGTTAATGATGGTAGTAACGATGACACTGAAATTTTTTTAGTAGAGATTGCCCAGGCGCACCCACGTATAAAAGTTTTGAATCGAAAAGAGAGTGGTGGGGTTAATGTTGCACGACATGACGGTATTGCAATTGCACAATCCGAATGGATTGCTTGTTTAGACGACGATGATGAATTTTTTCCTGATGCTATTTTTAATATTAAGAAGGAGATTGTTAAACTCGAGACCGAGTGTGCTGTATTATTTTTTAATTCGGTTATAAAAAATAATCAAGGGTACACTGATGGAGGATTTCAGTTTAACGGAGAAGATTTTTATGATTTGCCGTATGAAGAGTTAATGGTTAAACATAGGATAAAAGGCGACTGTAAGCCGGTTTTCAATAAAACAATATTTGATCAAGGGTATGCGTTTCCTCGTACGGTAAATGGAGCTGAGTCGTATATGTTTTATCTTCTTGCGCGAGATGGAAAAAAAATTAGGTGTTTTCCTTCTAAGACAACATTAATATATTTTGATGATTCACATCAACATTTAAGCTATACTGCACCTCGGAAAAATCCTCAACCGCTTCTTGATTTGCACATAAAACAACTAGAAGAACACCGTGATTTTTATAAGAAAAACCCTAAGCGACTCGGAGAGAAGTATTTAACAATGGCTAAGCTTGCGGTTCGAGCATATAACATAAGAGCTCTTGTGTTATATGGTATTCGGTTCTTGTTGAGTAAAGTACGTACTTAATCCAAGTGAAATACTATTTCCTATAATACGTCCGATAATAACACCCCATATACCCAATGTATATCCACCGGCAAGTATACATACTATATTTATAATAGGGTTGATAATATTAAACTGAAATATTTTTTTAGAACGACTCGCAAAGAGTGCAGTGATTGGAAGCGTACTTACGGCAGATATAATTCCAAAAATAACATACACCATTGAATAATATAATGAATCGATGTACTGAGGGAAAAATATTTTGTAAATGAGTGGAGCGAGTACTATGTAGATAGCCCCCCAGATGATAGCAACAAGAAGAAATGGGCCAATCTTACGTGACACACTTTCTTTAATGTCACTATGGCTTTTTCCTGCAAGTTTAGGAAATGCGATTGATGAGAGTGGACGAAGGAATCCCATAAATCGTTCTGGTATATTTGATGCAAATGCATATACCGCAAGATCATGTGCTCCTAAAAGATGGAATACAAGTAAATTGTCTAGGTGAAGTGCAATCATTGGTAATGCGCTTGAAAAACTAAGCTTCTTTCCATATTCAAGAGCTTCAGATTCGTCGAGGGTGTTTGAGAGATAATTGTTAGATATGTGTTTGTATGCAATCAAATTTCCAACAAAATTTGCGATCAATGTGATTGCTATAAGTGTGAGAGCTTGAGGAAAGAAAAGGATAGAGATAATAATACCTCCGTAATAAAGAGTGTTTGTAATTTGATTGTAAAAAAAACTCAAGTGGAACTCCTTTTTTCCTGCTAAGTACGCACCCCAGGTATTCAGTGAGTTTGTAAGTGGAAGAAGAAGTGCAGTAAGTAATACTCCAACTGAAATAATAGTATTACCTTGAGTAAAATAGTAGAAAGAAATTATCGTACCAATAACGAACGGTATGATACTAAATTTTAATTGCACACGTACAGAAGCTCTCAGGATACCTTCAAACCCACGTGCCACCGCTTGTGTGACGGCAGCATTCATACCAGTAAGACTAAATGCGCCTAAAATTAAACCTATAGAAAGGATAAATTGGTACATTCCGTATACGTCTTTAGGTACAAAACGGGCAAAGAGTATTGAAAGAGCAAAAGATCCTATGGTTAGTATGACGGTATTTGCGTTTACCCAAAAGGTATTTTTAGTCACATATACCATGTCAGTCTTAAAAAAAGACTCACTTTTTCGAAGAAGGGTATAGATGGTTGATTTTAAGCTATTCATATAGTCTATCCTACAGCATCAAAAGTCTGATGACTAGCGATGTCTCTGTGGCTTTGTTACAATACTAGTCATATGAATATTAAAAACATGTTGAAGTGGGGGGTTATCGGAGGGCTTTTTTTGGTACCGTTTGTACCATTTATAGTGTCTTCGACTATGCTCTTTCCGTTTATTACTGGAAAAGGTTTTGCGTTTCGAATTATTATTGAAATTGTTGCAGCATTGTATGTTTTGCTTGCATGTATTGATGTCGAATATCGACCTAAATTTTCACTTATTACAAAAGTAGTACTTGCATTTACTGGTATCGTATTTCTCGCTGATCTTCTCGGTGAGAATCCAGCAAAGAGTTTGTGGTCAAACTATGAGCGTATGGAAGGTTTTGTGCTTATTGCACATCTTGCTCTCTATTATATGGTTGCAAGCAGTGTCTTTCATACAAAAGAATGGTGGGATCGATTCTGGAATACATCGTTGGTTGCATCAGCACTCATCTCAGGATACGGTTTTCTTCAGCTCGCTGGTCTTGCAACGATAAACCAAGGAGGTGTTCGTCTTGATGCAACATTTGGTAACGCATCATATCTTGCGATTTACATCGTCTTTCACATGTTTCTTGCTACACAGTTTTTTATTCACGCAAAAAACACATTCTATCGATGGATGTACGGAGGTCTTGTGGTAGCACAAGGAGTAATTTTGTACTTTACAGCGACTCGAGGAGCAATACTTGGATTGATCGGCGGAGCTGTGATCACCGCAATCATTATTGCATGGAAAGAGCGTTCAGAACCAAAGGTGCGAAAAATCGCATGGGGACTCTGTGTTTCGATTGTGCTTCTCGTCGGGGTGTTTATTGGGTTGCGCAATACAGCATTTGTGAAAAATAGTCCTGTATTGTCTCGATTTGCAACGCTATCATTTTCTGAAATAAAAACTCAAGGACGATATTTCGTATGGCCTATGGCAATCGAAGGGTTCAAAGAGCGACCAATCCTCGGGTGGGGGCAGGAGAATTTTAATTATGTATTCAACAAACATTACACACCACTGATGTATGCTCAGGAGCAGTGGTTTGATCGAACACATAACGTAGTGCTTGATTGGCTTATCGCGGGTGGTCTTCTTGGTTTTCTCTCATATCTTTCATTGTATGCAGCGGTACTGTATTTTATGTGGAAAAAGTCAGATTTTTCTCTTGAAGAAAAAGCAGTATTTACTGGTTTTCTTGCAGCGTATTTCTTCCACAACTTCTTCGTATTCGACAACCTTATTAGTTATATTATCTTCTTCTCATTACTGGCGTATGTGCATGGGCGAAGTGTTCATCAGCATGTATGGGAGAGATTTATGACAAGAGCTGTGTCTCAAGATACTTTTGCATACATCGTAGTGCCATGTGTTACTCTTGTGTGTGTGGCAACAATCTACATGGTCAACGTGCCAGCGATCATGACATCAAAGAATCTGATTCGTGCAATCAGTCCGCAAACAGAAGGTCCAACAAAAAATCTTGAATACTTCAAAAAGGCATTTGCCTATGAGTCATTTGGTTCATCTGAAGCACTCGAACAACTCGTACCTGCATCATCTCAAGTGATACAAGCGACAAGTCTTCCTGAGACATTTAAACAAGAGTTCTATACCTTTACTGCAGAACAAGTGGAAAAGAAAGTTGCGCAGTCTCCAAAAGATGCACGATACTTACTCTTTGCTGGTTCGTTCTATAACCGAAATGGACAGTATGATGCAAGTATTAAACATTTGGAAAAGGCAGTTGAAAATTCTCCAAACAAACCAACAATGTATTTCGAATTAGGTTCAAGTTATATCGGTAAAAAAGAATATGCAAAAGCATTCGATATATTTGAAAAAGCATATAAACTCGAACCACGATTCCCTGATTCAGATATTGTGTACACGATCGGTGCATTGTATGCAGGTAAGATCGATGTAGTGAAATCAATGCTGACTGCACTCGGAACAAAAGCTATTACTGACGATCGAATCCTCCGTACATTTGCTGATTTGAAAGATTATGAAACAGTGCTTGGTATATTGAATGCTCGTTTAGAAACAGATCCAAAAAATCCTCAAACACGAATCGCACTTGCAAGTGTGTATGCAGAGATTGGTCAGAAACAAAAAGCGATTGGGTTAATCGAAGCATTGATAAAAGAATATCCTGATTTCAAAACACAGGGAACTGAATACATTAAATCATTATCACAGTAGGGAAGCAGTGCTCCGTAAAACAAAAAATACTCATGAGAGTATTTTTTGTTTTATAAAAATATTTTTTTATAAAAAAAGTTATCCACAATTTTTTGTAAAAAAATATTGTGTTGAAGTCGTACTCGTATGATAATTAACACAGGTCGGAATGATGAAAGTTGTAAAATTTTTATCACGAACTTTTAAAAATTAATTTATTTTTTATCAACTGGCAACAGAAGATAATAAACAAATCACATGGCAGCAAAAAAGAAAAAAGTAGCTAAAAAAGCTACAAAGAAAGCAGCACCAAAGAAGAAGAAAACAGCTAAGAGAAAATAAATAACTTCATATCTCGGTAGTACCTCATAAGTTCTTCGAGATAATCTTTCAAAAAACCGCACTCAGCAATGAGGTGCGGTTTTTTGTTTTTTGTGCTAAAATTGCCACACAAACGAATGCATAATGGCTCAATAAGGCGTTTGTACTATATATATGAATTTTCTTAAAAATATATTTAAAAATCAAAACGAAAAGGAAATCGATAAACTCAAACCTATTGTTGAGCGTATTAATGCATTCGAAGCTTCATGTATAGCACTGACAGATGAAGCACTAAAAGCAAAAACAACTGAATTTAAAGAGAGACTGCAAAAAGGAGAGACATTGGATGATATTGTACCTGAAGCATTTGCTGTGGTGCGAGAAGCTTCAAAACGTACCCTCGGTCAACGACATTTTGATGTTCAGCTTATGGGAGGACTTATCCTCCAGCAAGGAGGTATTCCAGAAATGCGTACTGGTGAAGGTAAAACTCTCGTGGCGACATTGCCTGCGTATACACAAGCGTTGGCAGGAAAAGGTGTGCATGTTGTTACGGTTAATGATTATCTTTCTCGTCGTGATGCGAGTTGGATGGGTCAGATTTATAACGCACTCGGTCTTTCTGTGGCTGTAATCAATCACGAAGAGTCATTTATATATGATCCACGTCATACAGAAAAAGATGCAGAGCGCGATCAAGTAGGCTCGTTTAAAGTGGTTAATGAATTTTTGAGACCATGTACTCGACGAGAAAGTTATGCAGCGGATATTACGTATGGTACAAACAACGAATTTGGTTTTGATTTTTTGAGAGACAATATTGAGTATGATACAGCTCGATTACGACAACGAGGTCATCATTTTGCTATTGTTGATGAAGTGGATTCAATCTTAATTGACGAAGCACGAACACCGCTTATTATTTCTGCTCCATCATCAGATTCAGGTGATATGTATTCACGGTTTGCGGATATTGCCGCAGCACTTTCTGCTGAAAGTGATTATGTTGTTGATGAAAAATATAAATCAATATCACTCACTGATGCAGGTATTACTCATGCAGAAAAGTTGCTTGGTGTAGAGAATATTTATACTGAAAAGGGGATTAAATATGTGCATCATTTGGAAACTGCAGTAAAAGCTCGCGCACTTTTTATACGAGACAAAGAGTATGTAGTAAAAGATAATGAAGTGATTATTGTTGATGAGTTTACAGGCCGTCTGCAACCAGGGCGACGATGGTCAGAAGGTCTCCATCAGGCGATTGAAGCAAAAGAGAAAGTATCAATCCAAAAAGAATCGAAAACATTTGCATCGATTACATTTCAAAATTATTTCAGACTCTATGGCACTCTTTCGGGTATGACAGGTACTGCGCGTACATCAGCGGAGGAGTTTTTCAAGGTATACGGACTTCATGTGGTGACCGTACCAACCAACAAGCCGGTCGCACGTATCGATAAAAACGACCTCATTTTCAAAACAGAAACTGGTAAATTTAAGGCAGTTGCACGTGAAGTAAAAGAGCGTTGGAAAAAAGGTCAGCCAGTACTTGTCGGAACAGTGTCTATTGAACGCAATGAATTACTCGCTGAGTATCTTAAAGCAGAAGGAATACCACACGAAGTATTGAATGCTAAAAACCATGCACGTGAAGGAGAAATTATTGCTCAAGCAGGTAAGCGTGGTGCGGTGACTATCGCAACAAACCTTGCAGGACGAGGTGTGGATGTAAAACTCGGAGGTAATCCTGCTACAAAAGAACAGAGTGATGAAGTAAAAGCTCTCGGGGGTCTTTTTGTGCTTGGTACAGAACGACATGATGCACGCCGTATCGACAATCAGCTTCGAGGTCGTTCTGGTCGTCAAGGTGATCCAGGTGAAACTCAGTTTTTTGTTTCTCTCGAAGATACACTTATGCGTGTGTTTGGAGGCGAACGTCTCAAATCAATGATGAATACTCTCGGTGTACCAGATGATGAACCGATTGAGAATAAATTCATTACTCGTTCTATTGAGCAGGCTCAAGAAAAAATCGAAGGCTTCAATTTTGATGCTCGAAAACACGTACTCGAATTCGATGATGTGTTAAATTATCAACGAAAGATTTTTTACCAACGAAGAAGCGCAATCCTTACAGGAGATCAACAGGTTGTAAAAGACTATATTACAGAGCTCGGAGCATCTCTCTCTGATGAAGAAAAAACTGCATTACAAGAAAAGGTAGAACACGGGAAGGATGACTTGATAACAGCACTCCGACAAGTGATTCTACAGACGATGGATATGTATTGGGTGGAGCATCTCGAGGTCATGGACTACATGAGAAGTAGTGTCAATCTGCGTGCATACGGACAGAGAGATCCATTGACAGAGTACAAACGAGAAGGACTTAGACTCTTTAAAGAGATGGAAGACTCGATAAATGAACAAATTCTCCGACTCATCCCTCAAATCAAACCAGATATGGTTATTGCATCAGAACAGGTCAATGTACGTGAAATCCGTGAAGGTGCGGATATGCTCACCAAGGAAAAACAAGTGAGTGTAGCTACATCGCATGAAGTAGGGAGAAATGACCCGTGTCCCTGTGGCGCTCTCAATCCAGAAACAGGGGAGGTGTATAAATATAAAAAATGTGGGATGATTAATGCGCCACATCATAAGCGATAGTAACTATTTATTACATGATACATACCGTTATTCAACTTCTCGAACAGTTTGTAGTCCCTTTGGGAGGTATGGGTGTATTTCTTGCTGAAGTAATCGAAGAGATTATTGTACCAATACCTTCAGCTGCTATTTTATTGGGCTCTGGTTTTATATTTCTCAAAGGAGCAATCTCTCTGTCATTTGTAAACACACTCATGTTTACGATTGTGTTGCCAGCTACTGCAGGTCTCACACTTGGATCGCTCGTAATATACGGTTTTGCCTACAAAGGAGGTAAACCTTTTCTTGATAGATATGAGAAATGGCTTGGAGTGGGTTGGAGTGATGTTGAATATGTCACAAAAAAATTCGAAGGAGGTACGTATGATGAGGTGTCTATGATACTTGCACGAGTGTTTCCGATTATCCCAAGCGTTTTGATCGCTGTCTTTTGTGGTGTAACACGTATGCCATATAGAAAGTACATTATCCTTACTGCTATCGGAGCTTTTTTTAAAGCACTCTTTTTAGCTCTCATCGGGTGGCAGGTAGGTGAGCTATATTTAAAATATGCAAACATAATTGGTCATATCGAAAACACAGTGTTTGTTGGGGCTATTATGTGTATAACAGGCTTCATTATCTATAGAAAAGTAAAACAAAAAATGATACAATAAGACCTATATGAAGAAGCAAATCGTCATCATTGTTGGAGTACTTATCCTTGTTCTTGCAGGAGCTTTTTTTGCACAAAAAGATACTGCTCCAAGCATATATGACTCATTTGCAACATGTATAAAAGACGCAGGAGCTACATTTTATGGTGCTTTTTGGTGTCCTCATTGTAGAGAACAAAAAGCTATGTTTGGAAGCTCAGCAAAACTCCTTCCGTATGTCGAGTGTTCATCACCTGATGGACAGACTCAGCTTGCTCTGTGTAAAGACAAAGGAGTCGGAAGTTATCCTACATGGGATTTCGCAAACGGAGAGCGTGTAAACGGATCAATGGAACTTGAAGACTTGGCAGTAAAGACAGGATGTGTTCTACCAACCACCGAATAACACCATGATTGAAGAACTTGCTACACCAGTTATAGCCGGAACAACACTGCTCTCGCATGTTGTTTTTGTTGTATTTCTTTTTGTGTACACAACCAATAGCACCGTTAAAGAGGGGACTCATCAGTTTGTAAAAAAATATATTGATGAAATTATTTTCCTTATCTCATTTACAGCACTTGCAGGAAGCCTCGTGTATTCAAATATTGTAGGTTTCCCACCGTGCGATCTTTGTTGGATTCAACGTATTTTTATATATCCACAAACAGTAATCGCGGGAGTATCTTTGTGGAGAAAAGAAAAGTTGGCAGCGTACTATACGCTACCGTTATCAATACTCGGAGGTCTGGTAGCATTATTTCAGTCACTCACTGACTGGGGGATTGGAGGGTCACTTCTCCCATGTACTGCAGAAGGGGGAGCATGTGCTCGGGTGTATGTGATGGAGTATGGATACATCACCATCCCAGTCATGGCGCTTACTACATGTATCTATCTTCTAACTGTCAGTCTTATATATAAGAAAGCTCGATAAAAAGCTACATACCCCAGGGGCAAATCCCTGGGGTATTTTCTTGTCCCAATGGTGCGATGGTGGGGTGGGGGGTACTTTGTGACTTCGTATAACGTGAGGTTGTATGGAAGGGTGTATACACGTAACCTTTATATACTATAAAAATATTTTTCGATACAATTCTTTTGACTTGGATGTCATTATAGACTACATTAAAGTTATGGAAATAAATCAACATAAAAAAATAGTGACAATTGTAACTCACAACGGACAATTTCATACAGATGATATTTTTGCAGTTGCGACACTTAGATTACTTTTAGAAAATAATGGAGAAGAAGTTGTTGTACAGCGTACTCGAGATGCGCATATCATCAACACAGCTGACTACGTAGTTGATGTTGGTGAAATATACAATCCAACAGAAAGACGTTTTGATCATCACCAGCAAGAAGGTGCTGGGGTAAGAGACGACGGTATTCCGTACGCATCATTTGGACTCGTATGGAAAGAGTATGGAGATAGGGTAGTAGGCGGAGATAGAGAGATTAGCAATCAAATTGAACAAAAACTTGTTAAACCGATAGATGCGATGGATAACGGTATCAATTTTATGAAATCTGATCGAGAGGGTTTGTTTATGTATGACTTAAAGGATTTAACGTTTGCATATAAGAATACATGGAAGGAGGATGACGAGATGCTTGATGAAAATTTCAAATATTTGACATGGTTCGCAATGAATTTAATCAAGAGAGAAATTTCAGTCCTCAAGGACATAAGAGAGAGTATTTTTGAGGTAAATAAAATAATGGCTCAACAGCAATACAAAACATTACTAATCCTTGATAAACCGTATCAATATGAGCTATCAGTGTCTAGTAAGCCTTACATACTTTTAGTAGTTCACCCTAAAAGACAAGATGATACCTGGGCAGTTGAAACGGCGAGAGATGATATACGTTCATACAAATCAAGAATTGATTTGCCTGCAGAGTGGGCAGGTAAAAGTGGTGCAGATTTGGTACAGGTAACTGGTGTAGATGATGCAATCTTTTGCCATAAAGGCAGGTTTATTGCCGTCGCAAAGAGTAGAGAAGGGGCAATTAAACTCGCGGAGCTTGCTCTAGAAGCCTCAAATATCAAAGAAGTGTCTGTAGATCTTTAAGTCGAATACATCGATTTCATCGGTTGTGTTGAAAAATCACAAGACTAATCCTTGTGATTTTTCAATTGTTCACATTGTGTTTTTAAGGTCTTTCCTGTACTCTGAGAGTATGTTTATCGATGAAGTAACACTCAATATAAAAGCTGGTGATGGAGGTGATGGTATCGTTGCATGGAGACATGAAAAGGGTATTGATCATGCAGGGCCCGGTGGTGGTGACGGTGGAAACGGCGGCGATGTTTTTGCTCGTGGAACTCGTGATATCGCTGGACTCGCTCAATACAATTACGAAAAAGATTTTTCTGCTGAAAATGGTGTCACTGGTTTAAATAAAGGTATGAAAGGTGCAAACGGAAAAGATCTTATCATGGATTTTCCTATTGGATCTGTATTAAAAAATAAAACTACAGGAGAAGAATTCGATATCTTGTCTCCTGAACCTGTATTGATATTGAAAGGGGGAAGAGGTGGTTTCGGTAACGAGCATTTTAAAGGTTCTCGTAATATAACACCAAAAGAATCTACTCCAGGAAAACCTGGTGAACATGCAGAATTTTTTGTTGAATTAAAGCTTGTTGTTGATTTGGGATTTATTGGTCTTCCAAATGCAGGAAAATCAAGTTTATTGAACACTCTCACTAATGCAAAAGCTAAGGTAGGCAACTATCAATTTACAACACTATCACCAAATCTAGGTGATTTATATGGTTTTATTATTGCGGATATTCCAGGGTTGATTGAGGGTGCATCTGAAGGCAAAGGCTTAGGTTTTAAATTTCTGCGACACGTATCACGTACACGAGTATTACTTCATTGTATTTCAGCTGATACAGCAGATTGTGTAGAAGTGTACTCAATGGTACGTAAAGAGCTCGAATCATACTCAGATCAGCTCGCTGCAAAAGAAGAATATATCCTTCTTACAAAAACAGATCTTGTTTCTCCTGAAGATTTGGCGAACAAAAAGGCTTTATTTGAGAAAATGGGAAAACAAGTGCTCACTGTGTCGATTATAGACGACAATTCAATTAAAAATCTTTCAGATTTCCTTGTAACTATGCTACAAAAAGGTGATTAAGACACTTTTTGCGTTACATAATTAAAAGTTTTAAATTAAAAATTATTCATGTCTTCGTATAAAGCAACAATTGGCCTAGAAATACACGTAGAATTAAAGACAAAATCAAAAATGTTTTGTTCGTGTGCCAATGATCCTGAGATAAATACTCCCAATATCCACGTGTGTCCTATCTGTATGGGGCATCCAGGGACATTACCTGTTGTAAACAAAGAGGCTGTACGCAAAGTTCTTGCTGTAGGGCTTGCTTTAGGCTCAAAAATAGCCGATTTTACTGAGTTTGACCGAAAAAACTACTTTTACCCAGATATTCCGAAAGGATATCAGATAAGTCAGTACAAATATCCGCTCGTAAGTGGGGGTGAACTCGCCGGAGTAGGTATTACTCGTATCCATCTCGAAGAGGATACAGCGAGATCAAGTCATGAAAAGGAGGGTAAGAGTTTGGTTGACTTCAACAGAGCCGGTGTACCCCTCATGGAGCTTGTAACTGAGCCTGTAATTCATACCCCAGAACAAGCAATGAACTTTGGGCGTGAACTCCAAATAATGTTGCAATATATGGGTATCTCGGATGCCAACATGGAAAAAGGGCAGATGAGAGTGGAGGTAAATATCTCTATCTCTCCTGCAGAAACAGAAGGAATAAATAAAACAAAACTAGGAACAAAAGTTGAAGTTAAAAACATCAATTCATTCAAAGCTGCTGGTAAAGCGATTGAGTATGAGTTTGCCCGACAAAGCGCACTTCTTGATGCGGGAGAGAAAGTTAAACAGGAGACAAGGGGATGGGATGAGAACAAACAACTTACATTTTCACAAAGATCAAAAGAAAATTCTGATGATTATCGATATTTTCCTGATCCAGATATTCCAAAATTCAAACTGAGTGAAGTAAAAGAGTTCTCAAAAGAAGAGATTTTGAAGACAATTCCTGAGACTCCAGCTCAAAAAAGAGTACGATTAAGTGAAAAATATGGCTTAAAAGCTGAAGATATTGAAAATTACGTCTTTAACCGCGAAATAGGTGCTTTTTTTGAACAAGCTGTGTCTATTTTCACGTCAAATGTGAAAACAGATGAAGAAGGTAACAAAGATGCTATAAAGATTCTCTCAAATTACATCTCATCTGACATTACAGGCATCACCAAAGGCTCAAATTTGCCGTTTCCTGAGGCTTTTGGGCACTTAATGCCATTAGATGTGGCTACAGTGGTAACGCTCATTAGAAGCGGTGATTTGTCCTCTAGAGGGGCAAAGGAGATCATCAAAATTCTTTATGAAAAAGGAACTGACGGTCTAACTATCAAAGAAGTTGCAGAAAAGCATGGATTAATTCAAAAAAGTGATCCAGAAGAGCTTAAAAAAATTATTTCTGAGATTATAACCAATAATCCTGAGGTGGTTGCTGATTATAAATCAGGAAATGTTGCCGTATTCCAATTTTTTGTCGGTCAGGCAATGAAGGCAACCAAAGGAGCAGGGAATCCAGAGGTTATTAAAAATACTATAGTTGAGCTATTGAAAGATTAGTACAGTATAGGCAGATAGGAGAGTGCGTACATAAAAACTCATCAGTATTGATGAGTTTTTATGTGTCCCTAGTCTTCAAGATGTTGAACAATAAGTCTTCGTACCTGAGCCTTTGTACTTCTTCGAAGTCCAGCATTAGTCTCTATCTCATGAATGACTCTCTCGAGATCCTCTATCTTGTACACACGGTAGTTATTCATAGGGTGACGGTGTGCTTTGAGCTTTCCGTTCTTATCCCAGTTTCTCAGAGTAAGTGGAGTTACGTTAAGGATCTTCGAAGCTTGCTTAATTGTTATGTATAATTTTGCCATGTTTTTAGCCATAAAACCTTACTAAAGGTATATAATATACTATATAAATTTATTAAGGTTTATATATGTTAAGTAATGTATTTTTATTAAAATATAAAGGACATAATTATGATCAAAATTTACTAAGTTATATCAATGAAAACATAATATTGCTTAAATGTTTTGAATGTAATGTATATCTTTATGTATTTTTATATATACATTATACACATTTTATCTCTTTATGCATAAATAGTATATATTAGGGATGTTTAGAGCACTTTTTGACTATTTTCAGTATTTTTTTATATAGCCAAAGGCTCATACTAACCAATTTAAATTCAATATAACGCATTTTAGAGCCTCGTTTTATGCATATTTTCTATCAAATCTCTGTTTTTAGACAAAAAATTGATAAAAATAAGCTCCTTTACCATTGAGATATACATACATAATTAGGTGGTTAGTATAAGAAGTGTGGGTATATCCAAGTCCTCTTTTTTGATCATTTTTGGTTGTGTTGGATCAGTTATTTTTTGGTGATATGTGAGTTACTTTACTGCTCCCGATAGGGTGCTTTTTCGATCATTTTTTGTCTAAAATTTGCTCAAAAAATATACATCTCGAATGACCGAGTTACCCTTAGTTATCCACATATTTGGGCTATCTCGGCAGTAAAAATTTAGTTATAATTTTACTAATGAGTTCCGATTTATATTTCAATAATATAAAGTACATCTCTGCAAAAACTGCCGCATCTATTTCGGGCTATACTTCTGACTACATTGGTCAACTTTGTCGAGGAAAAAAACTTGTATGTGAACGAGTTGGCAAGTCTTGGTATGTATCAGAAAAATCTCTCAATGACTATGTTGCATTTGCACTTGAACAAGCAAAGCTCGCTCGAGAAGTTCAGTCAGCAACACTTAAGAGTGCACAAATAAAAAATACAAAAGTTTCTACTCCTGTAGTTGAGAAAGTAGTAGAGAAAAAAGAAACTAAAAAAGTTGTTGAAAATCCAACAGTAAAGCCAGTAAATGCTTCTCCTGTAGAAAATGTTGTAGGGAAGTTTTATGTTCATTATCCAACAATACTCAATAAGCTTACAGACTCAGCTCGTACACATAAATCATTTATCTACGCTGATATTGCAAAGAAAGCGCTTGCAGTAGCTTTTGTTTTTGTTATCGGTTTTGGTTTCGCTGGAGCAACAACATATTTTGCACCACAAGTATCAAAGGTAGCAGTAAAATCATACGGTGCATTTGCACGAGTAAATGATTTTTATGTAAAGAGAATTACTGCATTTTATAACAATACAATCGAGAACATCGGAAATAATACTGCTCGCACAAATGTCGCATCAGTTGCAAGTGTAGATACTGCTTCTTCTGTTGATGCTCCATCTACTTCTGTATACAAGAGTCTCAATAACTGGTTTACAAAAACAGGACGTGCTGTTGCAGGATTCTTCTCTAAACGAGAAGGTGTTGTGGTGATCAATCCTACTACCACGAAGAATACAGTGGTTGCTGTCGCATCATCAACAAAACCTCGTGTAGTACAAAATAATAAAGTAGCAACTGTTGTAAATAATACTGTTGTTGAGCGAGTTGTAGAAAAAGTATTGGTGAGTTATGTAGGTACAGAAGGTCTTGAAAAAGAAATTGCTGACCTCAAGCTTTCTATCGACAATCGTTTTGCAGGTCTTTCAACTGGTTCAGGTGGATCAGTTACAAACATTTACCAGCAAATCGCTCAGTCACAGCGCATCGATAGTCTCACTGGTACGACACTCAACAATCCAACAATTATCGGTGGAACAATCTCTGGTATTACATTCCAATCTGGTGATATCAACTTCTCAAGTGGATTCTCTGCAGGAACAACAACCTTCACCAGTTTGATCGTTTCAAATACATCAACCTCTACATTTGCAGGAGGTATTGAGCTTGGAAGTGGATGTATTTCAGTGGGAGGTGTATGTATAAATGGTGGTGGTAGTGGTAGTGGTGATGTAGGAGCTGGTACAGTAGGTCAGATTGCATTTTATAATGCAAATGGGACTGAAGTATCAGCAACATCATCACTTTTTGTGTCTCCAACTGGTTTTGTAGGTCTCGGCACCACCTCACCATTTGCTCGACTTTCAGTAGTAGGTAATGTATTTGCAACAGGAAATATCACTGGATCAAATCTTGTTGCTACAGGTACATTGTCAGTATCTGGTGATACAACACTTTCTGCGGCAACCACCACATCTCTCGCAATCACCGGCATCACCTCTAGTCTCCTCAAAACAACAGCAGGAGGTTCTGTAGTAGGAGCAGTAGCAGGTACAGACTATATCGCATCAGCAACAGGAGATTGGACAGGAACATTCGATGGTCAAGAAGGATCATACTATTTGAACGCATCAAACCTCACTAACTTCGGTACACCATTCTACTCATTCTTCTCAGCAACAACCACTACAGCTCTTGCTGAAGGATCAAATCTTTACTATACAGATGCACGAGCACGACAAGCACTTTCATCATCTGCAACAGGTCTTTCATACAACAACACAACAGGTGCATTCACCCTTACATCTGGATACACAATCCCTCTTTCTGCATCAACAACAAACTGGAATGCATTCTATGACACTCCATCATCACGCATCACTGCAGGAACAGATCTCGCATGGACAGGAAACACACTCAACTTCACTGGATCATATGAATCTCCACTTTCATTTACATATCCACTTAACCGATCAGCAAATACCATCTCACTTCTCTTTGGTACAACTACAAACAATGTATGGAGTGGATCAAATACATTCAATGGCAATACAACACTCACTGCTGCAACATCATCATCATTTGCAATCTCAGGTATTGCATCATCACTCCTCAAAACAACAGCAGGAGGTTCTGTAGTACCTGCAGTAGTTGGTGTTGATTACACAAACTATGCATATCCATTTACTGCACAGACAGGATACAACAGCACCTCAACAACTCTCGGATTCCTCAATGGCTTCTTCTCAACTGCATCATCAACAATCGGAGGAACACTTAACCTTCCATCACTTGGAAATGGATCACTTGCGGTATTCGGTGGAGTAGTATCAAGTGGTGCAACAACTACAGCAGGTACAGGACTCACATACTCAGGTAATGCATTCAACGTAAACACTACACAGAACATTGGACGACTTTCAAACCTTACTTCAAATGGTTTCGTAAAAACAATCAATGGAGACGGTACACTTTCAATCGATACAACAACATACCAGCCATCAGGAACATACCTTACTGCACTTGGTTCAGGATACAGTACAACAACAGCTACATCAGTTGCATTCTCTACATCAACACTTTCATTTAATGGACTTACACTCGGTCAGACAATCACTCCATCTGCAGGAGCACTCACACTCGTACCAACACTTACAGGTACATTGAACAACTCAGGTCTTACTAACTCTTCAATCACTATCAACGGTTCATCTGTATCACTTGGTGGATCAATCACTGTATCATCAACAACACTTCTTGCTGATGCGAATACATTCTCTGGGGTTAATCGATTTAACTTTGCATCAACAACATACGGATCATTCATCACTGCATCAACTACTAACCTTACGCTTGGAGGTTCAACCTTCACTTCACTCCTTGGTTCAGGACTCACCAACACTGGTGGTGTTCTTACACTCAACACAGCAGGTAACTGGACAGGAACATTCGATGGTCAAGAAGGATCATACTACTTGAACGCATCAAACCTCACTAACTTCGGTACACCATTCTACTCATTCTTCTCAGCAACAACCACTACAGCTCTTGCTGAAGGATCAAATCTTTACTATACAGATGCACGTGTAGCAAACTACATCAACTCATCTTCAACACTTGCATCATCACTCAACTACTGGACACTTTCTGGAGCTAATGTGTATCGAGCAAGTGGAAATGTGGGAGTGGGGACAACGACTCCATTTGCTCCTCTTGCTGTTGAGTCTGCAGGTGTTGCAAATGGTGTAAGTGCGATATTTAAAACAACAGCTATAGGTTCAGATGCTCAAATCCATATTGACGGTATTGATGAAGCAATGGTGGCATTCAAGCAAAATGGTACAACGAATGCTCTGGTTTACACAGATTCAGGATCATATCTCAATCTCCGTGCACAGAATGGAAAAGGTGTGAATATTTGGAGTAATGGAAATGCTAACCGACTTGTGGTAACAAGTGCTGGAAATGTTGGTATCGGTACTTCAACTCCAAATGCGGGACTTGCACTTGATGGATCTATCATGACATTTGGGCCAAATGGTACCATGACGATAACAAACCAAGGTGGAGGTTTGCTTAAAGTAAATGACGGTATTAATGGTGGTTTAGTGTTTGGTTCAAGTGGTGATACAAGTTTGTATCGAAATGGTGTTGCTCAACTCTATACCCCAAATAACTTTACAGTAGGTGGCAACGTCGGTATCGGCACCACCTCACCATACGCAAAACTCTCAGTAGTCGGAGAGGTAGTATCTGCATACTTCACTGCAACAACTACAGCAACATCAACACTCCCACGACTCCTTTCAACAAACGCAACAACATCATCTCTCGCAATCACCGGCATCACCTCTAGTCTCCT
>CAYRRP010000007.1:0-40909 GCA_964426735.1 uncultured Candidatus Saccharibacteria bacterium
AGATTGGCACCACTGAGATCGGCATCACGGAGATAGGCATCACCGAGATCGGCATCACTGAGATTGGCACCACTGAGATCGGCATCACGGAGATAGGTATCACTGAGATTGGCACCACTGAGATAGGCACGCTTTGCCTCCGCGCCCGCTGGATCGTGTCGCGGCTCAATGCCCATCGCCGCTAACCATGCTTGATGTTTTGCGTACCAATCGAATTTTGCCAAGTGTGCTGGGATTGGCTGCATGTTGTTTGTTGAATCGCTCATTGATAAACCCTTTTTGTTAAATGAAAAATAGAAATTGGAAATGAAAATTGTTTTAATTATTGAATGCCCGCCGCCTCTAGCAGGAGGTGGACTTGACGCATTGTTGTTACGATTCCAATCTTGTTGTTGTGCCAACCTTCTGCAAGTTCGCCAAAATAGTATTCGTTTTCGTCGCTAGAAAACAAAACACCGTCATCAGCAGCAACAGCCCCCTCCAACTCCATCAGCCTCTCAAACGTCACCGGCTCATCCCAGTCGCATTTAATGCCGAGGCCGTGGAGAAGGCAGCGGAGACGGAATGGGGATGGCTCTAAAAGTTCAACAACGTCAGCACCTTGAGCAATTGCTATTTCTCCGTTTCCATCAAACCAAACCTCAACAATTCCATTTTCTTCGGTGGTAACTGTCGCAGTTTTACCACCCACAATCTTTTCAAACGTCGCTCGGTCCATCGTTAGCCCTTTCGTTGTTTATTGCTTTTGTATTGACTGATGACATCTTTCCATCCATCCACCAAAATGATGCTCAAATATCCATCGCGTTTTGCTAGTTGTTTATCCCCAAGCATGACCATACCTGATCCGCCCCAAATGTCGCACCCAATCAACTCCTTTAATGCAGACTCAGGCCAATCGCGTGGAGCATTTTCAATCACGAGCATTGATTGGCCGGCCAGCCCAACTCCCGGGCGACCCTCTAGCGTTAGTTTCACCTGATGTTCGGCGGTTGACTCTCGAATCCCCACAACCCTTGCATCTATTGACATCACACATCCCCCATCGGGTCGCATCCAACAGCGGCTTGTTTTACAAAATATTCACTTTGGAAATTACACACCATTGGCAACCATCCCGTCGGAC
Organism: uncultured Candidatus Saccharibacteria bacterium; assembly: GCA_964426735.1. Classification (GTDB taxonomy): domain Bacteria; phylum Patescibacteriota; class Minisyncoccia; order Phycocordibacterales; family DATDWN01; genus UBA910. The sequence goes on from CAYRRP010000007.1 coordinate 1,127, forward strand.
AATTGGCGATATCTCTCGCAAACATAGCATTGACCCAGTCGATCATTTCATTGAAGTCATCGAACTCGCCTTGTGCGATCATTATTGTTCGCCCTGGCAATGATGGGTTTTGCCAATGCACTTGCACAAGAAAGTTGCCTTCACATTGTTTAGAACGTTTCATCTATCTGCCTTTCTCGTTAAACTCGAAACTAATCGGAATTTCTACAGTGAAGATCATGCGGTTCATGTATAATCCACCATTGGGTCGCAGTAATTTCGTTCCATAATTAACAATCCGCTTTTGGTCCGCAGGCGTCTTTTGCCGATTCGTACATATCGCCAATGAGCACGCCGGAAACACTCTCCTGGCAACTTTGATTTAACCCTAGCCTCGTTAACGTAGGTGTAATGCCTTTCACTAGGCCAGACGAAATCAGCAATTGCATCCGCCTCTTGTATGAGTCTCGAGCTAACGATCTCGCTTTCGTTTCTAAAAACAGCGCAGTTGATTCCTGACTGTCGCTGTCCTGTTCGTTCGTCGATGCAATTGTCAATGAACTTCCTCCACACAAAACACGCATCCCCTTTGTCTGTTCGAAGCACAATCTTAAAACCCGGACCGCAAAACAATTTTCGCCGGCGATTGTCGGCGTACCGGTATGCACTGTAATGTCGCTCGTATAGTTTCAAGCAATGCCAATCGCCATCCTTAGTCAGCCACCAATGCGGTGCCAAACCTTCCAGAACGTTGGTTGTCACTGGATGTCCCCCATCGGGTCGCATCCAACTGCCGCACGCCAGCCATTCCATTCCGGTGAATTCCCGTCGCACACTAGGTCGCAGAAGTGTTCGAGAAATCGTTTACGTTCCGCCGCTGTGATCTCGGATGGGGTAAGGGGACGGCGAAAGGTCCATTTCTTATTCCAACTTGTTAGCTCGCCAACTAGCGTTCCAATCCAGTGTTCTGGTATAAAATCCCAAACACCAACACGCCCAACCTCATCCCCCGCCTGCAACACATCGTCGCCCGTCAAGTCTCGGTACTGTTTCATTGGTTAGAACTTTCAAATGTCAAAAACCATATTGATTCCATCTTCGTCCGTTTGCTCACCGTATGGACTGTTTGTTAATCCAGTCGCGTAAAATCCTGACGATCTGAAAAACCGAAGCGCAGCCAAGTTGGATTCTCTCACCATAGCCGTAACTTTCGTGCGACGTTCAGGATGCAGTTTGCTTGTTAGCTTGCCTACCATTGAACTTCCTACGCCCTTTCGGTGAACCGATTTATCAACTGCGAAAGTCAAAATGTTGATCGATCCTTTTTCAAGCTCGTAAAGCATGTAGCCAACGACCTTGTCGTCGATCTCAGAAACCATCCCAATGCAATTGCGTTGACGGAGCAACCGAACGAACTCGTCCTCAGTCCAAGGAAACTCAAAGCATGCGTTTTCGATACGCAATACGTCTGGCATGTCGCGTCGAATTAACCAGCGAATAACAACAAACGGCTTTATGTTGGTTCCGTCCATCCCATCCCCTTTCAAAATCCCCCACCGCGTTAACGGCAGGGGCGTATTACATATTGTTTATTCGCCGTAGCCGTAGCCGGAGCCGTCGCCGTAGCCGGAGCCGTCGCCGTAGCCGGAGCCGTAGCCGTAGCCGTCGCCGGAGCCGGAGCCGTCGCCGTAGCCGTAGCCGGATAGATGTGCCGCTCTTGATGCTTGTTCGTCCGCTGTTAGTTTGTCTGCTGAGATGGCCGTCTCGTTATTCAGCCCGTTTTCTACGAGCCAATCACGAATACCATCACGACACAGCCCAGCCCTCATTGCATCGTCGCGAGTCGCTAATTCAATGGGCGCTGCCCACTGGGGGATTACGCTGCTTGCCATGCTTTTACCGCCTCCTCTGTGCAATCTGAAACGCTAGTGATATCGTGCAAGACAACACGCGGAGCCTGTTTTCCAATCTTGCAATCTCGATTGGGACCAACAGACACAAGCCCCAAGAACCCACCGATTGACGCCGCCCATGAAATGCAGCAACGACAATCGGTTAAGGTCAAAGACTTGTCCGATTCCGTTGCCGGATCAATAAACCCAAAGAACACGCCTCGATGTTGAGTTGTGACTAAAACCGGTTTACGTTCGACCAACTTTGCTTTCGCCATTTCAATTTTCCCTTTATAATAACTAAAAACTTAAACTCTTGATAAATCCCCTGCCCGCCTGTTACTTCAAATCAAACGACAGGCAGGGGCGTATTACATCGACCAGCGATTGACCACAGCGGATTACGCTGGCGACTCTACTGGATTTTCAATGTACGCACGAACTGCGGCATCTTTAGATTCCAGCAGCTTTCGCAACGCAACAGTTCGCTCTGGTCCTGCCCCAATGTTTCCGACGATGTTTGTCGCCAGTCCATGAAACATTTTCGAGATGCCGGCCAAGTGTGGCGGCAAATGTGCATACTCAAACCAACGCATCATTCGTTCTTCCATCTTTCAAACTCCTAAAAAAGAAACTAAACACATCAACACAAACTCTACTGGCTCACCGTCACATCCCGATTGCAAACGCTTAGAAACAACTGAAAACCTCTTTCGGGGCGTCGTCTACGAATTCGACAATGTTAATACAGTAGAAATCGCTTGGATCGTTGTCTGTCATTAAAACGCTGATGCGTTTCAGTTCATCGTATCCAGTCATCGATAAACCTTCGTCGCCATCCGATTGTTTAATCTCATGCAGGCCGAGAAACTTGAGACAATAATCTCTTGCTTCTTCCAGCGAATTACACAAACGAATTGGGATATCATCTGGCGTACATCGTGCCACAACTAAAAAACCGTTCATTACCACCACCTCCGTTAAAGAATCCAAAAACCCCTGCCCGCAAACAAAAATGCGGCACTCTCTCCGCCCGTCAAGCCAGTTCCCCCGTCACACGTCGCAGTCGCAAGCAACCGCGAAAACTTTAATTCGGCTGACGTGTTGGGGCACAAGCGGCTTTCCCGCAGCCATTAGTATTTCAAACCCCCGCCGCCGAGTTCACATTAAGCGGCAGGGGGCAGCAGTAACGTTACTGCTTGTTCGAGTTTTCGCCGCGGGTTGATTTGATCGCAGCGATCCGATCGTTTGATATTTCCTCGATCGTGTCTTTGGTACCGTCTTTTAGTCCCTGGTCCCAATCGTGAGTTGCAAGAAACGCGAGCGTTGATTTCGTCGTGTCGATGACCTCTTTGAGCTGGGTCAACTTTTGGACATCGGCTTTGAAGTTTTCAGCGATGATTTTTGCCGCCTCGCTGTTGGTGATCTTAACCTCGGGCTCTGGCTCTGGGTCGGCAGCCGCCTCAACAACTGGCTCTGCCTCTTGCTGGATGTTCTCGGTTCGCGGTGCAACCGTTCCCTCGATATAGTCATCGTCGCCAACATCCATGTTGAGGCCCGTCAGGCGCTGCCAAACGCGGTTGTACAACTTAGCCTCGGCCTTGCCACGCAATTCATCGGGTGAGCTTCCAGGGTAATTTTGGCTTGCCGGGGTCGACTTGACGACAATTCTATTATCGATTCCGTTTTCGTTCTTGCGAAACACCATTTCGAACAACTCGCCGTCAATCTCCCACTGGGCCTTTCCCTCAAAAACGTGGGCCCTGTCACCAAACATCGATGGAATTCCGATGTAATGCTCAAAGTTTCTGAGCCCAGGCCACCGCAAGATCGCTGGACGGTAGAACTCTTTGGTGAGGTAACACTGGCCGGCGATGATGTTGAACTGGTTTCCGGTGATCTGGGCACCGTTCAGCAGCGCCACGACAAGAGCCTTTTTGACGACATCTTCCGAGTAAAATGGCGAGCTTGTTTTGTCGGTTTTAAACCCAAGCGGCGTGTTCATGAGTTTCATCGCCTTCGACATCAACTCTGGCGTAATGCTATCCTGGATGAACAGAATCGCGTCAGCCTGAATCGACAGCTTTTCCATGACGCCAAGTTCTGGGTTGGCCAAATCGTTTCGAAACTGTTTCAGTTGCCGGTCGAACTCCCGCAGCTGCTGGCGCTGTTCGGTCGTCGCTAGTGCCGTCGGTTGTTGGGTTGCTACTGCGTTACTCATTGTCACTCCCGTTCAAAATAGATAAAAACTCAATTAACTCTGCCAACTCATTCCTCGGGCATGGCTGGTGCGTCCAGCGACAAACCAAATGCCCGTGTTCGTGTTTGCGAATGTTTCGGTCACTGCAACCGCCTTCGCACTCTCCAAATTTCGCGACGAACTCGCGTTGATGTTCGTGTTCGTCGCAAATGATTTCCTGCATCGTGTGATCGTTGATTGGCCATTGGCCTTGGCGAATCGCAGCTCGAGCAGCAAGTTTGCGGGCAATGTTCCAATCAACAAGTAAAACCTGTTCGGCGGCGATCTCGTCAGCGGTGGGAAGCATTAGACGGCCTCGATTGGTGGAAGTTTAATTTCGTATGGTGGTTTCCAAAGATGTAAACAAGTTGTAGCCAAGTTCACATGTTTGGCTTTTGGAACGTGAAGCTGCATAACCGTCTCGCGTTCCGTCCAGAATAGATCTTTGATCGCGTCCATCTCTTGCCACGTTGGGCAGCGGCCAGGGTGCGAAACACTGACATGCTCCCACGACTCAACCCTGAAAACTTCCGTTTCAAGTGATTCGCCGGAACTGATAACGTGCAACCACTCAAGACACGGTTTGATGACAAAGTAGCTTTGCAATAAATCTGCCATCGAATCGCCATAGAGGGGGTGCCACTTGCGAAACTTGTTCAGGTGGCGTCCGTTTTTACGCATCGCTTTGGACCTCTGAATTGACAATCTGACTGACGTAGTTTCGCCAAGCCAAATGTTCTGCGTTCGTTTTCAGCCAATGCAAACAGCGTCTTGGCTCTGGCATTGCGATTGACGAGACGAGCCCGAGCATTTCGTCATAGGTCACGCCGTCCGCGAACCGATCGCCCAAGTGAACGTCGAACGATCCGCCTTCGTTCTGCTTGATAATGATGTCTGGTTTCATCTAAACCACCTCCGAAAAACTTTGTTTGATTCGTTCGTGTTGTTTGATGAAATCCATCAAAAGCCGTTTGGCGTTTGCCCGACTAGCCGTTTCCCAGGAGCCTGTTTTGACAATGGCGTCGTTTTGCAAGATCGCCCAAGCGTTCGTTTCATCGTGCTCGAATTCGACTCGATACCGTTTCTTTGTTGGCGGTTTCCATGCGTCAGCGTCGTAAGTACCAGGAGCAGGTTGAGCGATTGTCTCACCCTCGAAGTAGTAGGAGGTTCGTTTGCCGGTGTAGTCGATCATCTAAACCACCTCCAATTCAGCCACGCAGTTCGCCCGCACGGCCGCCGCCTCCGCAGCTGTGAGCGGAAATTTCGAGCCCCGCAATGCCGCGATAAACAGTCGCTGGTTCTCCGACAGATTCACGCTCTCAGCAGCCTTGTGCGATGTTGGCGGATCTTCGCGACGCGCCAATTCTTTGGGTTGAATCTGGTGGCCATACTGGGACGTTGGCAGCGGCGATTTGTCGAATAGGAAACTCATGGCGTAAACCCCTAGACTGACATGAACTTTCCATTTAACCCACTTTGAGCGAGTAGTAAACTATCAAGATGTCCGTAGGCAACGAGTACACTAGGACCGCCTGCGTTACCCTTGGCCTTCGTTCCGTCTGGATGGTGGAAATACAATCGCCCTCGAAGAAACAGAACGGCAGTCGCTTTACCCCAAACAAAATCAAAAAACATTTTTGTTTCTGTTCTGGCAAATATCAGCGCCGTACCTTCGTTATGTTGGGCCATGCGCTTAAGCCATGCTGCACAATTGCTATAAGGCGGGTTCATCCAAACACGGCCGTACCACGTTTTCGACAATCCATCATCTGCAATCGTGTAGCATCGTTTAGCACACCCCCACGGTTGCGGGTCGCAGCTGCACGGATCCAAATCAAACGGACCTAGCGCGTCGATTATGTTCTTTGGCGTAATCCATGAATCGGTAGCGCCTTTTCCAGGCAAAGTATGACTTCCAATCCCTTTGCGTTTCGGAGATTGTGTAATTTTATAGTCCATTCGTCTCACTACTCCTAAAACACAAAACCGCCGCCAGCCTCCGAGCCCACGGCGGCCAATCCGTTACCAACCCCACGACGCTCCAACATCGGTTTTGCTGACGATCCAAGTCAGCACGATCAGAAAGATCCAGAACCCGAGTATCAACGTTCGCTCGGGCCAAACCTTTCCCTCCCTGTTTCCTTCCGCGAAATCCATCTGATCCCGCTGAGCGTGAATAGGATCACGCTGCGAATCATCCCACTCATTAAGTTTGACTTTGACCTCTTTGCTGATCTCGTTTTTCTGTGAAGCGCTGAGCCAGTGAAGATCCCAAACAAGCCCAACCAATTCCTCCGACTCGTACGCTGGGGCGTATTGATGCCACTCACGTTGGCCAGACCGAACCGAGACGTTGACGATGCCATCGTGGTTGACTGAAACTCGGTACGAAAAATCAGTGCTGATAGACAACATCGCTAAGCCTCCACATCAACCTTTTGGCCGATCAATTCGTTCCGCATCACCTTGACGCTCTCTGGGGCCTTAATCCCGAGTCGGACCTTGCGTCCTGTACGAATGACGACAACCTCGATCGTTGTGCCGCCCTCGGTGATCGTCAAAGATTCGCCTTCGTTGCGAGAAAGTACCAACATAAAACCTCCGTGTTTGAAAGAAAGAAAAATTACCCGTTTGAAGAAACAAGACAGACGCCGATGTCCTCAAACTCATTAACAAACGACGCAACGTCATCGCCTAGATAAACGAAACACTGACCTTGAAGCGGACTGTTCGCAGGCTTGCCGCTGCCGTCAAGAAAACGAATTCTGCCCATCGGAAAGCACACCGCAGAACAAACGCCAAGGATAGTTTGCATCCACGCCGTTTCAGTTGCGTTATTAACCAAAACAACCGCTTGGGTCACGCGACCTTCGCTGTATGATTCAAGCAACGCGCCGATAAACCGAGAACATAAATCTTTGCTGTATGGAGGGTTCATCCAGACGCGACCGTTCCACTTTTTTGAAAGCCCGTCGTCGTCGATTGAATAGAATTTTTTAGCCTTAACGTTTGACTGAGCAACTTCGCAACTAGCTGGGTCTAAGTCTATTCCACCCATTGCCTCACGCGCCCTCTCAACAAACTTCGGTGGCGTGTACCATTCGTTTTCACCGGTAGCCTGTGCAACATGACCAGCACCGGCAAGTTTCAATAAACCGGATTGCGTAAGCTCAAAACCTTTTTCGTGGCATTCCGCAATATGTTTTTCAAACGCTTCGTCTGGAACGGATGCCTCGCGTTGCCAGCGGGACGATTGCGTTTTGTTTATTCCAAGTTCTTCAAGCCTGGTAGCATCATGCAACCGGGGGTCTCCGTTATGTTTCTCCATTCCAGCCAGTAATTCACCAGCTTTGCGTTCGGCTCGCAGCTTAATTTCAGCCGCTTGATTTTGGACCTCCAACCCTTCGCCAGCGGCCTTGATATAAACTCGAATCGCTTCTGCTTTGTCTCGTATCTCCAAGACATCGCTAAGGTTTTTAGCCTGCGACAATGCTGCTTTTGCGTTGCCAATCCGACTTAGCGAGTAACTTGCTTCCCTGCTCATCGTGCAGCCTCCGGCAAAAGCCACGGCTCAATCAAATCCTTGGGATCAAATCCAAGGCGACGAACATGGTCAAACTCGATACCAGATGGAAATGCCAGTTTTGCGTTGGCGTGCAGATACTCATGACACCCAGGGCAAAGCGTCATCAGGTCGAAAGTCACGTTTTCACTAAACAATCGGTAGGCAACGTGATGAACATAGAAAACATTGTCAGAGCGAGCTGCCTTACATTGGCAGCATCGATACCCATCGACAACAAGCCTTTGCTGGTGAAGGTCTTTCCAGTGTCTAGTTTCGTAATACGCCGCCTTGATCTCATCGGTTGTCTTAACAAGGCCTGGGTATTGGCAGGTATTAGCCATGACGTATGGCGACGTTTGTTTTCCGTTTCCGGATATAGAAAAGCCATAAGAACCGCGAAGCTCTCGAATTGTTGCCGCCAACCTTCGGTTGTCATGACCGCTCGATACGATAGGCGTTCCAGCCCGAAGCTCTCGTAATAACTGCCGCACAACGGGTTCGCTTTGACTGAGACTGTAATCCGCTTGATCTCTAAGTTTTGGATTCGCTTTCGGACGCGACTCAAGTACCAACCTGCTTTTTGACGGCGCAGGCTTTGGCGTGTCGAACAGCGGCATATAATCGCGCTGTTGGTTAACAGTTACCATTACTACCGCCCTCCTTTTCCTTGCCCTGTCTTTCCACCCACTCGCACAATTCCGCCCCGCGGTACAGATTCAACCTTCCCAGCCGGATTGGCTTGACCCCATCACGGCGGGCCCGTCGAAGCAGCCAAGCACCGATCCCGATCTCAGCCAAACGCTCCGCCGGGTAGAGGCATGTCGGGTTGAGTTCGCCAGAAGCCATTAGCCGACCGCCTTTGAGAATGGGTCATCTTTGCGGTACTTGCGAACCTCGTCGCGCTCAAGAATCAAAAATCCTTTTACGCACTTTCGTTCAGCAACCAACCTTGCTTCCTCAGTCCTGCATGTCCGGATCGTCGACCAGAATTGGTTAATGTGCTTCTGGCAGCATCCGCGGCTATACAGAGGGCTATCGCAGCCTTTGTGCATACACTTGCCAGCTCGAAGCTTTTCTTCGATGTGTGGTGGAAGCTTTCGAGTTGTCTTGCGAAGAGCAGCCATTAATAGTCGCCTTGCCATGTCGTCCATTGTTTTGTTCGCCAAACGAGGTGCGTCACAACTTCCGTGTGAAAACAAGCTGTTGATCCATCACCAGTCCGTTTGCAGCGATTTAGTAACACTTTAGTAAGTGTTTTCGACACGTGCAATAGTTTTGTACATATTTTGTAATTTTTATCTACCTATTATTTACTGTCTTTATAATGTAAGTATCCAAGCCTTCGGCACTTGCGTCAGTCAAAGAATTTTGCAATTTTTTTTACATGAGCAAGAAAAAACCAATTGGCGATGGCAGACTCACATGTCTGATTTGCGGAAAAGAAATCAAAACCGGCGGCGGCAGGGGGTTGTGTCAAAACCATAACAAGCAACTGCGAGAGTCTCGCGATACACTCACTTCTGAGTCTTGGGAGGCGCTCGAGTCCAAAATGCTTGAACTCGGCTTGATTCTCCCAGGCGGAAACAGGGGAAGACCACCAGAAACATCTAACCCGTTTCGCGAGCTTGCTGAGGAAATGCGCCTTGAGTACACAATCGACTCTGAGGCTCAAAAGGGAGCTGAGCAGGCGTTAAGGCAAATCGGCGATAAAATGAAACCGAAAACGAATGCTCCCAAACGCAAGCAAAATGAGGGATAATCATGTCTGACGAGAAGAAACAGATCACGGACCGCGAATACCAACTTAAGCTGTTTCGCGAAATGCGTGATTTTCTCAAGGATATTGACCATTCGGCCTACTTGATCCGATGGTGGGTTTGGCTGATTTTTGTTCTGTCTTTTATTCAATTTGTTGTGATTGTCTTCTTTCGGTAAAACAACAGGTGTCGCAAATGCCACGCGCTTCATGTTCTTGCGGCTGCGAATACAACTTCAAATCAATCCACACCGGCCGTCGCGGAGTCTGCCCAAAATGCAAGGGAATTATACTGCTTGTCGATGCGTTTGATTTCGACGCGAGCAAGCAAAGCCCAGAAGCAAGTTTTACCAACAAGATACAAACCGGCTGGAGTTTCAGGCACAACGGCGCTATCGCAATTGTGGATCGCGGCCCATTCAGCAAAGCGGAAATGCTTAAAGCGATCAACTGTGGCGAAGTCTTATTTTCGACTCCAGTTTGGCACCCAGAAGACACCAGAGGAATTCCTGTTCTTGCCAGTTCAGTCGACTGGATTAACGCCGCGATCGAGGAACGCGCTCGCATTATCCACGACCGTCAGAAAACAAAAAAAGAGGCACAAAAGCGAGAAATCAAGCGGCTTTCAGCCATCCTAAAAAAAGACACAAAACGAATTAGTACAGTCGTTTTTTCGTTTGCAGCATCCATCATCGCGTCTGTTGAATCAGTCTTGATTGAATTTGGTGGCAAGTTCTATTTCTGGGGCTTGTTTCTCTTTCCTGTCGGCTTGCTTTGCATCCCAATCGGCGTTTTTTCAACCGTTTTCATGAGCCTCTCAATTTTCTTCCTGTTCCTTTCGTTCATTACCGGCGAATTCATCGAGTTGTTTCCCAGAAAATAATTTCCATTTTTTTTCTTCCCGGACCAAACGTGTCCACCGCATCAAAAATACTCGGCAAATCAGGAATGATTCTACGGATGGGCCCCAGCCATACCAATTTGTCGAGGCTAACAAAATGCTCCCACTGCGACAGAACGTCGAAATCAATTACCCCGTTTGCACGCACGTCGATGCACAAAAACTAGAGTTCCGCCCTCGAGTGCTGCGTGCCTACAAAATCCGTGACCTGGTTACGGATCCGCTGACAATCCGCGAGTATCTCGCCAGGCCATTCATTCGTCGCGGCCGGTACTTAGCGCTGTGCAAGGATCTCCGCTCGGGCGAGCTGCGGCAGTTCTATGTCGCATCGACCCAGGAGCACTGGCGTCAAACGCCTCTGAGGTTTTGTCTGTTCGATCCCGCGGCGAAGAAACCGATCGAAATCATGCCGTCCTGCTATGGCACTTCAACGCGCGATAGATTGATTCTTTCCAAGACACTGTTAAATTTCTTGGATGCGGAATTCGAGGGCGATCTCCGCATCGGAATCTACTGCGACGATCTACAGGTGATTGGATGAAAGTCTACGTTGGGCGACGTGGCGATCGGGACGGGCGTTTTTATTTGTTTTACTATCCGGAATCCGGGCGAAAACGATCAAAACAACTCCCTCCGAAAACCACAGAAAAAAGTGCGATACGGGCGGCTGCAAAGTGGGAGGAGCAACTCCGACTCGCAGAAACGGAATACACGCCAGGATCTTGGGAAGAGTTTCGGCAGAGATTCTTTACTGAGTACATCGATAGCCGCTCAAATCGCATGATGTTCACGACTCAAAGCGCTTTCAAGCGGTATGAATCGGTCATGAAACCTGCCTCTCCAAACTCAATAACCACATCCAAATTGAGTCAGTTTTCATCGTTGCTGCAGCAAGACGGTTTGTCTCCGCAAACGATCATCACCTACCTCAAGCACCTCCGCGTCGCTCTTCGCTGGGGTATGAGAATGGGACTACTCGAGAAGATGCCACGAATTGAAATGCCACGCGCCCACATCAAGACGCAAAAGGGCAGGGCACTTTCCGAGTATGAGGTCAAGCGGATGATGGCCGCCTGCAAAAAGATCGATAAGGAAAACCACGTCCGCTGGCAACGACTGATCTGGGGGCTGTACCTTTCGGGCCTGCGGCTCGGTGAAATCCTCAAGCTGTCATGGGATTCGCCCCCAGTGCTGCTAGATATCGAATCCCAGTACCCGCGGATCATCTGGAGTGCTGAGGGTCACAAGTCGCGGCGCGACGAAATATCGCCAATCACCCCGGATTTTGCGGCATACTTAAAAACCTTCCCCAACAAGAAAGGGCTTGTTTTTGGCTTTGACTGGACGACACCATACGTCGGCCGCATCATTTCCAGGGCTGGCAGGAAGGCGAAGATTTTTAGCGGGAATTCTCACGCGACTGCCCACGACCTTCGGAGAACGTTTGCAACAAACTGGGCGATGAAAGTCAAACCGATTGTCCTGATGACGCTGATGCGACACGCGGACATCAAAACGACTTTGCAATACTACGTTGGGCTGACAAGCAACAATGTCGGCGAAGAACTGGCGGCTATTGGTAGACAAGATGGTAGACAAAATGAGGTTCAACCCGAAAATTCCGAGGCCAATCGCTTGCGAATCATTGGGTAAACTCCGGCATTCAACCAGTGTTCAAAGGGCATGTTATGACTGGGGGTCAAAAGGTCGCAGGTTCGAATCCTGTCACCCCGATTGTAAATAGGGCCATATCTCCTATCGTCGATTCACGATTGGTAGACAAGATGGGTGACAAACCCAACAAGTTATGGCATGAACAACATGTCCCGCGTGAATACCTTCCGGCTGCCTGGTGCTGAGTAGCCAGGCTTGGTCGCCACAAACCCGCCGCGAGGGTTGCCGAGCTGAATCCCCTGGATCCCCAACTGTTCAGTTTTGCTTAATAGTTGCCGGTGGATTCTACCCTCGGGGTGGCGCGGGCTGACGTCGTGCACTATCATCATTGACCCAGGCTTGCCGTGAATGTGCCAAAGTTCAATCTCCTGCATCCGCAGCGGCGTCTCGCTGTCAAAGACAAGCAGGTCGGCACTCGCGATCTGCTCGGCCGTTGGGGTCGCCAGCTTTGAGATCATGCAGCCGCAGATCCCCGACTTTGACCGGAACGCGTCGTCGGATTCGTAACCGACAAACAGGCTGTCCGGTATCGTTTTCATGGCCGCAGACATTGGCCGGCTGGTGTATCCACGTCCTATCCCGGTCTCGATGGCGATCGCTGGACGCTGGATCTTGATAAGTGCCACGACAAGATCGACGAACTCGCACTCTGCCGCCTTTCCGTTCCAGCAGGTCCAACCGTCGCCCCAAGGCGTGTACCGGGCCTCAGACTTAGCCCCAGGCCGCTTGGATGACTTTGGTGCCACGACGGCACTCTTGACGGGCTGCATCGCATCGCTGGCCGGTAATGGCGGTTTTGGTGCCTGGATCTCGAAATCTGGCTGGGCAGGTAAGTTGTGGTACAGCCATCGCCGCAGCGGTTCGTTCCATGCCCGGCCGCCCGTGCTGAGGCAAACCGTCGATTTGCTGACGACGTGCTCGAGCTGCGCGTCTGAGAGCTGTTTGCCAGTCCACTTGAACCACGGTCCAGAGGCGAACACCTGGCCAGCGGTCACGTTGCGATAAACAACCTCCCAAAGCAACTTGTTTTCGACGATCTGAAACTCGGCAAACAGGCCAAGCGCGCGGCGACGGTCGACCAAGTGTGGTACATGGGAAGCAAAGTTCCGAACCGGATAGCCTTTGGCCGCCAAGGCATCGCCAGTCGCTGCGAGCCGACCGCGAAACCCGCCGGCGTGAGATTTACCAAGCTTGATCGTTCCCAGCGGCCTGGGCTTAGCCAGATCCTCGATCGAGAATGGCTGGAGGAAAAACACATCGTCCATCATCCAGACCAGTTGGTCGTCGTGTAGCTCTGTGAGAGCCCGTTGCCATTTCCGCAGCGCGTCGCCGAGTCCTGGCGTGAATCCTCGGGCCTGGGTCGTTCTTGGCATTTCGATCATTTGGCCACCGTACCAGGGCGGTCGATCGCCGACGATGACGCAGCTTGCTTCGCCGCGGAACATCGAGACCACCGACCGCATCGACCAGCGAAGTTCGTCGTAGTGGGCCCCATCGTGCCAGTATGGCCAAACAAAAGTTAAGCGGGGCATGGCGGTCCAGTGCAATCAGTTCCAGGTCCACTCCAGGTGCCTCCGATCCCTGTGCAAGCCGCCTCAGTAGTGACGGTGCAAACACCATCCTTGCAGCAGCGTCCCGTTGGAGCTGCGGTGCACGAGTAGCCGATCTGCGGGCCGGTAACGTCGGGAAGCGAAATACCTGTGTCGTTCCAGATGCCGAAAATAAAGTCCGTTGCCGCTGGATTACCACCAAACTCGTATGGCTCCATGTCGATCCAGAAGCTTGTCGATTCGCCTTTTTCTAGAATCTCACATGGCATCTCGACAACGACAGAATCAGCCGAGTAAATGTTATATGGATACGATGTGATTTCGATCCAATTTCGCTGGTGAAACACCCACAGAGTGTATTGGCTGCCAAGCAAAGTAACAGCGCTTGCAATAGGATTGTTGTTATTCTTCATTCCGATTTGAAGATACGGCACCCCAAGCACACAATCGAGCGTGTTGTGCCCCTTGAAGTAAAAACGCTCCATGAAAGGATTAGGGTTGTTCGGACTTACGTTTTCAAGAAGCACTGTAAATCGTCTGCTCACACCGAGGCACCAATCATCGACCAGCGGATCGTCAGACGAAACCGTGATGCGGATTTGCGGGCCAGCGAATCCAGGGACGATACTGCTGGTCGTCGGGTTGTCGTACGACCAAACGTGTTCGATACAGTCAGGGCATTCCGTTGGCGTGTCGCTGGACTCAGAGAATGAAGCATCACAAGACATCACGCGACCAATGACCTCCCAATCTGTTTTGACCTCGTCCAGGCAGTTGTTGACCACGGTCAACGAGACAAACCGCCGGCGAAGTAGGAAGCAGTCGTCAACCGGCGTGAAATCGTGCTCGTAGAACGTAAAAACATTGTCGCAAGGGAACGTCGATGAGCTGGCAGTCATCCCACCGCTCAAGAAAAACCATTTTTGCCGGTACCGAAACGCAACACCGTCGGAATCGAGATCCGGAAGCGTCCCATCGAGAGTCGCGGCCAAAGCCTGCTGACTTGCCGACCGCTCGGTTTTCGTCGTCTCGGTGTTCAAGCCGGCATGGTCGACGTCTAGAAACTTGATCGGGACAACGGTCCCGGCCTCCGGGTAGCCTGGCGGAATATCAATCTCGCTGGCATCGCCAGGCCTTGGAAAACAGGTTCGAGCCGGACGGATGATCTGGTCGATCTGCCCGTTGGGATTGTTCAGCCGCAAAGCATCAACGACAGCTCGCACCTCTTGGAGCTGCTGCTCGAGCAAACGGATTCGCAGTTCATTGTCCGGCTTGGTCGTCATTAGTTTTCCACAACCGCAAATTCATAATCGGCATTGGCTGTATTTGATCGGACGTTGATCGCATTTGCGGCCATCGTCAATCGTCCTAAAAAGAACTCACCCGGCAACAGCTTGATCGTGTAGATCGGGGTGCCGCTGTTGTGGTTACCAATCTCAATGTAGTTGGTGGCATCAAGGTTTCGGAAATACGCCCAGCCAGGCGTGCCGATGCCTGACGGCAGCGTGATAGCGCCGCCGCTGGTAGTTGCGGTGCCATAACTCAGAATCGCGTCCAATCCAGCAGCGTCAAATCGACCGCTTTTCGAGATAGGTAGTGATCTGCTGCCATTGGTCCAATTGAGTTGCACCTGGGCATTAATTTCGTTTGCCATTTATAAACTCCTAAGCTTGAAAAAAGGTGACCAAATCAAGTTCTGCGAACTCTGTTTTGTATTTGATCACTGGCGGCGATACTGTCTGCTCTCCAACTTGGCTCGTGATCGCGATTGACGTTATCGTCGTATTAATTTCGACATCGTTGCTTGAACCACCGCTTGCATTGCGATCAACAACAATACCAGTGATCATATCTCCGACATCCAACGCATCCGTAATAAACTGGGTTTGAAAATCAATCGAACGGCGCGTACCTCCATACCATACCCAAGCAACCTCTGCGATCTGCTTCAAGCGGTCCCGATCGTCGCGAACCGCAAACGTGCTCTGTGCTGTTCTCAGGTCGCCATCGCGAACGCCAAACACGGTCCCTTCAATGATCAAGTCAAATCGATAATCATCACCCGCGAAAATCGTCCTGGTTCGCAGTAGTGATTCGTCGCTCCCCGGTGCCTGGCTGTCACCGTAATACAAAACCCGACATCGATAGTCAGCTTCAACTGCAATTGTCACCAGAAACTTATCTGGATCCAAACTAACGTGCCCAATTTCCGGATCCCAGGATTTCCAAGGGTAATCGCTTGAGAGAACGTGCTGCGGTTGACCGTGGACCGCTATGTCGAACCTGGCCGGAATTCCTGGGGCCTGAATGTGCAGCGCAAGATGAAAATTTTGGGTTTCGGTTTCCGCTTCGATATCCTTGGATAACAACAACGATTCGCCATTGGCCCAACGCTGGGCAAGAACGCTCCCAGAACTTACCGAATCGTCGTTTGAATCGAGATTCACAAAAACCATTGGCCGTTGAAACTCGTTGAAAATGTTCTGATCGGGAATCGCCATTGTTTCCAGCGATGTGTAGTTGAAGTCCGCAAACAACGGCACGTCTGGAAGAACGATCAAGTTGGAATAACTAACCGAACGGTTTATTCCATCTGGGTTCGTATCTGGCGAATCGTAATCTGGAAAAACCGGGCTGCCAGTCCACGAATAGACCTGATCGCGGTACTCGGTGGAAGTGATCGCGAACCGCCGCCAAACGTCTTTGTATTCAGGCCGACCGCGGAATTCTGCCGACCATCTTTGACGGTCCGCTATTTCATCCGGCGGCGGAAAATACGTTTCAAGCTCACCACCAGTTTCATATTCCGTCCCAATGGTATCCGACCACGCTTTTTCCAAATAAGTCTTGGAACCTTCAGCCTGGAACGTCAGCGAAAAACAGTGAACCGCTTTTGCCCCGAGCACTTCTACCGCGTCGTACTGCGAAAACGAATCATTGATAACACTGATCGATCCACAAGTTCTGTCCCTGGTGGTATCAATCACTTTTCGATTTGGATTCGCTGGCAATCGGTTTTCGAGCGGTTGACCATCTGGTCCGGTCAAAACGATATCTTCCGCGCTTAGCGAAAATGGAACCAGTTCAATGGCTACCTGCGGGTTGAAAACGATCGCGTCGTCAACGACACGCAAATAGAATCCAATTCCTCGATTTCGCGATATTAACTGATTGAGAATCTGCCAAACTCTAACACTTTCAGACGCGATCATTGGCCGGTCATCTGTTCGGATGACATTGTTCGGGTCTTCAATTCGCCACAACATTGTGACCTGATCGTTGACACCTCGTCCCATGTGGAACGCCAGCAAATAATTGACGATGTCCTGACTTGACCAATACTCCGGGGCATTCGTCCCAGCATCGCCAAATGGGTCAAATTGGAAAACTGGTGACAACTGGTTAGGCAAACTAGCACTTGGGAACTTTGATCGATTCTTGGCCAGCTTGTTGGCGACGATATTAAACCCGTAGCCTATTCGGTTGGTAACTAGGCTGTTTCGAGCGTCATTCCAAGCCCAGCTGCGATTGACATATTGGCGATCAAGTAGCCATTCCAAACCGATCGCATTAAGCGTCTGAACGCCTTGCCGAACGTAAGTGATTGCCCCTCCGTTGTTGATTTCGTGATCGCTCCCGAGGAACGAATCGACCAGCGTACCGACAACCCCATACCATGATCGCGTTGTAATTGTCGGATTGTTTGTTTGGATTGTATTGTCGGGCAGTGTAGCAACTTCAAAATCAATCCGAACGAACGCCAGCGCTGGCAATTCAAACGGTTGAAGCCAATCGAACCGGTCGACATCATTCAAAGGGAATATGCCTGGACCGTACCGGTAGTACATTTCAGCGGAACCCATTGTCGGGGCCGCTGACCAGGTCGCACTTGTACAAAATACGTGTTTCTTTTCTTCCCAGTTATCCGCCCAGTTTGTCTTGGCGTAAACTGTGTGGGAAAGAATTCGACCACGAAAATAGGATCCAAAATACTTAATTGGGTCGGGCATTAGGGATCGACCTCCAAGTCAAGCGGCGCGGCAGCAAGCGTCCATTGTGCCGTGCAAATCCCCTGCGAAGTTCCCAACAACCCGCCGACACCAAGCACAATCTGGCGAATCCCGTCTGGCACTGGGACAACATCAACGACAACATATTGCTTTGGTAAATACCTGTCACTCCAGACGATCGGCACAACCTGGCCGATTACTTCCTCGTATTGCGTCATCAAAACGCCGGCAGCAAAAACATTCTCAACATCAGCGACAGTTGTTACAGAAAACGGTTGGCCTCGCTTACCAGTCAGCCAAAAATACAAACCATCGACGCCTGGCCGCGATTCCATCGCGACTTGCTGTTTCTGGCCAATAGGGAAATGGCCAATATCAATAAACTGAAAATTTCCAATCTTATACAGGGGCATTAGTCTCGCTCCTGATGGGTGTTTCGCTGTGCTGACGCGGGAACCTGAGCAGACTTGCCGGTGTTGTTTGCAACTCTATCCATTGACTCTCGAAGGGCAATAATCTCGTTTTTCGCTTCCTCCAAAAGGTTTACCCCAGCCATCCTGCTGGCCGACAGGCCTTGTTGATCTGCCGCAGCGGTTGAACCCCAAAGCCAATCAAAAACGCCACCTTGAGCTGACTTTACTTCTTTTGCGGCTCGGTCAAGGATTTCAGCTGCTTTTCCAGCTGGATCATTTCCGCTTCCATAATCGAAATTTGCAAGTAACAATTGAGCCTGTGTTGCTGTCGTGGTTTTAGCGAGAGAGTCAGCCAGTTTTTTTCGAACCTCAGCTGTAAATGACGCATCTGTTGAAAGCTCGTATTGCTCAATCGACGCATCTGTTCTACGGGAGCTCCCTGCAATCGCCAATTCGCTTGTTCCATCACGCAACAATTGGCGCTTCTGCTCAGTAAACGCTTCGCTTGAGTTAATGTTTTTTGCAGCATCCAAAATCATTTTTGATGTTTGTGAGTCCGGGCCTGACAGCAGATCTTGTATAATTGGGCGCATTGCCCCCTCAAATCCGGATCTTGCTAGTTCGTCTTTTACTTTTTGAGACGACCCCTGAGCCATTTCCAATCTTTGTAGAAATGACAACCCTTGTTCAGGAAAAGCTTTTTGTAGGTTTGCAGCAAGATTTGCAACAGCCGTTTTCGTTACGCTGCCCTCGGCATCACCAGCTCGTTGACCTAACCCAGCAAACACAGCCGCAGCCTCTCTGGTCGCCTGAACTTTGTCTACTCCACCCTGTGTAACCACAGCTGAAGCTAATGCAGGGGCAACGTTTTTAAATGCGTCAAGCGACTCAAATCTTGACTGACCTTGAATCGACAGCATCAACGCCAGTGCCCGATTTGCATTCGGGTCTCCAGTCGCTTTCATTACGTCTGCCATCGAACCGGCAAATTTGGCTAAATCTGCAGGAGCGTCTTTGAAAAACTCTGTTGCTGCAGAAAGAATTTCAATCGTTTTTGCTTGGTCGCCAGTAGCGGATAGAACGCTTGACGCAGCCATGTTTAATTGACCGCGATCGCTGAACCCGGTCTGCTTCTGAATATCCGCGACTTTATTCAAAAAGCTATTTAGCTGCTCCTGGTTCACATCGCCAATATTTTTGACAATTGCCGCCTGTGAATCGGCAACTGAAATGTTCTTTCGCCTTGATTCTTCAGCAACCTTGTTTTGGTGTTCAATTTCTTTCGTCGCAAATGCAATTGCGGACTGCATCGACAAGTATCCGGCGGTAATAGTAGCCAGAGAAGAAACCTGCTGAGACAGTGACGACTTCATGTTCATGAAGAAGTCTTTTTGACTATCAGCGTTCTTTTTGCTCAGGTCCGCGTTGTTTTGTAGCGCCTGCGTCAGTTTTGCATTGGCAGCAAGGATCTTCTCGTACTCTTTGACGAGCTGATTTGAGTCGCCGATAAATTTTTGGGTTACTGCCATTTCTTATCGTCGCCTTGTTGGAATCGGAATCGCTAGTTTCGGTTCAGAGTCCCATTCGTTCTGTAGTCTCAATGCCAAAGCCAGTTCCATCCTGCTGGGCCTGTGATTAGCAAACCCGGCAGGACTCCTGGCCCACAATTCAAACTCTATCCAGTTCCTGCTTGGCCTTAACTTTCCAAGCTTTTTTTTTGAAACTCTTCGAGCAGTGGGTTGTCGATAACAAACAGCGTCACGAACTGGGCAAACCGATCGTCGACGACTGCTGAATTTGCTTCCGCGAGCACGGCCGCCTCGGCAAACGAAAACCGGTAGTTGACCCCCAAGATTTGAACCGCGTACTGAATCATTTCATCG
Organism: uncultured Candidatus Saccharibacteria bacterium; assembly: GCA_964426735.1. Taxonomy (GTDB): domain Bacteria; phylum Patescibacteriota; class Minisyncoccia; order Phycocordibacterales; family DATDWN01; genus UBA910. The sequence goes on from CAYRRP010000007.1 coordinate 20,989, forward strand.
ATAGTCAAAAGCCCGCCCTGGCTCCAGTGATCAAACAGGATTCCGCTGATTTCCCAAAGCCAGTTGAATTCAGACTTTGGTTTGGCGATCGGTTTCCGGTCTGGACCAAACGTGTAGTTACTCGGGATCGACGATTTCCCACGAGTCGAGCGAGCGATTGGAATCTGCCAGATCCGGTTCGATGCGTCTGGGATACTGTATCCCGGGTAAATATTTCGCCTGGCAATCAACTCCGGGTGTGGTAGATCGTTGTTGCAAACACCGATCCAAAACTTGCCAAACTCAATCCAGGTCTGATTGGCAGGTTCGTACCGATGGCAGTCTGGTGGGCCGCCAGTGGTGTTTGGAATTAACAGAACGCCAGTCGATCCGTGGATTGAAATCCCGGTCAACACTGCATCCGTTGGAAACGCAGAAACCTCCAAGTGCCCGAGGCCCAACTGTTCCAGCTTGCCTTTGGCAGCGACTGGCGTCACCAAGTCAGCCTCGGTGACGCCTGGCAGGTAGTACATGAAACCTTGCATGGTTGGTTATTCGCCCTTTTCGACCTTTGGTTTTTGCGATCGCATGATGGCGTTATTCAGCATCGTGCGAATCTCTTGATTGGTGTTTCCCTTTGCTGCCAGCAGCGCGTAGAACTTCTCCATTTCGCTAACACCGAGACAGCGAATAGAATCTCGGGCCCGGTCGGTTGAGAACCCCATGATCCCGGCGACCCTGGATTGCATTGCAGAGCGAGGCGGTCCAGAAATCGCGTCGAACGGATGAAACCCTTCCGCAGCGGGGATCTCGCCACTTACGACCGCATCAGGGACGGTCGTCGCGTCCATCGGTTCGGGCTGCTGTGATTCTTCAATGATCGGCTCTGGAGCGATTTCCGATGCCTCTGTTTCCGCCTCAGCACCCCCGTCCATGTCGTCAACCAATTCGGCTGGTGAAACTTGAGTTTCTGCGTTTGGCTCCAATTCATCGGTAGCCTTTGCCTTATTCTTTGCCACGATAGATTCCTCCTAGAAAAAACGAAACAACTACGAAATCGCCGACGCCGTGTCGAACGAAAGGTTGTGAAGTGGGATCCGCAGTTCACGCTGCGAAACCGGTTTTACAGTTCCCGCCGTCCCACTGATTTTGATGTGGCTTGTCGTCGCATCAGAAACATTAAGCCCGCCAGCAGTCTTGCGTCGCAAGAAAGCGTTGACGCTCGTGATCGCCGCTCCTGCCGGCATGTATTGCAGCACCTTGTTGATGTCGGTCGTTTGCAGCGTCAAAACAGGAGTCACATCGCCGACGGCTGCATAAACCAGGAATCCACCGCCAGAACATGGTTTCAGGTCTAATCGGACGCCAGACTCGATCGACCATGAATCCACGCAGATAAAGTCGTTGAATGATGGGCTCGAAGTGTTGAGCTTGATCGGTCCCAGGCCATAGACATGCTGAACCGCAGCGGTCGAAGCGATCGCAACGCCAGACGTGCTGACAACTGGCGCGTTGACACCATCGTCGCTGATCGGGTTAATCTGAAACGAGATCTCGGCGGCCTGATCTTCACTGGCCGAAATCGACTGCCAACTCAGAAGCCAGTGGGTCATCCTGGACCGTGTGTGTTCGGTGTCAGAATTCCCGTAGCGGGTCGCTAGGTTTTGCTGCTTCTGGTATTCAATGTCTAGGTTGCTGGCCGATCCGCCAATGGCGACGCCTTCAACCGTGCACCGATCAAGAACATCCTTGATTTGCGTTGAGGAAAATCGATAGGACGGCCGAGCCGAGTGGCTGCCTGTGAATCCGGGGTACGGGTTACCGCCAGCCCGGATCATCAAGTCCACAAACCCTGCATCCAGCGGCAGCTCGGTGATCTGCGTGATATCATTGCCCGAGGCGAAGTTGATCGCATTGGGATAGAACATTGCTGGTGTTGGCATTGCTATGACCTCGCTCGAATGACTCTTTGACGGACTCTTTGATTTACAGTGACCGCATAATTGGCGGCCTCGATCGCTGCCGTTTGAATGACGTTGATCTCTTCGTTGGTGACGGCGGTCGCTTCATTCCCAAGGTTTGGACGGTTGGCCTTGTATCGGATGTTAAAATACGACGGACCAATCATTCGAACCGTTGAAAACCTTGGGGTGGCCCGGATTACAAACTGGGCTCGCATCGCATTTCGAAGCGCCCCCGAATGGACCAGTGGCAATCGACCACCGTCTTGGACAACACCCGCCGCGGCCAACCGTCGTTTTCTGGCTAGTGTTCCCCTGGTTCGTTTGGCGTATCCGTACCGAGCCGCAGCTCCGGCCTCGTAGTGCCGCATCTTGTATTTTCGCTGCCAGGTCTGAGCCGCAGCATGATTGGCTGCGATCGCAACATTGCGTCGCCCGCGAACTGACAATCCCTCTGTCAATGAATCGGTGAACAGGTAGCTGACCACTGGCCCAGGCATTATCTGTCCCCTTTACTGAGAACCAGCCAAGCCGTCCAAAAATCATCTTGATGCCGAACCTTGTCTTCGCTGCGAGTCGGCTCAAGCAGGAAATTGATCCGCCTGAAACCATAAAGATCGCCATAGTTGACGTCGTTGAGCTTGCCGCTGAGATCGTCGCAAACACCACCGACAAAGTTCAGGAAATCAAGATACGAGTCGTCGCGGTAATACTGCCCGCCTGGGACGTACGAATAACGGGCGGTCGCCTGCAGGACAACGAGCGCCCCGGCGTTGAGCAGCAGATTGAGCCCGACACATGCTTCGTATCCTGGGACAGCCGATAGCTCGACGTCCTCGGCAAGCATCACGATGGCGTAGGGGCGGTCATTGTTAGCGTTCACGACGGGATCGTTTAAAGCCGCGTCCGCTTCCGTTTGCTCATTGGCCAGATATTCGTATAGGTAGATATGGTCAAGCGCTTCGGTTGCATTGGCAGATCCAGTTCGCGTTTGGAACGTCGACGAGTTCGAAACCAGGCTTTTAGCACTGGCAACGACCTTGGCGACTGAACTTGTTGCGGTAACCGGAGGCATTGACTATCCCATTCTTCCGCGTGACTGAATCGATAACTTAGCTCGTTCAAAAATCAGCACCCAATGGCCTTCGTCGCTGGACGCGATTTCACCACTGAACGAATACGGCACTTCCTGACGAGGCCCTTGAGAACGAAATAAATGCAGGCCTTCGACCGGATTAGAAATTCCACCGAAATCAGCGTCATCCTGATCACTCAGGCAAAACACTTGCATCCGCTCATTGGTTGAAAATGTCCTGTCTGAATCATCGACCTGGCGGTTTCCATCAATCTGAACCGTTATCTCGCGTCGATCGAGAAGATCGTTTTTGTGTGCAATACGAACCACTTCGCCATCGTGGCGTAGCGTCTTCTTGTACCCCGCAAGTCGCCGATCTTTGAGTGCCACAATCGCCGCCTCTTCGCCCCGAGTGAATCTAAAAAAAGCCAGCCAGTGTGGGCGAAACACTGACTGGCTCTCGGAATCTATCAGCTGGATGAGGGCTGACAGTAAGGGCGTACTAGGCCGGAACGCGATGCGTTACCGAAACGTCACGAATTTGCAGCGAGCCAGTGTTGGTGCCCGATGCCTTCAAGATTTGGAAATAAGGCTGCAATCCCGACGAATAGTTCGACATGTCGAACAACGTGTTTTTGCAAACCTGGATCAGTTTGTTGTTGGCGTCACCACACCAGAACTGAACCGATCCCTTGCCGCCGCGACTGGCAGATCCGTCTCGGGTCTGAACGCCAGTCTTGAAATCGATCGCAAATCGTTTCCACGCTGTCCCCAACGTCAAACCGGTTGCAGTGTCGTCAACGTCGTTGGTGCCATCGTCCGTTTCACAAACGATCGACGATGATCCATTCAAGTGGAACCAGGCATTGGCAGCCACCGAGTTCATAGTCGCATTGTAGGCAGAGGCCATACCCATGACGATCTGAACATCAGGATTGGTACCAAACGCGGCACCAAGACGGCCGAACCATTCGATTCGCTCCAAATCATCGATGTCGAAAGCCAAGTTGTCGAGGAAGTCGATACCAACGAGCTGGGCCTGCGAGTCAGCCGTCAAAGCCAACACCGCAGCGCCACCGCTTTTGGTCGCGGTCGGAGGGGCCGCACCCGTAATTCGTTTAACCCAATTGCCGGAATCCGGCGAACCACTGGCAGGGATGATACCACCGCCGCAAAAGTCGTATTTCGTTACGACTGGATAACCTGTTGCTGACATCTCTAAACCTCAACGATTGATTTGATTGTAAAAAAGAACTCAAAAAAAAGGGGCCGCCGAGGCTAAGCCCCTGATTCAAAAAGCAACAGGACTATGCACCGTTGCGGCAGATGCCTCGGTAGCCGACAGCTGCGGCACCGAACCGGCCTTCAAGTTTCACGTGGCGACAACCAGTCGCGTTGTCCCACCAGGTCGAACGCTGACCGCCCCGGCCGTAGCCAGTTTGGAAACCGTGGACGATGGTTCGCAGACGATTGTCGATCGTGTACCAGCGGGTCGCACTGGCCAATCCAACCTCGGTGACAACCTCAGTGCGGCCGCGATGAACGTTGACCGTCGCATCAGTCGTAGCCAATTTCGATTCGCCACCGCGAGACGCGATTTCAGCCAGCGACAGATAGGTCTGCTCGGCAGCGTCTTCATATTCGCTCGGCACCAAAACAACGCGGGGGTAGCTGCTGATCGGACGAGTTGTGCCGATGCCAGCTTGTTTGCGGTGAAGCAGTTTCATCGCCGGCGCTGTGGTTGTGCTTGGAGCACCCGTGGTTGTCGTTTCCAAGTTGCCGTGGCTGGCGTTGAACAACGCAATGCCATCTGCCAGCGTCACGTTGCCTTCCAACAACCCAATGCAGATGCTGTTGAGCGTTAGCTCGTGAGCCATCATCAACTGGGTCAAATGCTGGTTGAACGAATCGAGATCGTCGTTGGCGATCATTCGCGGGGTGAGCAGGACGGAGTTACCGAACTGGCCAACCTGGAACCAGCCTTTCAACTCTTCGGTCATTTTAAGCTGTTTCGCTGCTTCGCCATCCATGATTTCGTCCAGCTGGCTGAATGCACCAGTGGCCAAAACAGTCTGTGCCTTAAAGTCGGCGACGTCCATCATTCGCTGAGTCCACATGCTGTACGTGGCATCAGCCAAGACCAAAGCGTTGTCCAGAATCTTGCCGGCCAAATTAGACAGCAAGTTCGGGAAGTCTCCAGGACGATTGACCGATCCGCTATGGCTGGAGAAAACGTGGACGTGTGGCGATTGCTGCAGCAACTCAAGCGCGACCAACTCACGATCGGCATAAGAGCCAGCCGAGATGTTTTGGCCACGCAGCCGCGAGCATTGCAAGCCGATGTCGAGAAGCGACATTCGACGCATATCAACCGGAACCTGCGAACTGGTTTCGTAGCCCATGCGGGACAACAACGAATTGACAGCGTTTTGGACAAAACGATCTTCGCCGCTGTTCATTTGGAAACCACCGACCGATGTCGAGATGCCTTGACCAGATTCGGAGCTTTCCAGCTTCTTGGCCCAGGCGTCGCGGATTTCTTGGATCGATTGTTTGCCATCAACCGCGGATTCGATTTCAATTGCCGAAACAACTGCATTGACGCGACCAGCGTTGATCAAATTGGCAATCGCCTTGATCTCGCTTTTGCGTTCTTGGTACTGCGGTAACGTCATTTCGTTTTTCGCTTCGCCCTGTTCGCGGGCGTGTGCCTCGGCAACATTGGGAGCGACACCAGCCTGATTGGCAGGCTTGCTGCTGGAGCCGTTGATCAACTTGATACATTCGGCTTCATTGAGTTTTCCGTCCGCTGATCGCGGAACTTCAACGCCACGCGCGTGGCAGAACGCAGCAACCGCTGCGTCGACAGTTTCGCTGGTGGCTTCCAAACTGGCGACCAGGCCCAGCGAATACAAAAGAGCGGTGAGCTTCATGACTTTTTTCTTCTCCATTGAAGGTACTGCCTGCCGAGGCTCACTTTGCCCGGCTGGCGTTTGATTACTCACGGCACTCGCCGTTGTCTGGCCAATAGCAACCGAGCTACCAACCTCGTTTGACGGAGTCAGCGCAGTGGCTGAGTTCCAGGTCGCCGACTGCATTCTCGTTTGACCGACAGGAATCATTGAACCGGGAACCCGATCCTCAATGCTGCCGATCTCATCGATCATGCCGCGTTCAAGTGCTTCGGAAGCGATATAGACCCGCCCTTGTCCAAACCGTTCCATGACAACTTGTGTTGAAATCTTTCGTTGACGAGCGACTGCATCAACGAACTGTTTGCCGTAAGAGTCCACAAAATTCTGCAGCGTCTCTCGGCTTTGTGCTGTTAGTGGCTGGTATTGATTACCGTCAGCCTTGTGCTTGCCAAATGTAATCGGGGTAACGTTGTACCCGTATTCCTTCAGCATCCCGCTGATTTCCATGTGCATGATGATCGAGCCAATCGACCCGACCGCACTCGACGGCGATGCCACAATCTTGCTTGCTGCTGACGCCAGATAATAGGCTGCCGACGCACACAGATTTTTGACGTACGCGGTGACCGGCTTTTCCGAAGCGACTTCCGAAATCAACTTTGCAGTTTCTTCCAGGCCCATCGCTGACCCGCCTGGGCTGTCAACAATCAGTGCGATTTCTGAAACGGAGGAATCCGATTTAGCTCGACGCAAATCAGTTCGAAGCGCCGAACAAGCTGTCCCGCCAAACCACTCAGTGATCACATTCGAATCAGGCTGAATGGCACCGCAAATATTTAGAACCAACATGCCGCCGGAAAACTGAGCTCGCCGAGAATAGGCGTTTGATTCTGGCAGCAAATCTGCAAACCGACTTGTCGACTGCAAGCCGCTTTCAGCAGCAGCCTCCAGCGTTGAAATCAGTTCGGCCATTCCAGCGTCACTGATATGCCAAACGCTCTCAGCCAAAGAGCCAAGCGTCGCACGGGCCATCTGTTTGATTCGACGGTTGTTGATTTCCATGCCAAAATGATATTGGCGAAACAATAGCCGAAAAGATTTCAAATTCCCAAAGTTTGTTACTATTTAGAAAACATCGACTTTAGGAGTTGCTCAGGCGTTTGCGTTGTCTGCGATCCGCCGCCGCCGTTTCCGTAATCAAACGCCAAACCAAAACTGTTGCCCAGCCGATTTTCGATGTAGCGTTGGCGGAACAATCGGATCCAGTGATATCCACGCAGGGCAGCTTGGATTTTGATCGTCGTGAACCCACCTCGCATTTCAGCCGCGGCACCCTTCGTTTCATTGTCGGAATCGAGCAGGAAACGACCCGGGCCGATAACGTCAAATCGGTTGAATCGACGTTTCTCCCTGGCGATTTCAGCCGCGCTAAACGTACGAAAAACACCTATTGCAGCAGCCAGCGAATTCCACCGCCGGCGTACTGGCAAAACCATCGTACGCCCTAGCCATGCCTGGACAGGTTTGACCTGCGAATCTTCGAGGTTAAGGGCCCCGCGAAAACCGCCGTAGTTGGTTTCATTGAAACGTCCCGTCAGGCTGTAGTAGGACAGGTTAGACGCTCCCGCAATATCGTGATCCAAGATCCTGAAAAACGGTTCGGCATCTTTGTTTGGCCGCGACGACTCGACAACTTGAACCTTTTCTTCGGGCCCGAGCTGGGCCGCAATTGGCGATACACCAAGCGAAATTTGCTGTGCGGTGTAATCATCCTCGTCGTGATCCATTCCAAGACCTGCCGACCCTGGATTTTTGACATTGGCAACGAGGCACATCAAAGCAGCCTTGACGGCCGTCCGCATTTCCGCCTCGGTGTACTTGTCGCGATCAACCATCGGCTGGCCCATTGCATGGTGCCACGTCGCCCCGATTCCCTGGCTGGGCCGGTTTGGCTTGTAGATGTGTATGTACCGAGCACTTGGGACGAACTTGGACAGCAGGTTGTTTGTGTACAAATGATCGTCGTATGGATGGACGTCGTAGAGCCAGCAGCCCAGCTCCCGCCCGAAGCGGTCAAACTCAAAACCATCCGCCACGCGAACGCATTGTGGGTGCTCGCCCATCGTCTTTGAGCTGTCAATCTGCTCCCGCTCGATAAGCTGATACTGAAGCGGAACGCGAGAATCTCCGCCCCGAACAGTACGCTCCAACATGATCACATCGCCAACGACCATGTTTTCCATCATCGCCAGTGATTGCATTTCGAAGAAATTAAAACGGCCAGCGACGTCACACTGGGCAGGATCCATCGCCCAGGCCAGGAATTCATCGTCGGCCTCGAGCGCGTAATCAAGCGACCGCATAAGATCCTCGTCGCTGCGACTTTCCAGATCCCAACCAAATGTGTGGTCGATCGGGTCAGCGTACGTGTGAAGACCGGTACCCACAACAAGATCTCGCAGCACGTCTGTTGCTCGTTTGAACAAACCGTTGTTGAGATACATGTCCCGTGTGCGACGGTTCATTAGATCCGACGAATCGATGATCGCAGCGTCACCAGATCGCCAGTTTGGCTGGTGCCGACGGGTCGCCTTATCGAGACGCCCGAGCCGGTAGCTTTCGTTTCCAGTGCCATTGGCAGCAGCCTCCACGGAAAGTTCGCCCAAGAACTTGAGCGTCTCGTCGTGATTGATTTTTCGTACCATCGTTATCGATCTCCGTTTTAGTCCGCAATCTGCCGGAAAATACCGCTTGTGCGTCGTGATTCGATCGCCTCCTGCTGCAGACGCAAGTCCAGCAGATCTTGCATTTCCTTTGGGGACAAATGACGGCCGCCATTCTGGCCGCGTTTATACTCAAGATGGAAATCGCCATCGGCTAAAACGTCCGTGTAGTCGTCGACGATGTCTTCGGGGTTGTCTGTGCTCATTGGTTACTCTGCTCCTTGTGTCGCTTTCACTCCAGCCAGTTTGGCTAAATCAAAAAGCGCGTTGTCGTTCTTGATCAGTGCTTGCCGACTGCCTCCAGATTGGCTGCTCAAGTGTCCTTCGATGGTGACGAACACACTTCGGCCAAACGGATTGTCGATCAGCGTCCAGTTGTCTGGTGCCGCGGAATCGACCGACAGTCCATAGATCGCGAAATTGTTATTGCCGCTGCCTTGTTGCCCCAGCTTTAAAACCGTTTTGTCGCGAACACTGGAATGCCCAAAGACGAAAGACTTCCCGCCGGCAGGACAGTTCCAGACAATTTGATTTCGCACCGTGAGATTGCCATAGAACTTGTTTCCGACGCTTTGGCTGTTGCGACTTTCGAACAGGCCTTTCATATCGATCGAGATACATTCCCGGATGATCGTTTCATCACAATTGCCGTCGCCGATCGTGACCCCCATCGCGACCGCCAGGCTTCGGTTTGGCGTGATCGGGTTTTCCAGAAACGAACAGCTTTCGATCGTGTGCTTGCCGCTTCCCAGCCCAGCTCCTTTGACAACGTGAATGCAGGCCGAGGTGGGATTATCCAAAACGAACGCGATCCCGTTCCACTCGTTGCCGACGCCCGCGGTGACGAAAACGGGCTGATCCACTGGGCCTCGCCAGTAGATCCGTGTGCCGCCGGTTCGCTTGACGTTGGCCTGGTTGTAGTTCATGAGTTTGCCGCCAGCGCCTTCGAATCGGATCGAGGAACCTAAGCCAAGTTGAACGGTTTTATCCAAGACGATTTTCGCCGGCAGGGTGACAGGTTTGCCTTGCTCGATCGACTCGGCGATCGCGGCCTCGAGCTCGGCGTTGGTCCAAACGGTAGGCTGCTTGTCTTGTGCCAATGCGAACACCAGCAGCAAACCGAAAACGCCCATGAACACTTTTACCGCTTGCATGTTGCTTCCTCACATCGTTTTCGTTCTGAATAAAAACACCACTGGCAATGCGTCATTGTCTCGGTACGCCACCACGCGAGCGGCGTCCATCGATCAATCACTTGCTGGACAATGAACCAAACAGCCTGTCTTCGCAGTCGCCAAGCCCTGGCACAAAACATTTCGTAAGGCGAACCCCAACAAACGAGATTCAGCCCATGCGATAACCAAATCAAAATGCTATTCACCGCCGCCCTCGCCGCCTTGGTCCGGTGGGGGTGGAATTTGTCGCCCCCATGCGTCATACCCGTCAGGTGGTGGGGCCAACGTGACCGTTCCGTCTGGATTGAACGTCAAGCCACGGCGCGGCATGTATTGCGATTCGCTCATGATGTTTGGGTCGATGGTTAACAATAGTTGCACCAGCGCCCAACTCGATGCCATGATTGCCCCGGCTCGGTTGCCCATCTGGGCGACAACTTCATCCGGAGTCAACTGATCTTCCCAAACTCGGCGGAATCCTTCCCGGTGCGTTTTAACCAATTCCCGCGCAGACTTCTCGATGCCGGCCAAGATTTCGTCGACAACCTTTTCCGCGCGTGTTTTTAGAAGTGCCATTTGTCTACCCTATAAAAGACGTGATTCGTTTGCTGCTGCCGCCTGCGTCTGCGTGCTGAACGGCTCCGATATCAATGTTCTGAGTCTGCCCCGGAATACCGTACCCTAGCGACCTGAGCAAAGCGCCGCCACCGGCGGTATTGTTGAGACTAAAATCGCCCGCCGCCGCGTTGGTGAATGGGTCGGCTGTCAAGGTGATCGGATTAAGGTCGAAAGCCGCGTTTCCATCTGTCCGAGCCGTCGCGTTATCCCCGGCCGCGCAGTTGATAAGCCCCGAGCCTGATAAGACGTTGAAATCCCATCCATACGACCCGTTACCGTAGGCAATACAGTTGACGTACACCGCACCCGAAAGCGTTGCCGCATTACGCAAAGCAAATCCACTGTTGGCGCAGTTGTAGGCCACGCAATTGATGAATCGGGCGCGATAGGTATTCGAGTCTTGAACTCCGTTGGTGCAGTTTGAGAAAATCGAGTGCGAGGCCGTCATGCCTGTTGCCGCGAGCCCGTTTGCGTGATTGTCGGCCCAACAATAGGAAACCGCGCAAGCATTGAAACCAAATCCCGTTGGCGTTCCAGTAAAGCTCGATTTACAGTTGAAACAGGTACAAGATTCAAACCCATTCGTCCCGCAATCGATTGCCTCGCAATTGATACAAAACTCGTTGTTGTAGGATGTACCGTTAAAGCCCTGAACACTTGCATGCCCCTCGCCATCAACTCGAACATTGAACACTATGTGAAGCTCAGCATCAGCCCCATCCATAACGATAATACTGATCGTCGAAAGAGCGCCGGCGGATATCGTCGGCTTGGCCGAAAAGTCGGTGATATCGCCAGTCGCGTGACCGATGATCGTACAAGCCAAGTTTGCCGGCATCGAGATACGTCCGCCCGCGATATTGGGGGTCGAGCTGGTGATCGTATAAGTGCCTTCTTCGATGTAAAGAACATCGTCGACGGCCATCGATCCCACCGCTTTGCCTGGGCTTGCCCAGGGGTTGCCGCTGGACCCGTCGCCGGTCGTATCATTGCCGGTGGTTTTGACGTAATAGGTCGCCATTTCTATTCCTCCACCAACAAAGTGAAGCGAACGAACGTGGCACCGCTGGCCGATCGAAGAACAAAAATCAACGTGTCGCCAATGGCTAGCGTGGTGTCAGTGAAACCCGTAACAGTTCCAGTCGCTTGACCATCGCCAAGCGGATAGGCGGTTCCGCAAATCGAATCGAGCAGCACTGGGGTGTCTCCTGCGCCAGCTTTCCAGATATCGATTTCGACGTCGCCCGTATTACCTTCCGTCACCAATATCCAGCTGGTCATTGTGCCAGCAAAATGCGATCGCAAAACTTTGCTTGCGTCGTCGTCGGCCAGAGCTGATCCGCCGCCATCAAACTCGGCTTGGATTGGGTGAACAATAGTTTGATCGCCGGTATTCGTTCCGCTCGTTGTGCCGCTGATTGTGGCGTCCCCGGCAATAGTCAATGTTCGGTTTGCGTCGTTGACGCGGACGTTTAGATTTCGGTGAGCGCTTAAGTTTTCATCGACATCGACGACCAGCCGGTGATCGTTGGCATTATCTAGCCAGTATTGTGATCGGCTCGACACGATACCGTTGACGGTTATCGATGCCACGCCGGTTATGTCCCCTGTGTCGTTGACGATTATTAGGCTGCCCTGCACAGCGCCAGCTGTGCCATCTGCCCTCACGATCGCGTTGTCGGTCATCGCGGGGTTGCTGGCTTGCTTGCCGTCAAGGGCTGTTTGTAGACTGGTCACGTCTGCGATTGCGTGTGTGTGGCTTGCTGCTGCCTTGCCTGCTAGGTCGCTTGTCAGGTTTGTGATATCTGATTGCGAATGGGTGTGCCCAACTGGCGAATAGACGCCCGTGTGTGTGTGTGCGGCGACTGCGTAGACAGATGACAGATCAGGAATATCGGCAGCCACGGCTGCACGGAATGATGGTGCACCAGCACCACCGCTGGCTGGGCCAGCCCAAAAATGATTTGGTTGCTGATTGGCAACCGTCACCACCAGCGTGCCGCTCTCGGTAATTGGCGATCCAGAAACCGAAAAGATATTCGGCACCGTCAACGCAACGCTGGTGACAGTGCCGGTACCAGAGACCGAAATCCATTCGGTGTCGTAATCGTCATTACTGGCCTTAGCCAACACCTGACCAGTTGTACCTCCGGCGACAACGCCTTCACCGTCGGCACCGGGCGTACCGATCGAGAGCGTGACCGCAATCACGCCGGCTGGAGTCACAGTGACGTTGATGTCAGGTGAACTGGTTATGGAAACATCCATTATCCGCAATCCTCAATAATGAATTTCCCTTGGTGGTACGTCCGTTCCTGTGCACTCACATTCACCATGTTCAGGCACCACGTGTGCTCGCCAACACCGAGCGCCGTGACTTGTGCCTTGGTCAAAGAGATTGAGAATTGCCCCGCGGCGAGGTCCGTATTTGCAACCGCAAACGAAACATCCGAACTGCCGTCCGCTGGGTGCACCACTGGAGTAATCGTCCAGCCAGTCAAGCTAACGTTGTAATCAAACGGAAGCGAAAAGTCGTTCGCGTTGTTCAGCTTGATGTGGACAACGGATGCTAGTTGAGATACTACGACTGGCATTTATGACCCGCCTTTGATTGCCTTGAGGGTTTCTCCCATCAGTATTTTTTGGTCAAGCAAGAGTTGCGTGTTCTCTTTTGCCGCCCCGGTAAAACGCGGAATCTCATCGGCGGTTTTTTCAGAGGCGTCTTTGATAGCCTTGATGTCATTGGCCATCGACGTAAGTGCTTTCGAGTTTTCAGCGTTCAAGTCGGTTTGATGCTGGATATTCTTAGTGATTGCGTTCAGTGAATTTAACAGCGCCTGATTAGACTGAACCTGCTCTGAGACAAGCTTCTTATTGTCTTCCATCGTAGGGATCAACACGTAGTTGCCGATCCAGGTAGCACCCTGATACATCGCAAAAGACATCACAGCCAGCATCAAAACAGGGACGCCAATTTCCCGAACAGCCTTGCTCCATGCAGCAACTTTTTCGGGTGAATCTACGAGAATTGTTGACATGAAACTACCTTAAACAAATAGGCCATTGAACTAAAAAGCGGGGCCGCTTGTGCCCGGCCCCGCCCAGTCTCGTCCCTCTGCAAAGAGGCTACCTAGAAAGTCGCATTGCTCGTCGTTGGTGGAAGGCTGCCATTCGGTTTCGAACTCGCTGCAGCGGTCGAAACTGCCGATCCGCCATTACCGCACTCGTCCGATAGGCTACCGACTCAACAACGGTTTCCATCGCATAGACTGGCGCGGAAACAACCGCCTGAACGACGTCGACTGATTTACTGGCAACAGCCATCGCCGGTTGAATTGCCCGCCTAACCAACCTGCGAACCGGTTGCTGAAAGCACTGCCCACCGATGCAAGTCTGTTGGTATTCTGTCACCCAAACATCCTCATACGCTGGGGTTGGCTCTGGATCCTGAACCGTGATCGTTTCTTCTTTAATGTTGGCCAAGAACGACGGTTCGCTATTCAAGCTTTCGGGTCGATCGACCACCGAGGCCAGTCCGGAAACATCAACGATTGGATTCATTTCGTTGGCGAGCATGGCACCGCAGCTGGCCAGCAGAAACAAACCAGCGACAAAAATGTTTTTAACCACTTCGATACTCCTTCAAAAAAACTGATTGATTTTTTAAGCGGCGGAAACCGCGACATCCGGCGTTGGGTATTGCTGGCTGAAATCCGGTCGATAGGCGATGAATGTGTTTCGCTCGCCGCGAGATCCACGCCAGCGAATCATCGCGTCCAATGCGTTCCAACTCCAAAGCTGGGTGCCGTTCTTTTGCCACTGGCCCCAGGAATTGTGATTGATTGCCATTCCGTTAACCGGGTCGATTCCCCAAAGAAATGTACTGTGACCACCCGAACGAGCTGGCCCATAGTAGGTATCAACGACTGGCTTGTTCATATCGCTGTCAGCCCAGGTGATTCCAGTTTGAACCGGCCATCCTGACTCCATCCATTCTTTTGCCTTGGCAACATCGGTGATCGGTTGACTGGCAACGAGATTGAAAATTCGAGCTTGCTCGGCACCCGATGGAATGTTTCGAGAATACTGACCGGTATAGGGCCAGATTGACTCAAGGCACAAGCCTTTCTTGGCCGCCTTATTGCCACCGGAAAGCGTCGATCCGACGTCGCCCTCGCGCAGCAAACCGTCCTCTTGCTGGCTCCAAATGTAGGCTCCCATGGCGCTCATGCGATAGATACGCCCGGTGAGTTGGTACAGGCAGACTTCCAAGCAAGATGCCAACGCAAAACCCTGGCAAGCTCCAACGCTTCCCTGGTTACGGATTTTGAAAACATCAAGCGTGTACGATCGTGGATTGAACGGTGGAAAACCAAATTCACGAACGGCCGACATCATCCGCTCGATCGGCTCACCTTCGTCAAACAACTGCTCGTGGTTTTCATGCTCGAGCGCGTAGCCTAGACGGTATTCTTCATTGCTCATTTCTTTGCCTCGACTGCTTTCGCCACTTCATTGAACGCCGCAAACCAATCATCCGACGTATAGCCACGTGGCTTGGATTTTTGCGATGCCATCCACGGTTCGACCATGCCAGATCGCCAAGCCTTCCAAGCCGCTGCCGACGGTAGCTTGTCCATTTCCAAGCGGATCCAAACCAAGACGTTTTTATCGTCGCGGCTTGTCCCGTCGTCGGCGGCGATGTACTTCAAGTTGCCGTCGATTCCTTTTAGGAAATTAGCGGCATCCCGATAAATCTTGGCAACCGCCGCATTGTCTTTTGACGGTGCAAGATCAAACGCCTTTTTGCCAAGCCCATAGGTATCATCCACAACCGGAGCTGGCGGCGGCGGTTGAACGTCGTCATCGTCGGGAGGCACAACCGGATCAACGCTGTCACCACCGCCGCCTATATCGATCCGCGTTTTTCGGAGCGGCGATAACTTGCCGTCTTTAACGGCCGCAACAACGATCCAGCATGTTTGTTTTTTGTAACCGATTATCCGGAGTTTAACCGCGGTGCCTGGGTCGTATTCGCGGAAAACGTCTGCGTCACCAATCAGCGTCCACTCAACTGAGTCACCGTCGTGCTGGATATCGATCGCTGCCAACCGGCCGGCGTCGACTTTGACGGAATCCGGCATCGTCACCGATTGACCCAATGAAATCAGGGGCAGCGCAACGAACAAATAGGCTGCGTTTAAAATCCATCTCGAAGTTGTCAACCGTTTCACTGCCTGCCCCCGATATCCCTGAAAATTTAAAACTAGAGAACGCCAAAGGCTGTCAAGAGCATGATGATTACTTTCATCACTTCCAACCAATTGACCTGTGACCAGTCGCGTTTTCCTGTAACCAAATCACGACCTTCATCGCCAAGGTCTGCATCAACGACAGACTCAATCCGATCCATGATGTTTTTTCGATTTGAAACAAACCGCATCAACCGCAGCCGAACCGGATTGTCGGCGAATTGAACCTCAGCGTTTTCTAGAAACGCCTCCCGAAACGTCTTCATGTTTTTTTTAAAACCCTTTCCCCGTTGACGGTAACTGGTTCAGAAGTCAGGAAACGCAAGATCATATTCAGCACCGAAACGATACTGACGATGCCCGTCACAACCTGCGGGTATTCCTTGACGAAATCGAGCCCAAGAATGGCGGTCAACACTGCAACAAGCAGCGTCAACAAGTTCAGCCAAAACGTTTTCGATTTCCAAAATGCTTTCGTGTCGATGTACATAAAACCTCCAAACTGCGTTTAAGCAGAGATCACACGGATCACCTCGCTTTCTTGGCTGGAACAGGCGGCCCTGTGGGATGCAGGGCCGCCGTCGATCCACCGAACAAACCCACTGATAAAATCATCCTATGGCCGCAAAAGATTCAGCCAACGTTTTGACTTCCCAAAGTTTGTTACTTTCTAGACGTCCATGTAGTCGCCAGCCGATCGAGTTTGGCGGTTATCGACGGGGGGGATTTTGGGTAGATCTAATTTGTGGTGGCATGTTTGGCACTTCAGCCGAACAAATATCTGGCTTCTCCTGGTGTCGTCGACAACCATTGGCACCAAGCAACCCGGGCAAATCGTCGGCTCGTGGGGGATGATCTTGTTTCGCTGACGAGAATCGCGAGCCGTACAACCTTCGACCTTGCAGCGGTAGTAGGTTACCTCTTTTTTGCTGCTCGTTGCGATCATTCGGCACCAGTGCACTGGACAGACAGGCTGCCCCATCGCCTGAGCCACCACTGGAAGTTTGCTAGAAGATCGTTCAACAGCCTGGTCGTCGCCGTCAAGGTTGATTGATTCCGCCATGTCATCGCTCCAAAATAGTGCTTTCCGTGCTTTGCTTTGGAGCAGTCTTTGCTCTTTGCACCGCTGACTTGTTCCAGGCGTCCCACGCCTGAGGATCCCAGCCAATGTCACCAACGATCATGTCGGCGAGCGCTTCAGCGTACGCCAGGCAGTCACGGTAGTCCTCGCCAATATCGCTGTTGACCTTGTCGTAGATTCCCTTTTCGTTCTTACGCACGTTGGTCAACTGTTTGAGAAGTTTCTTGCCCTTTGTCTCGATGTCGAATGGAAAGTGAATAACGCCCGGTTGGTTGGGCGCTGCGACAAGTCGAGTGTCGATCTGTTCTTGATAAAACGATTTGTAAATCAACCAAAGTTCCAAACCGCCCGGATACGGTTTTCCGGTTCGCGTATTCTTCTCAACCTTGGTCATCTTGAAAGGCTCGGTGAACTTCGCAGTTCCATCACCTTTGACGCATCGAAGGCGCGGCGAATTGAAGACTCGAACGAAATCGTGCACCTGGCTTGCCCTGTGGTTGGTGTCCGGCCCAGCCAGTGCGATCCCAAGCTCGGTACGCCCCCGAGGGTTTTTCCCGTTCACCTGAAACTTACGCGGCATGACCAGATCACCTATCATCGCGAGATCGCTGGCGATGATCACACCAGTGGCGACGTTTTCGCTATCCTCAATCTCTTCGCCATCGTCATCGATCAATACCTCGTTTCTGTCTCGCTCGAATTCTCCCCAGTCGATAATGTATGGCGTTCGGCTCGGGCCCCAACCGACAACAAGCCAGTAGACGCGATCGCCCTGAACGTCGATGCCGCAGGTGAGAAAACTGCAGGCTGCCGGAACAGTACCCGATTGATATTCGTCGCGAAACTTCTTTCCGATCGTATCTGCATCGGCAACCTTTTTGGCTGTCCGGTACCGGAGGCCCAGATCGTTTTGAAAAAAGTCGCGTTGCTTGCCATTGTTTACCGACCAAACGTACTTAGCCGCAATGTCGCCAATGCTGATTTTTGAATTGAAAACAGACCAAATGTGCCAGCCAACTGTTCCGTTGCTGACCTTTGGAGCACCAACAACCTGCCTTGTCTCTTTATCGACGCGACAGCCTTCTGGTACCCAGATGCCATTTTGCATCATGATGTTTTTGTACTGCTGGTCGATCTTGCATCCGTTGAGGCAAATGTAGTGAGCATCGCGGCGAACATCCTCAGCCTCACGAAGCGATCCGTCCGATTCACGGATTCCACCAAAGCCACCACAACCAGCGCGGAAACCGTTCTTGTAAACAAAGAACTTAATCGGCTGAGACAATCCGCAGTGCGGGCACTCCACATTCCAAAATCGCTTCTGGCTCTGCTCCCATTTTCGAAAGACTCGCGAGTTGTCGCCGACTGGAGTCGAGTCGTAAACGATCAGGTAATCAAAAAACTGCTTGACACGCTCAAGCGCCGAAACTTCTGGATCACCAGCCGCCCCGCTAAACTCGTACACATCGCACTCGTTGAGCCAAACCCGCTTGCAAGGCTTGCCCCGCAAACGCTGAGCAGATCCAGCCCAAGCAAGGTTAATCATCGAGCCGCCAAGCTGGATCGCAGTCATGTTCCACCATCGCCGCGGTGGAACCAATCGCTTGAACGAAAGCTTGCTGGAGAGTCCGTTCTCGTAGACGCGATCGCGAACGTAGCGGGCCTCGTCCTGACTGGGAACAACAACCATCCCGGTGGCGGGATCCGCAACCGCGAGCGAAAGCATCGCACCGATCGATGTCACCGATCCACCAACCTGGGTGCCTTTCAGCATCACTCCAACACGGGTCGTTGGATCACCAAGCGTATCGATGACATCACGCCACCAAGGGTTGTTTTCGAGATCGTACTTGCCAGGGGTCGCCTCGGTGACTTTTGAGAGATAGTAGTTCTCGTCCAAAATGTCAGAGATCCTAGAAGACCGCTGCTGTCTCCATACGTCTGCTTCTCGTTTTCGCATCCGGTGCACGAGGGCTGTCATTAATCGCTATCCTCCTCGATACCCCGGGCCACCTGTTCGCAAACCGTCTGGATGATGTAGTCCGCCTTCGATTTGACTTGCTCCTTGATCGCCGGCAGGGTGTCCGACGGTAGGACAGAAACGAGCTCAAACGACAATTGCTTTAGTTTCTCCTTGACGATCGCCGCGGTTCGCAAACGTTCAAGTTCAACAACTTCAACCTCGATAAGCTTCCCCTGCTTCTCTGCGAGTTTGTAGCGCTCGAGCTCGAGCTTGACCTGGCTGAGTTCGTGCTGAACCGGAGACTCCGTCGAACCGTTTTTCTCCAACCACTCGCGGATCGCCTTTTCTGGAAAGTACCCGTTCTTCTGCAGCGGGTCGGCTGACTTCCCCGGGAAATCCGGTTGAGTCAGCCAGTGGCTAATCTTGCGAACTGTTACCCCAAATGCCGCAGCTGCTTCGTCACGAGTCCGAAACACCCGCTCCGTTTCAACCAGGCCTTGATCAATCAACCACTGGCGAACCGCGACAGGATCAAATAGCAAAGGGCGCTTCTTCGCTGCCGGCATCCCGAGAGAAACCCATTCGCGAATCATCGACGCGTCGACTAAAAGCTTCTTTGCTAGATCCTCAGCTGCGATCATCCAACCACCCGCAAGCCTTCCAGAGGATCGTCCGACGCCTTCTGTGCCTCAGGCTTTGACCTAACAGCCTTCTTGTCTTTGGTAACCAGTTGCAAATCGTAGAGCCTGGCGACGTACTCGGCATGGAATTGACGCTCGGCTTCGACCATCGGGTGCTTGACTACCCGAGTACCAAACTGGGTGTCAACAAGCGCGGTCAACCCTTCGTCGCGTAGGATCGCGGTTGATTCCTGCCAATTGGCGTAGGCCTCGGCGGCCAAACGAATCAATTGTTCGTCGCCATAGGTTGGAATGCGAACGGCGGCGACTTCCTTTTGCAACTGCTTGGCTTTGCTGGCCGATGCCCTGGCAATACTTCGACTGAGTTTCATGAGAGCCCCAAATTTGACCTATAACGCATTTTCAAAAAACAGGCTGTCAGCGGTCACGATGGCCAACGATAACCAGCGAGATAATAGGCAGGGGCTTTTCCCCCGGCGATCACTGCTGCTGTACCCCAAAAATTTCCCTTATGTCAAATCAACGCAATGATCAAACC
>CAYRRP010000008.1:0-25942 GCA_964426735.1 uncultured Candidatus Saccharibacteria bacterium
CTCCGTGAATCGATCATCCTTCCTTACCGCAACCTTCAAGTCCTCGTCTTTTTCCTCAACAGTCTCTTTCAGCAAGGATGCGGTCGAATATGCCCTCTTACGAGGAGATGATATGATCAGGACTTTATCCATACCTTTAGCGTGTGTATCATCGATGACCATCTGCGCATTTGCAGATATTATCTCCAACGATTTTTCATCAACTTCTTTAAGATCGGTGTCCATGCCACCAGTCAAATCATCTACATCTTCGAAATGTCTTCCGACAAGCACCTTGTCCATTTCTAAATTTTGTTCAAATCTAATTTTTTCCATATTTTTTACTCTTAACTAATATAACTACGAAGCCACCATTAAATTGAATATACTTTTTTTTCGAAATAAACCACAGAGGAAGAAACAATATTCGCAGTACCTCCCAAAATACCTTATTTCTCCTAGGTAAATGAATATACTCAACCCTCTCTATCTGCAAATCAGATCCTTGCATCAAATTAATAAAAGATTCCAGACTATAATGATGAATATGTCCATAACGCTTCTCTGTTTCTTTCCATGGATCAATCGTTCTTCTTGATATCCACATAATAAACCTGTTTATAGGATTATCCTCAATTGGTACCTTAATCACAGCAAGAGATCCAAGTGAAGAAATCCGATCTAAAAGTTTCCTATCATTTTCAATATGCTCAACAATATCGATTGCCAAAACCAAATCAAAACCTGATTGTTGGTAGTCAAAAATACTTATGGGTATCCAGCTAGCGATTTTGCCTTTATCATTCTGTTTTGCGATGTCGATTATTTTGTATGAAACATCAATACCCACAACCTTTTGAACATGGAGCTTTTTTGAAACCTCTATCAAAATCTTACCTGATCCGCACGCAATATCAATTATTGAATTTGGCCTAAAATCCTTAGGTAATATATGTAATATTGATCGACTTTTAGTTTGAGAGTCAGAATCGTGTAAATCCTTGTTAAGTGTGAGATATTCGTCTTGGTAATCCATATTAATTTATGATTAAGACTTGCTCACCCTTTACATCCGTTAAATGTTTTTTACTATATACAACCTGGACAGATTTCCACCCAAAATTATTACCCATTTTAACACATAGCTCATCGTCATCAAAAAATAGAATCCTTGAATCTTTTGGCAGAAAATTCGTGACCACTTTAAACACCTCTTTAGATGGTTTCCGTACAAAATGTAGCTCCGATTCTCCAAAAATATGTTCAACATTATGAATGATCCCCACTTTCCTTGCAATCAAAGAAGCAAAAAAAGAGGAATTATTTGTAAAAATGATTATTGGAATATTATATTCTAATAATATACACCAAGGGGATGAAGTTCCGATGTCTAAATCTTCTAAGTCCATAGACTCAATAACCTCAGTATTAAACTCAACCTCGTCTATACCTGATAATAGACAAGCTGCAATCTCAGAAACTGTACCATATTTTTCTTTTTGCTCTCTTAAAAAAATGTCAGTATTTTTCCTTGAATAGTTAAATTTTTTACTGAAGAAATTATAGAGCGATTCATAAAAAACACTTCGAGCCTCGAAAATGTTTGGATACAATGTCCCATCACAATCAATGATAATGTATTGAGGATTGTACCTCTCTATAAATTCACAGATTCGCTGATGTGTGGGGGTATTAAATTTCATATATAAAATAAAGTGGCATATTGTAGTATGCCACATTAAGTGAGGAATGTGAATATCTGAAGTTTTAGACAAGCCTAAAGATGAATTTTACACCTAAAGACCAGCGCGCTGTGGATCGAGCGGGACATGCATCAATCCATCGTCTACCGTGGTTGCGCCGGCGAACACAGAGTATTCGATGATTTCCTTTCAAGTCTTCGAGCGGTCTCATGGCTGTCCAAAGGATTTCTCCACAAGGCTGATTATCATAACACTGCCTTAGTCGATACGCATCCTCAGGAGAGCAAAGCTCCAGACTTGAATTCTCAAGATTAATCGAGCTCCAACGCCTCAGGAAGTCCTCATCAAGAAAGACGTCTGTCCTGACAGGCTCAGAAAATCCAAAGAATTCAAGTGGTAAGGCAACAAGGTTGACTTTATGGTTCTCAGGATTGATGTTAAAACAAGTATTTCTAATAAAATACCTGGACCACGTTCCCATGTAATACAAATTACTGACTTGATTGTACAAATCTGTATTAGTCAATCCTCCTGTCAGAATTGACTTCCACGGGGAAATTTTTCCCTTCGGAACATGTCTAATACTAGTTCTAGTACGATGCTTAATCGCTTCAAAGAACAAATATACGGCTTCTGCTCCGTTAGTCATAGCCCATTCAATTTCCTTGTCTGGCACTTTCTTAAGGTAATGGGAATTTTCAAGAAAGATTTGAGCAAATTTAATTGCTCGGAAGTCTTTTTGATTTTCGATGTCGGTCAGTACTTTTTTTACCAACTCGTTCATATCTTAGTCACCTCATTTTCTGACGATTAGTTAACAATATCCAACTAGATGTTACCACAGAAAATACTTTATGGGAATGAGGAATGGGGGGATGGGGAGAAAAGAATGGAGAATGGTGATAAGTCCACTATATCGACAGTACCTTCGGTGTCAACACCATTTGACATTAAACACTGGCGTACATGCCAAAATGTATCCAAGGGCTGCTGGAGCACCTCAAGCGGACAAAAGCTTAATCCGTACAAATAGTATGCGATCAAGCCTGCTGGTATGTGAATGAGAATGCCGAAGCACTCTCCTCCGTAATCGGAGATGATTACAAAAACACTCGATGAAATCAAAACCTCGAAAGGGGAACTGGCACAGACCAGATGTATATACAGATCTCTTATTATTTCTTCAAATCAGACATCTGAATCGGGCTCTGGATCGCAGAAGGTGTCATATCAATTTCTCCAAATTGTTTCTCGTAATTCTCCACCTGTTTATTCATCCACACACTAATACTTTTCATAACCTGAAGAGTGGTTGCGAATGCATCAAGACTATTACCTGACGTAAAAATCAAGGTGAAAATTTCTTTACCAAAGGCACCAATTGCTCCATCGCAAAACTTTTTGGTAATTGATTCAAATCTATTTTTGTTGGGTCTATCATAGCTATAGATTGTTTACAGAGAGAATTTTCTGTTCACATTCCTCACTACAGAATACCGTTCCATCTTCCATCCGACATCCATGACACGCAAGAATATGCTTGTTGCATTGTTTGTTTCGACAGTTTGCAAATGCTTCAGTTGATACTCCACATTTATCACACACACCGATGGTTTTATGTTTATCTTTTGGATCAAAATCCATAGTAATACGTCGATCAAATACATAGAGTGTTCCTTCAAATTCTTGTGCAGGAAACTTCTCCATATAATTTACGATCCCGCCATAGAGCTGATATACGTCCTTAAACCCTTCTCGCACCAAAAGCCCTGAGGCTTTCTCACAACGTACACCACCGGTGCACACAGGAAGCACTGTTTTACCTTTGAGATGTTCGATATGTGCAAGCGCACTTGGAATATCTCGGAAATTTTGTATTGGCATCAGTACCGAATCTTTAAAACGACCAACTCTAAACTCATAGTCATTTCTCATATCAATCACGTAAAACTCTTTACCTGATTCATACCATTGTTTCAATTCTTCTGGAGTGAGGTGTTTTCCGGTAATCTGATTTGGATCAATATCATTCTCTAAATGTAGTGATACGATTTCTTTTCTCACCTTCACTGAAAGTTTAGGAAATGCATCTCCTGTCCCCACACTTTTCTTAAAATGAATCCCAAGGAAACGATCATCTTTTTGAAGTTCTTCAATATATTTTTCTACATGTTCTGTTGTTCCTTCGAGGGTTACATTGATACCTTCATGTGCCACAATAAGACGACCTTTGAGTCCGAGTCGTTCACAGATTTCGCGTTGCCAATCCCGCACTTCTGCAGGATTATCAATACGAACATATTTATAAAACAGTAAAATGGTAAATGTATCTTTCATATAATTGTATACTACAATGAATCTTTCAATCGTGAAAGGAGTCGATCAAACACCGAATCAACACGTTTTACATCATCGAGTGATAGTTGCTTCATCAATAATTCAATCTCTTCTTCCAGTACATCTTCTGCAGTTTTTACCACACCTCTTCCATGAACAGTGACTTCGAGTACATGTTCACGTTTATTGTGCTCGCGATCAAACCGAGATATAAGACCTGAAGCCACCAGAGCTTCGATATGCCGAGAAACCGCAGCAGGAGTAATATCACGCTCATATGCAACATGCCGTTGAGAAATCTGTGGATGATGTGCAACATGAACCAATATCATACACTGAGAAAACGAAAGCCCGACATCTTGTTGAAGACGACGGTCAAGCGCTTTTTCAGCGAGAAATACAAACTTGTGAATTTTAAGTATTGGATTTCTGTCCATAATTGTAAACGTATTAGACTATTCTGAAGACAATACAACCACATCACCCGGCACCAAACCTGACACAACCTCTACAAAACCATCTGATCCTTTAAACCCTGTGGTAACCTCCACCTCAACTTCTTGTGAACCCTCTTTCTTAAGCACATATCGCTTCTCATCTCTTGTAACAATAGCGTATTCTGCCACTCGAACAACATCAGTCACCTGTGCAGTAACAATCTCTAGATTTGCAGAGAGTCCAGTTTTCAATTCAGGATAATTTTCTGTAAATGCAATTGTTACTTTAAAGTTTACTACCCCGTCTACGATAGTTTCCCCTGGTTCTATATAGGTAACAGTCCCTGAAAATGTTTTTCCTGGAAATGCATCCATAGTGATACGCACTTCATTTCCCACTGATACTTTACCTACACTCACTTCGGATACATTTGCCTCTATTTCAAGATTGCTTCCTGAGATCACTGAGACAACAGGTGTTCCGACAGCAACAATCTCACCTCGTTTTGCATCTTGTTTAGTGACGATACCAGTCAACGGAGATCTCATGGTCATCTTTGAAAGCTGAGCAGCGACTGCCTGGAGTTGCGCTTCATACTGTAGTACCTGAGCTTCTTGCGCGCGTACTTCTTCATCTGATGTACCTGCTTTTTTCAACGCAAGATTTTTCTCTGCAATAAGAAGCGTTGATTTTGCTGTGTTTAATTTTTCTTCAGCCAACGAAATACTACTTTGCGCAGCAATCAAACCTGTACGAGCAGTAGAGATAGATGCCTTGTAACCTTCCACAGTCGATGCTGTCATAGAAGAATTAGATGAAAAACCATTGACCGCAATCGCCATCTTATCTACAAACATTTTAACTTGATTAAGGTCTGCTGAAATTTTTAATACTGTTTCTCGAGATGTAGTTTGTGGATTTTTTTCCCATCCAATAAGTATCTGTTCGATTGCATATCGTTTTGTATTTAGCTCACTTGCGAGAGCTGTGTCAGTCACTGCAGAAGTCACCTGAGGGTTATTTGTTCGTGGATTTGAAAATAATGTATCAACATAATTACGTACTGCATCGTCTGCTTTTACATAACTTTCATACAACGCTGACCGCAATTTATCTTCTGCATTTTCGAGTGCAATTCTTGCATTAGATACCTCACTTTCTGAAATCGCAATCTCTTCTGGACGAGAACCCCGTTTAAGTTCATCAAGTCGAGCATTTGCTGAAGCTACATTTGCCTGAGCTTTGAGATAGTCAGCATATGTCTCACTTGAATCCAGTGATACAAGTGTTTGACCCGCTTGCACCTGGCTTCCTACCTGTACCAAGACCTGAGCCACCTTACCTGCACGATCAAATGCGAGATCCACCTCATCCGCTGGTTTTACTTTTCCAGTAAGGATAACCTTTTCAACAACATTTCCTCGCTCTACGGTCATTGTTTCTTTCGCTGCATTCCCATTTCGAAAAACGAAAAACAAAACAAGAAGCACTACACCTCCTACAACGAGACTTGTTTTTTTATTATTTTGTATGTATTGTGTTATTTTTTTTATCATATATCTGTAGGTATATTGCTATTAATTTTTTTTATGTATTGTATCTTCTGTAATTACGCCATCCTTCAATGTAATCACTCGATCCGTTAACCGTGCATACTCTGGTTCGTGCGTCACCATAATAATCGTCTGCCCTTGCTTATGAAGCTCGATAAACGCATCCAGCACCGCATCAGAGGTTTCAGTGTCGAGGTTTGCAGTAGGCTCATCCGCAAAAATAATTTTTGGATTATGAGCGATTGCTCGAGCGATCGATACACGCTGTTGCTGTCCTCCTGAAAGCTGACTTGGAAGGTTGTATACTTTGTCAGCGAGTTTCAGTTTTTCGAGTGCCTCGATTGCTTGAGTTTTTGCCTGTACAGGATTTTGACCTTGCATCAAAAGTGGTATCAGTACATTTTCAAGTGCAGTTAGTTCAGGAATCAACGCATAATCTTGGAATACGTAGCCGAGTTTATTGAGTCGAAACTGTGTTCGCGCATCATGAGATAGTTTACTTACATCCACTCCATCAATAGTAATATCTCCCGCATTAGGGTGATCAAGCAATCCGAGTTGGTACAGAAGTGTTGACTTACCAGAACCTGATCGTCCAGTAATAGAAAGAAACTGTCCTTCTGGCACTGTTAAATTCAACCCTTTAAGCACAGTCAGGACTGATTCTCCACTTTTGAATGATTTGATTAAATTTTTTACTTCTATCATATGTTTGATTGATGATTAATGATTTTTGATTAATGAATGGTGTATCGTGTATTGTCTTTTCCTATTCATTAATCCTTAATCTTTAATCTACTTACCTACCCAAAATTGCATCCAAGGTATTTCCTTTTACCACCAATCGCGCAGGTATGTACCCAGCAAAGACGGTTGCAATAATCAAAAGAAGTGCGCGATTAATGGTGTTTGGAATTTCTGCCACCAAAATACCATCTGAAAACGGGAAGTTAATCGGATGAGCATCAATAAATGGCACGAGAAGTCCGTACAGAATTATAAATCCGAGAATAATTCCCATACATGCATAAAATACGGACTGAAGTATATATGAAAATTCAATCGCTTTTGAATCAATACCGATACCCTTCAAAATTCCGATAAATTTTCGTCGAGTAATCGCATTGATATAGATCACAATAAAGATTGTGATAGATGCCACCACGAGACCAATAGAACCTACTGCATTTCCAAGAAGTGCAAAGGTATCTTGAATATCTTTGAGGAATTTTGGTAATGCTTCATCGGTGGTTTGTACACGTGCATTTTTAGCTACACCACTTGTTACCAATGCTTTTTTCACCACCTGAGGGTCAACACCTGGTTTGATTTTTATTGCAATCTCATCAACATTATAATCAGAACGTCCGATCAATGTACGGAGTGCACTATCAAGCATGACGATACGCTGATCAAACTCACCTTTGTTTTTTATAATACCGACGATCGTTACTTCTTTTGTATATCCATTTATTTTCAAACGCACTCGATCGCCCACCCCTACATTTTCAAGTAAAGAAAGTCCTGGCGCTTCGATCGGCAAATATGTCTTTAGTAAGTTTGCACCCACCACAATAGAATCCGTATCATCTGGTCGCAAAAACCGACCTTCTACGATAGCCGAAGATATTCCTGTAGTTTTATCTTCAAGTATCGGATTGATACCTGTCACTACACCCCCTGTAATGTTGGCTTCTTCGGTAAAATCAATACGTTCTTTGTATGTACCCTCAAGCTGACCGTTTTCTGCATATCGAGGAGAATACGACAGAAGCCATGGAAGGTTTTGGACAATGCTGATAATCTCTGTACTTCCTTCTATATAGGTGTGCTTTGGCAAATTTGAGATAAAAATATCTCCCGCATATTTTTCCTTAAACACATTGGTTGAAGATTGAATCAATCCAACAAGTACCCCACGTACCACCACAAGATTGAGAAATGTGAGCATCATCACAAAGATAATAAGCGCAGTGGTTCCAATACTTGATCGACGAACCTGCCTAAGTGCCAAAAAAAGACCGAGAGAAAGAGAGGTCTTTAGTGTGCTTTTTGGAGTAGTATGTTCCATTCCCTTATATTACCACAAACAGTTAACATATCAACAGTACTGACGTGGATTAAAGTAATAGAATTTACAGAAGCCGGCGACCCTGTCGCCGGCCTTTTACTTGTTTTTTTAACTTTTGACTCATGACTGTCTACTTATGACTACTTAGTTCCCTTACAATTCGCCGCAGGAGTATACCCTTTCTCCCGAGCAAGGGCTGCAGATGCAAATACCACCCTGTTTTCTGGTTTGATACGGCTCAGTGCTCCACACCATGGCAAATAGTACTTAGTGCCATTTTTAGACCCGATCACCTCGCTTGATTCCCCTCCATCTGGTGTAAGGGAAACTACTGGTTCTTCTGTAATACTGGCAATCTGGGCAGTCATCTGACCTCGTATAATAGATACAGGCGTATAATCTTTTTGGAGCGCTGAAAGCCTACCAAGGCCGAAAAAAAGGAGTGCTCCGAGGATGAGAGCAAAGAGTGTAAAAAAGGGCTTGATTTTTAAGGCAAAGTCTTTTATACTATTCATCACTTACTTATATTAACAGAAAAACACTATGGCAACCAAAAAGGCCGGAGGTTCAACAAAAAACGGCCGAGATTCGAATCCAAAGTATCTCGGAGTAAAGTTGACTGAAGGCCAATCAGCACAAACAGGTTCTATCATCATCCGACAGCGTGGGACAGATGTTTTGCCTGGTAAAAATGTAGGGATGGGTAAAGATCATACCCTCTTTGCACTCAAGGATGGTACAGTATCTTTCGGTACAAAACGAAAAACTCACTTCGATGACAGTGTTGTAGTAAAGAAAATCGTTCACGTAATCTAACCTCAACAATCAAAAAACCTCACAGAAATGTGAGGTTTTTTGATGTTCATTATCCTCACATCACACGATCACACATACCAACATGTCAAGGACTGTCCTTGACATTATAAAAATCTCCGCAAGTCTTTGGAAGAACTTACGGAGATTCTATTAGTGGACTTTGGGGACTACTTCAGCACAGCCCAGAGATCCACATCTTTACCATCAGAGTACCAGCGAAACTGCCAACCGGCAGCGATGTAGCGACGCAAGATTTCAAACTTACATCGAAGATTTTCAGTCTGTTCCCACTGCCAGACCCGCACAGCAACCTCCTCACCACAATAACTCTGGGTCAATTCACGATCAATCATGGCCTCAACTTCGTTTACTGCCCGTTCTTGTTTTTCAGTAAGTGGTTCCTGAAAAAAACTATCTTTTGCAAGTGC
This sequence comes from uncultured Candidatus Saccharibacteria bacterium, assembly GCA_964426735.1. Taxonomy (GTDB): domain Bacteria; phylum Patescibacteriota; class Minisyncoccia; order Phycocordibacterales; family DATDWN01; genus UBA910. The sequence goes on from CAYRRP010000008.1 coordinate 9,326, forward strand.
CATTTATGTTAATCTCCTGGAAATAAACATACACTAAAAGAGTGTTGTGTCAAACTGTTACAATTTCACAATCTGCTATATCAATCTCCCCTTTATATAAAACATGTGGTACCAAGTGAAAATTAAGAGGAATTAATCCTTCTGCTTTTTTCCTCTTATACTGCTCGATTGTCTCCGGAGGTACTGTACGATATACATCCATTCGCAAAGGATCAAACTTTTCATATTGTTTAAACTCTGGTTTTAACCCTATATCTCTTCTATATACAAATGCAATACTTTTATCCCCTTCTATTTTTGAGATAGGAATTTTAAACCATGCTTGAGGTGGATATTCTATTTCTGCTTGAGCTAGATTTGCTTTGAGTTCATCTGGTGAAACAGCAGTTAAATGGACTACATCATTCCAAAGACAGTTAAGCGGTGGGATTTCCGAGGTCAATAATATTTCCCTCCCTATATATTTTTTAACATGCTCAGCATATATCTCAGGATAGGTCTTTTTTAAAGTATTTAGTGGGCACAAAACCGTACCCGTCATATGCTTCGGCACACGATGATATAAATATTCCATTGTTATACAATTTTATATACCGACGATTATCGTTGACGTTACTGCTTTTTCTATTTCACCCCTTCAATGGAAAGCTTTAGATTTGCCTTTTTCCCTCCTGCTTGGACGAGTACTTCGTAGTTTCCTGTTTCTTTAAGTGGTTTATCGAGTACAAGAAAATCTGGATGGATAGTTACATTTGCCTGTTTTTTTACTGCCTCCACAATCTCATCTTTATGAATTCCTGCAAAGAGATGCCCTTTAGGATTTGCTTTACCTGAAATAGTTATAGTTAATGCAGAAATCGTTTCGAGGTTTTTTGCAAGAAGTGCCTCTTGCACCTGTCGATCGGCATCTGAAGCATTTTTAAGAGCCTCTATTTTTTTTACATTTGCATCTGTTGCGGGAATGCCGAGTCCTCGAGGAATAATAAAGTTCTGTGCATGACCATCTGCAATATTTTTAATTTCGTGTTTTTTGCCCACTTTGGCTACATCTTTCAATAAAATAATTTTCATACCCACACTATATCATAAAATTTTTATGAGAAAAATATATACGAAAAGCCGCCTCACACTACGAGACGGCCTGTTAGGAACAGGAAGAGAAACATGCTCACTGCTCCGATTATACCTTGGCGATACCGACCCCAGATGAAGCCGGCAAAACGGAAAATCTGACGCCGAATGTGGCGTAAGATCGAAGTAGTCACCCTGCGGTAGATCTGGTGAATATGAGGACTGCATGTTCCCCTGACAATCGCATCAAATCCAAACCAGATAACCGCAATCAGAACAACAAATGAAATAATGGTGTTCATATCTGGTGTACATTATACACCATAATATACCTACTTGTCAAGCTCCTCAATCGCGCGTTTAAGTTGATTATCTTCTCCTGTTGTTCTAAATTTTTCTACATCCAAATCAATATCAATCTGTGGATCAATACCCGCTTTTGAAATTGAGTGTCCGTTTGGAGTAAGCCACTTTGCAATAGTTACTTTCAGTGATGTTTCTGGTGTAATTTCTACAAGTTCTTGTACTGAACCTTTACCATATGTTTTCTTCCCCACGAGAAATGCTTTGCCGTGTTCAGAAAGCGCTCCTGCCAAAATCTCTGACGCTGACGCGGAACCTCCGTCGATAAGGATTGCAAATTTAAGCTTATCATTGAAAATATTATATCCTCGACTTCGATACTCTTGAGAGAAGGTAAGGTTTTTTGATTGCTCAGCAACAATAAGTTTACCTGATGGTAAAAACCAACTTGCCATATCAACCGCTGCCTCGAGATACCCTCCAGGGTTTCCTCGTAGATCGAGAACGAGCTTATACTTACCTGATTCTACAAACTGACGAAGTGCTTTTCTAAATTCATCCGCTGATTGTGCAGAAAATGAATACATATGTATCACAAACACATCATCGATGATTTCTATCTTCATTGCAGGCACCACGATCACATCACGTACTACTGAGATTTCAATCGGCTCACTACTTCCTCCACGTAAAATAGTAAAGATAACCGTGCTTCCTTTCGGGCCCTTAATTCGCTTGATTGCCTCTGCAGTATCAAGACCCTGAGTTGTTTTCTTGTCGATACCGATAATCTTATCCCCTGCTTTTATACCTGCTTTGTATGCGGGGGTATCTTTCAGTGGAGCAATAACAGTCAGTACACTATCCTTTATATCTACCTCCATACCCACCCCTTCAAATGAACCGCTGATTTGTTCTTCAAATGCTTTTGCTTCTACTGGAGGGAAAAACACAGTATATGGGTCACCAGTCGATGCTGCGAGACCTGCGATTGCACCCCATACTTTCTCTTGATTTGTTGGAGTTGTACTAGACGTGGTTGGTACGTATTTTTCATTGATAACATTCCATGCCTTCCAGAATGCATCAAAATCTACATTTTTAGGACCATTCTTATGATCTACACCTGATACGAGAGCCACTTGAGATACTCTGTATTCTCCAGTTTTAAATCCCAAGAAAAAAGTGATGATAAAAATAAAAACAACCACACTAATAACTCGCCAATGTCCAAAAAGTTTTTCTTTCATTGTTTTCTATTATGACACAGTCGTTTACCTTTTGGCGAATATCGATGTTGAAAACCTTTTAATGAATATAATGTCTTGATATACTTAGTAATATGATACAAAAACACATATGGGGAAAAGAGACCTGGGTTGATATTGACCACGGGACACCAGAAGAATTTGGGAATATTGTTCGTGAATACGACCTAGACCCATACGTTGCAAAAGAGATTAGTTCACCTACTCCAAAATCACGTATTGAATTCCACAAAGAATACATTTATCTTATTCTTCATTTTCCGGTTTTTAAACACACCCGAGGTACCGAACTCAAGCAAGAGATTGATTTTGTGATTGGAAAAGATTTTCTTGTTACTACTCACTACAACACTATTGACGCACTCCATAAACTCTCTAAGCAAATTGAGGTGGAGGAAATCCTTTCAAAACCCCACGATGGACAACATGTATTCGGCGTATTATTCCGTGAGCTCTATGCTGCTATTGGTGATGAGCTTGCATACATTGAATCATGGAGCGAAAGCATTACCGAAGAGATATTTGATGGAAATGAAAAAGAAATGGTATTTGAAATCTCTGAAGCAATCCGTACACTCCTTGAATTTAGAAAAACCACTGACTCACACAAAGAGATTCTTGATTTTCTCAAAGACGGAAGTAGCCATATCCTTGGAAAAGATTTTGCTGAAGAAATCGAAGCGATACTCCTTGAATACCACCGTATTCGAGATATTATTCATGCAAATATTGAAATACTCCGTGAACTCCGCGAAACAAACAACTCCCTCCTTTCTACAAAACAAAATGAAACGATCAAGACACTTACTGTTATCACTATGATTAGTTTTCCATTTATGCTTCTTTCAGCATTATTTACTATGGATCTCGGAGGAAGACCTTTAGTTGAACATCCTTTTGGTTTCTATATGATGTTTGGTCTTATGTGTTTTCTTTCATTTTTATTTTATACTGTGGCAAAACACAAGAAATGGCTCTAAGATTTTATGGATATTTATCTTCACAACACATATACAAATAAAGACGAACTGTTTACGCCCATACAAAAAGGTATGGTTTCGATGTATAACTGTGGCCCCACAGTATACAACTATGCCCACATAGGCAATATGCGAAGTTTTGTATTTGCTGACACACTCAGGCGAATGTTTGAATGGAATGGGTATACCATCAAACAAATCATGAACATTACCGATGTAGGGCACCTTGTTGGCGATGGCGATGCTGGTGAAGATAAAGTAGAAAAGATGGCTCGTGCCGCTGGAAAAACAGCCACAGAAGTCACTCTCTTTTACACCGATGCTTTTATGAAAGACCTTGAGGCTCTCGGAATCAACCCAGCACATATTACCTTTCCAAAAGCAACTGAACATATTCCAGAACAGATTGCAATGATTAAAGATTTGGAAGAAAAAGGTTTTACGTACACCATTTCAGACGGTGTGTACTTTGATACAGCAAAATTTCCTGATTACGGAAAGCTCGGAAATATCAATCTTGCTGGACTCGAAGATGGTGCACGTATTGGTGAAAACAATGAAAAAAGAAATCTCACCGACTTCGCCCTGTGGAAATTTTCTCCTGAAGGAGAAAAAAGACAACAAGAATGGGAAAGTCCGTGGGGCAAAGGTTTTCCGGGTTGGCACATAGAGTGTTCCGCAATGTCTATCAAATATCTCGGTGATGAATTTGATATTCACACCGGAGGTATTGATCATATTCCCGTACACCACAACAATGAAATCGCTCAATCTGTGTGTTCAGGACACAAGTTTGCACACTACTGGATGCACAATGCATTTCTCAACATAAGCGCCCCTAATCCTTCGGACGGGCAAGCAAAGATGGCAAAGTCTGGAGATAATTTTATTAAAGTCTCGACTCTTATCGAAAAAGGTTTTGATCCGCTTGCGTACCGATATCTTCTTCTTACCTCTCACTATTCTTCACCGATGGAGTTTAGTTTTGAGGCACTCACTGGTGCACAAACAGCACTCAAGAAACTCAAACGCTTTATTCACGAACATAAGGATGAGCAGACACTTACTACGCAAGATCATTTATTTCCTGAACGCGAATTATTTACTCAATACATAAATACTGACCTTAATACACCGAAAGCAATTGCACTCATATGGGATATCGTCAAAAATCCAAACATAACTGTACATAATAAAAAAGCCCTGATTCTTTCTTTTGATATGGTGCTTGGACTTAATCTGCACATACATCACGAAATAGAAATCCCTCTCGAAGTCCAAGAGCTCATCCTCGCCCGCAACACCGCACGAGAACAAAAAGATTTTGCACTTTCAGATTCCCTTCGTGCTCAAATCGAAAGTTTTGGTTTTGAAGTTTTAGATACTTCTGAAGGTACAAAGGTGGAAAAGCGGTAGTATTGCAAAATTTCATAAATATTGTATTATTGTATTCAGAGGAACATTATGAAACTGCTGATTGTAATTTTTGTATTTTTGGGATTGATTGGTTGCACACTCGGCTACTTGTCCAACTTTCCATCCATTCTCGTAATAACCTTTATCGGACTTGTACTAAACTTTGTGTTTTTGTACATAATCGATTACTTAGAATCCCTCGAAAGTACTATTGGAGGGTCCATGTTTTTTCTTGTAGCCATCATGTCCATGTGGGCAACCTTCCTTATAAAAACCAAGTACCTAAACTAGACCCTGTACCCGCACCGGCTCCATATAAGACCCGCTTGCGGGTTTTTGTATGTCAATTTTCCTATCCCCACCTTAACCACAGGTTATGCTCTTTTGGAAGTATTCGAGAAAACTTTGTAAGTGATACAATGTTTCCATGGCTGACATACGAGGACTTCGAATCCCCCCACAAAACATAGATGCAGAAATGGCCCTTCTTGGTTCTATTCTTCTTCGTCCAGAAATTCTGTACGATATTATGGATCTGATTAAAAGTGATTCTTTTTATTCTGAACGTCATCGTACGATTTATGACACCATGCTTGATTTGTTTAACAAGCGTCAACCGGTCGACCTCCTTTCTCTTTCATCACGCCTTAAAGAAAATAATAAACTTGAAGCTATTGGCGGGAGTTCATATCTTGCTGAACTTGTAAATATTGTTCCCTCTTCTTCAAACGCTACCTACTACGCACAGATTGTGCAAAAAAAATATTTGATGCGACGACTCATCGAAGCCTCTGATCATATCGGAGGACTCGGATATGCTGAAGACGGTGAGCTTGAAGAAATCCTCGATCAATCCGAGAAAAAACTTTTTGAAGTAACCAATACATCAACTCACCACAAATTTGTCCCTCTCAAAGATGAGCTCACTGAAGCATGGGAGCGTCTTGATCGCCTTCACAACTCAAAAGAAGAGATGCGTGGTATTCCTACTGGTTTTAAAGATATCGATATGAAGCTTGCTGGTTTCCAAAAAGCAGACCTCATCATCCTCGCAGCACGACCTTCTATGGGTAAAACTTCCCTTGCGCTCGATATAGCACGACAAGCAGCAGTAGAGCACAATATTCCTGTTGGCATCTTCTCACTTGAAATGAGTTCTCAGCAACTCGTAGACCGTATGCTTGCAGCACAAGCAAACGTAGATGCATGGAAACTTCGTACCGGTAAACTCACCCAGGAGCAAGATTTTGCATCTATCCGTGAATCGCTCGACAAGCTTTCGAAAGCTCCTATCTTCATTGACGATCAGCCAGCAAATAACATCATCAAAATGCGCTCTGTAGCCCGTCGACTCAAATCTGAGCACGGTCTAGGTATGATCATGGTTGACTACCTCCAGCTCATGGCACCGACCAATGCAAAGTCTGACAACGTCGTACAACAAGTAACCGAAATCTCACGATCCCTCAAACAGCTTGCTCGAGAGCTTGAGGTGCCTGTACTTGCACTCTCACAGCTTTCTCGAGCAGTGGAGCAACGTGGAGGTCGCCCTCGACTCTCTGACCTTCGAGACTCGGGGTCTATTGAGCAGGACGCAGACGTGGTAATGTTTATTCATCGTGAGGACAAATATAAAGATGAGTCTGAACGGACAAACATCGCCGAAATCTTGATCGAAAAACACCGAAATGGAGAGACTGGAAAAGTAGACTTGTTCTTCAACGACAAAAAAGCAACGTTTCAGTCGATTGATAAGGCAGAGTATAAAGGTGCAGATAAGGAGTTCGCAGACTTCTAACTACCCATACGAATATGCGAATAAAAGAAGAAGGATTTTCTTCATTCGTAGCTATTCGCAAGTATTTAATTCGTATATTCGTATCTTAATATAATGGATAGTATACATAGATTAATTGAATTATTCAGAGAATTTCCTGGAATCGGCCCAAGACAAGCCAAGCGTTTTGTGTATTTTTTGCTTACTAAAGATGCAGGATATACAGGTGAGATGTCTCGTCTTATTATAGATTTGCGAAATAAAATTCACACCTGCGAATCATGTTTTCGCTTTTTCCCCAAAGACCATTCTCCCCTCTGTCAGACATGTAGAGATACAAGTCGTGATTCACAAAGCCTTATGATCGTCTCTCGAGATGTTGATTTTGAAAATATTGAAAAAACAAAAGCATTTAGTGGATATTATTTTATCCTAGGTGGAAACCTTCCTGTGCTTGAAAAAAATCCAGAAACAAAGATCCGCGAAAGACAACTTCTTGCAACAGTAGAAAAAAAGATTTCTCAAGGACTCTCTGAGATTATTATTGCCCTCGATTACAACCCAGAAGGTGAGCATACTCGTGAACACATCGAACGAGTCCTCCGTAACGAACCAAAGTTTTCACATATAAAAATAACTCACCTTGGCCGCGGGCTTTCGACCGGTTCGGAACTCGAATACACCGATGCTGACACTATCAAAAACGCCCTCAAAAGCAGAATCTAAATTACATAAAAGCAATACATAGGGGTACCCTATGTATTCCAGGTCATTACATAGGGTACCCCTATGTAAAGTTGATTTTAAAATCCTGTCAAACAAAAACACCTTAGAGGTGCTTTTTGTTTTAGTTGAAAACTACATACTAAACCATTTCAAACTTTCACAATCTGAATGCAGTTCTAGGAGAAAGACTGAAAATGCGAGGAGCCTTACTTGCCGTAAGGTGACGAGAATTTTTGGGGTTTCGACAACGAAATGCGTCAGATTTGGAAGTTTAGTTATTTGATTGAATCAATAGTTACCTTAAACCAATTCTGTCGATGACCATTCTTTCGAAAATATCGACTTTTTTGTTTATATTTGATGACAGTTACAGTCTTGTTTCGTCCGATTTCTGCAAGTGTACCCTGTACTTTTGCTCCAGCTACTGTAGGAGTGCCTACCTGTGTACCTTTTGAGCCTTCTACAAGCATTACTTCATCGAAGACAATCTTGTCTCCAACCTTAAAATCTCCAATCATTTTCTCGATTTTTACAGATTCGCCAGCTGCGACTTTGTATTGTTTTCCTCCTGTTTTGATTACTGCAAATTCCATAGTTTTACTAGTCTATAAGAAAATCGGACAAAAAGCAAGACCTACTCTTCGGTGTCTGGTTTATCGAGCACAAGAGGGTCAAAATCGAGACTTTCGCCCGTAATTCGCATGATATCCTTGTCTATTTTCTTAAACTCTTTCCCGGTCGCATTGTAGTGATTTATCGTCGTAGAGAGGGCATTTCCGAGCTTTCCATGGTATTCCTCGTAGGTTTTGAGGTGCTTCTGGAGCTCTCCCACATTCTTTACAATCCCCTTCACCGACTCCTCTATTTGCATTGCCCGAAGCCCCTGGAGCACCGTCTGAAGGTATGCCATGAAAGAGGTTGGCGAGACAATAATCACCTTATTTTTCCCTGCTGCTCGCTGGATCAGGTTTTCATTATCTTCCTTAGCTGCACCAATTTTGTTTGTCAAAAGGTCATAGTAAATAGCTTCATGAGGAATAAACATGAATGCAAAATCCATTGTACCCTCTTTAGGTTGAATATACTTTGCAGTTTCTGCTATTCGAAGTTTCAAATCATTTACAAAAAGTTTTTCAAGGCGGTCTTTTTCGGTTTGATCAGTGGTTTCTACCATGCGGTTATAGTTTTCAAGTGAAAACTTTGAGTCCACCGGGATCATTTTATCTTTTACAAAAACTACCGCATCAGCAATCGATCCATCAGGAAACGTTTTTTGCATTTCATAACTTCCTGGAGGTAATACATTTTTAAGCAATGTTTCGAGATAATATTCCCCCAAAATCCCTCGCTGTTTTGGGTTTTTCAAAATATCTTGCAAAGACTGGAGTTGGTCGGTGAAAGAAACAACCTGACGATTGGTTTCATCGAGCTTTGTCAGTCCTTCGGTTACATTGCGTATGAGCTGGGCTGATTCTCCAAATTGCATTCGCACTGAGTCATTCATCAAACGACTCGATTCTGATATTTTTGCATCCACTGTACGAGAAAGCTCGTTGATTTGCTCAAGTACAAGCTTGAGCCCAATATCTGAAGTTTCTTTTGGACGACGGGTCACAAAGAAAAGAATAATACCAAAAAATCCACACAATGCGACGATGAGTATGATAACTACAGATGTATCCATGAAATCATTATAGTCCATCAAGTCCGTAAAGTCGAAAGTCCATCAAGTTAAAAAATAATCTTTGGACTGTTAAACCTTCTTTGATATACTAAAGCAAATGAAAAAGATCAAGGAAAAAAATATAACAATTGACGAGCTCGCTGCAATGGTTCAGAAGGGTTTTATGGCACAAGATGAAAAAATTGATGCAGGCTTTGCAGCGATGGATGAAAGATTTACACGTCTTGAAAAAACAGTTCTTGAACTTAAATCGTCTCAAGAAACTACTCATGATCGACTTAATGCAATTGAAAAAGTTCTCGGTCCACTTATGCTTATGGCAGAGGTAATGAATAAGAACAATAGAGACCACGAAATCCGCATTGCGAAACTTGAAAAGAAATTACTCTTTAAATAATCTAAAAACATGTCACTACAAAACGATATCAAAACTCACATGGTTGAAGCAATGAAAGCCAAAGATACTGTAAAACTACAGACACTTCGAGGCATTCTCTCTGCTTTTACCAATGAGCTCGTAAACCTCAAACGCACTCCCCAAGACACACTTTCAGACGAAGAAGCGCTTGCGGTTATTCGTCGAGCGGTAAAGCAGCGAAAAGACTCGATTGAGCAATTTGTCGCGGGAGGTCGCCCTGAACTTGCAGAAGATGAAAAAGCAGAACTTGCAGTACTTGAGACTTATCTCCCTGCAATGATGTCAGAAGAAGAAGTAATGAAAATCGCTCTTGCAAAGAAAGCAGAAATGGGAGACATCGATAAGTCAAAAGCTGGTCAATTTGTCGGCATGCTCATGAAAGACCTCAAAGGAAAAGCAGATGGTGATGTGGTAAAGAAGGTTGTGGATAGTCTTCTTGCATAACTATTGACAGCTATAGAATATAGGTAGTATAATATTACCAGGAGGTTCGTGGTGTACGATCTTAAACAAATCCAAACCCGAGCCATGGCGCTCTACCGCATAAACGGAATTCTTCCTCCTGACCACCTAAGACAAGCGATGAAAGAGGCAGGGGTACCTGAGGAAAAGATGTGGGGAATTCGAGAAGAAATACGAAAACTCGAAGAACCTCCACCACCACCAATAGAGCCAAAACACAGGAACAAAAAAAAGGTGACTTCACCTCCAAGTGGACCACCTGAAATCAGTTGGCACGGAAACATAACATTGCGAGGCCACTCCGTTGATCTCGCAGAACTCAACAAGCGAGACAGAAAGCTCGCTGCTGCACACGATGAGGACTGACCGTATGGTCAGTCCCTTTTGTTTTTACTTCGATTAACTTCGAGCGAAATAAGCGTAGCTTCTTTTATTTCCGAGATGTGATGTCGAAACAAAAGGTAAATACCTTTTACTTTTTATATTTAGCAAGAATATTTCTTTCAATCTCCTCCCTATCTCCTCCGTATGTGAGATACGACAAGTGTTTCAAACTATCCACCATTCCCGGCTCACCTGTTGGTGGAGGAAGAGTTGCAATATTAAATGCTTTTGCTGGCTTTCCATTGACAAGCATTTTTACAATCGCATTACGATTATCAATATTCATAATATCTTTTGCACTAAACACAGGTGTAAATTGTTTTTCGAGATATTCCGCGTCTTCAGCACCGATTCTAAAACTACATATTGAACCGACGTTACCAAAGACTGCATCACGAATACTTTGATCGAGTTGTGCAATAAACTGGTGAGCGATATTGAGTGAGAGTTTGTATTTTCGTGCCTCAGAAAGTATAGTTGCGATTGAGTTGGTTGTAATATTTTGAAACTCATCAATATAGAGATAAAACGGTGGGAAACCTGCTGACAATGAATCAACGCGAGAAAGTGCAGCCATCAATATTTTACCTACCAAAATAAGACCGATAAGGTTTGCATTGATATCTCCCAAACGTCCTTTTGCCAAATTCACCAAAAGGATTTTTTTATTATCCATAATATCTCGGAAATCAAACGAAGATTTTTCTTGAGCAATCAATGGTCGCATCACATCGTTTGCGAGGAATACATCAAACTTACTGGTGATATACGGCACGATGTTTGCTAACGCCGCTTCCCCACCAGCCTTCTCTGCCACTTCAGTCCAAAACTGAACCACGATTGGGTTTTTACAGCGAGAAATTTTCAAATCACGAAACTTTTTATCTGCCATCACTCGAGACACATCGAGAAGTGTCGATCCAGTCTCTGGATCTTCAATCACTAACATGGTTGCATTTCGGAAGTACTGCTCGAACATCGGGCCCATAGATTCAGGTACCGCTCCATAAAGCTTCTGGAAAATACTAAAAAGTTCATTCACCACAAAGGTTTTCTGTTCAGGATGCTCTCTATCATATTCGAGCATATTGAGTGCCATCGGTCGGTCTACGTAGCTCGGATCAAAATAAATCACATCATCAATACGACTCTTAGGTACATTTGCCAAAATATCAATGATATCTACCCCATGAGGATCGATCATACAGACCCCCTCACCATTGTGAATATCTTGAATAATCATATTCTTCAAAAGTGTAGACTTGCCTGTACCAGTCTGCCCGATAGTGTAAAAATGACGGAGTCGATCATCCGCAGAAATACGCACCGTAGTATCAACATTTCTATATGAATTTACACCAAGGACAGTCCCTTCTTCTGGTAGATCTTGTGGAGTAGGTGCAGATATACTCTGCGATGTTTTTAGTTGTGGTTGTACGGCGTATGAAGAATTCGGGAAATGGAAAAAAGTAGCAATTTCTTTTGTATTGAGCGGACAGACGATATCTTCATTGAACATACGGAAAGAAAAATCTCGAGTAAATTTTGCAAACGCACCTTTTTCAAGACGTACCAATGAAAAAGAGTTTTCATGTTGTTTTGAAAATTGATGCAGACTGGATTCAATTTCACTGAGTATCTTTTCAGCCTCTGCTCGAGAATTACCTGATGCTACAATACGAATATTTGTTGGATAAATCTGTTCACTAAGCTTTCGTTTAATAGAAGCCACTTGTTCCACATCTGGATTTTTCTTTTCTGTTGTCTCTGTCTCCGTGTGAGTAGGCATAATCAGATCCCTCAATGCATGTCCCAAGCCTTCAAAAAACGAACCTGAGTCGAGAGCTTGTTTCAATGGAACACCCTTTTCAAACTTTCCTAACGCATGCTTAAAATGTTTATCATATGTATCTCCTGATGGCTTGATAACAATCTGTAATGCAGCTCCTTCCCCAATCTTTTGTATTTTTGAAAATGAGTTCAATATAATAGTCAACGGATCAATATCAAAATCCTCAATTGTTTTTATCGGAAGTAGTGCAGTTTCCTTGAAGGTAAGGTATCCACCTACCGACACACCGTCTTCATTAAAAATATTATAATCATTGGGATCGATTGAAAACTTTACACCAGGGAACACTGAAGTAATTTGTTTTTCAAACAAATCTTTTTTCGTCTGAGGAACTGAAACGTAAAAGATAAATTGTTCACTTCCTTCTGCATTGGCTATCTCCAGTGTGAAATAATTATCTGCATCACTTTTCGCAGAAGACACTGAGTTCATTCCGGAAATAAATTGTTGCATTGCAGATACAGTCTCTTTGCTACTTCGTGTATTACCCTCTTCTGCTTCAGGAAGTATCACTTCATACAACACCATAGTCCCCACTTTCGCTATTTTTTCAGGTACATTCTTGATCGGATAACCACCCTGCAAATATTGTACCAACATACGGTGAAAATCATCCTCGAGATGAGGATCTCGCAACGCAGACAAAATCGATAATGCATTTTTTACACCCTTTGTTTGCATGACACCCATCAGTTCACTCATTTTTTTATCATGAAGTTCTGGCGCAAGGTTGAGTACAATTTCTTGAATTTTTCTTTCAGGTAGTGCAAAATTTTGATGCAGTACTTCTGATGTCAACCTATCTTTGTACCGTGAGATTTGCTCTGAGACAGCAGATTCATTGCTTGACCACACTTTTTTTTCACGAAGTTCATGTTCGCGTGAAGCTACTTGCTCCCGAAGATATTTTATTTCTTCTTCTGGAGATTTAAATTTGAGAGGTGCATCAGGAGAAACGTATTCCATATATTTAGTATATCAGAGAGTGGGTGTCTACAACATCATATTTTCCCCATTTATCTTATTTCTAAAAACTTTTTTCTTTCTACTGGAGTAAACCTTTCTATTGCATACCGAAGAGTTGTTCGAGGCATGAGATGTGTATGTTTAATAAGAAATGTTGTGAGTAGTTTTTTGTCTTTCTTACCGACTTCTCGAAGCATCCATCCTACCGCTTTATGAATTAAATCATGTGTATCAGAAAGAAGCATACGTGAAATCTTCACAGTATCAGCAAAATCACTGTGAGAGATAAAATAACCTGTAGACACGATTGCAATACGCCGTTCCCATATATTTTTTGACTGCGCCAGCGTATACAGTATGTCTCGCGACCTGTTAAAAAGATACTTCCCGACAATATATGATGCGGATGTGTCTACCAAGTCCCAGTTATTCACCCATCGTGTATGCTTTAGATATGCGGTAAATATTTTTTCTTTTTGTATGTCATTACCATGCTCAAACTGATACACCATTATTTCAAGTGCAGTGAATCGACATTCATGAATCGGTGATTTAAGCAGCTTACATACTTCCAACAGAGAAAGACTTGCATGAGCGTGAGCAACTTTCCTCTGTTCTGGTACGGTAATACCAAGAAAAATATCTCCTTCTCCGTACTCACCTTTTCCTGTCTTGAAATAGCGAGATGCACCCCGAGCTTTTTCCTTGTTTGCTTTCTGTGAAAGCGCTTTTTCCACATCCTCTTTTTTCATGTTTTAAACTTTTCTTTTAGAGAGAGAACGACTTGAAATATAGACAATGAGGATATAGAAGATCAACCCGAGTGCGCATGTTGGCAAACCAAGTACATATGCGCGAAGTCCGTCCTGGAGTAATTCTGGTATTTCTTGAAGTGTAAAATGCCCTGCAAAAAGTACTCCGAGAAGACCAATAACTTCCATCCACTTAAACCCTTTCCGATCATACATACGAGATGTAATCACTTGAAAACTTACACAGGTGAGTGCAAGAAACAGTGCAAAACCAAAATAACACGCAGGATAGCCGAGGAAATACGGACATCCCTCATTGAACGCACACGTATCCGTAAAAAATTTTACTCCCGAAAGATACCCCGAAAACAAAAGTCCTGCTACTGATAAGCCAAAAAGTGCAACGACATTTTTTTCTTTTTTCATATACTTTAAGTATATGCTTTTTTAGAAAAAGAAAAACACCCGAAGGGCTGCATAAGACGCAGCCCTTACAGGTGAATTGCCAACTGACTAAAACAACTTATCTCGAAGAGGTCTTTCTGACCTGACCAAAATTTGCTGAATAAATACCGCGGTTGATACCAAACAGCATGCAGGGTAAAACCTCTGAGGGATACTCCACTCCGTTCCAGCTAACAGCGAAAACAGATGCGAAAGTCCAAAACCAATCCACGGCCAACATTTTTGCTGATTTGGATTTTTTTGAATATCTCGCAACTGCGGCAGACATGCAAAAGACGTGGCTACTGTACTTACAATCGTTACATCATATGCTGTACCGTAAAAACAATACGCCATACACGCGACAGCAATCACCGCAATCTGTGTATCATCATGTGTCCAATGAACTCCACGCACTCGGACAATACACGCACCAGTAATGAAGCTTGTGATTGCATAGAGCGCAACTAAGCTATAGTTACCACCCTGCGACCAAATCGAGGTCGCCGACATAACATTGAGCACTCCCCAAATCATAAAAGAAGCGAAGCTTGCCCCTTGTTTTTCGCCTGATTTCAACGTAGCGACCCACAATAACATCGAGGTTCCAAGACCCCAAAACAATGCGACTGCTTTATATATCTCCATGAGATTCTCCTTCCGACAGACTACTATACTTTAAAGAATGTGCAACTATACTGTATAATTTACCTATGAAAAATTTGAATCACAAGAGAAGCTTCCACCTACAAAGGAGGCAGTTGTTGAAATACTTAGAAATCAAGGCATAGATGACCCTGAAGCAAAACGTACACTCATCGAATACCAAGAAGCACAAGAAAAAATCACCGACATGCTTGGTGGTGATTTTGCACACGAAGAAGTAGCTCTGCATATGGCACAAATTTATTTTGACGCAAACTACAGAGAATACGCCCTCGAGTGTCTCGATGAACTTCAAAATGAAACGGTAATTTCAGATGAATTATATGAGAGGATAGACAGTATACGAGAAACTATGCTTCGGAAAATGGAATAATATATACAAAAAACCCGCCGTATAGCTGACGGGTCTTCCGTCGCTGTAAAGCGGTTTCTAGTCACCACGAAATCTCAAGGCGATCAGAGGGTTTTTCAGTTGTTTTAAAGGACCTCTGCTTTTTTGAAGCCGTTGGGCCTCCTTATGTGTGTAAGCTGACCTAACTTTTCCAGTGTCAACCCATTCCAAAACTTCGGCTTTGCGAAGTGGTGCAGCAGCTCCACTAATGTCATGTCGTACCACGTCACTGTCTGGATGCTGCATCAAAAGTGCAGCAAGTTCTTTCGCTTTCATGTACACCTTTCTTATACATTTCTACTACAGAAACACAAACAAATCAATACATACGTATGATTACATACTTAACATAGAATCTTACACAGTTTTAATCTATATAACACATTATTGAGATTCAAAATATTGTAGAACTTCCTGCCAATTATTCGCTCGGATTGCATCTTTAGGAAGAATATCAAACTTGTTCCACTTATAGTTTCCAAATAATATCCCTTTCATTCCTAATTCTACTGCCGATAAAATATGTTTTGGCTGATCATCAATAATATAATGCGCTCCAATATTTTTAGCTAACTCACCTTTTGTCTTATGAACACTTTCTTGAGTAATGGTGTCAAAAAATCCTGCAAAAACGACGTCGTCGAAAATATCTGAGTAGTGTTTATTCAACCATTCGTCAGTGAGTGTTTTTATAGAATTACGTCGTGAAGTAAGCGCAACTAATTTGAAATTCTTCTGTAACTCTTTAAGAGTATCCTGAGCTCCTTCAATTGTTGCACAAAGAGTCAAATGATCTGATTCGTGATACTCTTTTGCTCTTTTTATAGTTTCATCTAGATCAGTCTTCCATACATGCATCCATTCTTCCTGATAATCCTCAGGAGTTATATTCATGCCAAATTTTTCATTACTGTAGTCAGCAAAAGCGCGAGCATGGTCTGCCAATACATCATCAATATCAATTACAATAGTTTTCATGTAAGTAAATTTGTGACCTTACGGGGAATCGAACCCCGATTACAGCCTTGAGAAGGCCGTGTCCTAACCGTTAGACGAT
>CAYRRP010000009.1:0-19350 GCA_964426735.1 uncultured Candidatus Saccharibacteria bacterium
CTATCCGACCTCTTCATCCTCCGGGGCGTGCCGGAGCACATCAGGTCGGACAACGGCCCGGAGTTTGTTGCGAAGGCGGTTCAGGACTGGATCGCAGCTGTCGGTGCAAAGACCGCCTACATCGAGCCAGGGAGCCCATGGGAGAATGGATACATCGAGAGCTTCAATGCTCGCCTTCGTGACGAGCTTCTCAATGGCGAGATCTTCTACACCCTCGCTGAGGCCCGGATCGTGATCGAAAGTTGGAGGCGCTTCTACAACACCCGTCGGCCGCACGGGTCGCTGGGTTATCGGCCCCCGGCCCCGGAGGTCTTCATTCCGTCGTCCGCGCGGGCGGCTGCGCTACCCCAACCGGCTTCGCCGCCCGCGCTGGCGTCGGGGCTGCCCATGCACTAACATTCAACCCGGACCACTCGTTGGGGGCCGATCAATGATGTGGCCGAGCGTTGCCACAGCTTCGTCCGGTGTCGTGGCCTTCTTCACGTAGTTCACGTAGAAGGCAGCTCTGACGAAGCGCCCCACCGCAGTCTGCGATGAGGGGAGGATGCTTGCCGCAATGCCTGAATCGGGGGTGGCCACCTTCAGCTTGCCGAACTGCGCGGTGTTTTGGTCGATGTTGGACGGCGTGTAGTTGATGAGGTTCGTCAGGTGCCACGGGAACTCGGGGCCGTTGGTCAGCGCGTTGACCGGATTGTCATAAACGTTCTTCTTGCCGTTCATGAACTCGAGGACGATGCTGCCACCGGCCTTGTCCAGGATCGCGAAATGTACCGGAAAGGGAATATCGCCGAACAGCGGCAGTTTCGGCAGCCAGAACTCCGTGTCCCCCGCCAGTGCCGCCTTGACCTCATCGACGGTCTTGAAATTGCCCAGCAACCAGTGGGCGATGTCGCCCGCAGAGAGGATCTTGCTTGGGTCCGTGGTCGTGATGGCCGGCGCCTGGGTGAAATTCTGGCCATTCAGCGTAATCGTGAGGCCCTGGTCGTTCATGCCGTCCAAAATGGTCTGCTGCTTTGATCCGGGAACGATGGGCGCCAGCATTCCGAGGATGTTGTACTTGGTATCGAAGGTCATGCCCTGCTTGCCGTCCGGCGTCTCGGACTCGACGTGGGTTCCAGCCGGAAGATAGCTGAGCGACGACGGGAACACGCCACTGAACTCAAGAGTGCGGCCCTTGTAGACGTTTCCTTGCTCGTCGTTGATCGCCAACATCGTGCAGGCCTGGACAGCTGCGACCTGAGATGCAACGAACCCCAGCGCCACCACAGCGCTGAGAATGGATTTGAAAGTGCCTTTCATGATGCTGGTCCTCATCTGCTTGGCCATGTTGTTCTCCTGTCTTGCGGTTGGATATTGGATGGATTCGCGCATAACAGATTGTTGAATGCGACTTCAACAATGTCTTTATTGCCGTTGCGTGAAGGGGTGTCGGGATGGATGGGCTCTATCTGAAAGAATAAGTCGCTGCCCTTGTTACGGCCGGGAAAAAAACTTCCAGGTGTTCATTCAAACGGCGGAAGTCATGATCAATAAGAATAATCAAAGGCTTCGGCCCGGGATGTTCGCTGCTGTTCATCTCACCTCTGGTCGCGCAAGCCGATCGCAATCGCCTAAAGAGCCATGACAACTTTTCTTGGTCGTTGATGCTGCTCGGCAATCTGCTGCCAGGCCTTCCTGTCGACATTGCGATAAAAAACAGCTTTGGCGATAGATATTTGCTGGATCTCGTTCAGCAGCTTTGACGTTGAACGGGCGACCTGTGTTTCAATCCGCATCGATGGGTCTCCTCTGGCGTGTTTTGAGTATTTATCGCTAGGGAGGCTTTGAGACTCATCGGGAGCAATGGATGGAGTCCTCCCGCGGCCGATCGACAGCTAGAGGCACAGAGGTGGCAATCAGCTTGGCTGTAATCCCATGAGGACAAGAAGGAGTCCAACGGCGCTGAAGGCGATCAATGGCTACCTGATGAATGTGCTTCGCACATCACTCGTTCGCTTCGCTCACTCGTGGTCGGCTGGTCAGGGATTACCACCTCAGGGCAACTGCCCGGCACGTTCCTGCGAGAGCTTCCTGCGGCAGTTGTATCAGTAGGTGAGAGTATCCTTGGATGTGAGCGAGGCGCCCTCAATGAAGACCTGAAGGACGACCTCCTGAGGGCTCTCGTTGAGGTGGCGATAGATCGCCATTGCGGCCTCCACCTTGGGTCTTTCCCGCAGCGATGAGAGCCTGTCCTTCACGGACAGCCTGAGCGATCAGGTCCTCCGAGGGTGTGTCAGTATCCGCCTGCTGCTTCTTCTGCTCTGCCATTGGCGTCTCCTTCCAATGACCAGACCGTCCCCTGGCATCGAAAAGAAGACAACGCGGAGCTATGGGGAAAGTCTCAGGAAAGCGGGGGATTAGAAAGCGGACCTGATGGGTGACAACCATCGCAGGACGAAAGCCCCGCCGCAATCGGGGCGGGGCTGTCTTTTGTGATATGAATGCGTCAGCCTTCAGTCTTCAGAGAAATCCAAGATAACAGTGTCGCAACCTGTCTGCAGCCCTTTCCACCGTCCATCTGCGGATACGCTGATGATAAACGTGCAGTCAGATTTCGTAGCTGAGAACTGGTAGGGAATGTTACAGGATTTTGAAATTATATTTTTATATCCGGCTCCCTTCACGACAGACACTGCATCTTTACACGAGAGAATCTTCTTCGAGTTTGCGGCGTCTGCGCTGCCGTTTGCAGCCAAGGCACCGGCCAGGAAGATAGCAGAGCTCAATACGACGGCATTCAAAAGCAGACCAGGTTTGAAAACGTGTAAGTCGGGCATTGTGAACTCCTTCAGATACTGTGATTGATTGTCAGGGCAGTGGAAAGAAGCTCACTTCCAAGTTGTGTACCCGATGCTAACTGAAATGTCGCGACCGATCCTGAGTTCATTGATGCGAAACTCCGCGATCCGGCCCTCACTCGTCTTGACGCAGACGTAGTCACCGACATTCATGTCCTCGAGCTTGATTGCGCGGCTTGCAAATCGAGCATTTTTGCAGCCGTTGTAACCCTGCTGCCGTCCAGGCTTTCCCATCAGCGCATCACCGAACGAGGACAACATAGCACTGTTCTGAGTATTACCCTGAAGCCACACATCCGAGTCCCAGGGGCCGTTTCCAGAGCCATCCATGTTCACCACATCGCGCGGTGAGAGGGTTACGCCTGCTGTATGAGCAGTCTCGGGCCTTCTCGAAACTGCATCATTGCACTTGAACCCGGTATTATCCTCTACTTCACAGGTCTTGTTGGCGGGTGCCTTGCTGGTAACAATGAAACCGGCACCGTAGTTACACTGCAGGACCTGTCCCCGACCCTCGATGCGGACAACGTTTACTGACTGGATACGCCTCTCAACGGGCTTGGTCTCCCATCCCTCCGGGAAGTCCGTCGCTACTTCGACCTTGATCTTGCCCATCGGGCACTGAATGTACTGTGTATCGGCAGAGGCCGAATTGTTCCCGAAAAGCGAAGCTGCGAGTCCCACAGCGAGTGTCAGGGTAAGGTTCATGCGCTTCATTGCCGTCCTCCGTTGTTGATGTGCTGTTTGTAGCAATTCGAATCTGAACCAAGCTGAACGATGCCGTTCATATTGGGTTCATTGGGGAGATCCGGCCTCGGCGGGTCTACTGAGATATCAAATAACGACTACTGGTGGTTATTTGCTCGCCGAGGGCTGCTGGACAGAGGAAAGGATCGGCTGAAGGGGCAAGGCGCCTCGTTGCATCGTTCAGTCATCGGCGTCACGCACCGTGCTGCTACGCACAATGACCGTAGAGCTGAGCACTGCCCAGTTCCAGCGACGTGAACGAGCAGGGGAACGCTGGAGCCCTGAGGGATGAAACGATGGGCTTCACAGAGTTCCGTGGTGTTGCGATGGAAGTAGAACCCACGAATTGCAGCTTGGGAAGGTGCCGTACGACCACTGAATGACGCCCGCGTCAGGGCAGAGGATAGTGGAGGTCGGGCAGTGCAAAAGGAGGTGAGTGCGCGGCTGAGCAATTCTGCGCCGATCAACAACTCATGTTGCTGCACCGCGATGGCCAGAAACTGTACGCTCAAGAAACTTCCAACTAACCCTGAGCATACGCTATGCTTCAAAATATCTAAGGCAGCTTGCGGCTGGCGGGCATGATGTGAGGACATAAGCGACGCATGATACTTTCGTGGCAGAGAAAATTCATCTTCCTGAAGACCTCCAAGACGGCGGGCACCAGTTTAGAGATCGCGCTCTCGAAATATGCCACGGCGGAAGACATCGTCACGCCGATCACTCCCGCGGATGAGGACATCCGGCGGGCCCTCGGTTACTGCGGCCCCCAAAACTACCTCGCGCCGCCGGGATTGCTCCAAAAGTTTGGCCTGAAGCGGCCTGAGAAGAAATTTTACAATCACATACGCGCCGGTGTCATCCGCAGGGTTCTCGGCCGCGAGGTATTCGACTCTTTTCTCAAGGTGGCCGTCGTTCGTAACCCCTTCGACATGGTGGTCAGCCGCTATTTTTGGACCCATCGCAACGATCCAAGCCTCTCCGAAACCCATTTCCGCCAATGGTTGCTGTCTCGGCCAGAGGTGCTCTACGAGAATTATCAGATCACCCGCATCGACGGCGTCTCTGTTATCGACCTGATGATTCGCTTCGAGCATTTCCGGGAGGATCTCGGAACCTTCGCCCGCCGCGTCGGCCTTCCGGATACGCTTTACGAGGAGTTCAACGCCATCAAGGCCAAGGGCCAGTTCCGCCCCAAGCGCGCCAACACCCACGAGATGTTCAAGGATTTTCCCGAGGGACGCCAGGTGGTGGCAGAGATGTTCGCCGAGGACATCGCTGCATATGGCTATAGCTGCCCCTGAAGATCGGGAAGCTATAGAGGACTGTCACCTCAGAAATGTCGGGTGTTGGACGCTACAAAACACAATTGGGACATGAGAGCTTGTTCGATGTGCCTTGGCGATCTGCTCCCAGGCCCTCCTGCCCAGGTTGCGATAGACAAAATCTTTGATGATAGAAATTCGCTGTATCCCGTTCAACAACTCGGACTTCGAATGGATTACCTGTGTTTCAATCAGCATTGATGGGCCTCTTCCGGCGTGTTTTGAGTATTTATTGCTCGGGAAGCTTGGAGGCTCAGCGGGATGAAAGGATAGAAACACCCAGACCCGAAGCCTCGACCCCATAGTTGGTCAGACAGCCAAACCTGCTGCAGGGGCCAATCAAAGCCAGACGGAGGCTGCCATTGCTGGCTGGCTGTTGAAGGAGGCGGATGGAGTCCTTTCGAGGCCTGTCGACAGCCAAAGGCACGCAGGCGACAATCAGCTTGGCTGAGCGATCAGCACCTCCAAAAGTGTGTCAGTATCCGTCTGCGGCTTCTTCTGCTTTGCCATTGGCGTCTCCTTCCAATGACCAGACCGTCCCCTGGCATTGAGAGAAAGGCAACGCTTGGCTGCAGGAAAACCTTCAAGGGCACCAGAGGATCACAACGGGGATTCCATGGGCGGAAACGATCACGTCACTCTCGTGCTTGATAGCGGAAGGGATCGACTGCAGGGGCAGGGCATGAGGCATTTGTCGCTGCTGCGGAGCAGCTTCATCAGTCGTGCTGCGAGGGTCGTGCTGACTTGATCAACCAGTGCACCGTCCCTATACAACTTTCATGACCGTCTCGGTGCATAATCTGGATCCGGAAATTAAACGTCGTTTGCAAGATGCGTGGCAGGGCGAGGTCTTCGGCATGGCGATGTACAGCGCAATAGCTGACCGGCAGCCGGATGCCTTCCGTCGTTGGCAATGGATGGCTCTTCATCAGCTCGAAGTCGAAACAGGCGCAGCAATGCGTCAGTTATTGTTACGGTATGATCTTCCTGTGGCGGAACTTGAAGAGTCCAAGCGTTTAGGCATTGCCGAAGCAATGCGCATTGTTGCCCTGCCATGGCAAGACATGATGAAGGCGTTTGCTGATGACCTGCCTGCAACGATTGATGACTATCAGACACTGGAGCGAGCTTGTGCCTTCGTAGGCCAGGACGCTGCGGCCATGCGCTTGCTGGTTGATCACGAGGTAGCCTCCCTTGAGTTTTCCCAGCTTGAGATGCGCGGTGAAAGCAACAAGTCTATCAAGCCCGTGCTGGCACTGCTAAAGGAGCCCCCGGGCCTGCCAGACTGACTACTGTTAGTGAGTAACTGCAGGGAATGATGAGAATTCCTCGACAAGCAGGCGAGTGAGGCAGTGAATTCCATGGGCGGACACCACCACGTCATTCCATCGCTGGCATAGGAGGGGATCGACTGATAGGGCAGTGCATCTCGTTACGGCGCTCAGCATGCATCGTCAGGAGGTGCGCTGCTCCCCTCAATCGGCCCTCACCCGAGCTGTGCGGGGTTCCGTCTCGGTAAACCAGCCGAGGATCATGAAGTCATTGAACTAAGATGTGATGGATCCCACCGGAGTCCTTGGCATCGCGATGGGAATCGAACCCAAGATATGCAGCTTGGGAAGCTGCCGTTCTACCACTGAACGACGCCCGCGATAATCCAAGATGAGAGGAGTTGGAGCGGGACGATAAAGAGCGGTCAACCCACTCGCTCTTTAACGCATCACTTCGAGAGGAACAGGTTTACCGTCGCCCCGAATTTCTCGGCGGACTGGTAGAGGAAGGCATGGCCGCCCTCGAAGAAGGTGAGCCATGCGAAGGGCACGCGCGCGGCGATGATGGAGGAGTTCTGTGGCGGGTCGATGATGTCGTCGCGCCCATCGGCAACAAGCACCGGCACCTTGATGTCGGCAAGGTCCCGGTAATTCGTGGTGTCGGCGGTCCACAGCGTGGTGCGCGCGCGATCCTGGCGCTGCACGGCCTGCGGCGAGCAGGTCATGTCGTTTGGCGCTTCGCCGCTGGCCTGAGCCGCGGCAAGGCGGGCGAGCGACTGCTTCGCCGCCGCCCGGCCCGCAGCCGTGTCGGGGAACATGAAAGCTGTCTTGTCCGTGACGGGCACGTTGGGGTCGTTGAGCTTCATCTCGACGGACTCCGCTGCCTTGACCTGCATGGTGCCGCCAGGGTTCGGCGCTGCGAAGATAGCCTTTATGACCTGATCGGGATGGCGGACAACCACCTGTTGAGCGATACGTGCGCCCATGGACCATCCCAGCACATTGGCTTTCTCATAGCCTATCGCCTTGAGCAGCCCCGCGGTGTCATCCGCCATCTGGGGGATCGTGGTGTTGTCCTCCGCCGTGTCGGTCGACAGGCCACAGCCGCGGTTGTCGAAGAGTATCAGCGTGTTCGTGTCATCCAGCGCATCGAGCAGGGCCGGGTCCCAGTCGTCCATGGTCCCGCCGGCGCCCATGATCATGATCAGCGGGTCACCCTTGCCTCGCTTATAGTAAGCCATCTTGATGTCGCCCACTTGCGCGTACTTCACCTCGGCCTTGAATTCGGCGTAGGCCGATGGGGCCAGCCCCGCTGAGAGAGCGGCAATTGCGAAGGCGACTGCACAGCGGCTGAGGTTCTTCATGGCAATCTCCCGAGCGGCCACATGTTGAAGGTATTATTATAAAGCGATTCAATACATGGACAGCTTCAGGTTCGCAAGTTGACGCCGACTGGCTTTGTATGGTGCCCTTGGTGCCCTTGGCCAGGGATCAACCACACAAGTCATTGAGTGTGGATTCCATGACAAGGGATCACCACGTCACTCCATCGCTGGGCGCGGAAAGGGATCGATCTCAGGAGCAGGGCATCCCGTTGCATCGTTCAGCAACCAACGTGAGGAACTGCGCTGCTCGGTGCAAAGACCATGTGCCCGGGCTCTGCCGAGTTCCTGCGGGGTAGCCCGCTCGAGAGGCCGACTGCCCTTGGAACGGTTGGCGGAGGAAGATGGCATGTTCGTGGGAGTCGCAATGGCAAGCGATCCCGCGACATGCAGCTTGGGAAGCTGCCGTTCTACCACTGAACTACGCCCGCACGAAGTTGAGAATAGTGGAGCGGACGAGGGGCGGCAAGGGGTGGAGTAAACGGAAGAGGGTCGACGACCGAGCTATCATCGACCCGTGGCGACCGTCAGAGATTGACTGGGCAGCGATCTTGCATCTTCTCGCCGAACGTCTCCGGACCAACCCCGCTTAAGAAGTCCAGGGTATTTGCGAGTACTGGCTTGTTTTCTGGATACTTTATCTCAAGCCGCGCCAGGTCTGCGGATGCTGACCGGTAGATATCGGCCGCCCCATCGGACAGCAGATAGTCCGTGATCGCGGATCCTTCGTGCGCGGTGCGGTACTGCGCCCACCCGGCTTCAAGCTTCTGTTTCTGCACGTTTGAGCTCAGCGAATCCTGCTGGAAGAGTCTTGGGAAATTCACATGCCGCAGGCCGGCAAGTGCATGGCCGAACTCCGGATCTGCTTGCACATAGACAACCCGGTCGAGCTGGGTCATGGCGATCATTCCCGTGCACATCGCACAAGGCTCGAGAGTCGTGTAGATCGTATAGCCTGACATGTATTTGCCTACGCCCTGGCAGTTTAGAAACGCCTGGATGAGCCGCACCTCTCCATGTTGGGTCGCATTGCCCGTCACGGTCACTGAGTTGCGCGCCCAGAATAGTGGCCGGTACTCGGAATCGACTAAGATCGATCCGATGTTGTGCCCGCGGCCGTTGCTGTTTGACTGCCAGTCCCTGTAAACCATGTCGAGAACGGCGAGTGAGAAGATTTCGTCGCGCTCAGCCTGCTGGGTAGAAACCCCACGCTCAAGTGCGAAGGCGGAAGGGGTAAGGACGAGCGAGCCAAGCAGCGTTCCGAATTGACGGCGATGCATACAGTGTAATCCTATGCTAGAATTCCGATATATTGAGAGGCAGTTTCACGCCTGGATTATTCCAGTGTTACTTTCCGTATTTCTGGAGCAGATAACCACGCGTCCACGAAATCGTACCCTCCACCCCAGGAGCGATACTCACCTGGTCGGCCACAGTCGTCTTGAACTGGCCAGGTTTTGATGTGAATAATCCGTTCGAGCCATAGAGTAGCTCCCAGACATAGGTCGCGGATGAGCAGCTCTGTTGCGAGAAGCGCTTACGCATGTTGAAATTCTGAGCAGCGCTAGGCCCGGCACAATTTTTCAAGATTGCTGCGGACAACCCTTCAGGGGATGGGAGCTGCGGCGAGGCGTTCATTTCTTCAAAGGCATAACGCACAGCCGCGATACCGTAGAATGGCGAACTGGACTTTGCAATGTCAGGCGAACCAACAGCGCTAAAGAGCTGTTTGAGAAGTGCTGAGTATGACATGCCACATGCTCTCGCATCGAAACGTGCCGCACTACCGATCCTGACTTGTTTCCCGTCTATGATATCGCCTGCGTCATCCTCTGACGTCATGCCCGTTGGGAAGCAGCGTGCACCACCATCGTCTGGTGGGTCCATGACGCGCATTGCTTTGCGTGCATCATCCTGCCCCAAGCCTAAATATGTTCTGTCAAACACATTGAAAGACTTGCCATTGATTGAAACCGCGTAGACATTCGAAGCGGGATCAACAGTGGCAGAAGTTGGAAAACTGATTTGCATGGAGGATCCGCCAACCTCGACCACGCCGACGGGCGCACTGTCTGTGCGAAAGGCATCTCGGTAACGGTCGTTGACGTCAATCCACGTCCACAGACCCTCTTCAGCGCTGCCGTCCGTCGTGCGCACCTCGCCTGCGATGAACCCCTTGGCAACAATGGCTTTGCGGACCTCGCCATAAAGTGCTTCAGCAGCCTTCGCATCGTGCTTGCCTATTGGCTGCATGGCGCTCCGCATTCCGGCCGTGGCCAGGAAATCCACCGTAACATCCCCTGGCTTGACAGCGCGTTCGGCGAGGGCCGGCATTGCCTCTGCAAGCAGGGGCGCGATCATTGCATCGCCTACGCCTTCAGGGCCAGTATCTCGATTGACCCCGCCCGCGCCATCAAGAAAGTTGTCTATGCCTTCATCGCCAGGAACGCCCTTAAAGCTGAGCACTTGCTGAATTTCAGGATAGGGAGCAGTTTTGATTTCATAGAGATAGATGCGTGAACCGCTGCTCCCCGCATCAATTACGATGTGATGAAGATTGGCTGTTTCGGCCAGAGCCACAGGAGATGCGCAGGCGAAACAACCATAAACACATGCGATTGCGAGTAAGTTCCGGAAGGACTTCATATGTCACCGTTGGAGTTATCATTTAAAATCGTAACACAACAGTGCCACCAACCAAAAGCGGTTTCTCGTCAGCAGACGATAATTGCCGTTGCTCCTATATGCTCCTTCGCGATCTGCTCCCAAGCCTTCTTGTCGACGTTGCGATAGATAACGGCCTTGGTGACTGGGAGCCCCTGAAGTTCCTTCAGCAACTCGGACTTGGAACGGATTACCTGTGTTTCAATCAGCATCGATGCGCCTCCTCTGGATGTGTTGCTAAGTATTTATCGCTAGGAGGCATTGGGGTTCAGCGGGACCAATGGATAGAAACACCCATGCCCCGGAGGCTCGATATAATATCTGGTTAGACGGCCAAACCTGCTCTTGGGGAAAGTCTCAGCGGTGATCGCAGGGGGCTGCTGGATTACTTGCACACACCATCAGCAGCTATGAGCACACAGGCACTCTCTCCTCCCACAGGAATTCCACGGGGTCTCTCTGGATTCCACCCCCTGCAATCTGCTTCATCACACAGGGGGCAAGGCGGCCAGTGATATGTCGTGTGGTCTCTATAGAGAGGAAAATCTCAACACTCCCCCCTGCATACATCACTCCCTAGGTCTTAGCAGCTGGGATGCCTTGTCCCCTGAAGAAATTCCCTAAATACTCTCGGTGGGCACCCTGAGGCGGAGGACTGTGAGTCCGATCCTGATCTCCTTGCCTTGGAGTGTTCACCACCCACGGACTCACGGGTGAAGGATCAGGGATGGAAAACAAGACGTTCAAGCTGGCAATCCGCACGGACATCAAGGACAAGATCAGCAGCGAAGAGCTTAAAGGCTCGGCCAGTGGATGGTCGAATGTTCAACTCACTCTTCCCGAGTTGATGGACAGCATCTCCAACGGCTTTCCCCTCACCCATCAGTTCATCAACGGCTATCGCAAGGGTTCAAACTTCGCAGGAACCAACGTTCTGATCGCTGACATAGACGGAACACTTCCACTTGAACGTGCCCTTGCTGATCCGTTCATCAAACGACATGCCACGCTGATCTACACAACTCCCAGCCACAGTGATACTGAGAATAGATATCGAATTCTCTTTCATCTCCAGAGGGAGATCTATGACGGTGAGAGCTATGAGGCTCTCTACACAGCGTTGATGAAGCGAGTTCCTACAGACCCTGCTACAAGATCATGCGCTCAGTTCTTCTTTGGCAACACGAGGGCACAGTTCCATGAGATCGGGAAGTCGCTCGATGGCGAGACAATAAATAAGCTGATCCGCGAGGGGATGGAGGAGCGCTACATCCAAAGCGTCCAGAACCCTGCCTCAACCTTGACTGATGACACCCGCGTGAGCGTCAAGAATCGAGGTCTTCTCCTTCTGCGCGATCTCGCAGAAAACACCTCAATCAAGTGTCCATTCGGCATTCATCCGGATAGAAACCCCAGCGCGTTTGTGAAGGTCAACAAGGATGGCGTGAGGGGTGTTCAATGCAGGTCTTGCGGTAACAGCGCTTGGATTGAAGGTGAGCAGAAGAAGGAGGAGGCAGGCTTTAACTTCTTTGATGCGATGGTGAAGCAGTACAATGGCGCTGCAAACACTCACTTTGAGTACCAGGGGCTGACAAGGTATGACCACGATCTTGAGGTCAGCAAGGAGAAATCAAACTACCACCTCCTTAATGCCGAGAGGCTCGGTGACATCCACATCCTGCCCGGCGTGAATCTGATCAAGAGCCCCAAGGGCTCGGGAAAGACACACTCCCTTGCCAAACTTGTCTCCTACCTAAAAAGCTATCCACACCCCACGCGGCGCGAGCAGACATTAAGCCAGAACATAATCCTCATTGGCCATCGTCAATCCCTCATCAGTGAAAGCGCAAGCAAGCTTGGCCTCGAATGCTACCTCGATACAGGTGGCATCGATACGATGATGATCCCAACAACATCAGCGAGTGGCTCTATTCGATACGAGACGAGAAAGCCTCCCCACTACGCCATATGCCTTGATAGCCTCTACAGCAGGATGAGACTGCAAAGCGAACGCTATGGCGTCGTGATCATTGATGAATCAGAGCAGGTCTTCTCGCACTTCCTCTCAGAGCACATGGAATCACCTGACAGGAACTTCAACGTTCTATCGGAGCTGATAAAACGAGCGGAATACGTGTTCTGCTTGGATGCTGATCTTGGCCGCATCACACTCTCTGGGGTGATAGCCTGCCTTGGGAGAAGCAGGAGTGACAACCTCTCAGAAGAACGCAGGGACTACAAGAAGCTCTACTGCTTCCTGAATGAATACCAACCCAGCAAACGGAAAATATCCATCTATGCTGGAAAGAACGATCTTCTGAGTGATCTGCACCAGAGCATTCAAGCAGGGAAGCGCTGCTACGTGGTGGGCAACAGCAGGAAGTTTATTCTTGGGCTGTATGAGGCATTCATTCAGGTTTATAAATCCAAGAAACTCCGTGTGATGGTCCGTGACTACGGAGATGATGAGGACAACAGAGCGTTCCTCAAAAACATCAAAACAGAAATCCTGAACTATGATGTCGTGCTGTCATCACCCTTCGTTGGGACTGGTATAGACATCACGTTCCCTGACAACGAGGTGAAGGTTGATTGTGTCTATGGCTTCTTTGAGGGCGGCATCAACACACACTTTGACATTGATCAGCAGCTGGGGAGGGTGAGGCATCCGGGTGAGGTGAAGGCATGGATTATGCCCAAGAGGAGAAACTTCAGCACGGATCGCAGGAGAGTTCTTCAGGAATTCCTTGATCGGGAGACGAGGAGAGGTCTGAAGGTGTACTTTGATCACAACGGCGGTCATTCATACGCTGGTGAGGATCCCTTCCTTGAGCTGCTGACGGATGTCTTGATTGTCCGCAACAAGTCGATGAATGCCCTCAAGTTCAACTTCATTGATTACAAGAAGTACAATGGCTGGGACGTTGAGTTGGTCGCTCAGGATGAGGCCGCGAAGGCCAAGGGATCAATCATCAACAAGGCGGGGCGCAATCAGCAGAAAGTGAGGATGCGCGAGAGATTGCTGAATGCGAGGGATATCACATTCAGGGAAGCGATGGACATCAAGAAGCTGAAGGATAAGAACGACCCGCTCACTGATGCTCAGAAAGCGAGCAACGAGAAATTCTGGCTTGGAAACTTCTACCACGAAGAGGTCACAGAGAAGCTCCTCGTGTTGGATGATCAGGGGAAGCTCCGCGAGAAGATCGAGATGCTGGAAGTCTTGATTGATCCTGAGATGCAGTTGATGACCTATCACGAGTTCAAGAGCAACCCGATGAAGCTCTTCAAATACCGCGACAACAAGTACGACATGAAGGTGATCGAGAAGGTCGTCTTCCTCAGGGAAATCCTCACTAGAGCATGTATCTTTGAACCGCGGACATGCTCCCTGCGGTTTGATGTGAAATACAGCTCCAACACGCTTGTCGAGTTATCAGACTTCATGAAATCCAATGAGGAGAGATGGCAGCGGTTGTTTGAGAAGGAGGTCAATGTCGACGTCGCTGAGAGGCCAGTTGCTCAGCTGAGAACAGTCCTTGGCATCCTTGGTCTCAAGCAGCAGCAGGTGAAGAGAAACAGAGGGGGTGACAAGGGAGAGGCTTTCTACCAGCTTGATAAGACGGCGTACCTTCCTCTCAGCAAGACCATGATGCGGCGCAAAGAGAAGGCGGCTGAGTTCAAAAACAATCAACCAACGGCTGACGCTTGATCACCCGCTGATGGAGATACAATCACTCCTCCTCCCTACGGTCGGAGGAGAGAGGTTCTTCTGATATAATCTTGCCAACGGCCTTAGGTGTCTTTCCAACGGGAAATCCATTGGAGATGGTCGGCCTACCTGCTTCTCATCACCTGACCTGTTTTTATGAAATAATCTCAAATTCAACTCCCCACCCCTGAGGGGGCAGTGGGGGGAGTTCTCTCTCTATAATACACCACACGACATATCACTCCCCCCTCTCCCCCTTGGGCTGGATGGGGGCCAGATTTTATCAAAAGAGAAGAGGTGTGCTGTGAGGCTGTGGGATGAGCCAGAGGGTGGTTGAACCCTGATCCCGATGCAGGAGTCTGCCCAGCAGTTGGGTGGTCTGTTGTAACGCAGTGATACTATCAGAATATCTGACGTAGCGTAACAGCTCTAAAAGCTGTCTGGCTGCTCCTCAGGGGCTGTTCAGGCGGTTGATCACGTCCCTGGCCTTCTGTGTGACCGAGACCTGTTCCAGATGGGCATAGCGCATCGTTGTCTTGATGTCCGTGTGACCCAGCACAGCCTTGACCTCATAGACCGAGAGGCCGTTCTGAATAAGCCGTGAGGCATGGGTGTGCCTGAGTGTGTGGATCGTGCAGTCCGTGAGACCAGCCCTGCGGAACGCCTTGCGGATGGCTACAGACGAATAGCCTCTGGCTGCCCCTGCCTTGTTGGTGAAGACGTGGTCTCCTGAGCGGCAGACTGATCTCCGGGTGAGGATCTCGTGCACCCTGTCTGTCATGAAGATGATGCTCTCGTTCGAGACCTTGGACCGCCAGAGGGAGATTGTTCTCTCGTGCAGGTTGATCTGCTTCCACTGGATGTTGGCGATCTCGCTATATCTGGCACCCGTGTCCAAGAGGAGGATGATCAGGT
The DNA here is from genome assembly GCA_964426735.1 of uncultured Candidatus Saccharibacteria bacterium. Classification (GTDB taxonomy): domain Bacteria; phylum Patescibacteriota; class Minisyncoccia; order Phycocordibacterales; family DATDWN01; genus UBA910. Next base: position 14,854 of record CAYRRP010000009.1, read on the forward strand.
CATGGTTGTCCTGCATGAACCCTTGGAACCTCGCCCTGTGGTATGTTGATAGGCTATTCGCCCTTCGGCTGGGATCAAGCTCATCGAGAAGGCGCTTCTCCTCATCAAGGGTGAGGAACCTGAGCTTTCCGTTGGGAACCTTGACGGTGGGTGCTGCCAGGTCAGGGCAGTCATAGCCCTCCCGCTTGGCCTTCTTCAGGGTGCCTGTCAGGCAGTTGAGGGAATGCTTGATCGTCTGGCTGGATATCCCTGCTTCCAACCGCCTCTGTTTGTAGTCCTCCAGCATCGATGGCTGGAGGGCAGCAAGGGGGAGGGTTGGCCTGATGTGCCTGAGGATCTGCTTGGCATGGTTCACCTGGTTGCGATGGTTGGGTGTCCCTGCCTTGGACTGAACGAAGCGCTCCAGCGCCTCGCCCAGTGTGATCTGCTTCTTCTTGCCGAGGACGATCCGTTCATGTGCCTCGGCCCTGATCTTGGCTGCGACACGCTCAGCTGTCCGCTTGTCTGTGGTGTGGGTGGAGCGGATGACGGTCTGGTGCTTGAGCTGGAACTGAACGTACCAGTACTTCGAGTGTGCCCTGCGGACCAGCGTCATCTGAGCACCCCAGGGCAACTACTCGGCACGTTCCCGCGAGAGCTTCCTGCGACAGTTGTACCAGTAGGTCAGTGCTCCCTTGGGTGTGAGGGAGGCGCCATCGATGAATGCAGTGATGATCGTCTCCTGAGGGCTGTTCTCAAGGAGGCGGTAGATCGCCATTGCGGCTTCCACCTTGGGTCTACCTTCAGCGATCAGGGTCTGGCCCTCATGGATTGCCTGAGCGATCAAGTCATCCGAGGGTGTTGCAGTATCCGTCTGCGGCTTCTTCTGCTTTGCCATTGGGGTCTCCTTCCAATGACCAGACCGTCCCCTGACCTCGAAAAGAAGACAACGAACGCCAACTCGCTTGATTTTATTAAAGAAAGAGCCCTCGGCTCAGGGAGAGACCAAGGGCTCAGTGATGTTGTAAACCGGGGGGCTTACAGTGAGCATGATAGCCGTTCACTTGTGCTGTACCACCGAAAATTGCACGGATGCAGATCAGCGTAGATTGCATGGATGCAACTCATTGTTTCCATGGGTGGAAACCATCACGTCATTCCATCGCTGGGCACAGGAGGGGATCGACTGATGGGGCAGTGCATCTCGTTGCTGCGATCAGCATCCATCGTCAGAAGGTGCGCTGCTTCCCTCAATCGGCCCTCACCCGAGCTGTGCAGGGTTCCTTCTCGGTAAACCAGCCGAGGATCATGAAGTCATTGAACTAAGATGTGATGGATCCCACCGGAGTCCTTGGCATCGCGATGGGAATCGAACCCACGACATGCAGCTTGGGAAGCTGCCGTTCTACCACTGAACTACGCCCGCGATGGAGTGGAGATTAGTGGAGCGGACGAGGGGCGGCAAGGGGGTGGGTATGCACTCCGGCCGGAGGAGGTCTCTGCTCCCTGGCCTCCCGGTGGAAGTCTGGCATCGAAGACGGCAGACGCCGCTAGGGCTGATCGAGGAAATTCTTGTTCCACACTCTGTCATTCTCAATCATCCAGGACCATATTCGCACAGCCTCGGCAATCGATTCCGGATCAGGAACGGCGACGGGCGCGACGTCCGGTTCCTGTGCAAGGGGAGTGACTTCGGCCGCGGAGGTCGCGCCCTTGGGAACCATGATGCTTTGACCACCCATGTCGAGCCGGCTGCCCCCGTTGCGAATGGCCAGCGCGCGCGGCGGCCGTGCCGGGTCGTCAGAAAGCAGGTCGCGCCCCAGCGCCATGGCCGGTCGCCAGTCTCCTGCCAACGCCAGCACGGTTGACGAGATGTCGGCCTGGCTGGCCGGCGCGCGATTGACGCGCGGTGGTCCGATGACCGGGTCACCGCCGCTGAAGATCGCGCCGGTGAGCACCGTGTCATTGACCGGAAGGCCGGAGGAAACAGACTGGTCGAGGTAGTTCGCATGATCGCCAAGGATGATGACGATGGTGTTCTTCCAGCGCGGCCTTGCCTTGAGGAAGGCAAAGGCGCGGCTCAACTCCGCGTCGACCTGGTTGATCGAGCGCGCATAGTTTTCCGCAAGGTTGCTGCCTGCGACCCAGTTTCCTGTCGCGTCCTTCGTCATGTAAGGGAGGTGCGGCTCCTTGGTGAGGAAGATGCCGAAGAGCGGGCGTGTCGGTGTCGCTGCATCCGCCTTGGCCACCCATTCGCTAAACTTGTCTACCGTAACGGCATCATCGTCAGCGAGACCTAACGCGACACAGTCGACCACATCCTCAAAGACATCGTTCACCCAGTTGGTCTTGTCATCGTATCGCACGTCATAGGTGATGATGCCCGTATGGTAGCCAGCGCTTCTCAGGCGACTGCCGAGCCGGTCGAAGCTGGTCGAGGCATAGGCGGCATCGAGCCGCTTCACCGGGTGCATCCATGCCCCCGAGGAAATGCCAACAAAGCCTGGTCCTGACGGGAACCCGTTCGACAGGAAGTGCTGGAACACCACGCCCTGGCTGGCCATCGCCTCGATGGCTGGCACGGAAACCAGCGCCTGCCCATCGGGATTGACCGGTCTGAGGTTCTCGCCGCGCAGGCTCTCGACCACGAAGATGAAGATGTCCGGCTTCTCGGTCGGTGCTGGCCGCGGCGTGTCCCAGCGATAGACCAGGGGATAGCGCTCGTCCACCCAGGACGCACCCTTGGGCAGGATGGTGAAGTCGCGGATGCGTTCCGCGGCCTCCTGCTCGGACATGCCGAGCCGCGTTCCGTCCGAGCCGAGGGTCTGAGTCACGTAGTCGATTTCGACCGGATACAGGATCGAGGGAGATGCAGAGGTAGCGGCGAAGGCCATGGCGCCGCCTACTGCGGCTCCGATGGCTGGATAGATCCACCGCATCGGCGTCCTGTGCGGATTTCGCCCGACGGTCCAGAAGGTGACCAGCGTCCAGATGATGTAGGCCGCAAGTAGCGTCACGGCGGGGAATACCGCGTACCAGTAGTGAAGCACTGGCTTCCAGAAATAGTCTGACACGAAGAGTCCCGGCCCGGCAAAATGCGTAAGCGTGGACGGTGTCAGCCGTTCGCCGATGATTGCGTCAAGGATGGGGTCGGACAGGCTGAGGAACAGGCTGATAGACAGAAGTATGAGTGCAACGGCGGTCACGCAGGCCCTGAGAAAGGGAAGTCGCACCACAACCCATAGGAGAAGAAGCCCGCAACCAATGAACAGCGTGAAACCGAGATGCAGGAACACGGTCAAGGCTGTTTCGGAAAAACTCGCCTCTTTCACTACGGACATAGCGACTAGCACCAGCACACGCATGATACAGAGTAGAACAAGGGCCACGATGACCGGATGACGAGGGGTATGATTCATTGTTTTTGTCATCGGTCCTGTGCATGTCTCAGGCGGGTGATCGTAGGTATCAGCAAGACTACTCTATCTCTGGCGATCTGCCACGATCAAACCACGAAAACAACTGCCACCACACTCACTCCCTGATGCTCCCTCACAATCTGCTCCCACGCCTTCCTGTCGACGTTGCGATAAACAACAGCCTTGGCGATAGACATTCGCTGGATCTCGTTCAGCAACTCGGACTTTGAACGGACTACCTGTGCTTCAATCAGCATCGATGGGCCTCCTCTGGATGTGTTGCTAGGTATTTATCGCTAGGAGGCATTGGGGTTCATCGGGACCAATGGATGGAAACACCCACACCCGGAGGCTCGACATAATATCTGGTTAGACAGCCAAACCTGCTCCAGGGGCCAGTTAGAACCAGACGGAGGCTGCCATTGCTGTCAGGCGCTTGAAGGAGGCGGATGGAGTCCTCACGAGGCCGATCGACAGCTAGAGGCACACCGGCGGCATCAAGGCTCAAAGAAATCCAGGCGGTGCCAAGGGATTCCAACGGTGCTGGTGGCGTTCAATGGCTCCCTGATGAGTGTGCTTCGCACACCACTCGTTCGCTTCGCTCACTCGTGATCGGCTGGTCAGGTTCAACAAGCATTCCAATGGAAAGCCATCTGGAAGCAGTTGGAAGCCTTGAATGAGCGGGTAGCCCGTGAAGTCCAACGGGAAGCAATCAAGCGATCCATCAGAAGCAATCACTTGCGGATGCGATGAGGAGCTACACTTAGGCCCCGAAGGGCCAAAGCAGTAGCTCTTTGCGTCTGGCGACGTATCACTACAGCGAACAAGAGCAACCTTGTGACAGGTGAAGGGCGGTTGAGCGGTCTCCTTTTAGGCTCTGCTTGATCAGCGCATGTTCCAGCAGCCTGTTCGCCAACATCTGGAACATTCGAGGGTCGCTAAGTCGCGTTGCCCTATCGTGGTAAATAAGCCCCCTGTTTCACATGAAACACGGGCATTTTCCTTGATAAATTTCATCATAAAAATAGAGGTTCATCAGTCCTGCTGATCCACCCCCACTGAAGTGTTCCGACTTGAAGTATGTCTTATGGCATCAAGG
>CAYRRP010000010.1:0-12336 GCA_964426735.1 uncultured Candidatus Saccharibacteria bacterium
TGCCCCATGGGCATTGGAAAACAACAACGTTCGTGGCCGGCCTCCGCACAACCGGTATCGTCGCGCCGCTGGTGCTCGACGGCCCCATCAACGGCGAAGCCTTCGAGGCCTACGTCCAACAAGTTCTCGTGCCGACACTGAAAAAGGGCGACATCGTCGTGATGGACAACCTCGGATCCCGTAAGGGTGTCGTTGTACAGACAGCCATCGAGGCTGTCGGCGCCGAGATGCGCTATCTCCCGCCCTACAGCCCTGACTTCAACCCAATCGAAAAAGCCTTCTCGCAACTTAAGGCTCACCTCCGCAAAGCCGCAGAGCGAACACAGGAGGGACTATGGACCACTATCGGGGCTCTGCTTCCCATCGTCACCTCTCAGCACGCGGCAAACTACTTCACGGCCTGCGGCTACGAGCCATGTTGAACGAAAGCCGCTCTAGAAAAAATTTCACCATCACCCCCCCCCAATCAAACATCTGTTGTATGGAAACCTGTTCCGATCGTAATCTGTCGATATACGCAATCTACGCGCTAAATGTAAGTATCAGCTCTACGGGTAACTTCCCGGTTGACAGACAGGGTTAAAGATTTTAGCGAAATGCCCAAAAGAAACAGGTGAATCATGAAGGTCGTACTGCTAGCAGGGGGATTGGGGACCCGAATATCGGAAGAGTCAAACCTTCGTCCCAAGCCTATGATTGAAATCGGAGGAAGACCGATCCTCTGGCACATAATGAAAATCTACTCCTCTTACGGATTAAATGATTTCATAATCTGCTGTGGTTATAAGGGATACATGATTAAAGAGTATTTCGCAAATTACTCTTTGCACATGTCCGATGTAACGATCGACATGAAGAAAAATGCCATCGAGGTTCATCATCAGTATGCCGAGCCGTGGAAGGTCACGCTCGTCGAAACAGGTGAGTCCACCATGACCGGTGGCCGGTTGAGTTATGTAAGCCGCTACATTGATGACCATTTCTGCCTCACCTACGGAGACGGAGTAGCTGCAATTGATATCGGCGATCTCATCGAATTTCATCGCTCGCATGGGAGGCTCGCCACCGTCACTGCGGTGCAGCCTCCGGGGCGCTTCGGTTCTCTCGAGTTGGAAGGCAATGCAGTACGTGCCTTCCAAGAAAAGCCGATTGGCGACGGTGGTTGGATCAACGGTGGATTTTTTGTACTTTCTCCCGAGGTATTCAGGCTAATCAAGGATGACCAGACCATCTGGGAGAGACAGCCCCTTGAGGAGCTCGCAAGCTCAGACAACCTTCGCGCTTACTTCCATCGAGGATTCTGGCAGCCGATGGACACGCTGAGAGACAAGCAATACTTGGAAGGATTGCTCGCGAGCGGCAAGGCGCCTTGGAAGACCTGGTCGTGACCAAAGCTTCGTTCTGGCATGGAAAGAAAGTGTTTGTAACGGGTCATACCGGCTTCAAGGGAGCTTGGCTATGCATGCTCCTCAAGCAGTACGGTGCCCAAGTAACCGGATTCGCTCTTTCCCCTTCCGGACGATCGCTTTTTGAGGATGCCAAAGTTGCGAGAGGTATGGAGTCTCACCTTGGTGACATCCGGGATGCCGACCTCGTCGCAGCGGTCTTAAGAAGCTCCCAGCCAGAAATTGTAATTCACATGGCTGCGCAGGCGCTGGTTCGCTACTCCTATGACCATCCCGTCGAGACCTACGCCACAAACGTGATGGGCCTTGTGAACCTATTCGAGGCGATTAGAAAATCCGACACTGTACGTTCCGTCGTCGTGGTCACAAGTGACAAGTGTTACGAAAACAAGGAGTGGGTCTGGGGCTATCGGGAAGATGAGTCCATGGGGGGCTCTGATCCATACAGCAGCAGCAAAGGTTGCGCTGAACTCGTGACCGCTGCTTACCAGCGCTCGTTCTTTCGCGCAGACAGTTATAATTCCCACGGCGTGGCGGTAGCATCCGCTCGAGCTGGTAATGTCATCGGTGGCGGCGATTGGGCATTGGACAGGCTTGTCCCTGACATCATGCGTGCATTCATCGCTGGGAAACGGGTCAAGATCCGAAATCCGAAGTCCATCCGCCCCTGGCAGCATGTCATGGAACCATTGACTGGATATCTCACCCTCGGCGAACAGCTATACCTTAGTGGCCCGAAATACTGCGGTGGCTGGAATTTTGGGCCGGCAGAGTCGGATGCAAAGCCTGTTGAATGGATTGTGAACCAACTCTCAAGCCATTGGGGAGGCGGAGCCAAATGGGAGGTGGATCCTATACCGGGACCGCATGAGGCAAGTTACTTGAAACTCGACTGCGCTAAGGCACGGACCTATCTGAACTGGAGGGAGCGCTGGACCCTGGCGGAGGCACTTGAGAGCATTTCCAACTGGTACAAGGGTGAAGCAGGCGGTGCCTGCCTTGAGACTTTAACGCTAAATCAGATCAACTCATATCTTTCGACGGGAGTAGCACAGTGAACAAGACAGAACGTGAAATGCTGGACATTCTCAAATCACTTAGACAGGACTACGGGGCTCTGTCTGTGAAGGCAGAATTCGAAGCAGAAGGAACGAGAACCGACGAATTACTACGTCTTATCGATCTCGCGCGTCGGGCCGATTTGAAAGTTGCCTTGAAGATTGGTGGCTGCGAAGCCGTGCGCGATCTCATCGAGAGCAAGCAATTCGGCGTAGAATACATTATCGCGCCGATGGTTGAAACCCCATATGCTTTGTCAAAATTCATCGATGCAAAAAACAAGGTATATTCTCCGGATCAGCAATCTGACACGGATTTTCTCTTCAATATCGAAACCATCACGGCCTTTGAAAATATGAAGGATATGATGGAAATAGCCAATAGAAAGGGTGGCGTGCAGGGCGGGGTATTTGGCCGAGTCGACTTCGCAGGGTCTCTCAAGCTCGACAGGTCCGCGATTGATTCTGAAAAAATTACCAATTATGTGCTTAAAGCCGCTGAAGCGTGCAAGGCTTCCAACCTTGACATTGTTGTTGGAGGCGCTGTCGGGAGCACTTCACTGCCCGAACTTCAGCGAATTGCCAACGTGCATTTGACGCGCTTCGAAACTCGAAAGGTTGTCTTCTCTGGCCCCGCCGCGCGACAGGCATCCATGGTTGATGGTCTCAAGAAAACGGTTTTCTTCGAGCTACTCTGGTTAAGGAACAAGCGCGATTTCTACGGGAGCATCCAACTTGAAGATGCCTCTCGCATTTCGATGCTTGAAAAGCGTTGGGAACAGATACAAAGCGGAGCGGGTCAATAGGGATTCCCAAACAGTCGACGGAGAGCTTTTCCCGCCTTCACCGCGGGAGCGCGCAAGAGGCATTGCAGAGCCCTAGCTGATTCGCTCGCCAGGGCTGGAAAACTCTCGCGCCTCAACCGGCACGCTATAGTGTATCTCATTTATGGACCACTTTCGATAACTTTCGCCTGTTGTAAGGTGTATTAGCACGGCGATGTTCTGCAAGAATGTAGAGAAATAGACGGGTTCTAATGTATGCACACTCAGTGATATTCGATCTTGATGGAACTTTGGTCGATAGCGTCCAGCAAGTTGCTCAAATTCTAAATTGTATGCGAAGCGAGCGCGGTCTGCCATCATTGACGATCGGTGACTACCGCTTGTGGAGTAGCAGAGGTGGCAATCACCTCGTCGGCAACGCACTTGGATTAAATCCATCACAAGCCTCTGCCCAGGTAGCAGAGTTTCGATCACGTTATATGAATTTGACAACTTCTCCTGAATGTACCTACCGAGGCGTGGTCAGTTCGCTCAAAACGCTGAACGAAGCAAAATGCCGATTGGCCATATGTAGCAACAAACCTGAACGTCTATGCTTGAAAGTTCTTGAGGAGACAGGTCTGAGGTCATTCTTCGTTGCAGTTGTTGGAGGTGATTCGACCCCTTTTTCAAAACCAAATTCCTACCCGCTGAATGAGGCTCTCCGACTTGTTGGAGCAAGCGCCTCAAGAAGTCTATTTGTGGGAGACAGCACGATTGATCAGAAAACAGCTGCTGCAGCCGAGGTACCATTTGTCTTCTTTAAGGGCGGATACAATGACGGAGTTGATGAATCAGCTTGCTTCGCGGTAATTGATGATTTCGATGAAATTCTGAAAGTCCTGATTTCGCGCCCAGCTATTCCATAGGCAAGTCGGTGTAAAGATGACGTCAGCATGGACAATCGAAAGAGACTTGCAGATAGCGGCGACACATCTGAAAGATGATTTGCGGTCACTTGATGGAGCGCGAATCTTTCTGACCGGAGGAACGGGCTTTATTGGAACTTGGATTCTGGAATTATTCCGATACGCCGTCATGACTGACAAGTGCAAAGCCGAAATCGTTGTTCTTACTCGTAATGTAAATCGCTTTGCCCAAAAAGCTCCCCACTTAGCCAAATGCAGTGAGTTTACATTTATAGAAGGTGATGTGCAGGATTTTCGAACGCCGGAAGGAGAGTTTACCCATGTTATCCACGGTGCAACAGATGCAAGTGCGGATCTAAATCAGAATAACCCGTTAGCAATGTTTGAAACTGTGGTGAAGGGCACGAGTCGTGTACTTGAGGTCGCTCGTGTAAAAGATGTATCCCGGGTGCTTCACCTCAGCTCCGGTGCGGTATACGGCAAGCAACCTTGGAATTTGACCCACGTACCTGAAGATTATATTGGGGCGCCAAGCTGTACCGACCCTCTCAATAGCTATGCCGAAGCAAAGCGCGCTTCTGAAATGCTATGCTCCATATACACAAAGCAATTCGGCCTTTCCGTGTCCATAGCGCGAATATTCGCGCTACTGGGGCCATATCTCTCACTGGATATACACTTCGCCGCCGGAAACTTCATTCGAGATGCTATGAGAGGTGAGGCGGTAGTGGTCCAGGGTGACGGCCGCCCCCATCGTTCCTACCTCTACGCATCGGATCTCGTTGTATGGTTGATTGCACTACTGATAAGGGGAGATTGTGGAAAAGCGTACAACGTAGGATCTGCAGAAAGCATTTCCATAGCGGATCTCGCGCGTCGCATATCTGGAATTGTGGGAACGGGAGCGGTTAAAGTATTGGGTTCTTCGGATGCAGGGTGGAACACAGGCCGTTACGTTCCAAATACCGATGCCATAGAAGCCAGCCTTGGCGTGAAGCAGACAGTTCACCTTGATGAGGCCATCCGGCGAACTGCACAATGGAATGGATGGAAGCAATGTCAGTCGTAAAGCTGTCTGATTGGGTCGCTGAGAAGGTCGTCCAACTGGGGGTTCGTCATGTCTTTATGGTGACCGGAGGCGGCGCGATGCACCTCAATCATTCGCTAGGTAGTCACGCCGAATTGGAATGTATATTCAATCATCATGAGCAAGCGTGTGCTATCGGTGCAGAAGCCTATTACCGCCTTAATAACCAAATAGCGCTTGTGAACGTGACTTCTGGCCCGGGAGGAACGAATGCGATCACAGGCGTTTACGGTGCATTTGTTGATTCTATAGGTATGGTAGTGCTTTCGGGACAGGTGAAGTACGAAACCACGGTACGCAGCACAGGATTGCCACTTCGCCAATACGGAGATCAAGAGCTCGATATCGAAGAACTCGTTCGCCCGATAACGAAATACTGCCACATGGTCACCGAGCCTGAAACAATTAGGTACCACTTGGAGAAGGCATTCTATATCGCCACAACTGGCCGACCGGGACCTTGTTGGTTAGATATTCCCCTGAACATCCAAGCTGCAAAAATCGATCCGGAAAAGCTGAGGGGCTTTGAACCTTCTGAGCTTGTCGAGCCATGGAAGGACGTGGACCTGGAGTCTGTCGTCCCTTCGATACTTGAGAGAATAACGAGCGCTGAACGTCCGGTGATCTTGGCAGGCACTGGAGTGAGGCTGAGCGGCGCGCACGCCGACTTTATGAAATTTATCGATAAATTAGGCATACCTGTGGTTACGGCGTGGAACGCCCACGATGCAGTTTGGGATACGCATCCTCTGTATGCGGGCCGACCCGGCACAGTTGGAAACCGTGGAGGAAATTTCGTAACGCAGAATGCTGATCTTCTCCTAATTCTCGGAAGCCGCCTAAATATTCGTCAGGTGAGTTATAACTGGCCATCATTTGCAAGGGCAGCATTTAAGATTTGGGTCGATATTGATGAGACGGAGCTCAGGAAGCCTTCTGTCGTTCCTGACATGCCAATACATGCTGATCTCAGAGAGCTACTACCGAAGTTAGTCGCCGCGCCCTACGACGGCCCCACACCGAGACACCAAGATTGGCTTAGTTGGGCGCGCGCCTGCAATGCGCGTCATCCCACTGTATTGCCGCACTACTGGGAACAGACTGAAGTCAATCCCTATTGTTTCATTGAGCGACTTTTCGAAAATCTTCCGGATGATGCAAACATTGTAACCGGAAACGGCAGTGCATGCGTGGTAAGCTTTCAGGCGGCGTTTCTTAAGAAGGGCCAACGTATCTGGACAAATTCCGGGTGTGCCACCATGGGATACGACCTGCCTGCAGCCATAGGTATACACAAAGCATCAGGCGGAAAACCCGTGATCTGCTTGGCAGGTGACGGCAGCATTATGATGAATCTGCAGGAGCTTCAAACCATCGTTGGAAACAACCTTCCAATAAAGATTTTCCTGCTCAACAATAGTGGGTATGTATCCATATTCCAAACCCACCGAAACTTCTTTAATGGCGTTGAGGTTGGTGGAGGCCCCAAGAGCGGTGTAAGCTTCCCAGACTTCAGACAATTGATGATCGGTTTCGGCATTCCATTTTTCCGATGCTCCAAGCACTCAGACATTGGAGACCTCGTGCGAGCGACGATAGAAAGCAATGGGCCAGCTGTGTGTGAAGTCATGCTGGACGAAAATCAACCATTTGCACCCAAGTTGGGAGCAAAGCAGCTCCCTGATGGCAGAATAATATCTCCACCAATTGAAGATCTATCCCCATTTCTTGATCGAGATGAATTTGCCCGGAATATGCTAATTCCAATAGTACCTGATCATTGATTGCTCAAAAGGTATGCGGAGCAGCCTCGAGAACTTTGTTGAGAAACACGGTACCAAGGTGCGGTATCTTGTTGTTGGTGCAGCTAACACGGCATTCGGACTTGCAATCTTTCCACTGTTATTCCTAGCGCTTCAGTCATACCGATTTCATTACGTAGGGGTTTTCATCGTGAGTCAGGTCGCAAGCGTCACGTTCGCGTATATCACGAACAAGTTTGCTGTATTCAAGACGCGAGGGAACTACATTAGGGAGTATGGCAAGTTTGTAACTTTCTATGCATCTTATGCAGTGTTCAATCTTCTTGTCCTTTCGCTTTTGGTCGAGGCAACCGGTGCGTCTCCGGTTTGGGTTCAACCACTTTGCGCTGTCATGGTAGTAATTCTCAGCTATGCTTGGCACAGTCGCATCACCTTTAAATCCACCGGAGATGGTCTTGACCGATAATCCGCTCTACTTGGGTCGCAACTGTCCATGTTGCAACTCTCATCCGCCACCAGTACCCGATATTATGGCTCCGATTGTTGCTGAAACTCATGAATTTTCGGCTTTGGAGCCATATTGGATGGGTTTCTTCAAGGAGAAGTCGTTCTTTTCCTATTCCAGATGCTCGAGCTGCGGATTGCTATACGCGCCGGTTTTCTTTACGCCGCACCAACTGGAGAAGCTCTACGCCCAAATGTCGCCGAACATGGACATCGTTCCGGAACATACCTTGAGGAAAACGCAGTATGGATACTTCAAGGCACTTAAGCGACATAGTGACTTGAAGGGTGTCTACCTCGAAGTTGGTCCCGACACAGGCCTGCTCACGGAGCCATGCTCCAAAGCGGGTCAGTTCAGCCACTATTGGCTCTTTGAACCCAACCGAGATGTCACGCCGGTCCTCAGAAATGTCTTAAGTGGGAAGTCATTTGAGATCGTCCATGACATGTTTGGTTTTTCAATCGTTCCCGACAGTTCACTGGACGTAGTAACGATGGTTCACGTGCTTGACCACCTTCTGGATCCAGTGTCGACACTCCGCGAGCTTCGGCAGAAGATGCGTCGCGGCTCGAAGTTGCTTATCGTCACGCATAATGAATCTTCACTTTTGCGTAAACTGATTGGTTGGAGGTGGCCTGCATTCTGCTTGCAGCATCCCGAGCTCTACAATATGGATTCAATAGCTAAAATCCTAGACAAGGCAGGGTTTGAAATCGTTGAGCAGAGCAGAACAGTAAACTACTTCCCCCTCAGCTTTCTTCTCAAACATCTACTCTGGGCGTATGGGGTACGCGTAAAGTCTGTACCTAACTTTGGTGGGATGACCGTTGGCCTTCCTCTGGGTAACATGATCAACATTGCGACACCCAAGGAGCCGACCAATGACTGAGCGACCACTAGTCAGCATAGTTACACCCTGCTTCAATGAAGAGTCAAATATTGACGAACTTTATGCCCGGATAATCAGGGCCATTGAGCAATTCGAACCGAAGTATAGGTTTGAGATAATTATAATAGACAATCATTCTTCTGATTCTACGCCAGATAAGCTCAGACTTCTGGCTAATCGAGATCGGAGAGTTAAAGTCATAATCAACACCCGAAATTTTGGGCATATACGTTCACCCTACTACGGTATCCTCCAATCGCGAGGCGTCGCCACTATTTATCTGGCATCTGATCTCCAGGATCCTCCGGAATTGATCCCGGAATTCATCGAATACTGGGAGCAGGGCTTCAAGTTGGTAATGGCGGTCAAGCCCGTCAGTCAGGCATCGCCAGTCGTTCATGCCGTTAGAAAATTCTATTACCGCTTCCTAGATCGCATTTCCGAGATCAATGTTCTTAAGGACTCTACCGGTTTTGGATTATATGACCGTGAAGTCCTTGAGCATGTGAGAAGAGTCAACGATCCATACCCGTTCCTGCGGGGACTGATTTCTGAGTTGGGTTACGAAGTAAAGACTATTCCCTTTAATCAACCACGGCGGTTACGAGGTCTCTCTAAGAACAATATCTACACATTGTATGATATCGCAATGCTTGGTATCGTGAGTCATTCGAAGGTTCCAATACGAATTGCTACGCTTTTCGGATTCGGTATTGGCTTGTTCAGTGTAATCGCTGGCACAGTGTTCCTCATCGCAAAGCTGATTTACTGGAATTCGATTCCGCTGGGAATTGCACCTATCGCAATTGGGATGTTCTTCCTGATTGGTCTTCAATTTCTCTTCTTAGGTGTACTTGGAGAGTACATTGGGTCCATCCATGGCTATGCCCAGCGGAGACCTGTTGTGGTTGAACAGGAAAGAATAAACTTTGAATTTGAGTAGAGTTGGAATGAGTTTCCGAGGTTCATTTCAATCCGCCTTAATCACGACGTATGAGCTCGGTCTCTGAGGCCGGTGGCCATGACACGCCAGGGTTGGTAGATGGACTTGTTCCAGGTGACCGTGTCTGCCTATATAAAGAGCTATGTGTCTGTCTTCATAAGATCCACCGGCCAAGTTGGCAGGCGGATTGAAAGTGTGCTCGCAGTTTTCTAAGGTATGATGAACTATGTCAAGGAGGTTAAGTTTGATGACCCTTTCCAGAGCATAGTACTTTCAAGAAGATTCGAATCTTCTCCGCCTAATAGGGTATCAGCCACTGGCTAGTGCAATAAACTTAGAGAGATTGCTACGGCAAAGCTTACATGGGAAAAATTCATAATTTACGAAGAGTTACGCAGTTTTTGGCTGCCTTTGCTTCGCTACAGCTATTGGCTGTAGTATATTATATTTGTTTTTTTTATCAAAATTCTTACTTGCCCGCGCCCTTCATATTTGACAAGGGCGATACCTTCATGGATTTCTATCACCCATTGTATTGGTCAGCCGACAATGGTCGCTACAGTGTTTGGGGATCTATTTATCCTCCCTTAAACTTTGTCGTTCTGTCAATCATCCGGATTGTTTTTATTGGAACTGGCTACTTGCCTGGAGCCTTTGAGGTTCGCCAACAGAACAATTTGCTCTCGGTCTTTTTTGTCCTCTCTGCTTTTGCGATTTGCTATATCATAATATTTTCCCAATTGTTCGTCTCATTTACCAATAGACAGAAGGGACTGCTCTTCATTGGCATTGTACTTTCGCCCCCGTTTCTTTTCGCAGTGGAGCGGGGAAATCTGGTATTACTAGCATTGCCGCTACTTGCTCTAATTCTTCTAACACGGGATTGGAAAAGATCTCTGTGTATCGCATTGATAATCAATCTAAAGCCATACTTCGTCCTCTTGCTCTTGGTGTATTTGATTAAAGGGAGATGGGAATGGTTTTTTGTGACGGCAGCACTTGCCGGAGCAATTTTTGTTTTCACCGGTTTGATTGTTGACCCTCAGTTTCTATTATTCTTGACGAACTCTGGTGGCTTTCAATCAGTTATGGATGCCACCCACCCTGGGAACTTTATGTCGATGGCTGCGTCAATTGATGTCTTGCGATATGCTTTAGATTACTGGTTTGCCACAGGGAGTGACTTTTCTGGATTCGAGAGTGACATAGTTACATTATCGAGGCTTTTGAAAGTATTGCTGATTTTCATAGTTTTAGTCGCAATTGCAGTCAGTTTTCTAGCAGGTAGTAGGATTAGTTACGCTGAACTATTCCTGATGGCCGTATTAATCATCATAAATAGCACATTGTACGTCGGTGGCTATAGTCTTATTTTCCTTGTACCATTTTTACCTACAATCTGGAACCTTAGACTAGCGTCTTTTGCTCTGGTATTTGTAGCTATAATTTTTATGCCACTTGATTGGGTACCTGTGTTGACCGCAAGAAATTGGGAGGTAGGGTCTTTCTTAGCTGGCCATCCTGTGGCAGTCTTAGAAATCATCGGTATTGGAGCATTTGTTCGTCCGCTTGCTGATTTAGCTATTCTAGTCGTTTTGATTATTGAGTTCTCTTTTCGCTTTATTGAACTAAAGAAAGACAGGCCGGCTGCGATTCGAGGCATCTGCTAAAGCTTGTTCGACTTGAAACTCGTGAGGTGACTTAAAGATGTCCGCGTTGACCAAGACTGATTTTCTTCGAAATTTCTTGGTTGCTCTGTTGGGGGCGCTTCTAGGAATCGCTTTAACCGCTTTAGCTTGGAAGACTTTGTATTCTGGTGCCGAGTCTGTCGCAATCATCGATATCGGTAGCGCTAGATACGAAGAAAATCGGTTCCGCATCCCTCGCATCGTAGATTATCTTGAGTCGGAAGACTTCTCCGAGAAAGTTGCCGCTGCATCAAGATTGCCCGCCTTGATTTCGGAGCTGCCGGCTAAACGGTTTGGTGGGAGTGGATCGATGACCGTTCGCGTGCTTCGAGAAGACAATCAAATCGAGATGAGGATAAAGTTAGGAACACCACAGGAAAGCAAGCTGGCACTCGAGACCGCTGTCCGTGTACTTATGACGGAATTGCAGAGTGCCAAAATTCGTCCAGCATCAAGTGAAGAGTCCTATTCCTTTATACGTGAATTCCAGAGGACTAAGTCAATAGAAGATAGCCTACTCAATACAATAAATGAAAATCTAATCCGAAGTTCAATTAGAGATAAATTTGACTATGCGGCAATTAATGCATTGGTATTGTTGAGAGATTCGCTTAGAGCAGATAGATCCGCATATTCAGAAGCGATAGGTTCTTTGAGAGATTTGTTTGATGTTCCGACTCGACCGACTGTGATTGTCTCGCCAACACCCGCTCGCACTATTCTAGCGTCGCCACTCCTCATAGTTGCGCTTGGGGGCTTGAGTGGTTTGATTGTGTCAATCTTTTTATTAATTGCAATGCGGAACAGGGCTGTGAACGATGCGAGTATTCTGGTTGCAGAGCGCGACGGACCCTGACAACATGCCGTGGTCCCCCGTTTTGGGACGGTCTGATGCACACATCTAGAGCGGTTTTCGTTCAACATGGCTCGTAGCCGCACGCCGTGAAGTAGTTTGCCGCTGACCTGCCCCTGAAGATTTCCTCCAGATAGATTTAGAGTCCGGCCCAGAATGCTCTGCCCCCATTCTCTGGATCATCTGAGGCTAGAGTTTTCGGCCTCTTGCTCTGCCCCCATTCTCTGGATCATCTGAGGCTAGAGTTTTCGGCCTCTTCTGCCGGTGACGGGCTGGATGCGCCACCGAAGTTGTGCAGCTGAATCGGGGTATTTTGCCCGATCCCGCTGTGGGGTCTTTCTTCGTTGTAGTATCTACGCCAATCCTCCATTTTCGCACGGGCGTCGTCAAGGCTCATGGGTAATCCCCCCGTTTTTGGAGGGGGTTCGGCGTAGAACTCACCCGGAGGGTT
>CAYRRP010000011.1:0-10762 GCA_964426735.1 uncultured Candidatus Saccharibacteria bacterium
TTGCATGCCTTATCCACGCCGCCAGCGTTCATCCTGAGCTAGGATCAAACTCTTGGTAAAAATTGCATCTGTTAAAAACAATTGCAAACTTTATCTAGAACGGAACAAAACAAAAAACAGTAATGTTAATCATTTAGTCATAAGTCTTTAGTTAACAGTCTTTAGTGAATGCGGAGCATTTACTATCGACTCATAACTATAGTCTGTCTACTCTCAGGTGTTCGCTGGGTGGTGATGTGATGAATTGTAAAAGATCGTAGTGTTGAAAGTGTTCACTACTATCCGAAATCAAAAGAAATTTGAGAACTTGCATTCTCATTCATTGATGATTCAGAGCCGAAGCTTTGAACCATCAGTCTTCTTAATTCAATATTGAAATGTCAACGAACTCTTCCAAACGCGCACAACTGATACATTTCTTTGTCACAAGCTCCGTCTGCTCCCGCAATGTACATCTGTACATTTTGGTCGCCATACTCGCTTGTTTCGCGAACTGTATTCAGTTCTGCACCTTTGGTGTGCCTTTTTTAAGCACCCATACAGTATAGCCATATTTGAAAGGAAGTCAAGGACTCTGTACACAGACAAATATGGCTCAAAATAGCCATATTTGTAGCCTTTTTGTAACACAAAACCCGCAGAGCGCGGGCTGTGCCGTGCTAGCGGGTCTAGAGAGCAAAACGAGGAACTTCAGGTTTCTGTACCCTCGTGATCATATATTTTCCACCACCGAGCTTATGAAGCTGAGTGCACATTTCCTCAAACCATTTTTCCAGTCGGTTTTTACGGATAAACTCCTGAGAGAGCAGGAAGTTCACCTCACCGTCCGGTAGGGAGTACCCTGAAATTTTTTTGACAACTGTAGAGTACACTCCAAGAATCGGCACAACCCCCCACAGAATAACTCCATTTTTAGGGACACCCTCCCGTTCAAACTCAATTGAGTTCACCGGAAGTCCATGTTCAATACATAACTCCCGCTCTACTCCAGACAACAAATATTTGTCGCCCACATATTCCCTCCGAGAAGAATTATCCTGGGGAATCTGCGGATTATAAATCACACTTACCCCCACCAGTGCATAGCCAATAAGAGTACGTCTCCGAAGTACCGCCAAAAGAAAATCATACCGTGGTTCAGACATGACCACCTCCTTCACTAAACCTATCAATTTATCGTATCTTGTCAAACAAAAAACCGGTCACCCGGTTTTTTGTTTGGCCAAATATGGACGTCTATTTATTTTTTCGAAAACCTTCGAGAGTTACCAGAAGTGGACTCGCAATGAAAATCGAAGAATATGTTCCCACAATAATACCTGCCAAGAGAATGAATGCAAAGTTTTGAGTTGATGTACCCCCTACAAAATAGAGCGCGAGAAGCGTAATTGCAGTAGTAAGTGAAGTGTTGATAGAACGAGCCATTGTATCTGTCACAGAGTTACCCACCACTTGTTCAAATGAAAGTCCGTTTTTTACTCCATTGTTTTTAAGTGCATTTTCTCGCACTCGGTCAAACACCACAATCGTATCGTGCACTGAGTATCCAAGGATCGCGAGAAGCGCTGAAACGAAAAGTAAATCAATTTCTGCACCAGTGTATTGCGACCACAATACATAAATACCGGTAGGAATTATGACATCATGAGCAAGTGCGATGATAGTTGCAATACCATAGTTTAACGGATTTTTCACTTTTCGGAATGCAAAAAGGATGAAAAGAATAATACAGAAAAGTACCACAGCAATCGCCACATATGCTTTCTGTCGAAGTTCATCACCTACCACTGGGCCAATTGAGTTGAACTTTTCTACCATCACAGGATTCACACCTGATGAAGTCAGTGCTCGAATCACTCCATTTTTTTCTTCCTGAGAAAGTTCGCGCATTTTGATCACATACCCTTTTTCACCTCGTGGAGATACGAGTGTGTTTGAAAGACCTACGTCAGTGAGGATAGTTTTCACCTGATCAAGCGATGGTGTCACCGCTCCATCAACATCTACATAGGTCACCTCAAGGATTGAACCTCCTTTAAAATCAATACCGTAGTTGAGTCCGTATTTTGCTATCACCCCAAAAGAACCCGCGATAAGGATGAGTGAGATGATAAAAAATATAATTCTTTTTTTTACGATAAACATGGTAGTTATTTAGTATGAAATCCATTGCTAAAGAGGAATCGTTTGAAGCCTGAATCTGTTTTTGGACTGATTGCAGTAAGAAATGTTCGTGACACAGTGATTGCAGTAAACATTGAAACAAGCACACCTACTCCAAAAGTTAACGCGAAGCCTTTTACTGCAGATGTTCCAAGCCAGAAGAGGATGAGTGCAGTAATCATTGATGAGATGTTTGAATCACGAATAGAAAGCCATGCTCGAGAGAAACCGAGACTCATCGCATCACTGATTGTATTTCCTTTTTTAAGTTCCTCTTTAAATCGTTCGAAGATAAGTACGTTTGCATCCACCGCCATACCGATAGAAAGGATAAATCCTGCAATACCCGCAGCAGTCAATGTAACTGGGATGAGTTTGAAAAGCACAAGTGACACAACGATATACATAACGAGAGACACTGTTGCAACAAAACCTGGAAGGCGGTACCAAAAGACAAGAAAGATAGCGAGTGCAATAAAACCAATTAATCCTGCTTTTACTCCAGCAGTCTGAGCATTTATACCAAGTGATGGACCTACAGTCTGAGTCGAGAGAAGCTCGATTGGTACAGGAAGTGCTCCGTAGTTGAGATTTCGCACAAGAGCCTTTGCTTCATCTCGAGTAAATGATCCAGAGATTACCGCTTTACCATCAACAATTTCTTCGTTGATAGTTGGTGTGGAAATAGGAGCTCCATCGAGAAATATCGCAAGAATTTGTCCTTTATTTTCTCGAGTGATTTTCGCAAACAAATCTTTTCCTTCTCCATTGAATGCAAGACCTACTATTGGTTGTCCTGCTATACCTTGGTTTGATTGAGAAAATTCAAGTGTTGCTTTTGAGAGAAGTGCGCCAGTAATGCCAGTCGGCATAAATACCTCGTCAACAGTTTTTGTTGCGAGTTCTTCTTGAGTTAAACCTTTTGCTTCAGGGCGCACAAGCATGAATTCAAGTCGAGGAGTTTCTCCAAGCATTCGGATTGCCTGTTCTACATCAGCAACACCAGGAAGTTCTACGATAAGTCGCTGATCTGTTTGACCAGAGATAAGACCTGCTTCTTCTACTTGCACGATTGGTTCTGATACACCGAAGACATTCACTCGTCGCTCGATCACGTCTCGAAGAGATGACATAGATCCTCCGATTTCACTTTCAGGGATTTTAGATACGTCTGCTTTATAGACGAGCTCTGTTCCACCGTTGAGGTCGAGACCAAGTGTAAATTTATATTTCGCAAATCGTGACTGCGCATTCATTTGCGAGTCATATACAAAATAACTAAGTGCTGCAATTATGATAATAAGAAATACTGACCAAACTCGATATTTAAACATATGGGGCTTATTATAGGGATTTTGGACGGAAATGCAATCCTGTCTTATTGATAGCGACAAAATCTTTTACTCAGCATAAGTTTCCTACGGCAATCTGTCTGGGCAAGCTTGCCCAGCGAACTTCTCGGAAATCAACAAAACAATACACGGACTACCGTGTTTGTTTTCTAATTTCCTGCGAAAGGCCTTAGGAAACTTACACTGAGACAAGATTTTTAGTGATTATTTTAAATTTTTGTAACACAAAGGCCGGGTGCAATGCACACCGGCCTTGTTTGAAATCTAAGTGTGGTCAACCCAGTCCAACGAAAATAGCTCCGAGGACAGCTCTGGGGTAAGAGGTATATTGGCACTCACATGAATCGAAGCTACATGTTTCCCTAGCTGCGGATTAGAATGCAACATAACACGTGTCACCAGAGGCATGATAGGTATTGTTTTAGCCTGATAATACACCCTGTCTCCGGCCACCGGGACTCGTGCATAAAAAACTGAATCATTTCTGAATACCCTCTCGGGCTCCTCGAAAAATATAAACACACTCACTTGGTACATGTATTACTCCTAACTACATTTTTACCATAAAGGACTAACACTATCAAACCCCACTTCGAGACAAGAGTGTTTTTACGGTTTTAAGGGCAATTTTGATATCCAACCAGAATGATCGGTTTTTGATGTAGAAAAGGTCATAGGAAAGCTTTGCTTTTGTCTGGTCGTAGTCAGTGCCAAATTTTGGTGGGTCTTTTTGGTAGAGCTGTGCCCACCCTGAAAGTCCTGGTTTGATCAGATGGCGAACATTGTAGAAACTGATTTCTTTTTCATAAAGTTTTACCAAGTTTGGAAGTTCAGGGCGAGGGCCGATGAGTGAAATGTCTCCGAAAAATACATTCCAGAGTTGAGGAAGCTCATCGATACGTGTTGCACGGAGAATTTTCCCCACTCGAGTGATTTTCATTTTTCTATCAGAACCTGCTCCTTCCCCACTATCATCCACTGACATAGTACGAAACTTTATAATACGCACCAGCTTATTATTGTGTCCCACTCGTTCTTGGGATATGAAATATTTTCCTCCATCGTCGAGTTTGATAAGGAGCATAACAAATGGATAGATAACGAGAGACAGAACTCCAAGAATAAAGGAAAGGGCAATATCAAATACGCGCTTCAAAAAATCATAGGTAAATTTTGGTGACACAGAAATATTTTCGAGAAACCAGCTATAGGTAACCAGTGACAACGGAATACGGTTGAACACATCTTCGTATATTTTATGCGAATCAATAAAGCGCACTTTTGAATACATGAGGTTGTAGAGATGTGGCAGAAGCGGTCTGACTTTCTCATTTGAAAACTCGATTGCTACAAGTTTTACATTATTTTTATAAATCGCCTGGACAATATCTTCTTGAATATTTACATGAGACACATCATCAACATTGATAGATGATACAAACTCCACTGCATATCGTCCTTTATGATTTACCTCTTCGAACAAATCTTTCATCTCGGTACCCGAACCGATCAGCAACGCTCTTTCTTTATCTCCTGTATCAAAAACTTTTACGCCATACACTCGCCAAAACACACCAAGAATAAAAGAGATGATGACAAACAGAAGAAGGATTGTTTTTGGAGTAATCCCGAATTGTGGAAATGCATAGAAAAACACTACTGCAACTACAGAGTTGACGATCTGTGTATTAAAGATAATACTCGGCAACTGTGAACTGATAATAAGAGTGTGTTTCTCATACAATCCTGCAATATAATACACCACACACCACAACATAAAGAGGATACCGAAAGGTATCAAATGCATCATGTACAAATTCACCGAAGGCATGCTTCCTGCACGTAAAAATAGAGCAAGCCACAGAGAAAAGAAGTAAAATAATGTGTCACCAACAAAAAGAAGTGCGACCTCTTTTTTATTTGAAATAGTCATAGAATGTACCCTATATACTATGGTAAAATAGTAAGACATGCAAGATACACCAACACAACGCATTGCACACCTAATCACCAAAGGAGAACCTTTTGGTGGAGCTCAAACATATGTATACACACTCGCTACACAGCTCCCAAAAGATCAATTTGAATCTATTGTGCTTTGTGGACACGGTGATGAGCTAAAAACTCGACTCCTTAAAGAAAACATTCCTGTTCGCACCATACCTTATCTTGCGCGTGACATAAATCCTCTCTCTGAAGTTCGCGCTTTCTTTGCACTCATTACTATTCTAAAAGAAATTAAGCCTGATGTTCTCCATACCAACAGCTCAAAAGCGGGGCTGTTAGGCGCACTTGCAGGACGTATTGCGAAAGTGCCACGGATCGTTTTTACCGGACATGGATGGAGTTCAAATGAAAATCGTCCGTGGATTATCAGGAAGTTTTTCCTCCTCCTCCATTGGGCAACGATTCTTCTTTCGGACCGGACTATTTGTGTTTCCAAGAAAACAAAAAATGATATTTCTGGACTCAATGCATTGCGCCACAAGACATGTGTGGTATATAACGGCATAACTCCTTTTACTCTGCACGACAAACATACAGCACGAAGCTTACTCCATAAAAGCAACCACACACAGAAAACTCATACGCTTTGGATTGGAACGATTTCTGAGCTTCACAAAAACAAAGGTCTTGATCTTCTTATTACCGCACTTGCACACATCAGTATCCCATTTTACTGCTACATTATCGGCGAAGGTGAGGAAAGAAAAAACCTTGAAACACTTATCGTCACACACCACTTAGAAGAAAAGGTGTTTCTGCTCGGGAAAATACCACACGCAAAACAGTATCTTAAAGCATTTGATATATTTACACTCACATCACGTACCGAAGCACTACCATACACAATCCTTGAAGCAGGCCTTGCAGGTGTTCCGGTGCTTGCATCACGTGTCGGCGGTATACCTGAGATTATTACCAACGGACAAGAAGGTGTACTTGTACGTCCACACACAGAAGATATATACCAAGGTCTAATGCACCTTCTGACACAAACACAGAAACGTGCAACTTATGGAGAAGCACTTCATGCTAAAGTAGAAAAAGAATTTTCTCTTGAGCAACAACTTTCACAAACAGCAAAGGTGTACACGGGGCACTTCTAATGAGCGCATTAAACCTACCCGAGTCCAACAATTTCATTACTGGTAATATCTTTGTGAACTGCTCTACTGTATCTGTTCATACCCATCAAAATCCCTAAACCTAAAAATTCATTTAATAAATGAGATCCTCCGTAACTCATAAAAGGTAACGTATTCCCTGTCACAGGTAACAATCCAATATTCATTCCAATATGAATAGTTGCATGCGTCATAAACAACACAGTCAACCCTGTCCCAAAAAGTACTTCAAAATTAGTACTTCCTCTCGAGGCGATCTTCATCATTCGCGCAAAAACGATAGCATATAACACAAACAAAAGAAGTACACCGATAAAACCCCACTCTTCTGCAAAAGCTGCAAAAATAAAATCTGTTTGATACTCAGGTAAAAATTGTAATTTAGATTGTGTGCCATACCCAATCCCTTTGCCAAGTACCCCACCCGAACCAACCGCAATAACCGACTGATACGCGTTGTACCCAGATCCTCTAATATCAGAAAGCGGACTTACGAAAGTCATAATACGGGCTTTCTGGTAGGGTTTAAACACAAAACCCCACAAAAAACCAAACCCAATCACTCCAAGTAAGCCAACCAGTGCAAGATGTTTTTTTGATATACCTGATACAAGAACCATACCAAGCCATGTAGCAAAAATAATGATTGCAGACCCGAAGTCTGGCTGTAAGAATACAAGTAAAAATACCACTCCAACATAAAAACCAGACACAAGAATATGTCTAGTACGAGCAATCTCGACATGGCGACGAGAAAAATATTTTGATAACACAAGAATGATGGCTAATTTTGCACCATCTACAGGTTGAAACGTAAAACCTCCAACACTAAACCAACTCTGTGCACCCTTAAACACTGACCCCACCACAAACAAAAGTGACAAAAGAAGTACTGAGATACCATAAATAATCATCACAACTTGAGTTCTCCGAAGAAATCTCCAATCCACCATACTCGCACCCAGAAACATACCGAATGAAAGCAGAAAAAGGGTTGCTTGTTTGTGAAAAAATGAAGTGTCTCCTACAAAAGAATTCATTGTTACTAATCCTGCACACACAATCAAACACACACATGTAGTGAGTAACCAATCAATACCCAACAACACAGAAGAAAAGCGTTTTAACATAGAGATTATGGTACAGCAATAATTTCAATCACATTTGGTTTTAATACACAAATATTTTTACTAATTGTTTTATAGATAGAGAGAAGTTGAGCACTTGTAGGTGCGTTGAAATAACTTTGAGGACTTGATGCGAGTCGAGAAAGTAGATCATTGTTTACCAACGACCCAAGCCCAATTGTAAAAACTGAAATTCCTTTTTCTTTTGCATCACTTGCAGACTGTTCTGCAAACACTACTGGATAATTATTTTGCCCAGGCATTTTTGGATCAGTAGGATCCCCGTCAGTAAGGAGGATGATGACTTTTTTCGAGTTTGATTTTGCCCTACCACCCAACAACTCTTCGGCCGCTTTACGTAAACCATCACCAATGTTTGTGTTTTGTGCACTTGTCGTAGCAATCGAAATACGCTCAATAGCAGTAGTTACATCAGATATACGTGAAGAAAGCACATGATCGATTGGATACGACGCTTCATTTGAAAATGATACTACCCCTACCTGATCTGCTGATGTGAGTGATTCAACAAATGATACTGCAACATCTTTCACAGTCGACAATGGCTCAGGTGGAGTACGTGAAATACTTGCCATACTACCCGATCGATCAATCACAAGCATAACGTCAGAAGACACTTCACATACAGCCTGAGTTTGTTTAAATGGGCGCGGCCAGGTAAAACCAAAATCTAGTTTTTGTCGAATTGAAATTGGATCAGTATACGTACGTGAGACACCAATCGCATCACCTCTTCCATCGTAGACGACAACCGACAGCTCTACTGGTCCAGAAGGAAAAGCTCCAACATTCTCTATTGTTCCTGAAATTAACGGAGATGTCTCCTCTCGTTCAATAGAACCATGTGTAATCTTTATATCCGGTTTTTTTTGATTCGATTTTTGCCATAGCAACGGTTGCACAAATTCAAATTCTGTTCGTTTTACATTTTTTCCTTCTGTATCAATACTTGGATAAAACACTAAAAACTTTTTATTTGATGGGATAAATGTCTCTCCCTCTACGGTTTTTATAAGGGTACTTGTATCATCATACAAAGAAAATACATATGAGGCTCGTTGTATCTCTGAAGTAGTGTTTGGATTTTCAACATATGCACCAGCATTCCATATCGAACCTAATACATTGAAAGATTCTGACCAGTGAACAATCGGGGGTAAAAAATCTGCAGTACATAGAAGCTGACATGATCCACCACAATCAAGACCTGTTTCGTCACCATTTTTAACACCATCAGTACATGAAGGCGCTACGTAGAGATATTTGAAAAATACAAGACCAAAAAGACTCAATGTGAGAAAAAGTGGTAATGCAAGATACAGGAGTTGTCGTTTAAATGACCAAGAGAACATGAGTATATGATAACAGAATCAAAGAAAAAACTCACATTTCTGTGAGTTTTTTCTTTTGTTGAATACTTAGTTCTGGCGACTAGCTACTTTTCCCCTTGCGGAGTATCATCGCCTCAACAAAGCTTAACTACTGTGTTCGGAATGAGCTGAAATACGAGGAGTATTTCAGAGTCGAAGCGCGACGGCGCGAGACGGGGTCGGCACAAATTTCTAGCAAGAAATTATGTGTGACCAGGTGTGGTTCTAAAATAGAAAAGGTGTACAGCGACTGTAAGTCGGGACCATTAACAAAAAACCACATACCTGAGTATGTGGTTTTTTAAAATTGAGCATTTAGTTCTGGCGACTAGCTACTTTTCCCCTTGCGGAGTATCATCGCCTCAACAAAGCTTAACTACTGTGTTCGGAATGAGAACAGGTGTGACCTTTGCGACGAATCACCAGAACTAACGGTTCAATTTTTACACTAAAACATCTGACAATTAATATCAGATAACAGAGCATGAATGTATATAATTATAGTCTTTAGTCATGCGTCATCAGTCTTTAGAAAATGCATTTGCATTAACTATTGACTATTGACTGCCAACTATCAACTGGGTTTCCAAATTTCCTAATAAGAATCGACTAATTAGTACACCTTGGCTCAACACATTACTGTGCGTACACCGAGTGCCTATCACGTAATCATCTCTTACGGGTCTCAAACGATTCCTTATCTTGAAGTATGCTTCACGCTTAGATGCTTTCAGCGTTTATCATTTCCCAACTTAGCTACTCTGCGGTGCTTTTGGCAAAACAGCAGATACACCAGAGGTCAGTTCACCCCGGTCCTCTCGTACTAGGGGCAAATCTTCTCAAGAATCAACGCCTGCAGTAGATAGGAGACCAACCTGTCTCACGCTTGATATCAATGATTACTCATTGCAATGGACTATAGCTTTTTTGAGTGGAGAAATGAGATAAGATTTATGAGATATGAAAAATGCAAATGCATGCTTCATATCTCTAGTCTCATATCTCTAATCTCTACCCAATTGTTGACGTTTAGTCTCTACGGGTACAGATTTTCCCTAGGGGAAACTAAAATTGGAATTACTTCCTTTTTACATGGCTACTTTTGAATATCCATATAAAAGCCTTGCGACTCTTTAGCCCCCTCTTAGGAAAACCTATTTCCCTCGGTATTACCCTTTTCAGGATTCCACCGATATAAGTCAACTTTAATCTGCAATTATGCAGACCGCCGTGATGTGATTGTTCTATCTCTTTTTATCAATTAGAAATTAATTTAAAATTTCTTTTTCCTTTTCAAACGAAAAAACCTCTAAGGATTCAGATTGTAGAATAGTCACCAGTAAACAGTCATAAGTCAACAGAAAATGCATATGCATATTACTAATGACTACTGACTGTACTCTATTGACTTCTCTACGGTCTGAACCCAGCTCGCGTATCTTTTTAATTGGCGAACAGCCAAACCCTTGGGAGCTTCTCCACCCCCAGGATAAGATGAGCCGACATCGAGGTGCCGAACTGTGCCGTCGCTATGGACGCTTAGGCACAACCAGCCTGTTATCCCCAGGGTAGCTTTTATCCGATAATCTCCGGCCGCCTCT
>CAYRRP010000012.1:0-6690 GCA_964426735.1 uncultured Candidatus Saccharibacteria bacterium
CCATGTGTTGATTGACCTACTGCAACAATCTCAACTCGCGAATTATACTTATCATCAGACCATTTTTCAAACGTAGCGTATGTAAGAGAGTCACACAGGTAATACGGAGCATCAGCGGTAGATAATTGAGATGAATCGGGATTGTATTCACACGCAGAGTAAACAACCGCGATAAACACTATTGATAGCATTTTTGGATACCAGCGCATCTAATATTATTTTGTAATTCTTGAAAAGTAGGATTTATACATTCTAAATGCTGCATAATAAACTAAGTATTCATAGTACAATTGATCCGTCGGAAATCTTCGGTTTACTGACATATGAAAAATTGAACGCAATACATTTATTGGATTCGTCCCTTCATTTGAAAGTATCCAACTGCCGCAAGATTTAAAATCACTTCTTCGCATTGAACCCAAGTAAGTTGTTTTGCATGCATAAATCAATGGCGACCCTTCTCGCTCCTCTAAATAATCTTTAACTAATTTATCGAAATTTTCAGGCAATGAATCTATCAACGAATGACTTTTCTTTCCATGCATGTATTCTTTTTCGAAATCCACGAACAAATTCTTAAATAAATCCAGTTTCTCCGATAAAGAAATACCAACATCGGTTAACATCAAATCGAAATAAATAATTTGTATTGTTATCCTATTTCTGTTGCTATTCTCCTCCAAGAATGATGTAGCAAGGTATAGCTGACTGTCTGCACAAAATAGCTTCTCAACTATTTCAATATTCCTTATACCATACCTTTCGATTTCACGAACGTACGTTCCCAACTCTAGATTGTGAATTAGTTTACCAGCTAACAATCCTTTTAGGTTTTCAATTAACAATCGGTTTATTTTTTCAAACGAGATCACTTCTGTTATCATTATCCGAATACGCAAGTGAAAAAGTGGGTCTCCATAGCGTACAAAAAACCATTGTACAAAATTATTCTTTGAACTCGGCTTAAATTTCGCGATCACATCATTTACTATCAGGAGTATTTTGTTCGCATAATTCTCATTACAATATATTTTGTAATATACCCAATCATCACCAGCTAAAAACAAGCGACTGACTGATAAATCTGCAACAGATTCAGCATCTGGAGGGAGTTGGTATGGCTTTTTTTTAATATTGTCGATAAAGGCAACGTATTGAGTATTGAATGATCCACAAGCCTCATTTGAACTTATACGTGATGGTGGCAGGAATTCCTCCAACTCAATTATATCCTTCGTTCTTATAGTATCTAAAAAAGCGCGGCAGCCTATATCATCTGAAACATCAAACAATAAATTCATATCAGCATTGCGAACTACGATTCGTTGAGGTAAATTCATTTTTTTAACCCATAAGTCAAGTTGCTCTTTCAAATTGTCACACTTCCTAATTTTCTTTAAATATTGGAGATCTCCCTCAAAGAGTCTCCACGTTGCCGGCGCCAGAATAACATTTCTGTGCACAACACGTGGTAGCCTTTGCATCTTATCAAATACTCTAGGCCACACAAATAAAAGTGCTGAACTATGCTCATTGTTAAATTGGAAGTCGCATAAAAACTTGTAAATCGGTAGCTGCTCACGATTATAGTTATGGGCAGAAGTTAATCTAGGGATGATTCGTTTACGGTGCTTCTTAGACCACAAAATTAGATCACCGTTAAAATTAAAGAGAAACAAATCATCTAAGGCAATATTCTCAACCCCTGCTGGGCAATTGCCAAAGAAACATATGGCATATTTATATAACGGAGGGCGCGACAAAATAAATTCAAGATCACTATTCGGTACATGAATAATTTCGGCGAATAATACATTTTCATTACATTCTATTTCTCGTTCTGCAATTAATCTACACGCAACATCAACCTTATCGCTGCTAGAATGAAATCGCGCGATTAATGCACATGAATTGGCCCCAGAACCAAAATATGATAATTTCAGGGTTTCTTGTCCATTAATATCAACTACTTCGAATACTGCCGGCAATACTTTCGGTAATAGATCGTGTGAAATACTACCTAAAGTTTTCCCAAAGCTACTTACGTCAATCTCATCGATTTCATTTTTTAAAATTAATGAAGCGAGATTCTGAGCTAATAGTGTTTCTTCATTGAATGTGCTTGAATCATTATTCCGTTCTTGGTTGATTTTGATGTTGTGGTAGTCAAGTCCAATGTCAGAATCCAATGCCCACATAATTGGGATCATTTCTCCGTCAAACCTATCAATGAACCGAGCCTTAAACTTCTCTAGACGAGGGAGCGCAATTTGTTGGATATTGGCACGAAACCAATTTAATGCATCAATTAAAGGTTTTTGGAAACTAGAGTGTAATTCTATTTCATCGCTTCTTAGCTCTGTGTTAACGTTAAACACCGACCGGGACACTTCGTACTCTTCATTCAACTTAAGTGAATCTTGTAAAACTGTAATATCAACTTTTTGAATATTAATTGTGCTCAACATTTTACTTGCCCTCC
The DNA here is from genome assembly GCA_964426735.1 of uncultured Candidatus Saccharibacteria bacterium. GTDB lineage: Bacteria > Patescibacteriota > Minisyncoccia > Phycocordibacterales > DATDWN01 > UBA910. The sequence goes on from CAYRRP010000012.1 coordinate 2,483, forward strand.
CTAGCCTTCGGAAAATAAATTCTTCGTATGCAGAGTGTTGATCGATTTCTTTATGGAATTCATCTGATTTGGGCATCAATCTTAAACAGTCTTTTCTTATTAATAAGCCATTAGTTCCAAGGTCTCGGAAGAAACTTTTAGCCTCTTCTGAAGAATATCCGATTTTAACGATCAATTCGACAATTGAGGATTCACGCCGAGGGCTTAAACAAAATTCAACTACTTTTTGTAAAGTAGAATTAAGGCGAACTTCCGACAATAGGAATGACGAAATGTGCGAAATTTCCTTCATTCGATAATACCTGTAGTTCCCATTAACCAGATAAATTGTTGGATTTGCTTGCCAAATATTTTCTAGAAGACCCATCTCCCTTTCGAATTTGGACAACAATACAGCTTCAAAATTAGGGTCAAGCGTAGAAGTTAAAAACATGTTCCGTTGATCGACATTAACTCTACTTAATTCCGACCATATCCCAACGCCAAAGAAACTGAACAAGCCAAATGGCACTGATCTAAAAGTTGATCTGCTTTGGTACTTGTACAATGTTGAATTCAACTCCCCCATCTTCCGGGGGTCAACATTTTTTTGCTCCAAAGACTCTAGTGTACGCAATAAAAAAGAGGGGGACGACAAATAAACGGCGTTTTGAAACCATGCCGCATTAACAAACGAATGCAATTCAAGTTCGGTTGTGCAAAATTCAGTCAAGGGCCTTATTGGGCCTCTAACCACTATCGGATCCAAAAACCTCCAATCTTGGTAAGTTGTTTTCATGATAAAAGAAGTGCCGTATCCCAACTCGGGGCGCTCTGGGAAATTGAACTTAGCAGCGTTACTATCATCCCAGAAGCACCTTCAATCAACCCTAAATCCTCTTCCCAGTCCGCTTCAACACTAACGCCTTTAATTTTATAACTCTCAAATTTTTCTTTCGATAAAATTTTATCAATAGTTTTCCTATTCCAATAAATCGACGCTGTCTTGAATTTAGTATTCCCGGTTAATATAAAGAACCTGTTGTATAAGTATGCAATACCTGATGTTCCGTGACAGAATCCTGCGTCAACAATGCCATTCGATTGTTCTTCAATTCGACTTGTAGTCTCCAATGCAAGTTGTGTGGAATAATTTGCGAGTGAACTGTCATTCAAAGTCTGTGACAGTTTGTAAAGCGCAAATGAAACGGCTAGATCGCCATAGCACCAAGCTAATCTGCTAGGCTCATCTGCCCTGTCTGAGTGGCTATAAAAATTTGAATTATTCGACAAACTCTTACGTTGTCCAAGTATCCAATTAACTACGTGCCTTAGTTTATATTCGTAGCTACTTGTCATTCCCAATTTCGAAATTGCCAACCTAGCAAGGAGTAACACCCCTGGCACTCCATGAGGAATGCCTAAGTTATATGTAGTCCTATCGTGAATGGCCGGGTATTTCCAAATTTGCAAGGTATCTTTGTCATCTAACCTATCCATTAAAGTGTTGAGCGACTCCCTAAGCATATGAATTGAATCTGCATCACTTGTTAAAGACAGATATGGAATCAAAGAGAGCCCTCCGAACCAATAGTCGTAGTTACCTTCATCTAATAAACCTAAGCACCTTCGATGGGTCTCGCGGATTAGTTGATTCGAAAATATTGAGTTGAAATCCTGAGTAATTATGTCAGAAACACATAGTTGCTTTATGAGCCACGCGATACCAGAAATCCCACTAAAAAATGTATAGTCGATCGCTCCAGGATGGCACGTCCCTATTTCGTTTTTAGTAAGTTCTAGCTCATGAACAAGAAGCTTATACATCTGTTGTTTATATAGCTCGTTATTTGTTGCTTGATAAGCAACAAATAAAGCCAGAACTACCCCGCCGCGACCGCTAACAAGACCGCTCTCCATTGCGACCTCGTTACGTATCACTCGACTATAGAACAAATCCGTTACTCGCCTTACATTTTTAATATCATGCCGATCTTGTAAAATGGTTTCAGTGTGCATGACCATCTAAACTCTTCAGCACTGTGGATAGCATGATCTTCCACACGTGGTACCAATGCAGGCATTTGAATACCATCCTGTCATAGAGTCATCTCCAGTCCGTGGCCCTAAGGTTCGAGTTGCACCAGCTGCAGTACCCGTAACCCGAACATTACCTATAACTGGATCACCTAAACCTTCACCAGATAATGTTTCGATCTGCAGAGTTAAACTTGGCAAAACTGGTGCAGTGTTATTTGAACGGTCACTCAAACCTGTATTAATTACAGTTGAATTTTTTTCGCCAATATGCAACGATAATTTTTTACTAGCCATATACTTAGGAATTTTAAGTTACTACTCTGTTCTAAGAAGGATATTCCCAATCCAACCCTTCCGCAATCACATTAAACGTTTCCGCATTCTGCGTTGAGGCTTTCAGCAGATAGCCAGATTGAAGGGCGAAATCATTCCCTCCAAATATTTGTCGTGCAGAATAGCTGACTGCTGTACCTGATTTGGTAACCGCAGAAACAGGAATTTCAGAATAGAGAAAATTGGTTGTACCGTTGTAAATAAACAGACGCAGCATGCCGGAAGTAGTATTAACAACCGACTTGATATTGACGCTTTGAATATTAGTTCCGTTCAATGCCGCAGTAAGAACTGAACCCAACGTTCCGCTGCCGTCCAGATTGGAGTTGGCTGTTGCCACTTGCCCTATACCTGTATTCGCGCTGAACTTCGTACTGTCCGGACGAACAGATGTAGTATAGTATTTCCAGTCGAGTCCTTCTGCAATTACATTAAAAGTCTCTGCGTTCTGGGTAGAGGCTTTGAGAATATACCCAGGTTTGAGTGCGTAATTAGTCTCCATGTGCAGTTCAAAACTAGGATCCGTTGCCGATTTTGTCACTGCGGGAATTTCAACTTCAGCTATTAGTTCCGTTGCACCGCCTCCCGCCAGAAATAACCGGATCATTCCTTGCGATGTATTCCCCTGTGCTTTTATTGTTACACTTTTTATAATACAACCCTGCATACCCGTGGAAGTAGATGCTGTCAAAACCGTTCCAAGTGTCCCAGTTCCATCAAGATTCGTATTTGCCGTCGAAATGGTCACACATCCCGTATTCGCCGTGTATTGTGTTTCTGCTGCCATTGTATTTTCTCTTTTTGTTAGTGTTAAAGTCTTTAAGGATATGTAACATTCAATCCCTCCACCTCAAGCGAAATTTTCTTACCTGCATTCGTTGATGCCATGAAATAATAACCTGATTGCAATGAAATATTTATCGGAATTACGCATTGTGCAGTTGCCCACACCGAACCCGTTCCGCCACCTTCTGGCCTGAAGAGAATCTCTTCCAACAAATAAACACTATCACCGTCAGGGGAAATGAACAACCGCACAATATCCCCATTACCTAGTGCTACTTGAGATTTTATAGTTACCGACTTGATCAGCGTACCGCTGTCTGCTGCTGTCAATAATGTTACAATTGTACCGCTACCGTCAAGCGCTGTGTTCGCAACACTTACCTTTCCTATTCCTGTGTTTGCCTGATATCGTGCGTAACTTTCCATAAGCGGATTTTAAATCTAAGCAAGGGCGTATCTTAAACAAACGCAACTTCAAACAAATCAACGTTAGCACATCAGGAATTAAAGCGCAGTTTTAACAAATAAACGCGCCAACACTACTTCATCAAATTTCTCAGAACCGGTTTCCTGCGCCCCGATAACGGCACTTGGATTCCGGTAGTCAGCAGTACTGTACCATCGTGCCAATGAATAGTCTTAATGAATTTGATATTTATCAAATGTGATTTGTGACAACGAAAAAACACCATTACAGGCAACTGCTTTTCCAAAACTTTCAAATGGTAAGAATAAATGTGCTGCGCTCCGCAACACAAATGAACAACGGTGTGTATGCCGCACGCTTCTGCACGTAGAATACTATCTGTGCTGATGCATTCAGACTTAGCCGGAGTGGAAATTAATAATTGGTTGAGATCTGAAACCATGACATGCTGTGGTATTTGTGAAAAATACTGTTCCTTACCCTACATCCCCATTGCAGACTTTTGAATTGATTTATAATACAAGTTGAGACGGAAAAACTGCCCGACCAACACAGATAACAATATATTTAAGACAGTCAAACACACATATTGGGGGGGGGGGGGGGGGGGGGGGGGGGGGGGGGGGGGGGGGGGGGGGGGGGG
>CAYRRP010000013.1:0-5937 GCA_964426735.1 uncultured Candidatus Saccharibacteria bacterium
GTATCTTCTCCAAGCATTGTATTCCAAACTTTCTCACGTGGTGCGTTTATAAAAACAGTACCCGACACCGATTCTACTGATCGATTCTACAAAATCCGTATTATGTATTACCTCTCATCAAAGATACTTGACACATACCCCTATGGGGTATATTCTTTGCTTATATGACATACATGAATGAAAAAAATAAAGAAAAAGTAATTAAGCAGCTCAAACGAATTGAGGGGCAGATTCGTGGTTTACAAAGAATGGTCGATACGGATACATATTGCATAGACATTATTACTCAAACCTCTGCAGTAAAGCAGAGTCTATCCTCTGTTGAGGATTTACTTATGGAAAATCATTTGGGACATTGTGTACATCACCAGATGTCTTCAGGGCAGGTTGATAAAGCCAAAGAAGAAGTATTAAAAGTGTATAAATTAAAAAGAAAATAATATGAAAGTATCAATGTATTTAGCACTAGGTTTATTTGTAGTAGGAACTCTTTTAGGAGTTAGTTTTGGTTATTACCTTACACCTGAGTATAAAGTCTCAATGTATGAAAAAAATACAATGAGTCTGGGACAAGCAGATAGAACTTTCGATTTACGATATATAAATACAATGATTGCACACCACAGAGGAGCAATGTTGCTTGCTGAACAGCTTGCGAAGAATACTTCTCGACCAGACATGAAAAATTTAGCACAAAATATTCTTGCCGATGAACCAAAGGCAATTGCAGAATTGTATGCATGGAAAAAAGATTGGTACAGGGACACAAAGACTGTTCGTGATCCAATTGTTGCTAATCTTGGCCCTGCAGATGAAAAATTTGACTTGAGATTTTTGAATGCCATTATTGCCCACCACGAAGTTGGAATTATAATGACAAAAGAGACTAGGCAAAAATCAAGTCGGGTTGAGATATTAAATAATGCAGATGCCGTCGAATCTTTTTTAACAAATGGCATAACAATACTAAAGAGTCTTAGAAGTAATTGGTATAACATATAAATTTAATATGAATACTCAAACTCTTAAAATTAAAGGTATGCATTGTGCCAGTTGTGCCTCTGTCATTACAAAGCAATTGTCAGCAGTTCCACATATAAAATCTGTTTCAGTAAACTATGGCACAGAAAAAGTCAAAGTAGAATATGACAACGAGCACGTATCGGTTGATTCTATGAATAATGTGCTAGGCAAACTGGGATACTCTTTATCTACAGCTAATAATTCTCAAAATAATCAACATAATCATTCGAGTAAGGATTTAGGTGACACTGAAGAACTAAAACATAAAACGGAATTTATTTTACCGGTTACTCTTGTTGTGTTTGGTTTAATGATGTGGGATATTGCTTCAAAAGTATTTATCAGAGTACCAAATCTTGCAATACCTATGCCGCTTTTCAATATTATAGGCATGATACTCGCAACAATCACTCTGTTTTGGGTTGGTAAACAATATGTACATGGAGTAACAAGATTTATTCGATACAGAGTAGCTAATATGGATACTCTTATTGGCCTTGGAACCCTTGCTGCATATTTATATAGTGCAGTTATTACACTTATTCCATCGATTGGGGTTTTACTCAGGGTTCCTGAATATACATATTTTGATGTGACAATTGTTGTAATTGGATTTATTACACTCGGTAAACATCTTGAAGCGCAATCAAAAATAAAAACAGGTGATGCTATAGAAAAACTTCTTAATCTTCAGGCAAAGACGGCTATAATAATTCGAGATGACAAAGAGCTTGAAATTTCGATCAATGATGTGAATCATGGTGATTTAATCATTGTTAAACCTGGATCAAAGATTCCTGTCGATGGTCTGATTATTGATGGGTCTTCTTTTGTTGACGAATCTATGGTTACTGGTGAGCCCATGCCTGTTCAAAAAAAAGCTGGAGATAATGTTGTATCTGGAACACTTAATACAAATGGATCGTTTACTTTTAAAGCTACAAAAGTTGGATCTGAAACACTTCTTGCTCAAATCATACAAATGGTTGAAGAAGCGCAAGGAAGTAAAGCTCCTATTCAGGCGCTTGCAGATAAAATTTCATCAGTATTTGTGCCGATTGTTCTTGTAATTGCATTTCTTACACTTGGAACATGGCTTATTGTTGGCACCCAATATCTTGGATTTTCTCAAGCTTTATCATTCGGACTTGTCTCGTTTGTAGGCATACTTGTTATTGCTTGCCCTTGTGCTCTTGGTCTTGCTACCCCAACAGCAATTATTGTGGGAGTTGGTAAGGGAGCTAAAGAAGGAATCTTGGTTAAAGATGCTGCAACACTTGAGGAATTACATAAAGTAAATACTGTTGTAGTCGATAAAACAGGTACCATTACTAAAGGTAAACCGACTTTAGTCGATATACAAAATCTTTCAAATCTAAAAGATAACGAACTTGTATCAATACTTGCTTCGCTTGAGAAAAAATCTGAACACCCAATTGCTCATGCGATTGTGGACTATGCAGAAGATAAGAATATTTTAACATCTGATGTTTCTGGTTTTGAAACCATGCAAGGTAAAGGACTTAAAGGAACCATACGAGGTATTGAATACTTTGTCGGTAACACCAAACTTGTAAGTGATCTTGGAATTTCTTTTGATTCAGTGAAACTTAATGAATTTACTTCTAAAGGTAAAACGCCAATCATCCTGACTACTAAAGAAAAAGTTCTGGGTTTTGTTATGGTGGCAGATGAAATAAAAACAGGATCTATTGAAGCTATAAAAAATCTCCATAAACTTGGAATTAAAGTGGTTATGCTCACAGGAGATGATGAGAAAGCTGCAAGACATATTGCATCTCTAGTTGGAATTGATGACGTCGTTGCTCAAGTATTACCTCAGGATAAACTTGAAAAAATAAAAAGTCTTCAGCTACAGGGTCGAGTGGTAGCTATGGCAGGTGATGGTGTTAATGATGCCCCCGCTCTTGCTCAAGCGAATGTCGGTATTGCTATGGGAACAGGAACCGATGTAGCTATTGAGTCTGCTGGGATCACACTTCTAGGTGGAGATATCTCAAAGCTCGTAAAAGCAATTAAGCTTTCAAAAATCACTATGAGAGGAATTAAACAGAATCTTTTCTGGGCTTTTATTTACAACATTGTCGGCATACCTCTTGCCGCTGGAGTTTTCTACCCTATTTTTGGATGGCTACTTAATCCTATATTTGCTGGCTTTGCTATGGCAATGTCATCGGTATCTGTAGTTTCCAACTCACTTCGAATTAAAGCTAAAAAACTATAACTATTATGACTACACAAACACAAACATATATCTTTCATATACATGGTATGCATTGCAACTCCTGCGTACTCATGACGGAAAGTGAAATTGGAGATTTACCCTATATCACTCATGTTAAATCGAGCCTCAAGAATCATTCCGTTGAAGTTACAGGTAGCTTCGGTGATAAAACACCAGAGCAAATCGCGGAGGATCTCACGATACCGCTCAAAATTCATGGATATGCTGTTTCAGTTGAAAAGCAAAAACATAATGCAAAATGGGGAGACTTTAGTATTGCTATCCCTGTTGCAATTACCTTCACCATACTCTTTGTTGTGTTTCAAAAAATGGGAGTAGTAAATCTTTTTACAGCTAACAATGTTACTTACAGTACAGCATTTATAATTGGTATTATTGCTTCCCTCTCAACCTGTATGGCAGTTGTCGGAGGTTTGGTTCTGTCAATGTCAGCAACATTTGCTAAAGAAGGAGATAACATACGGCCACAACTTATGTTCCATGGAGGTAGAATAGTCTCATTCTTTATTCTTGGTGGGGTAATAGGTACTATAGGGTCAGCATTTACACTTAATACCTCAGCAACATTTGCCCTGAGTCTCATTATTGGTATTGTAATGTTCATTCTCGGTATAAATCTTCTCGATACATTTCATTGGGCCAAAAAACTTCAACCATCGATGCCAAAATTTATCGCCAAGCATGCATATGAGGTATCTAAAATAAGTCATACTCTTACTCCACTTCTTGTTGGTATCGCAACATTTTTCTTACCTTGTGGATTTACACAATCAATGCAACTTTACACTCTTACTACAGGCTCATTTTTGCAAGGTGGATTAACAATGCTTTCATTTGCACTTGGAACACTACCAGTTCTTGCACTTATTAGTTTCAGTTCATTTAGTATTCAGAAGAGTTCAAAAGCTGGAATTTTCTTTAAAAGTGCCGGATTGATTGTAATCATGTTTGCATTATTCAACATCATTAATAGTTTAGTCGTGATTGGGTTTATACCACCAGTCTTTAATTTTTAGTATAATTTAAATTATGAAAGCAACTATCATATCAATCATCTTAACAATCATTCTCATAGGAGGAGCTTTGATGCTCACTAAAAGTGGTGACGGCAACGCTTCAACCACAGAAGCAAATAATGTAAGCATAATTGATGGAAAACAAGTAATTGAAATAAATACAAGAGGTGGTTACCAGCCACGAAAGAGTGTTGCCAAAGCTGGGATTCCAACAATTATTAGGTTTAATACAAAAGGAACTTTTGATTGCTCATCCGCGGTTCGTATCCCAAGCATGAATATTAGCAAGAACCTTCCTCAAACAGGTTCAACAGATATTGATATTGGTAATAGTAAACTAGGTATACTTCAAGGTTCGTGTGGAATGGGGATGTACCCATTTGAAGTAAAGTTTCAAAATTAAGATTCAAAAGGTTAAGCACTTTTAGAATCGGTGTCAGGTACCATTTTTACAATACGAAAATTACGCGCCAGATACTGGTATGGCAACTGGACCCCGTTTTACCCCAAACTTTCTTCGTACGTGGCCAACTCCGCCGTGTACAGGATGGACGTATGATTGGGAAAACTGGAATGGTGGTGATGTAATACGAGTATCATTGCGAAAAGTCGACACCTCAGCTGTCTACTATTACTGTGTGTTTACAAACACTTCTTGTGCTATCAATGGTGGTACCGCAATCGAAAGTGTCGCCTCAAAAATACTCACCTGTAATGAATAAGTACAAAAAATCATGAAGTTTACCTGCTCTTTTACACCTATAAGATATAATGCAAAATAATACCTATTGATGATTCTTAGACTCTATGCAATTTCTAAAATTAAGGCTAAATGATCCGACACTTCATCAGGAAGGACCCTAAAATATTTTACTTCTATTTCTTTACTAACAAATACATAATCAGCAAACTTGGCAGGTTTAGTATAGTGACTTGAACGTGTAGATGTAATTCCAAACTCGTTAATCAAATCTCTTAGTCCGGACAAAGAAAACATTTTTAAGCTTTTAGTTTCAGGTAAAAGGTTAAAATCCCCACACAGTACAACTGGATTTGAAATACTTCTAATGAAATTGATTATATTTGTTGACTGAAGAATACGCTCATCTGTATCTTCTTTACCACCCCCAGTCCACAAACCATGGAAATTTAAAATGGTACGAAGTCCATACTTGGTTTCAATCGTTATGTACTGTAGATTTCGAGGATGATTCCCACTCCATTTACCTAAAGAATTTTCTTTATTTTTGAAAACAAAAATCTCACCCTCTTCTATAATTTTCAAATCTCTTTTTACAAAGATTGCGAGACCGAAAAAATCCCCCCAATGTGGCCTGAAAAAACCAACATACTCGGATAGACAATTAGAAATACTTGCGAACATCTCTGTATCCATTTTATCTGACCACTCTTGAGCATATTCTTCCCCGCCTTGCCATATTTCCTGCAAGCAAAAAATATCAACATCAGTATGTTTTTTTAAAAAATCTAGAATTCCCTGATGCCCCGCTCTACCTCCCCATGTATTTAATGAAAGTATTTTCATACAATTTTTTTGAGTATCAGACACCCCTTTTTTTATTTCTCTGCCAAATCCTTTAACAATTCAAGCGCTTTTGGCCACGATTCATC
>CAYRRP010000014.1:0-5515 GCA_964426735.1 uncultured Candidatus Saccharibacteria bacterium
GACCGCGACAAAGACAAAGTGTCTGACAAGAAAGACAAGTGTAAAGAAGTTCCGGGTGTATGGGAATTCATGGGTTGTCCGGATCGTGACGGTGACCACGTACAGGATTCTGAAGATATTTGTCCGGATGAAGCAGGATTGAAGCAATTCAACGGCTGTCCTGACCGCGATAATGACCAGATCATTGACAAGCAGGATGCATGTCCGGATGAGCCGGGTCTGCAGGAGTTCAACGGTTGTCCTGATAAAGACGGTGACAAGATCATTGACAAAGAAGATGATTGTCCGGATGAAGCAGGTCTGAAAGAATTCAAAGGTTGTCCGGATAAAGACGGAGACGGTGTAATGGATAAGATCGATATCTGTCCTGAGAAACCGGGTCCTGTTGAGAATGAAGGTTGTCCTGAAGTAATTCTGAACCTCGTTGATCTCGCAGGTCAGAGTCTGAAGTCTGCTAAGCAGGCGAAAGATGCAAGCTTCACTTACGAATCACTTCCTTCTGATTCACTCTGCGTATTCCGTCTCGATGGTGATCCTGACAAGACAGCAGGTGTGAACGAAGTGAAAGTAATTGTGAACGGATTGCCGAAGCGTGCATTGCGCAGTCAGTCTGACGGACTCTTCCGTTTCGATATTCCGAAGCCTGCAGGTAACGGATTGAAGAAAGAAGAAGTGAAAGACGTGATTCCGGTTCTTACAAAAGAAGAGCAGGAAATCCTGAAGAAAGCATTCGACAACCTCGAGTTCGAATCAGGCAAAGACATCATCAAGCAGGAGTCATTCGCTTCTCTCGATGAACTTGCAGAACTTCTCAAGAAAAAGCCGGAATGGAAACTCCGCATCACAGGTCACACCGACAACGTTGGTAAGCCAGCTGCGAACATGAAGCTTTCTGAGAAACGTGCGAAAGCAGTGAAAGCGTACCTCGTGAAGAAAGGAATTGACGAGAAACGCCTCATCACTGAGTGGTACGGACAGACTCGTCCGATCGCTCCGAACAACACTCCTGAAGGACGTCAGAAAAACCGTCGTGTGGAAATGTTGATTATTGAGGACGCGAAGTAATTAGGTACTTTATGAATTGTAGCCAGACCGTCGATAGAAAGCAAGGTTTCTTGAGATGGTCTGGCTTCTTAATTTCAACGACACGCATACCGTTTAGCCGGAGTATTCTCCTTGGCTTTGTTCTAATTCTACTGCCAAAATTTTGCTTCGCAGTACCAGAGCCGGGGATTCATTCTTCAGGTGGATTAGTTTCATTTTCGTTTATCGAAAAACGCTTATTCAAACCTGACACAATCGAGTTAATAGACGAAAAAGTTTGGATTCAGGTTTATCAAGGATTTGCCGTAGTGCGAGCAGAATACCGAATCGCAAATCTATCTGATGATACACTGGAAATTGACGGCTGGATGCCCGCACATAATTGCGAACGTGCGCAATCGGGATTCTTCGGGTGTTGTGAAATCTGCTTTCACGACTCAACTCAGTTTGCTGTTTATCAGGATTCCGAAGAATGCGAAGTACTTCGGGTACCCCGATCTATGTCAGAAAGTTACTCTCCAGTAACGAAGTGGAACTATTGGCAAAACAAAATCTCGCCTAACTCAGAAACTGTAGTTTCAATCTACTCAATAGTTGAAACGTGTGGTTCTTTAATTATTGACGGCTGGTCTCAATCAAATGAGAACATATTAGTTTATCATAACATACCTAATAGTATTCCGACATTTAACTCCCATCCAATTATGTATGTAATTCAACTGATGGACAATTTGAACTTGGATGATGTTTGGGGGGCAAATCCTCAAGTAGGTTATGTGGATATTTCAAACCAATTAATTATTTATCATATAAGTCCAGACTCCAGCTTGTCTCCTCGTCAGGCATTAATTCTATGCCATAAACAAGAAACAAGTACATGCAAATTTTTATCGGCTATAAATAATAGCGAATTGTATTTCGAAAAGATTCGCAAGTTTTCGCAGTCTAGTTTAACCAAGAAACTGACTCCTCATTCCTTTTCGAATCCCTTTAAATTTGAATCCTCTGTTGATGATCCAATCCTTCAGTTTGGAGTGTTTACACTGATTGTTGTTACTGCATTAGTATTGGGAATTGTTCTTCTTACCATCAACATCACGAAGAAAAAGAATGTATCATGATCACAGTAATCAACTTCGGATCAACCAAAACACCGCATATTCTGTCCATGGTAAAAGCACTTGGGCACGATTGCGAAGAAGTGAAGTGGAACGATTTCACCTCTGAGAAATACGGTCAGCAACGCGGTATCATTTTCAGCGGTTCACCCACTTTTCTGACGGAAGTAGATCACGCTCCTTATCATGAAAGATTTTCCTGCGTGAAAGAAGGACGCGTTCCTGTATTGGGAATTTGTTTCGGTCATCAGGTGATGGGCATTCTGCATGGAGCACAGATTTATCGCGGACCTGAAGTGCGCACTACGATTCCTGTACACATTGTGAAGCAGGATGCTTTGTTCAGAAATCTGGAAGCAGTAACAGCAATGGCCGAAGATCATACAGAAGGAATTTCTCTGCCTCCGTCTTTCATTCATCTCGCTTACTCCGAAAAATATCCGATTGAAGCGATGCGTCACACGAACTTGCCTTTGTGGGGAGTACAATTTCATCCTGAAGTTTCAGATGAAAACGGAAAAACTCTGATTGGAAATTTTCTTCAGCAATGCTGATCGAGATCTGAGAACGGGATTTACTTTCTCCTCGGCTTCGCCTTCTCCAGATAAATAACCTGCCCGGCTTTCGGTTCCGTGCCCGGTTCCATGTTGTTGTACTGATAAAGTTTCTTCAGTTTGATTCCGTATTTCTGCGAAACATCGTGCATGGTTTCTCCCGGTTTCATCTGATGTTTCTCTGCAACATTTGAGCGTGCACGTTTCGGTTGTATGTAAAGAATCTGTCCCGGAGTAAGCGTTGAATTCTTGTTCAGATCATTGTACTTGTACAATTGCCAAACACCCATATCCAGCTCTTGTGCGAGCTTCATGAACGTATCGCCGGCTTTCACGATTACATACTTCCGGTTGTTATTCATGTACACTTCACGCGAAGTGATATTGGTAACAACTGTTCGGTTGCCTTGCGGACTTTTCGGCTCGGCAGCAACAGGCGGAATTCCTTCCATCTTATCGAACTCGTAGAGCTTATGACGTTCTATCAATTCAATCAAACGCGTGGCATATTTCGGATCAGTTGCGTATCCCGCAGCCTTCAGTCCATGCGCCCATCCTTTGTAGTCGGTGATTTTCAATTCAAACAAGGAAGCATAACGCGGTCGTGAACGCAGAAACTCCGAGTGATCCACATACGAGTCATACACCGTAGGATATTTACGGAAACACTCATCTTTTTCATCATCGTCCTGCGTGTAAGTCTCGCCCGTCCACTCTTTGTGGCATTTAATTCCGAAGTGATTGTTTGCGTAAACCGCTAAAGCACTGTTGCCGTAATCCGATTCGAGCATGCCTTGCGCCAGTGTAATACTTGCAGGCACACGAAAAGCCAGCATCTCTTTGATTGCATCATTCTTATAAAGATTGATGTATTCTTCCGGAGTGTTCTTCTTCTCGGCCGGTTGTGCAAAAGCACTGCTCAGCACTGCGGTTAACAGCACGAATAGCAAAGCGATATGTCGGTTCAAGCCTGACATGGGATACTGCAAAACTATCCTGAAGTAACAACGCCGCGTAAGGGGTTTTCGTCTGCTCATCAACACCCGATTGTTAAAATCAGGTGATTTCGATTACTGCATGAAAGCATAACCGCCGGTATGCACGAACAAACATTCTGAGGGATTATATGCGCGCTGCTGAATGATTTGCAAAGCGGCATAGAGTGCTTTTCCTGAGTAAACAAAGTCAAGCGGCAAACCAGCAGTTTTCATGTGATTAATGAATTCAAGCGGAAAACCTTGTGTTTTGCCATAGCCACCGTAAGTGTATTGAGAATGCAACTCCCATTTATCAACCGCATTGCTGCCGCTGAGTTCAGTAATTGCAGAACGCAATGTTTCTTCGCTGGCCACCACAGCAATACCGTGTGCTTTCTGATGCGGCCGCAAACTCCTGATGATTCCTGATATCGTCCCGCCTGTGCCAACAGGTAAAAAGATGTGCTTGGCAAAAGTTGTTTCTTCACTCAGAATTTCTTCGCAGCCTCGAACAGCTGCACTGTTGGTTCCTCCTTCAGGAATTATAAATGCATCAGGAAAACGTTTCTGCAAGGAATGTTTGTAGTCAGAATCATTACGACGACGATATTCTTCACGCGACACAAAATGCAATTCCATTCCGCTCTCTGATGCAAATTGTAAAACACGATTTGCGCTGCTGTTTAATTCTTCTCCACGAATTATACCAATGGAAGGAATGGATAATCGTGAACACGCTGATGCGGTTGCCGCAATATGGTTGGAGAATGCGCCGCCGAACGTCAGAATTCGTTTTCTGCCGGAAGCGTGGAAATCCTCAATGTTGTATTTGAGTTTGTATCGCTTATTCCCACCTTCAACAGGATCCGGCAAATCCAAACGCAGAAATGCAAGAGATGCTATTGCCAGAAATTCTTCGGGCAATAATAAATGCAACTTTTCAATATCAGACATGCGAATTTCTGCGGTGATTCCGCAAAAGGTTTACTGAACAACCATTGTGCGACGCGCAATCAGGCCTTCATTATTGTTCAGCGTATAGAAATAGATCCCGGGAAGTAATCCTCCGACCGTTATCTGACCATTTGGAGAATTCAGTGCGTAAACTGAAATCACTTTCCCTGAAACGTCAGTAATTACGAGTTGCCCGGACTCGCCTCCCAGATCATATGCAATTGTTGTTGTCTCTGAAAACGGATTGGGATAGTTCTGCGAGAGTCCGTGATGTTCTGCATCGTTATCAGCAAATCCAATTGTTGTCATTGCGTGATAAAGAAAAGTAATAGTATCGCAATTGGAAGGATTGCTTGTTTCATAAACTCGAACGCGCACCTGCTTTGTACCGGCAATTCCCATAAAGCCGCATTGCAAATGAAAATAAGCACTGTCGCCGGATGCAATAGTTCCTAATGTTCCGCTTACAGGCACATAAGGAAAACAAGCATTGTTTGTGCAAAGCACAACGTCCCAGCCGGCAGGTGTCATAGTGTTGGAAATGGTTTGATAACTCAGGCTGACTGATGAAACAGAATTGTTGTGCAAATAGATATAATCCGATGCCCAATCATTAACATGAAATGTTCCTTCAATTGTGTCGTTGGGAAGTGCTACAAATGTTTGCGCAGAAACAGGCAATACTGTCAAAAGAAACAGGGCGATATGCAGGAAAGACTTTGTCATTATACCGGATTAATATATTCTGAAATTAAACCTCTGAAAGGTAACAATTTTCCCACCGATAAGGTCAATTCCCAAGTGAATGCAGCCTGTCAAATGCGAATTACTAGTACCTTTAACGTGATGTCACTGCAGAATAAACCGG
>CAYRRP010000015.1:0-4864 GCA_964426735.1 uncultured Candidatus Saccharibacteria bacterium
GGAAGCGGTTCACGGAAGAGCAGATCATCGGGATCCTGCGGGAGCAGGAGGCGGGTGCCAAGACGGGGGACCTGGCGCGCAAGCATGGGGTCTCCGAGGCCACGCTGTATAACTGGAAGGCCAAGTTCGGCGGGATGGACGTCTCGGACGCCCGCCGCCTGAAGGCTCTGGAGGACGAGAACGGCAAGCTGAAGCGGCTGCTGGCCGACGCCATGCTGGACAACACGGCCCTGAAGGACCTGCTGTCAAAAAAATGGTGAGGCCCGCCGCCAAGCGTGAGGCTGTCACCCATCTGAGGGAGCACTTCCACCCGGTTGTTTAGAACTGAAAGACGCCGCCGGCGCTGCTGACCGGGCAACTCGATCAGCACCTCGTTACGCAGCTTGGCAATATCCAAGGCTACCAGTACAGCCCCAGGAGGTTTAGGATCGCGATTGGTCATGGTCGGTCTCTCCAGAAGAGGTTTGAACATCTTCATTCTAGAGACATCAGAACGCTCATGGCTGCCTCGTGCAGTGCGCGCTTGCCCCTTAAGGGCTACGCGCACTGCCGGCTCGGCAGCCTTCCAGCCGCTCACTCCGAAGGTGCTATGGATCCGAGTTCACTTCGCACGCCATCTTCACCTGGGCGAAGGATCAGCGGATCGAGTAGTACTACATCATGCCGGGCAAGAAAGTGAGGCTCGGTTTCCCCGCACTGAGCGCCGATCCGCTTCATAGCACTGCTGGGCGCTGCGGCGGAACCCGCGAATGCAGATTCTGTGCGGTGGCGTCGGCCACGGCCAACTGGAACCCACCATGTTAGGTCACTGCTCGGAATGCGATTGACGCTCAAGACCTTACGCGAGCCCTTCGATGATTAGTAGAGAGCGCTGTTATATCGTACAACTTGCCCTTTGGCGTACTTAAAGTGTTTAGTCCCGGCATTTGATGGAGCGGATTGTACCTGAAGCGTTCAGGTTCTTTTGTCCACTGTTTGCAAATGAACTCGTACGGCGTGAGCCCCTTGAGGGTCTTGAGCCTCCGCCCGAAGTTGTAGGCGGAAATGAAGTGGTCAAGGTGTTGTCTGAGCTGGCCTAATTTTCCACCGCCGTTCTCATTGCCTCAAATCAGCACAAGGGTGCCCGCGGAGTTGGTTTCAAACTCTCGCAGGCTATCGAGACATGTATCGGGCAACAACTTCTAATACCGCGTCATTCCAAGGGCGAAGGGTGATACCGAAGCGACTTGCAAAGGCATTGCAGTTTAACCTGGAATTGTCAGGGCGCTGTGCAGGGGTTTTGTATTCCGAGCTCGGGATCGCCTCGAGGGCGGGAGATGGCCACCCATGCTTCTTACCCTCCTGGAAGATGAAGTCGGCGAAGTCGTACCAGCTCGTACTGTCCGCCCCGGAGAGATGATAGAGGCCCCCTGGCTCCTCTTGTAGCACGGGTGCAATGTCGAGGATCGCCGAAGCGAGATCGAGTGCTGACGTGGGATTGCCGATCTGATCACCAACGACGCGCAGCACTGGCCGCTCCGAGCCGAGGCGGAGCATTGTCTTCATGAAGTTGCTGCCGAACGGACTAAACAACCAGGATGTGCGTAGCACGAGTGCGCGCGGATGAGCGGCAAGTACTGCGCGTTCTCCCTCGAGCTTCGATCGGCCATAGACATTGAGAGGTCCTGTCTCATCCTCCTCCACATACGGCTCTGACTTACGGCCGTCGAAGACATAGTCGGTCGAGATGTGAATGAATGCCGAATTCACCTTTGCAGCGGCGCCTGAGGCCACTGCCGCACCCTCGCGATTGACGGCAAGGGCCTTTTCCGGCTCTGATTCGGCTTTGTCGACGGCAGTGTAGGCAGCGGCGTTGACGACGACATCCGGACGAAATGCAACAATCTCGTTATCGATTGTGTCAGGTCGCTCGAGGTCAAGCTGGGGGCGCCCCACGGCCTTCAGTTCCAGATCAGTGCGCTTCGACCCTTGTTCAGCCAGTGAATGTGATAGCTGACCGTCCCGCCCGATGACTAGTATGCGCATCAGGACGCGGCCTTCCCCAGGCGGTCGCCAGAGTAGCGTGCCGCGCGAAGCGGCTGCCACCAGTCCCGATTGTTCATGTACCAGACGATAGTGTCTTGGAGGCCCGTATCGAAGGTGTATTTTGCTTTCCACCCGAGTTCGCGCTCGATCTTGCTCGCATCAATGGCGTAGCGAAGGTCATGCCCTGGCCGATCTCCTACGAATTTAATGAGGCTGCGGCGCACCCCCGTTTTCAGCGGCGCCAGCTGATCGAGTAGATCTGCGATCGCCTCGACCACGGCCAGATTAGTGCGCTCGTTGCGGCCGCCTATGTTGTAGGATTCCCCGAGCCTGCCGCGCGTGAAAACGAGGGCGAGGGCGCGGGCATGGTCTTCGACATGCAGCCAGTCGCGCACATTGGTGCCCGTGCCGTACACGGGCAGCTCCGTTCCCGCGAGACCATTGAGGATCATGAGAGGGATGAGTTTCTCGGGAAATTGGTAGGGGCCGTAGTTGTTCGAGCAGTTCGAGAGTACCACGGGCAAGCCGAAGGTCTTGTGCCAGGCCATCACCAGGTGGTCGGAGGCCGCCTTCGATGCTGAGTAGGGAGAAGAGGGTGCATATGGCGTGGTTTCAGTGAAGAGGCCGCCCTCGAGAGGAAGTTCACCGAAGACTTCGTCGGTTGAGACGTGGTGGAAGCGGAAGCGTTCCCGACGTTCTACTGGCAGGATGTCGTAATAGGCGCGGGCGGCCTGAAGCAGGGAGAAAGTGCCGAGTATGTTCGTCTCTATGAATGCCCCAGGCCCATCGATCGAGCGATCTACGTGGCTTTCCGCCGCGAGGTGAATGACGCCGTCGATGTCTTCCGAAGCCATAATGTGAAGCATGGCGTCGCGGTCACAGATGTCAGTTTTGTGGAAGTGGTAGGCTGGTACTTCACGCAGAAGGGCCGTCGATCCTTCGGTTGCGGCATAGGTCATCTTGTCGACGTTAACGACGTCATGCCCGAGGTCCTTTACCAAGTGTCTGCACAAGGCTGAACCGATAAAGCCGGCGCCACCCGTTACGATGATCTTCATTATATTTTACCCATACTAAATTTCACCCGAGGCCGCGAAGCGAGCCAAGGTCATTGCCACACGGTCCTTGTCCGAGAGAATAGGCTGCTCACCTGTAGGCAGCGGCCAGTCAATCGCGACGTCCTCGTCGTTCCATATTATCCCACGCTCGCATGGGGGAGCGTAGGGCGCAGAGACCTTGTACAAAACCTCGACGCCTGGCTCAAGTGTCAGGAAGCCGTGTGCAAATCCCACCGGCACGTAGAGTTGGTTGAAGGCATCTGCTGATAGAACGCAGGAGACCCACTTTCCGAAGTTTGGCGAGCCGGGCCGGACATCGACTGCGACATCGAAGATGCTACCCTTTAGCACCCGCACCAGCTTGGCCTGGGCCATGGGACTGACCTGCAGGTGAAGGCCGCGGAGAATGTATCTTTCGGCCGAGAAGGATTGGTTCTCCTGCACCCAGTCGACACCAATGCCTATATCGGCGAATCGCTGGCGCTGCCAGGCCTCCGCAAAGAACCCGCGTGCGTCGCCGAAGCGGCGCGGCGTGATCTCCCTGACGCCGAGCCCGAGCTCACGCACCTCCATCAGAAGCTCCCCCGGGGCCGTCGCACTCTTCCTCAACAACGCGACGCAGGTAGGAGGCGTACTCGGTCTTGCCAAGGGACGCAGCGCGTCGCAGCACAGCTTCGCTATCCAGCCAGCCCGCGTGGAAAGCGACCTCCTCCGGGCAGCAGACTTTGATGCCCGTGCGTGTCTCGATGGTGCGGATGAAGGAGCCCGCGTCCTGGAGGCTCTCGTGGGTCCCGGTGTCGAGCCAGGCGTAGCCCCGCCCCAGTCTCTCCACGCGGAGGTCGCCGCGGGCCAGGTAGACCCGGTTGACGTCGGTGATCTCGAGCTCACCCCGCGGTGAGGGCTTTAGCGACTTCGCTATCTCCACCACGTCCGCGTCGTAGAAGTAGAGGCCCGTCACGGCCCAGCTGGATCGGGGTCTCTCGGGCTTCTCCTCGATTGAGGTCGCGCGGCCCTCGGCGTCGAAGGAGACAACACCGTAGCGCTGCGGGTCTGACACGTGATACGCGAAGATAGTCGCGCCCGACATCTTTTCGGCGGCGGCGCGGCACTTCGCCTGCAGTTGGTCGCCGTGGAAAATGTTGTCCCCGAGGATCAAAGTTGCTGGTCCATCTTCTAGGAACCGTTCCCCAATAAGGAACCCCTGCGCGAGTCCGCCAGGCGAAGGTTGTTCCGCATAGGAGAGATTAATCCCCAATGCCGATCCGTCGCCTAACATCATCTGGAAAAGACGCAGATCTCGTGGGGTGGATATTACCAATATGTCTCTTATGCCTGACAGCATCAGGACAGAAAGTGGGTAGAAAATCATTGGCTTGTCGAAAACGGGGAGCAACTGTTTAGATAGCGCCAGAGTCAGTGGGTAAAGCCTAGTCCCACTCCCGCCTGCGAGAATTATGCCTTTCACCAGTTACCTCCGCGCAGCCTTAGTTTGGGAGTCATACACCCTTGGAGAAAACGATTGGGGAGAGCTCCGGAAAATTCTCGTACGCTTCCGTCCAAACCGCATCAATATAAGCTTAATAAGGAATATACACAATCAAAAGTAGCGCTCTTTGTGATTTGATCGCGTTGACATCGTTTTCCACTCCTCCCAGCCAGGGATCCTACAGCGGAAAACTCTAGCTCAAAATGCTCCAGTCTCCGGGGAGCAGATCATGTTGCATGCCCGGTTGTGCGGAGGCCGGCCACGAACGTTGTTGTTTTCCAATGCCCATGGGGCA
>CAYRRP010000016.1:0-4414 GCA_964426735.1 uncultured Candidatus Saccharibacteria bacterium
AATCGCTGATGCGATTGATCGATTGATTGTGTTGACGACGGGGGCGACGGGGTTTAAACACTACGTCACAAGATACCCTGCAGTTTCTGGAGACCAATTTGATCGTTTCTTTGGTCTCGATGACAAACAGCAAGATCAATCACTTGCTGATCCTAATGCACCGATTCACTTCAACACTGCATCCCAAGTTACTTCTGTATGGAGTGAAAATGGTATCGCTCATATTATTAAACATGGAGCAACTGCAGCACTGTGTCAAATGTATGCACTACCGCTGAGTGCTCACTGGTACTACGCATCGAACACAAACCAGCGAGTGATTTCTCCTTCTATCTCTACACCAAACTGTGTATCATTTAAACGCATGCTTATCTCTGTAGTTGATCATCTTGGTAGTGAAGAATTTCGAATTCCTACAGCTTCTATATTCTCTTTTTATCGTACCAATGGTATTACTGACAACTCTGGCGAATGGACTCAACTTCCCGAAGATGGTGACCTTACTGGACTATCCCCTGCAGCAAACATTCAATTTATGTTTGAATTCACTACCATCAGTCTTTTGTGTGTACCAGGAAGAATTATGTCTTTAGCAGTACTTTATGAAGATTACTCGACAGATCCTCACTACCAACCATCAAGTGGCAAGACCGTAGCAGCAAGTAAACAATTTGCATGGCGTTTTGCAACTGCATTTGGAAGTACTGTTCCAACATTACGAGTACGACTTTTTGATGCAGTAACTGGAGGACTCCTTCTTGATGATAATTCTGCAACCCCTGCGGGAACCTGGGAAAAAACAACTGATGGGACAACATGGGGTTCATACAATACCACTGACAAAGGTAATGAGACGACTTATATCCGCTATACTCCCGCAACATTGCCTGACAATATTAAGATCCGGTCATTATTAACTTTGTATTAAGTATGTCTTTACGTGCAATTGAACATAGCTTTACGGGAACAACTACCCCTATTAGTTCATATGACTCAACCAAAACAAATTTGGGTACTCTGATGGTACAAAAATCAGGAATTAATCCTGAAGATAATTTTGCAGGGCCATTTCCTGTAAATGTTGCTCGTCCTATGGAAGAGTCGACTGCAGTTGCAATGCAATTTCCCCATGTGATTACCTATAGTTCAACCATTGACTGGGTTTTTCTCATTGAAAACAGTACAGGTGCAACCAAACGTATTTTCCTCTATGAATATAATAAATCTACAGCTGCATACAACTGGAAAGGATTTATTACTGCAACAACTCCAAACGGAACAAACGTAAACCGTGGCTTTCGTGCACTCCGATACCTCCACACGACTGGCACCGTTGCAGTTGCAGCACCTTCGAGTGTATACAGCACAGGAACTGTAGCAATGGCAGTCACTGGTGTCGTTACGGGAACAGGTACGACATTTGCATCTTCTCATATCGGATTGATGATTGGTTTTGGAAGTACAAACGTCGCTCAGATCAACTGTTGGTATCCGATTATTACATTTACGAGTACCACTTCTATTACTGTATCTGGTGCATCAAGTGCGATTGCGGCAGGTGCTTCATATGTTATTGCTTCATGTACCGTAACTGGATCAAGTACTCAATTTACCTCAGAACTTATCGCTGCTGGAACAAACGCAACTGCTGTTGCCGGAGGTCTCGGCCCACGTATTGGTTTCGGCTCAACTGACCCAACACAAATTACCAGCTGGTATCACATAGGCAGTATTGCAAGCAACACATCATTAAATATAACCACTTCTCCTGGAGTTATTCCTGCAGGTACTGCATATGTTATAGAAGAACTTCGTTTTGTGATAACCCTTACAAATACAACAACTACAAACGGTGGTTTGTTTCTACTGAAAGGAGCAGGATATCACGACTTTACCACCGCAGGTACCACCTTTCCTTCGATTGCAAGTAGTGTTGATAACCAACGAGGAGTATACTGGCTGTGTGATGCGGGTGCTGGAGCAGTTACCAATACTGCAGCAAACGGTTGTGCAGTTGAAGCAGAAACAAGTAAAACAAGTCATTTTGCATACGTACTTGATGGTACAAACACCACCAACTCAAAAATATATAAATATAATCTTCGTTCTAACAACACCGTCGCTTCAGGTAAAATGCAACTTGCTGGTGCAAATATTGTTATTACCGGTACACAAGCGGTCACCGGAACAATACCGAACCAATCAGCAAATAATGGTACGATAGCAACCACAGCTCACGGCCCAGGATCTGGAGCATCGTATTTCTATTTTGTCACACTCACCCGACTGTATTGTGTCGCCGTATCAGCTATCACTTCAGGAAGTACGACATTTATTACTGCAGCAAATATTCGTCAAGAAATACCTCCTGGTGGAACAAATACATTCCCTGCCACCGGAAACATGATGAATATCCAATACATGGACTCTATTGACCGTTTTGTTATTACCACGTTTGCTACCGGAGCAGCGTATAGACAATACATTACACGCTACCCATCCGCTGATACGATACCATTTGACCATGTATTTGGGGTTGATGATAAACAACAAGATCAATCACTGTACAGTGCCCAGGCTCCGATACATTTCAATACAGGCTCTCAACTTCTTTCAGCTGATGCAAGCGCCAATGGAATTGTTCATATCTGTCGTGGAGGTGCCACTGCAGCACTTAACCAAATGTACGCTCTTCCTTTTGGAGCACACTGGACTTATGCATATCTCACTTCTCCTGCAAATCACCAACGGATTATCACTCCATCGCTTGCAACGACTGGATGTATCAAATTTGATCAAGTTATTATCTGTGATGACCATTATCTTGGTACAGGAGAATTAAAAATCCCTTTTGAATCTTTCCGAACCTATTATAGAACCACTGATATTAACACTGATGCAACAAGTTCGTGGACACTTCTCGGAGATGATGGCGACCTTTCTGCTATAACCCCTGCAAACGCAATTCAATTTATGTTTGAGTTTTTCACCATAGGTGCACTCTGTGTCCCCGCACGACTTATGCGTGTCGTCGTCACTTATGAAGATGGAAATACTGATTCACATTACCAACTATCTACAACACTTTCTGATACTGCAAATGAACGCTTTGCATGGAGATTTGCAACTGCATTTGGAGGTACCGTACCAACATTGAAAATAGAACTTTTCAATGCTGAAACAGGTGCGTCATTACTCACCGATACGACAAGTTCGTCATCAAATGGCACTTGGGAAAAATCAACAGATGGAGGAAGCAACTGGACGACATACAACACAACAGATAAAGCAAATGAGACGACATATATACGATATACCCCTACATCACTGACCGACGATATCCGCGTACGAGCATTACTTACACAAGATTATTAAATTACCATGGCATTTCGAGCTATAAAACACAAATTCACAGGATCGACCACTGCAATCACGTCATATGATACAACCAAAACAAATATTGGTTCTTTGATCAAACAACAAACAGGCAGTGCACCTCAGGATAATTATGTTGGACCTGTTCCAATCGGGCTCACTAGACCAATCCAAGAAGTGGTTGATACTGCTGGCACTGTAGCTGTTTCAACAACTGCCGTCACCGGAACAAGTACAAACTTTCAAACTTCAATGATTGGTATGCTGATTGGTTTCGGATCAACAGATCCAGCAAAAGTTACTGCCTGGTATAGTATTTCTGCTCGTGCATCAACAACAGGTATCACTCTCGGATCTTCAGCTGGCACAATCGTCGCAGGGACAGCGTATGTGATTGTTGCAAACATACCCGTGATGTATCCTCATGCACTTACCATTAGCCCTACTATTGATTGGGTTTTTAGTATCGAAAACTTAGCAACTGCAGTTTCAGGACGAAGAATTACTTTTTATGAATACAATAAAAATACATCTACATATACCTGGAAAGGTTTTATTAATGCAACACTTACTTCAGCAACAGCTCATACACTAAGAGGTTTTAGAGCTCTTCGCTACCTACACACCACTGGTACTGTTGAAGTTTCTGGAACAGCGGTCACTGGCACAGACACATTATTTCAAGATGAAGGAATTGCAGTTGGTGCACGTATTGGTTTTGGTTCAACTGACCCCACACAGATTAGTACATGGTATGTTATTTCAGCAATTGGAAGTGATACAGGTATTACCCTTGCAACTTCTGCAGGTACGATTTCCGCAGGAAGCACTTATGTCATCGAAGAGCTTCGTTTTGCAATTACCGCAACCAATGCAACAGCAGCAAACGGAGGTCTCCATCTTGTGAAAGGCATTAATTATTCTGATTTTGTTACAACCGGTACAACAATTGCAGCCGCTACAACCACTGACAATATCAAAGCGGTCTACTGGCTCTCCGACGCCGGCACCACCGGAAACGTGGTCACCAACCAAGCAG
>CAYRRP010000017.1:0-3727 GCA_964426735.1 uncultured Candidatus Saccharibacteria bacterium
ATGATCAAACCCCCGATGGAACCCATTCCAAGGAGTACCTAAAGGGGGCGGGCACCCTCGAAAACCCCGCGTTTTTCGCACTTTCGCCCCCAAGGCACATATCGAAAATGCCGTGTTTTTGCAGTTTTTGGCCCGAAAACATCGCGTTTTTCATCGATTTTTGCCCCGTTTTTGCCGTGTTTTTGAGGCCGAAACCGCTGTTTTCTCTCATATTTGGCCGGTTTTTGTCAGTTTCTAGACCCAAACAACCGCAAAACATGTGGTTTTTGCCGTGTTTTTGAGCGTGTTTAATCGAAAAACATCGATTCTGCTCGTAAATAACATCGATTCCATGCGTGTTTTCAGCGTTGATCATCGAAATAACCTTCAATTTTGGCACGTTTTTGCGACACTAGCTGCATCAAGCGACGTCTTTTTGGAGGCGCTCGCGAGCCGCTCCAGTGTTTCGATCGCCTTGACGTAATCAAACCCAGCCTCCTCGACCATCTTTTGAACGGACTTGTCCCAGTAGGCTCTAGGTCGATTGATACTTGGACTCCCAACAACCTTGCATGTCTCAAGCATTTGCGATCGAACGCCAGAGGCAATCCCGACCCTGACCATGCGACCCAGTTTCTCGTTTTCGATCTGAAACGGTAACGATTTGACGAT
The DNA here is from genome assembly GCA_964426735.1 of uncultured Candidatus Saccharibacteria bacterium. Taxonomy (GTDB): domain Bacteria; phylum Patescibacteriota; class Minisyncoccia; order Phycocordibacterales; family DATDWN01; genus UBA910. Next base: position 652 of record CAYRRP010000017.1, read on the forward strand.
CTGTTGGCAGGCTTTTTCAACTGCGGACTTGTCGACGGCCAGCAGACGCTCGGTGGTCATTTCCGACAAAACAATTTCCCCCGACGACCGACCGACCGACGACGATCCCCCGGTCTTGTCTTGTCCTGTCGTGTTATGTAATGTCCTGTCCTGTCCTGTCCTGTAGTCGGGATGATTTCCCGATACGTCGGGATGCTTTGGGAAATCGTCGGGAGGTTTTCGGGAACTGCGTTTTTCTGCGGGAAAATCGGTATTTTCGACCGCAGGGCAACCACCTTCGGCGGTCGGTACGCCGTTGTCGGTGATGAGTTTGAGCAGTTCTTCCTGATCCACAACTTCGAGCCACTGGACGTCGTTTCGGGAGGCCCATTCCATCAACTTCCGGAACACATCGGGAGGAAATCCCGACAGTCGAACTAGGTGCGTGAGAGGGAGCGGCCTGCCTCGGCTGTTACATAGCGTGCCCCTGACGGTACAGGAAGCAGCTATTAAAACCAAGGCACACCAGGCACCATAAATTGACGGTGATTCATCGCCAAACTCATCGAGTAGGCACTGGTAGCCATGCGATGAGAAATTGATTGGTAATGCCACCCAATTCATTCTTTGGACCTTCCTGGTGTCGCTTCTCTCGAACACCTCGTCCCACTTGGCAATTCTGTAAACAACTTCGTTCATTTCTTCGTCTCAATCCTTTTCCGTGACGGTGGAAGTCCTACCAGGGAATCTCGTTGGGCTCGACCACGTGGCCAAGATCGTCGCGTTTGACGCCTTGGAGGAAATCGCGAAACCAATCTGCTTGAGACTGGCTTGCCAATGCCGATTCATGAAAATCGATTTCGACAACCTTCAACTTGGCCGAGCCGTCGTGGTCGCGATGTTGAATATGGTAGTAGTGCAATCGCACCGCAACATAAATTGACTGTTCGCCGATGTATCCGAACTGCGCATCTGGAAACCACTCGACGATTCGATTGACGATTTCAGCCGTTGTCATTATTGTGCCTTTGTTTGTTCGTCGATGATCTTTGCGATGCCATAAATATCAGCAATACTTTTAGCCAATTCCGGTGTTAATGGCGCGGTAAATTTTATAGTCTCTGGGTGTCGCCCAACTCGAACCCAATAACTAGGCTCCAGGATCTCGCACCAATCCGTTATGTCCCTAGCATCACCGCCGAGATACCTTCGCTCCCATCGAAACTCAGACGCCTTGCCTGAATCGTATGAGCCATCACTGCGACGGACTAAGACCTGTTTGCTGTCGTCGGTTGGTTGCGATGTGCCGTTGTGTTTTTGCCAGTTCATTTAGCTACCACTCAATCTTAAAGCCAAGTGTCTTCAAGTGTTCTGATGTGGCGAGTTGACTCAGAAACGGCCATTCGACCACTTGAACCGATTCTCCGTCTTCATCCAACACGTCGAGATACCATGTGTCAACGTCATCGTAAGCGACTAATCGACAACCTTCCGGAATTGCGGGCGGAATCCAATCTGGTTTTACTCTTTGCGTAAACACTCCTTCGTCGCAATGTTCACATCCGTCACCGCCGCAAACTAAACAAGTCTCTTGCGGGAATCCATTCTTTTTAATCACGTCTAATCTCATTTTTCCACCCTCTTAAACTCGTAAACGAAAACCCACGGATTAGCGGACCAAGTGTGTTGTTTGGTCTTGTGGTGTATTTCGTTCCACCGCAATCCAAATACATATTTGCGTCCAAAATGCTCAACTGCCGATACTGATTGTTCGTAGAGTCCATCGGACAATAGAAGCTGAACATCGTCTACGCCTTCCGCCTTTGCGTCGTCCTCGCTGATATCTTGCACCCGCTCACACCTGACGCCGGTTATCTCGATGAACGTGCGAGCTACGGATTGAGGCATGAATAACGGAGAACGCCATTTGTACGGGTAGCCAGCCTTGATGTACTCTTGTCTGAATTCTTCTCCATCAATTGACATATCGGCCTTGTAGGCAAACTGTGGCGGTCGATGCTCTTTGACCAATTCACACCACGCCTCTTTGACGTAGAGAACATCGCCAACTCCGTACCGACTTTTGATAGGTTCTAAGAGTCTGTCAACGCCATCCGTGGCCACCCAATATTCAGCGAAGATGTCCCAGAAAACACCTGTCGTTTCAGTTGGCAAGGATTGCTTGACAACTCGCCGCGTCTGCGTCTTGCTCCCGTCACGAACTTTTCCCGGATTGTCGCTGGTGAAGATGATCGATTTCATTGTCTTACCGTTTCCCATGACACTTTTTGTATTTGCGACCACTACCACAATGGCAAGGTTGGTTGCGGTCAACAGGCTTTGATATTCGCAAAGGCTTGCCGTTATTGTGTTCTACCGTTGGCTTTGGAATAACAAGGCTTAAATAGGTGTGAGAGATTGGACGCCGCAAAACCCATAGCGTCGTGGTGCCTGATTCATCGATACAAGACTCACCAGAATCTCGGTATTGAAGACATTCGCTCATCCTCCCACCCCCGCCGACTTCTCTGGCCTATCTATGACCATGTAACGGACAATATCTGTTGGGTGTGTTTTCGAACCCATAAATCCGTGACGCCAATTGATGAGCTTAAACGGATCACGGAACACATCAAACAATCCGTAACGCTTTTGAATAACAAGCAGCTTGCCAGTGAAATCACCATCCACCGGACAAGGACCGCCATCGTGATCGTGCCATACGTTTTTGGTAATCTTCATCCTCCCACCCCCGCCGCCTTACGCAAATCTTCCAACGCTTCTTCGTTCGATGCAAAGAAATTTGGACACGCTACCCCTGGCCGAGATGCTTCGTAAATCAACCGGCCCGCTAGATACGACGATGTTTGTTTTTCCAGTGCGTAGCCAGCTTCGCCAGCCAAGTGAATCGCCCAGCCCGCGCGGCAATGTGTTGTTTCGCACGAATGCCAAGCAGACATTTTGAGCGTGCCGCCAGATTCGATTGCGGCAAGAATTTTTGCGTCGATGTTTTCGACTACTGGTGCGACAGGCAGTCCTTTTGCACCACTGAGATAGGCACCACTGAGATAGGCACCACTGAGATAGGCACCACTGA
>CAYRRP010000018.1:0-2950 GCA_964426735.1 uncultured Candidatus Saccharibacteria bacterium
CATCTTTGGCTGCCAATGTAACTGTGACGCAAGTTACTGCCGGTTCCGGTGCGCCTACGCTCACAGCTGCGGCAGACTCTTCAGAGTGTAACGGCAACCCGACAACTATCGGTATTGCTGGGAATGGATCCGGAGGACTTCCTCCTTACAGTTATTCCTGGCTTCCGACAACAAATCTTTCCACACCTAATGCGGCCCAATCTGCGGTAACAACAGTCACTTCAAGCATTACTTACACTTTAACAATCACGGATGCAAACGGATGTTCGGCCACAGACGTGGTGCAGGTTACTGTATTGCCGGCTCCGACGGTGAACCTGGGTCCGGATACGACATTGTGCGGAACTGCATTTACGCTTGATGCAGGAAATCCGGGCAGCGCATATCTGTGGAATACTGCTCAGGGTACACAACAAATATCCGTAACACAGAGCGGGAATTACTCAGTAACAGTTCAGGCTCCTTCCGGATGTGTCGGCAACGACAACATTGCGGTCACACTGAACACACCACCGAGCTACAGTTTGGGTAACGACACGAGCACATGCGGAACGAACGTAGTATTGGATGCAGGCAGCGGCTATGTTAGCTATGCATGGAGCACCGGCGGCACAAGCCAGAACGAGACGATCAGCAGTAATGATACAGTAGCAGTAACGGTAGTAGATGCTAATGGCTGCGCACTGACCGATACCGTTGAAGTGACATTGAGTCCGGCACCTTCAGTGAACCTTGGGCCGGATATCGTTCAGTGCGGCGGCACTGCAACGTTGGATGCGGGTAACCCGGGATCCTTGTACTTCTGGTCGAACAGCACCTCATCACAAACTACAACAGTAAGCACAAGCGGCGTATACGCAGTAAACGTATTGACACAGGCTGGCTGCTCAGGCACAGACACAGTTGTAGTAACGATCAACAACCAGCCGGTAGTGAACCTTGGTCCGGATACATCGATCTGTCTTGCGACAGTGATTCTTGATGCAGGCAACCCTGGCAGCACCTACCTGTGGAGCACAAGCGCAACGAGCCAGAGTGTAACAGTAGGCAGCGGAACATACTCAGTAACAGCAACCGATCCATCAGGCTGCGCAGACAGCGATACGATTACGGTAACAACGAACGTACCGCCGGTTATCACCGCAACACCACAAACGACCTCCATTTGTTCCGGCACACCAACCACCTTAAGCGCAACAGGCGGGGTAACGTACCTGTGGAGTAACAACCAGACAGGCTCGAGCACCACAGTATCACCAACAACAACTACATCCTACTATGTAACGGGTACCGATGCAAACGGATGTCAGGCGAGCGATGTGGTAATCGTAAACGTATTGCCAGCAACAACAGCACAGTTTACCTACACGCTGAGCGGTGTAACCGCGCAGTTCACGAACCAGTCGAGTGGGGCGGTAACGTACAGCTGGAACTTTGGTGATTCATCACCAACGAGCAGCTTGCAGAACCCGTCACACGTGTACACGCAGAACGGTGTTTACACAGTAACGTTGACTGTAACAGGTCCTTGCGGAACGAGCACATATACACAGACGATCACTATTACACAAGTGGGCATTGCAGATGCGGATCTTGCGAACACGCTGAGTATTTATCCTAACCCTAACGACGGAGTGTTCACGGTAAGCTTCGAGTTTACGAATGCAAAAGATGTTCGAGTAGATCTTACCGATGTAACGGGTCGCATCATCAGCAGTGAGGAGCGTTACGGCATCACGAGCTACCGCAATGAGGTCGGTTCAACGGACCTGTCCAACGGGGTGTACTTCGTACGTATCACCACAGTTGACGGTTCAGCAGTACACAAAATCGTGGTTCAGAAGTAGAACTTAACAGCTAAAATTACAGGGTCGGCGAAAAGCCGACCCTTTTTTGTAAATTAGCGAACTACTACATCTGAAAATCATGAAGAAAATTTACGCTGCAATTTTTTCTGTACTTGCTGTTGTGACTTTAATGAATTCTGTACGTGCGCAATCATGTTTGCCTACTTATTCATTTGCCTGTTCCAGCAGTGATTACATTGATAACTTCTCTACAACGGGAGGCGTTACAAATGTCACGAACAACGCCAGCGGTTGCAACGGAGTGGCTCCGAATAACTACACGGATTTCTCCGCAACTCAGATACTAACCATTGCTCCGGGCGGCACATTTAACTTTACTGTTCAGGCCGGCACGGTTTTCGGTCAGGGCTTCCGCATTTTTCTTGATTATAATGATGACGGAGATTTTCTGGACGCTGGTGAGGATGCCTGGAATTCAGGATTTTCATCAACTTCCGCTTTTACGGGCTCAATTACAGTCCCGTTAACAGCGACCGGAGCTTCGATGATGCGCGTGATTTGTACTTATGCAAGTGTTCCTACCGGTCCATGTGTAACAGCATCTTTCGGTGAGGTTGAAGATTACGGCGCGATATTCTGTACAATTCCGACGAGCCCTACGGCAAGTTCACCTGTAAATGCGTGTGTAAACAACACTGCAACACTTACAGCATCGGGTTCAACCGGAACGCTCACCTGGTATAACTCAGCAACAGGCGGCACCCCATTGGGAACCGGACCAACTTTCACAACGCCGGTATTTACAGTGGCCGGACCGGATACATTCTGGGTCGCCGGAGTTAATGGTGGTTGTAACAGTGCCTATGTTCCCGTTATCGTTAATGTCGCCGGTTCAGTACCGGTGAATCTTGGTGCTGATACTACTGTTTGCGCAACATCCTTCACTATTGATGCAGGGAATCCGGGAAGTTCGTATTTGTGGAGTACCGGAGCAGGAACTCAGCAACTCGCAATTACACAGAGCGGCAGCTATTCTGTAACCGTGCAAACCCCGCTTGGATGCATAGGTAATGATAATATCACTGTTACACTGAACACACCACCGAGCTACAGTTTGGGTAACGACACGAGCACATGCGGAA
>CAYRRP010000019.1:0-2725 GCA_964426735.1 uncultured Candidatus Saccharibacteria bacterium
CCTCTTCCATTTTCCTATAGGCTTTGCTATACTCCAGATCAATAATTTGTTTTATCCCATCATTATGCTGGAAACAATAAATTCTAAAGAAATACTCCCTGACTATATAATAGTTATATATAACTTTATAACCTCCATTGGAGGTCTAAAAGTACTACTATTTTCAATAGGAATATATATCTTATATATCGTTATTATTAAACTTATAGTCTTCTTAGTTTCTATTAATCAAACCTGCATATTTATCGAAGTAAAACCCTCCTATAAAAGCTCAAGAACTTCATTCTCAACTGAACAGCTTTTCACCATAATTCATGCGATACAGAGGCCGATTTCATTGATAAGTAGGCTATTCGGAGTAAAACGGACTATAAGTTTTGAGCTTACATCGACAAGAGAAGAAGGAATTAGATATATACTTCGCATTCCAATCGAAGACCTTACGATAGTCAAAAAAACATTGCTGGCATACGTGCCTTCTATAGAGATCAAGGAAAATACAGATTATCTACCTTCTAAAAATGAGAACTTTCACATAAGGGAATTACGACTAGCTCGGGCATATATTTATCCACTTCAGGAACAGTCATTACTCAAAGAGTCTGATCCGATTGCTTATCTTACTGCCCAGATGACGAAATTAGATCTGAATGAACTAATAGCAATGCAAATAGTGAGTAGTCCGATTTTAGCTACTACTCATTCACATATAGCGGATCAAATCGAGAGTATCAAACATATGATCTTAAATAATGAAGATATTATTAACAAAATTAATACTGGGTTTGTGTGGTTTTTGCTGAAAATTTTCTACCGTTCTAAAAAAAAGAGAATCAGTGAACTGAGCAGCGCTAAACAGGTTCAGTATAAAGCGATAGATAACAAAATTAACCAACCGCTTTTTGAAGCTTCTGTTAGGTTATTAGTCAAATCTGAAACTAAGGAACAGAGAAACAAACGTATAAAAGGGTTAATATCCTCTTTCGAAGCCTTTACCAGTCCGTCACAAATGATTAAACTCAATAGTACTCTTTTTACGCATATAAAAATTAAATTTTTCGATAAGGTTAGATACTACTTTGTTAAAAATAGACTACTATCGTTATCTCATAATCTGATTCTTTCATCTTCAGAATTGTCATCACTGTATCATTTTCCCTATACCAACACAACCAAAACAGAAGACTTGCTTCAAAATAAGAGCCCGAGGTTGCCCGCTCCTTTAAGTTTAAAAAAATCTGATGCAGATTTAGATATCATATTTGCAGATAATGTTTACGGAGAGACAACAACTCCGGTAGGATTGACACTTGAGGAGAGGCGACGACATATGTATGTAATCGGGGCAACCGGTACTGGTAAGACGACATTGTTGCTACAAATGATCTATGAAGATATAAAGAATGGCAAAGGAATTGCAGTGCTTGATCCGCATGGAGATCTGGCAGAGCGGCTGATTGGAGTAATACCAGAGGAGAGAATGAAGGATGTAATATATTTCAATCCATACGATACTGAACATCCAATTGGGCTGAATGTAATGGAGCTTGCACAGAATATATCGGAGACAGAATTAAACCGCGAAAAAGATTTAATTGTGTCTAGCCTGATCTCTGTCTTTCATAAATTGTATCCTGCACGATACTCAGGGCCCCGAATGGAGCATGTGCTTCGAAATACCGTACTAACGGCTCTTGAAGTCGAAAAGCCTACATTATTCACTGTTTATAAGCTTTTGACAAATGCAGGATATAGAAAACAGATCGTAGAAACTCTTACCGATCAGATATTGAAAGATTTTTGGAAGCAGGAGTTTGAGAAGCTTGGAAGTTACCAAAAGGCTGAGCTCATTTCTCCAATCACAAACAAGCTCGGTCGATTTCTCACAACGTCAATGACTCGCAATATTTTAAATCAAAAAGAAAGTAAGCTGGACTTTGAAAATATCATGAATACAAAAAAAATTCTCATTTGTGATCTTTCCAAAGGAAAAATAGGAGAAGATACCTCATCATTTTTAGGGAGCTTGATTGTTGCAAAACTGCAACTTGCAGCACTCAATCGGGTACATATTCCGCAGGACAAAAGAACCGACTTCTTTGTATATATCGACGAGTTTCAGAACTTTGCTACTATGACTTTTGCTCAAATATTATCTGAAGCTCGGAAATATCGATTAAATACAATTCTCGCTCACCAGACCGTATCTCAGATTGAAGATAAGGATTTATTGAAAGTCATACTTGCCAATGTCGGAACCGTCATTTCATTCAGAACAAGTAATCCGAGTGATGAAGCGATCATATTACCACTACTTACTCCACATGTCGAAAAGAATGAGATATCGAACTTGCCTTCTTATAATTTTTATATAAAAATAAATGCTCTTATTCCTCAAGATGCATTTACCGGTGTCACATCTAATTTCTCGATATCTCATAACGATCATATTCAACAATCAGTAGTCGACCTATCAAGAAAAACATACGGACAGAAACAAGATAGCTCTCAGTATAAAAAGATTGAAAAAACTAACTCAAAAAAAGTAAGGAAAGTGGTAAGTAGTTCTCAGCCTGTCACCAAGAAAGTGAGAGTAGCGATTTAATAAACTGTGTCAGCTGCTAACACAACAATGAGCATTGTTAGGTTACCAGAAAAAGAAATTTAATGTATATTTGTAATCCTTTATTTCTTATAAATAAGAAAAAGAAAAATTCATCTCCCT
>CAYRRP010000020.1:0-2575 GCA_964426735.1 uncultured Candidatus Saccharibacteria bacterium
GCCCAATTCGATCATCTGTCCGAAGTTCCGGTGGTAAAACGATTGACTGAATCCGATGCGTGTGTACCAGAACTCGTGCGCGTAAGGGCCTGTCGGTCCGCGACGAAACGCGTGAGTATATGACACACCATAACTGAGATATTTATCCGTCATCACCCAACGCGCAAATGTGTCGCGCTGATATGTGAAATAAAACGGCGTTACAAAAGTGTATGTTGCTTTGTTCTGCTGAAACTGTACTTCAAATCCTCCCGTTTGTTTCCCGCCCTTGTATCGATACGTGATTCCTGCGTGTATTCCGAGTGAAGTATTCGCAATGATTGATAATCGTTTGCGTCCGAGATTGTCACTCACAACACCCATTCCGAAATTGGTAGTGCGCGTGAAATGATTATCCCCGCTGATTTTTGTCATCTGATGCGGAGCAAAACCGATCATCCCTACGTTGAATCCGGCATTCCACATTCTCTTGGGCAACTGCGGAACGGGAAAGCCGTTTTGAGGAGTCTGAGGCGGTGCAGGGACCTGTGCGTGAAGCTCAATTGAATTGATCAGCACAAGAGAAACGAGAACAAAGCCAAGAATTCTGACCATTCCCGTAAAGATAGAAAAGATCGGCCGAAGCCGATCTTTCAACTATTCACGACTGACGAAGTAGTCCTACTTGTAGTTCCCGTTCTTTGGCTTTAAAACTCCGAACGCAATCAGGAATAAATCGATGAGCGTTAAGATTCCAAAACATCCCAAAGTGAAAAGCTCTAAGAGGCCAATCCCGACATATCCAAGATAAAATCTATGAATGCCGAGGAGGCCAAAAAAGAAGCAGAGTAGGAACGCTACCAATTGGCTCTTATCGCCGCTTTTCCCTTCGTCCGGAACATACTTATTCTTGGCTTTACTCTGTTTGGGCTTAATCTCGAATTTCTTCCAAGTGCTCAATTTCGTGTTAGTGGGGGCGAATGATCCTGGAGATGATAAGCTGGAACACTTAATCGCAACATCCTTAAAATCCGGTATGTCCCTTTTATGGACGGCCCCTGTATTCGCTTTTGGCGAATCATTATCGGTCATATCCGTTTGCACTCCATCATCATTGCCAGGATGAGTTTCATATTCGTCTCGAACACTTGCAGCATTCTTGGTAGTATTTTGGTGTTGATTTGCTGCAATGTAAAAGCCACTGCTATAAAGTCTTTTGTGTATGGTGCATGACGACACTAAAACAGTTGTAAGCATTAATAACGGGAATAATTTTCTCATGATTCTCTATTTAGGGTTTGAATTTTATCGCATCTGCTTTGTCCATAGCCACTGTTGTGAATATGATTCCTTCGGCTTGCGGATACTCTTTTTTTACTTTCTTAATCATTGAATTCAGCATCTCCTCTGGCTCTCCTGTCAAAGCCAGATTTTTTTTAACAGATCCAAGGTATTCGTTGTCCGCCTTGGGCTTGGACATAATGTAGATATATAAACCCTCTCTTCTTTCAACGGTGGCGTCAGATTTATCTACAGCTGATTGAAATCCAAAAAGAATAAGAGTCAATAATAAAACTAACAGTACGTTGGCTTTCATATAGTTCAATTGTCTAATCTTCTTATTATTGAGTAGTTAACTATTCTGTCAATTTAAAATCACTGCAACCACATCGTAGTACAACCCTCTTCCGATACCGTAACAGTGCCACTCCACGTTGTTGTTCCCGGGAACTGTTCTTCCGCTGTCCATGCATAAGTGCCCGGACACAATTGGAAACTTGCACAACCTGTTGCGCTGCATGAAGGTGTATTATTGTATTCATTCGTAATCACTGCAGTAGTTCCGTTTACAGTTACATCTGTATAACCGTACCCTGAATTGGTTATCTGCCAGAATGTGGCCGTGCCTTTATTCACGCACGATCCGTCATCCTTCTCTGCATCAGGATCGTAGTTACACGCACTTGAATTCGTACAACCCTCCTTCTTGCATGAAGGAGCCATAAATGCCACGCTTGATAGCGCGAGAATCATTAATAAATGTTTCATGTTTATTATTAGGGTCTGTTTTGCCCCTACTCTCTTCAGGCTTTTCGGGTTCCGCCTTGTTAAATTTATTTTACACCTTTTCAAGACCTTTTCTTAAAAACCAGCTCTCCGGGGGATGAAGAGCCGGTTTAGGGTCCTGTAAACGATACTATACATGTGCAATTATACAACCGTTTTTGTAAAATCAAAACACCATACAATTTTAAATGGCTAAACCCCCTTTGTCTCACCTTTGAGCATGGCTTATCATTACGGACTGGAGATAAAAAAACTACTGAAAAAGAGGGGGATGACGGTTACTGAGTTCGCCAGACGCATCAACAAATCACGTGAAAACGCATACAACATATTCACTCGTAAAAGTCTGGATATTGACTTGTTAAACACGATTTCACAGGTGTTGGAACACGATTTTGTTTCAGGGAGCAGCACAGGAGTGAAAGTAAAAGGGGCCGGACGCAACGATCTTGCGCATGAGAATGCACCGACGTACAGCAGAATGGAACAGGACGTGAATTTGCTGCGGGAAGAACTTCATCTGCTGCGT